>NZ_VHSY01000002.1:0-672068 GCF_013048625.1 Vibrio sp. 11-4(1) | reverse complement strand
AGTTGTTCTTATGTTTAAAGGAAAAACACAAGAAAGAATATGGTGGAGGGGGACGGATTCGAACCATCGAAGGCAGTGCCGGCAGATTTACAGTCTGCTCCCTTTGGCCACTCGGGAACCCCTCCAGAGGATTTTTATACTTAGTAAGATGTTTTCCCAACTCATCTCCCAAGTGCGGAGCGAATCATAGCAAACTCGCTCAGGCTGTAAAGCGTTTTTCTTGCGTTTTTACGTTGAATGCTGTCTTTTTGGGCAAAGATGGTAGAAAGTCAGCGTTTTGTGTGTCCTTTGAACAGAAGAGAAACGCTCTTTTTACTTGAATTTACACTACTTGACGTTAAACCACGTATCTACTGATAAAATGTAAGCAGTTTAATGACATAAGTTTATTCGTTTAGAAGTCAATATCATGAGCATGAAAGCCACGTTATCGTTATCTGTTTTAACGCTTTCTATATTAATGAGTTCTCCATCAGCTTTCGCAGCTATGCGAGGCTCAGCAGTTACCGTCGTAACTGAACAAGTAGAAACGCACGAGATCAATCAATCCTTATCGCTTATCGGTAAATTAGAAGCGGCGGAGTCTGTGGTTGTTGCATCGGAAGTCGCCGGCAAAGTGAATCAAATCGCTGTTAAAGCGAATCAAAATGTCCAACAAGGTCAGCTGTTAATCAAGTTGGATGATGATAAGGCTCAAGCCGCTTTGATTGAGGCAAAGGCGTACCTTAAAGATGAACAGCGTAAGCTAAAAGAGTTTCAACGTTTGGTTAAGCGAAATGCTATCACCCAAACTGAGATCGACGCACAAAAAGCAAGTGTTGAAATCGCACAAGCAAGGCTGGACGCCGCTCAAGCAAATTTGGCCGATCTTCATATTACGGCTCCATTCTCTGGCACTGTTGGTTTCATTGACTTTAGTCGCGGTAAAATGGTTAGCGCGGGTACAGAGCTGTTGACCTTGGATGACCTTTCCGTCATGGAGCTGGATTTACAAGTACCGGAGCGCTATTTATCGATGCTTTCTATTGGTATGGAAGTCATTGCCGAAACCAGTGCATGGGGTGAACAGACGTTTACTGGTCAAGTCACAGGCATTGATACGCGGATTAGCTCAGAAACGCTGAACCTGCGTGTACGTATTGAGTTTGAGAACCCTGAAAACCTCTTAAAGCCGGGCATGTTAATGAATGCATCATTGGCCTTCCCTGCGATTGAAGCGCCAATTATCCCGGTTCAAGCACTAGAATACTCTGGCACCAAGCGTTACGTATACGTCATCGATGGCAACAATAAAGCGACTCGACAAGAAGTCATTCTCGGTGCTCGTGTCGATAACGAAGTCGTTATTGAATCAGGCGTTGAAGTTGGCGACAAAATTGTTGTACAGGGCATCGTTAATATGCGAGATGGTGTTGAAGTTAAGGAAATTGTCGCACCAGGAAAGTCAAAAACAGCTAACGCAACTGGTAATCAAGGTGTTCAAAGCACGCAAGACGAAGCGGCTAAGGAAGCAAACTAATGTTACTTTCTGACGTTTCTGTAAAACGCCCAGTCGCAGCGTTGGTATTGAGTATGCTGCTGTGTGTATTTGGCTTTGTATCCTTTACGAAACTAGCGGTGCGAGAAATGCCGGACATTGAAAGTCCGGTCGTTTCCATTAGTACGCGTTACGAGGGCGCTTCCGCGACGATCATCGAGAGTCAAATTACGTCTGTATTAGAAGATCAGCTTTCAGGCATCAGCGGAATCGATGAGATCAGTTCGACGACGCGAAACAGCAGTTCGCGTATTACGATCACTTTTGAGCTAGGCTACGATCTCAATACGGGTGTTAGTGATGTTCGCGATGCGGTGGCTCGCGCTCAACGTTCGCTACCTGATGAAGCGGACGATCCAATTGTCTACAAGAATAACGGTTCAGGTCAGGCCTCCCTCTATATTAACCTCAGCTCTGCAGAGATGGACCGCACTCAATTGACGGATTATGCAGAACGTGTACTGATGGATCGCTTTAGCTTGATCTCTGGGGTGAGCTCCATTGATCTCTCTGGTGGTTTGTACAAGGTGATGTACGTGAAGCTTAAGCCAGAGCTGATGGCGGGGCGCTCAGTCACGGCTTCGGACATTACATCGGCACTGCGAAGTGAAAACTTAGAAAGTCCGGGTGGTGAAGTTCGTAATGACTCGACAGTCATGTCGGTACGGACAGCGCGCAGCTATAACACGCCGGAAGATTTTCAGTACCTCGTGATTAAAAGGGCAAGCGACAACACGCCTATCTATTTGAAAGATGTCGCTGATGTTTTTATCGGTGCAGAAAACGAAAACTCGACCTTTAAAAGCGATGGCGTCGTCAATGTTAGTTTGGGGGTAGTTCCTCAGTCTGATGCGAACCCGTTAGAAGTAGCAAAATTAGTTCGAGCTGAAGTTGATAACATCCAGAAGTTCTTGCCGGAAGGAACGCGGCTTGCTATCGACTACGATGCGACGGTGTTTATCGAGCGTTCGATAGAAGAGGTATATAGCACGCTGTTTATTACGGGCGGTTTGGTTATTTTGGTGTTGTACATCTTCATTGGTCAAGCTCGTGCAACCTTGATCCCAGCTGTTACGGTTCCGGTATCGCTGATTTCCTCATTCATTGCCGCTTATTACTTTGGCTTTTCTATCAATTTAATCACCTTGATGGCGTTGATCCTGTCTATCGGATTGGTAGTGGATGACGCGATTGTGGTTGTTGAAAACATCTTCCACCATATAGAACGTGGTGAATCACCTTTACTTGCGGCCTATAAAGGCACGCGGGAAGTAGGTTTTGCCGTTATCGCGACAACGCTAGTGCTGGTGATGGTATTCCTGCCGATTTCCTTTATGGATGGCATGGTAGGTCTGCTATTTACTGAGTTTTCTGTCTTGTTGGCGATGTCTGTGATCTTCTCGTCTTTGATCGCCCTAACATTAACTCCTGTATTGGGTAGTCAGATTTTGAAGGCGAATGTAAAACCAAATCGATTTAATCAAGTGGTCGATCGCCTATTTAGTAAACTGGAGAGTGGTTACCGCTCATTATTGAAAGGCGCATTGAAAATGCGTTGGGCTGCACCGCTGGTGATTCTGGCGTGCTTGGGCGGCAGTTACTTCTTGATGAACCAAGTGCCAGCTCAGTTGACCCCTCAAGAAGATCGCGGCGTGATGTTTGCGTTTGTACGCGGGGCTGATGCCACGTCATACAATCGTATGTCAGCCAATATGGACATTGTTGAAGACCGATTGATGCCATTACTCGGGCAAGGGTATCTGAAGTCGTTTAGTATCCAAACGCCAGCGTTTGGTGGACAGGCAGGCGATCAAACCGGCTTTGTTATCATGATTCTAGAAGACTGGAACGAGCGAGATGTAACAGCTCAGGAAGCGCTTAACAAAGTGCGTGGTGCACTGGCTGGCATACCTGATGTTCGAGTGTTCCCATTCATGCCTGGTTTCCAAGGTGGTTCGAGTGAGCCTGTTCAGTTTGTATTAGGTGGCTCTGATTACGATGAACTTCTCGTCTGGGCTGAAATGTTGAAAAACAAAGCAGAAGAATCGCCAATGATGGAAGGCGCTGAGATCGATTACTCAGAGAAAACGCCAGAGCTATTGGTTACGGTCGACAGACAGCGTGCCGCAGAACTAGGGGTCAGTGTCAAAGACATTTCTGATACGCTAGAAATCATGCTTGGTGGTAAAAGTGAAACGACTTATGTTGAGCGTGGCGAAGAGTATGATGTGTATCTTCGTGGTGATGAAAACAGCTTTAATAATGCAGCGGATTTAAGCCAGATTTATCTGCGAACTAATAGTGGGCAGTTAGTGACGTTAGACGCGGTCACTAAAATTGAAGAAGTGGCAGCTTCTATTCGTCTATCTCACTACAACAAACAGAAATCCATCACTATTACGGCTAATCTGTCAGAAGGCTACACATTAGGAGACGCGCTGAATTACCTTGATCAACAAGCGATAGACAACTTACCAGGTGACATCTCGGTGAGTTATTCTGGTGAGTCAAAAGACTTTAAAGAGAACCAAGCGAGTGTTGCTGTCGTGTTTGCGTTGGCATTGCTTGTGGCGTATCTCGTGTTAGCGGCTCAGTTTGAAAGCTTCGTGAACCCGTTAGTGGTGATGTTTACGGTGCCGATGGGCGTATTTGGTGGCTTCCTTGGCTTGGTTGTGATGGGGCAAGGCATGAACATTTACAGCCAGATTGGCATGATCATGTTGATCGGCATGGTGACGAAAAACGGCATTTTGATTGTTGAGTTTGCCAACCAGTTGCGAGACCGCGGTGTTGAATTCGAAAAAGCGGTTATTGATGCAGCTGCGCGACGTCTACGCCCGATCTTGATGACAGCATTTACCACGCTTGCTGGTGCTATCCCGTTGATTGTATCGACAGGGGCAGGTTATGAGAGCCGTATTGCCGTGGGTACCGTGATCTTTTTCGGGATGGGATTTGCGACATTGGTGACCTTGTTTGTCATCCCGGCTATGTACCGATTGATTTCGGCGAAAACACAGGCGCCAGGTCATGTAGAAGCAGAATTGAACAAAGCACTCAGCCACGATACAAAAGGCCGTATTGCTCATCCTTAGCCGCTGTACGTAAAGCTTTGATTGAAAACATCGAACAAAAGTTGTTCGGTGTTTTTTTATATTGAGCGTGATTACTTATAGATCTAATGATTATTTTTGTTTATTATTTCGCCACTTCTTCGAGGGGCACAGGACTCGCTCATCGTATTGACTGAATGTCGGGTCTTGTTAGGTGTCATGCCGGGAAAGCAGCATATACCTATTATTATTTGAGGTGTTCTCTTGAAAAAAGTACGTGGTAGTTACATGGTAGAAATGGTTTTAGTTGCGGGTGTTATGGCGTTGTTAGCGACCACTGCACTTCCGACGTTAACGAATGCACTAAAAGATCGTCAAGATGGCATTTTACACTCTCTCGATGCCGGGCAACCAAGTAGCCATGTGAATCAAGAGACAACAGAAAAGTTCTCCGACACACCGTAGATTGTAAAACAAGCCGAGGTAAAAACCTCGGCTTGTTTGTATTTCAATTCTGGTAACTTGGTGCTATCTAATGTTAGAAGCGTTTCCCTAAGCTAACTTGCACACCTTCGTAGCTGTCGTAAAAATCTTCAAAGCCCATATCTGCGACATTATAGATGTACTCTGCGCGCAACCAGATGTCTTTGCTCATATCCCAATGGACACCAGCACCGATATTGAATAGTGCTCCTGAATCATCTGTGACTTTTTGTTGGTTTGGAACGTACATTTCTGCCTGAGTCCCTAACGCGGTCACGCGGCCAAACAAAGAAAGTGGCGTATCGCCAAGGTTATCACTGGTCAATACTGCTGACATACCCGCTTGGTAATAGTGCAAATCCAAATCTGTTTTCAGTGTGTCGTTCTTAAGTTCGTTTTGGGAATAGCGAAGCACACCTTCAAACGCAAGGTATTGATTGACATGATAGCCCCAACCAACAGTGATATGTGGTGTGGACCACTCATTGTCTCTGTCTGAGCCAAAATAGGGTGTATCAAAACCGACGTTACCAGTACCCAGATAAAAATAAGATTGATGAGTTTGTTCTTGAGCAGCAAAAGTCGGCACACTGATGGTCAAGGCAGACAATAATAGAATGGCGTTTTTCATAACTTGACGATAACCTTTGTAAAAGACCGTTGTAATGATTTATGTTAATATTAAATTAATCAATAAGATAGATGGCGTTTATCATATCAGCTTTTACGCAAAGGTAGTCATTTAGACTGGGAATTGTTGCGCTAAAGCAGACTTCCTAGGCTGGAGAACTTACTATTCGGTATGGTGACTAACGTCAATCAAATAAGAGAGAAGGAAAGGAAAGTGGCTGAATTCAAATATAAAAATCTGACTCAAGAAGAACAAGATAAGTTAGACGCGGCGACATTTCGTCGTTTATTGGCGCATTTAGACGCGAATAAAGACGTGCAGAACATCGACCTCATGATTCTTGCGGGCTTCTGTCGCAACTGCTTTAGCAAATGGTACAAAGCTGAAGCGGAAAATCTCGGTGTGGATTTAGATATTGATGACGCTCGCGAACGTGTTTACGGCATGACTTACGATGAATGGAAACAAAATCATCAGCCAGCGGCAACGCCAGAACAATTGGCGGCGTTTGAAGCGCGTCAGAAAAAGTAATACTCATTTCCAAAAAAACAGCCCGCACATCAGCGGGCTGTTTTTTTACATTCGAATTTACATATTAAGCGGTAATTGGACCGCAACATGCAGGTTCGACACAGCCTTTCGCTTGAATGACTTCAAGTTGCGCGAGGTAAGGTTGAATATCACCGATGTTCTCTTTTACCCATGCTAAGTCGTAATACGTATCTAAGTAACGCTCACCAGAGTCACATAAAAGTGTCACGATAGAGCCTGTTTCACCGCGTTGTTTCATTTCGCAGGCCAGTTGAAGCACACCGTAGAGGTTCGTCCCCGTTGATGCGCCTACTTTACGCCCAATCAGTTGAGAAACCCAATGTGCAGTTGCCACACTGGCAGCGTCTGGAATTTTGCGCATCTCGTCAATAACACCTGCAATAAAGCTTGGCTCGACACGTGGTCGACCGATGCCTTCAATTTTGCTGCCGGCCTCACCTTTTAATGAGTGATTACCTGACTGGAAAGCGTCGTAAAACACCGAGTTTTCAGGGTCTACGACACAAAGTTTGGTGTCGTATTTTTGGTAACGAATAAAACGGCCAATGGTTGCAGACGTGCCACCAGTTCCTGGGCTCATTACTACCCAATTAGGAATTGGGTGATCTTCTAGTTCCATTTGGCTAAAGATAGAGTTCGCAATGTTGTTGTTGCCGCGCCAGTCAGTCGCACGTTCAGCATAAGTAAACTGATCCATGTAGTGACCATTTAACTCTTGAGCCAAGCGTCGAGACTCGTCATAAATCTGATCTGAGCGCTCTACAAGATGCGCTTTACCCCCGTAAAACTCAATTTGTTCAATCTTTTTACGTGCGGTGGTTTTCGGCATAACAGCAATGAACGGTAAGCCAAGCAAGCGAGCAAAATACGCTTCTGAAACGGCAGTGCTGCCTGAGGACGCTTCAATCACTGTGGTTTCAGGACCAATCCATCCGTTACAAATCGCATAAAGAAACAACGAGCGTGCCAATCGGTGTTTCAGAGAGCCTGTTGGATGCGTGCTCTCATCTTTTAGGTAGATATCGATACCATCAAGAGAAGGCAGTTCAAGTTTAAATAAATGAGTATCAGCAGAACGTTGAAAGTCTGCTTCAATTTTACGCACTGCATTGTTGATCCAGTTGTGGTCAGTACACATGGCGTCTCTCCTTGGAAATCGATAGATAAGCATTAGATGGGAATAATTTACCTATAATACGAGAGAAAAACTTTGCTATAGTTGCCGGTAATGACTATTTTGATAGAAAAGTTTTCTACACTTCGTGGGTTTTATAGGATGAGTTTGGATCGGGTCGATAAGCAGCTGCTTGCGTTGTTACAAACCGACAGCACCTTGTCATTAAATGAGTTAGCAGAGCAGGTAAATCTGACAACGACGCCATGTTGGAAGCGTTTGAAAAGGTTGGAAGAAGAAGGCTACATCGAAAAGCGCGTGGCGTTACTGAGTGCAGAAAAACTCGACCTGTCTTTTATCGCTTTTGTTCAGCTAAAAACCATCGATCACTCCGAAGATTGGTATCACCACTTTGTCACAACAGTGAGTGATTTCCCCGAGGTGATGGAGTTTTATCGTATGGCCGGCGAGTATGACTACATGATGAAAGTGCTAGTCAAAGATATGAAGTGTTTTGACGAGTTTTATAAGCGCTTAGTTAATAGTGTAAAGGGATTGTCTAATGTGACTTCAACATTTGCTATGGAATCCATTAAATATACGACTGAGTTACCACTTCTCAATTAAATAGCTTTATGCGAATTTTATTTAATGGTTACTCTACCTGTTAGCATTTTAAGTGTTAACAGGTAGCAGGGTTATTCTAACTAGGTTACTTTTTACTGGGTTGGAATAAATATAAACGATATTTATTCTCTCTTCTATTTCCGCATTAACTGTTTGTTTTTTATCCTCCATCAAGCGGTAATACAGCAAAACGCATGAAAAAATAACGCAATTTTTTCTCTTTATTTTTCGTGTTTTATTTTTGTTGAATATTCATTCTTACTAAATTAATTAATTGGTTTAATTTAAACGTTTGCTTTGTGTTGTTTTGTGTATTTTAGTCACCACTTCTGAACATTTATTTTTATGCATAATACAGTAGCAAATACTTAAGTAATAAAGTACTCAAAAATGGATATAGTGATTAATAAAACATCGTATTATTATCGCTAGCACTTATTTGTGACAAAGTGTTTCTAAAAATGAACAGAAAATATTATTTGCTTTTTCTCGCGGCGTTACTCGCTGGTTGTGGTGGTGGAGGTGACTCGAAAACGAACAATACAAAGACACCAACTACGATAACAAAGCAGAGCCGTCCACAGTTAAAAGCTGAAGACACGGTATTGAAGTTTGAGGGCGTGGGAACCGTTACAGAGGAAAAATTGAGCAATGTACATGGCTCGGTGTCTTATCAAGTCATTGACTCTAATCCGCTAAATGTTGTGAAAGTTAATGACTCTGGAATGCTACAAATTTTGCGTCCAGGAACGGCAACAATTCTGGCTACGGATAGCAGTTCTGCTTATGAATCCTCTGAAGCACGATTTTCTATCACGGTGGAACGAGGTATTAACACAGACCTTTCGGTTAGTGATCTAAACTTCAATGCAATCGAATCTGAAGGGAAAGCGCTGACCGTTCGTGGCCAAAAAGGTGAATTGAGTTATGAAGTAGAAAGTGGTCATAACTTGATTCGGGTTGATGAGAACGGTTCGGTATATTCATTAGGCTCAATTGGTCAGGCGTCGGTACTGATTACTGACTCAGGTAACGAGCTTTATCTGCCGAAGCAAGTTCGCGCAACGGTGAAGCTTCATGGAGTAGCATCCGGGCAACTTCAATTCGCCTTGCTGGAAGACGAATATAGAAAAGGGCTGACGTTAGAACCTGCACGTTTAGATAAAGCTCAAACGCAAAGCATCACATACAAAATCATTCGCAGCGAACCAGACAACAAAGTTGCCGAGTTACTCAACCCGGAGTCAGGTGTGCTCCTTGTTCATAATGTCGGGCAGCTAACCGTTGAAACGACAGCAACTTACAGCGATGCTTTTTTAGATAAGCAGCAAACGGCGCAATTTGTTGTGGATGTAAAACAAGGTCAACGCGAAGCAATCAGCGTAGCGGATGTTGTGGAAACTTATGAGGAAGGTGGCCGAATTTTCCCTAAGGTGACGAACGCTCGCGGCGACTATTCAGTGCGAATTATTAGCGGCACAGATGTTATCGCTAAATCTATGAGCAGTGAAGCACTGCTGATCAAAGGTGTAGGTACGGCTGAAGTTGAAATCTACGAGCATGAAATGCGTAATTATCCTGCAAGTAAAGCTCGCTTCAATGTTGAAGTTAATCGCGCGCCTCATCCAGTGATGAACGACATTGAAATGTCGCTTATTTATCAGCCTAGCCTCTCAATTCCTTTGGCATTTTCAGGACAAAAAGGCAACGTAAGCCTAGTCGGTAGTTTACCGGACGGTTTAAGAATGACCGATGGCAAGTTAGAAGTAGAGACGGCTGGTGAATATCGTCTTAAGTTTGAAGATGATGGTGGGGATTTATATCAACCAATTCAGTTTAATGTAATCATCAAAGTAGAGAAAGCTGCGGGACAAGCCATGGTGACACAAGATTATGAAATGGTGTATAGCAAAGACTATAGCTTTGATCTTCGTCGTGACTTTGGTTTAAGTACAAGTAACGATCATGTAGAACTCGTTGATAACACTGCTACAGATGTTATAGAGGTTACTGCGGATGGACGTGCCTATGTTTACAAAGCGGGTAAAGCGACGTTAACAGTTCGCAGACAGGAGAGCGCGAATTATACCGCGGGTCCAGATCAGAAAGTGTACGTTAATATTCTTAGTGCGCCGAGTCGGATTGATGTGCAATCCGATGTGGAAGAGACTTGGAAAACCAACCAGCCTTATGTTCAAAAACCGACCATCTCTGGTACGGTTGGCGAAGTTTCGTATCGATTTGCAGAAAATGCAGCAACGGATGTGGTTTCCCTAGACAGCAAAACGGGCGAGATGCGCATCCTCAATGCTGGCAGCACAAGAGTTGTTGTATCGGATGCAGGGGACGATAAATTTACTCCGGGTGAAAGCAGTTTCTCTGTAACGATCAAACAGGGCACAAACCCTGTATCGATTGCTTATCCAACGGTAGACTTTTCAGCGGGTACTATTATCTCACCAGTGATGAGTGGAGGAGAGGCGAAAGCCAGCTATCGTCTTATTAACCAAAAAGATCCTGTGGTTGAGTTAGTCTCTTCTGAAACGGGGCGTTTGAAGATTTTGCACGCAGGCGAGTACCAATTAGAAGTGACGCTAACTGCACGTAACTATACAACTAAAACCGTATTGGTTAACGGCACCATTAATAAAGCGGATCATCCCGGTCTTACCACGAAACTTCAAACCGTTGAGTTTATGCCTTTCAAGGCAATTGACTTAGATTTCGGTAGAACGGTCGGTACTCGCACTTACTCATTTGGCGATACTGTGAGCAAAGATCTTGCCACGTTAGACAATGCGAATGCAGAGTTGACGCTAACCAATTACTCTCAATACCATTCTATTGCGCTAGACATCTCTGAGAGTGAATCGCGAGATTACAAAGCGTTACCAAGAACAAAAGTCACGGTTAGTGTCGATTTGGCAGAGTCGGGTGTTGCAGATAAATACACACAACTTAATAGCGAACAAACCGTCATTGTGAGCACGCTTAGTGCCCCACAGTTTGCCAATTTAGAAGAGAGTGAATTTGGTATCTTGGGTTCGCGTTCGGTACGTGAACCGACGGATGACGAGCTGCAAAAACACGGTAAAGGTAAGGTTGTGCTATTTATGTTTAAGCCAGTTGGTAGCGATGACCGAAGACAAGAAAAGGCAGCATGGGTGCATGTTGCTCGATTCGATGGATGTACATCAGAGCTATTTGCTGATGACCTTAAGCCTTTTAATGCAATTGGTTATGATGATCCAGGGTATTGCACCAGCGGTAGCACTATCCGTATGACTCGGTTCTTAGTGATTGATGATTCTAATTTGGAAGACATAGAGTATGAGTTGGCTGCACCAATCATTACTTACCGTCGTGGGGTGCGTGAATTTTTAGCAACGGATAAAGGTGGATTCTATGCTGACCCAAATGTCGTTTACGGGAAAGGCGAATACGGTTACCCGAAATCACTTTACGAATGGTCGGTCATTACTATGAAGTATCAACCAAATTAATTATCGTTTGATACCCACAAAAAAGGAGTGCTGAGCACTCCTTTTGTCGTTTAAGGTTTAGCGGTTACTTGGTATAGCGCATTACACCTTCTTGCACTGCGGTTGCCACTAAATGACCTTGTTGGTTATAGATTTCGCCACGCACTAACCCACGAGTATTACTCGCTGTTGGGCTTTCTATCGCGTACAACAGCCATTCATCCATTTTGAACGGACGGTGGAACCAGATTGAATGGTCAATGGTGGCAACTTGGAAGTTTGGCGTCATTAATGACACTTCATGTGGGTGCATTGCTGTCACGAGGAATCCCCAATCTGATGCGTAGGCCAACAGGTACTGATGTATAAGCAGGTTCTCTGGCATTTCACCATTGGCACGAATCCAAAGATACTGTTTAGGCTCTGCTTTTTTGGGTTTTAGGGGGTTGATGACCGTAACAGGACGGGTTTCAATTGGCTTTTCACCACAAAATGTTTTGCGTAGTCGCTCTGGTAGGAATTCGGCTATATGGCTAGCAAGCTCACTCTCAGAGGCGAAGTTTTCTGGGCCAGGAATGTCTGGCATTTCCTTTTGATGATCAAAACCAGGTTGATCGCCATGGTAAGACGCCGTTAGGTAGAAAATAGGGCGTCCATTTTGAATCGCCTTAACGCGTCTGGTGCTGAAGCTGCGGCCATCCCTTAGGTTTTCTACATCATAAATGATGGGCTTTTCTGGATCACCAGGGTACAAAAAATAGCTATGGAAGGAGTGCACCGCGCGTGCTTCTTCAACGGTGTAGCGCGCAGCAGAAAGCGCTTGCCCAATCACTTGGCCACCATACACTTGAGGCAAACCTAGGTTTTCACTTTGGCCACGAAACAAGCCTTCTTCTAATTTTTCGAGTTGTAGTAGGCTGAGCAATTCTCGTAATGGTTTACTCATTGTGTCTCCTCACCGTTGTCTTTCACTCCAACTTACCTCAACAGTCTCACTCTTGTGAAGTGTCATAGTTAAGAACTATTGAGTAACTTAGAAATAGTATTGTTCCGATTATGAAACAAAATCAATTGTTTGATAAATTCTAACTCAGTCAAACTATTGTCAAATAAACTGACAGGAAGCAGACAGTTTTGTATTCCACACCTATAATTGCTCCGGTTTAATACTCTTTTCGAGGAAGATATGAAAAAAACACTACTGCTTGTTACTTCTTTACTCTTTGGGGCTGCGTTAGTGGGTTGCCAAACTTCTCAAAATACAGAAATGGAATCTGCAGAGGCGTCAATGAAGACGATTACAGGTACAGTGGCTTACCGTGAGCGTATTGCTCTGCCGCCAAACGCAGTGGTTACCGTCGCGTTAGAAGATGTGTCTTTGGCTGACGCGCCAGCAAAAGTACTAGCAAAGCAGACATTCGAAACGGAAGGTAAACAAGTTCCTCTTTCTTTTGAGCTGAACTACGATAACAATGAAATCAAACCAAACCATCGTTATAGCGTCCGTGCGCGTATTGAAGTGGATGGTAAATTGCGTTTTATCAGCGATACACATAACGGTGTAATCACAGATGAAGCACAAACTCACCAGTTGGATATTCGTCTAGTTGGCACGCGTTAATATCAAACTCAGCGAACAAAAAATGGCAGCCTAAGGCTGCCATTTGTATTTTCTTAGCGAAATTTTTCCAATCTCAGACACTTCAATTCCTTCGGCTTCTAATTTCTTTGTTTGTCGTTCTAAATCACTGCCCTTTAAGGATATTTTTCCTTGACTATTTATCACTCTAAACCACGGGAGTTTGCTGTCCTCTGGCAAATTACCAAGCGCTTTACCAACATGTCTTGCGTAGCCCGGGTAACCTGCCATTTTTGCGATTTCCCCGTAGGTGGAGACTTTTCCTTTTGGAATTTGGTGAATTACAGCAAAGATTTGCGCTAAAAATTGGTCCATACTCAAAAGTGTCTATTGTGGATTACTAAGGAATGGTAAACCATCGGACTTGTATATTGCTAACGGTTCTTAACGTTTATATTGCCCGCGATTGACTTTTGTTGATCACATTTTCTCTTCAGCCGTGCCGTATGTTAATGAGCGTTAAAAAGCATAAAACAAACACAAGCTAAGCTTGAATCTAGACCCTCTCAACGACTTTTAATCCCAGTTTTTGCCGTTGAGTTACCAAGTAGGTGGGGAAGCCAGGAGGCGCTATGATTTTATCGACACTTCAATTTTTCATTACGACTTTGCTCGCAGTGGTGTGCGTTCGAGCGATGAGTTTGAGCGAGGGAGATATTCCCGTTCTTGCACTCATGATCCCGGCGTTGTGGATCTTGCCACAAGGTGGGTTTGCAGGCTTGGTGTTGCTGGGCGCAATGATGGCTTTTGGCGCTACGCTCTCAATGCAGCCAATTGCGCTATCGATTGGTATTTTGATCCTTTTCCCACTTTTAATGGTAGTGTTCTCTCGTAGAAGTTCGTTGGGCGTCCTGCTCACCGCAGGCCTAATCGTACTTACTCTACAAGTCGGTATTATGGTCACGCAACAAGGTGGGAAGCTAGATGGATCCGCTTGGGTTACAGTGGTTCAAACTGTCGCGGTCATGGCGATGTGGTGGTCTGCTGTACATTGGACCCCATCCAATAAGCACAGCTGGTGGCCGATGCTGTTGTTGTTCCCATTATGGATTGCTGGCTTGCCATATGCCGTTCTTGTGGCATTGAGCGTGACAGGAATGCTGGCTTCAATGGAAACCCTCGCGAAGCTTAAACACTCCATTCGTTGGAGTAAACTATTGTGCTGGACATTACCGACTGTTGGCTTTGCTGCCTTAGTGGTAAGTCCGACTACAGATGTACCAAACCCTGTTTTTGTTGTTTGGATCTGTTTGTTAGGAACGGCTTGGATGACGGACTATATCTTACGTAGCAGCGATGAACAGGCAGAATTATGAGTATTTCGTCAGGTAAAAAGTGACACGTGCGGCAGACTATCGAATTGGTTGTGGAACAAAATGAAGATTAGTATATGTTCTTCATTTCATATTTACTAAACTTCCAATAATAATAACCACAATATAAGTGGTTGATTTAAGATAAGTTTGTCATGACTACCTTTGCTCGAACACTGTTGCTTTTTACTTGTTGCCTACTGAGTTTGAATGTAAAAGCTGAATCACCTTTAATTGCTCATTATAAAGTTGCGACAGAAGCGGATGATGTCGTCACCCGTGTTCTTTTTAATGCTGCATCGAAAGAGTTCGGCTTTACCGTTCAATATGTGAACTATTCCAGCTTTGATGCCATTCTAAATTCCGTCGCGAATGGGGAAGCGGACTTTGCTGCGAATATCACTTACACAGAAGAGCGTGCTCAACGCTTTAGTTACTCCCGTCCAACTAATATCGAATATACCTACCTTTTTGGATTAAAAGACTCGACGTTGAGTGACATTTCACGAGTTGGCGTCCCTAAAGATACGGTTTACGCTGAATTACTTAAACAATACTACCCGGAGCTAAAACAGGTCTCTTATCAAGGTCATGAGCAAGCGGTAACGTTACTGAGATCAGGCGTTGTTGAAGGCGTAGTCGATGCCATCAATCAGCTTAAGCCGATGCTGCTGGAGGGCTTTGACGCTAAGATGTTAAATGATCAGATTTCGATAAAGCCAGTATCGATCATCAGTAAAAAAGATCATCATCTCGAAGAGTTGGATACGTTCGCTACGTTTATTCATGGGGAAGGAGTGCAAAAGCAACTTCGTGAAGAGATCTCCCAGTATCAATTTGAACTCAGGCGAGCGGCATTGCGAGAATCTATTCGCTTATTACCTCTCGATTTTAGTGAGCCTATACGGATCAAGCTCGAATCTATCTTTCCATATGTTGTTTACAACGAAGACGGCAGTATCGAAGGGATGACGGCAGATGTCGTCCTGAGAAGCTGTGAGATCTTGGCATTAAACTGCGTGATCATTAGTGAGCCAAATGAAAGTTGGGGCTCCATGTATCACGAGTTTATGCAGGGGAGCTTTGAAATTTTAGCGCCGTTAACGGTCAGTCGCGAGCGACATGAATTTAGTTACTTTCCCAAGCCCCATTACTCACCAGCATCCGTTATGGTCAAGCGTTTAGGTTACAAGCCGAACACTTACTCTCATGTGTCACAGTTGATCTCTGAGCGGATTGGTGTGGTTGAGGACGACTTTTTCGACCAAATGATGACACAACTTTTACCGCTAAAAGAGCTGAAACGTTATCGTACCCAACAAGAACTCATTCAGGGTTTATTGAATGAAGAGGTCGATTACATTCCGATGGATACCGCGATGCTCAACCACTTTTTACGTCTGAGCGAGTTGGTTCCGATAGAGCAGGACACGGCGATTGGCGAGTTTTACCAGTCACAACTTTCTGTTGGATTGGTGGCGAACGAGAAAGGTGCCATGCTTGCTCCTTTTTTCAGTCGAGCGATAGCGATGTTGGAAGTTGATAAGATCATTGCCCAGTACGACCTGCGCCCAGATTGGCGTACCGCGCTTGAATATGAGGTTCGGCTGGCGACGCAAACACAGGCTGTGTTTGTCTTTGTATTGTTGTTTGCGATTTGCGTTTCGCTTTATCTTTACCGTCAATCGAATACCGACAATTTAACGGGGTTAAGAAATCGCCGCGCGTTGCAAGTAAAACATCGAAAAGGCGTAAACAAAGATCTATCCATACTTTACTTGGATATTAACCACTTCAAACGAATCAATGATACGTACGGTCACCGTGCTGGTGATGAGGTGTTGCAATTATTGGCGCTAAAAATTCATTATGTATGGTCAGGGAAAAGTTACCGGATAGGGGGAGATGAGTTCATCTTGTTGGGCTACCCGACTCAAGCAGAATTAAATAGGGCAATGAAAGAGCTCAGCAGAATTGATGTAAAAGGCAAACTGTGTAGTGAGTTAGAGTCTGTGGGTATCTCTATCGGTGTCTCTGCAAAAAGAGAACAGCACATGAGCTTAGAGCAAGCCATGCATTTAGCTGATGAAGATATGTATTCAAGTAAGCAGTCAACACGCCCCTATTCTTCTTCTTCTCATCGTTACGTGGCTCAATCATAGAGGAATGAATTGATCGAGTTTTGTCCAAACGGTAATGAAATGACGAAATTCAAGGCTTTTGCTCTTGCATTATGAGGGCTGATACTGAATAATCGCCCCATCGATTGAGGCAAGTCCTCTCGAAAAGAATTATGGGGCTCTGGTCCTCTCGCAACAATAGCTCGTGAACTCGGTCAGGTCCGGAAGGAAGCAGCCGCAGCGGGTGACTTGTGTGCCGGGATGTGGCTGGGGTCCCACCCTTTAAAAGCCCTGCGTATATCGCAGGGCTTTTTTCGTTTTTGAACCCTCTTTTACTGCGTTTGCTCTTCAAAGTCTTCTGATGAATCAAGTTTCTTGAGGTTATTTAGGTATAATTTATAATCTCACGCGCTTGATACCGAACTGTCGTGAAGATTGTTTCGAGTACATTCGCCGAATAACCATTTTCACCTGGGATACTTTAATGATTTCAAAAAACCAATTAAAACTGCTTCGTGCTTTAGGTCAAAAGAAACAGCGTAAAGCGCATGGCTTATTCCTAGTTCAGGGTGAAAAGAACGTTTTAGAGCTGGCAAGCAGTTCATTAAAGGTGAAGCATGTCTTCGCAACCGAGGCATTTCTCGAACAAAACGCTAGTGCGCTAAGTGGTTTTGATTGCATTGAAGCATCGCTTGACGACCTGACCAAAGCGAGCACTCTCGTGAGCAATAACGCGGCCATTGCAGTGGTTGAAATCCCGAGTGTAAAAGTGCCTCAAGCAAAAGGCTTGATGATTGCGCTAGATGGTGTATCTGACCCAGGTAATCTAGGAACGATTATTCGTGTCGCAGACTGGTATGGCATCAAGCACATTATTGCGAGTACAGATTGTGCTGATCCGTATAACCCTAAGACGATCAGCGCGACCATGGGCAGTTTTGGCCGCGTACAAGTGAGTCTGGTTGATTTGCCAAGTTACTTAGAAGAAGCCAATTTGCCAGTTTATGGCGCGTTTCTGGAAGGGGAGAGCGTTCATAAAACGGAATTCGCTGCTGAAGGTATTTTGTTGATGGGCAGCGAGTCCCACGGCGTACGTGAAGAAGCTGCGAAGCTCGTGACAAATAAGATCACGATTCCGGCATTTGGTGGTGCTGAGTCGCTGAATGTCGCAATGGCAACCGGTATTATTTTAGACAATATGCGTCGACATCATTGTTAATGTAACTATGCGCCAATAATGAAGCCAGTCAATTTGACTGGCTTTGTTGTATTTACCACCTGTTAAAAATCAGCCTATTTGCAAGTTGTACTCAATTAAACAACAGTGAATGCCGATGATGATTTAATTTTGATTCAGATCAATAGGCTGCACCTATAAATAAAATTACTCATTTCCATTTAGTAAATTCAGGAAATTAGGCGACACTTATCTAAAGGCCGCAATAAAATGCCCTTAAGGAGATAAGAATGCATTCATTAAAAGTAAAAGATTACATGACGTTGCAAGCGGTGACCTTCACTAAAGATATGTCACTTTCGGCTGCTTTGAATAAAGTCATGCAAAGCGTCACATTAGGTGGACCCGTCATTGATGAGAATGAAAAGGTAGTTGGATTCTTATCAGAGCAAGACTTGTTAGATAAATTGGTGAAAGCGAGTTATCACTGCCAAGATACGCATACCGTTCAAGAGTGTATGCATGACGATGTTTTATCTGTTTCTCCAGACATGTCAGTGATTGAGTTGGCTGACATGATGAAGATTGGTAAGCCAAAAATGTATCCAGTGGTTGACGGCAAAGGTAAATTGGTTGGCGTTATCACTAGGCGAGATGTGCTGCGCGCCATCGGGATGACTTTAAATGAGTGTTTTAAGCATCCAGTTTAACCTTTTTGATCAAATATCATAGGTGCTTGATTTTAAATAAGTCATTTGGAAAGACGCTTCGGCGTCTTTTTTTATTTTCAATCGATGAGTTTTTAAAAAAATCACCTTGACCTTGGAGCTAGCTCTAAGGTTTATCCTTAGTCATAGGCAAAGAGCCTACACCAATAAGGAAAATAAATTATGTGTACGAAACATCAAGGTTGCCAATCTAGCAAAATCAAAACGGCGGTGCCGCTTGGCGCGAGCGAGTCGTGCTGCGCACCAGTGAAATCTTCACTCAACATTTCTCAAGCTGGCGTAGAAGTGTCCGAAAGTTCATGTTGCAGCGGAGGGAGTTGTAGCGCCGACCCTGGTGAGGAAGAAGAGCCCTCAAGGGAGAGTGATTCCTCAATTCGAAACTCGTGGCTTGTGTCAGGTATGGATTGCCCTTCATGTGCGCAAAAGCTTGAGAAGGCTATTACGTCTTTGGAAGGTGTTAACCAAGCAAAAGTCTTATTTGCAACAGAAAAACTGGTTGTCGATTTTGACGATCGCGAGCTGACCTCTACGATAGAGCATACAGCCCAACAAACAGGTTTTCCGCTTTCTTCACTCGATGCTCCAAAACCAAATACCGCAACGAAAGGCTGGCGTGGGGTAGTAAAAGACAACATTCAAATTCTCTCTATTGCTAGTGCGATGGCTGTCGCGGCAATAATTTCTAAGATCGACCCTCAAATAAGCGCTTGGTTATTCACGTTGACCTGCTTACTGGGTTTATACCCAATTGCGCTCAAAGCGTTCAAGTTGGCGCGTAGCGGTACGCCTTTTGCGATTGAAACGTTAATGAGTGTGGCAGCGCTCGGCGCTTTATATTTAGGTGAAACCGCTGAAGCGGCAATGGTGTTATTGCTTTTCCTTATTGGTGAAAAGTTAGAAGCATATGCATCATCCCGAGCTCGAAGTGGTGTCCAAGCGCTAATGGACTTAGTCCCAGAAAATTCAATTTTAATTATTGATGGTGAGCGTAAAGAGGTGCCTGCAGCTCAGCTTAAGCCTGGGGATATTATAGAAGTTGCACCCGGTGGTCGTTTACCTGCGGACGGTGTGTTACAAGACGCGCTTGCAAGTTTTGACGAAAGCGCGTTAACGGGGGAATCCGTTCCCGTTGAGCACCAAACGGGTGGCAAAGTGATGGCCGGGGCTGTAGTTGTCGATAAAGTCGTTCGTTTACAGGTGACCTCTCGTCAAGGCGAGAATGCGATTGACCGAATTCTCCATTTGATTGAAGAAGCAGAATCTCGTAAGGCACCATTAGAACGTTTTCTGGATAAATTCAGCCGTTGGTATACGCCGCTGATGATGTTGGTGTCCCTGATGGTTATCGTCACGCCACCACTGTTGTTTGCTCAACCATGGGAAACGTGGATTTATCGAGGACTTGCCCTGTTACTGATCGCCTGTCCTTGTGCGTTGGTTATTTCAACGCCTGCAGCGATTACTTCTGGCTTGGCGGCTGCGGCGAAGCGGGGGGCATTAATCAAAGGTGGTGCGGCGCTTGAGTTGCTTGGTAAGGTTGAGTCCGTCGCATTTGATAAAACCGGTACATTAACGCAAGGTAAGCCGCAGGTGACCGACGTCTTTGCTTTTGGTGTAGATGAAGACAAGTTACTTAGCCTGACAGCCTCAATCGAAGTTGGCTCAAGCCATCCTCTAGCGGTTTCTTTAGTTAATAAAGTGCAACAGCAGGGGCTTCCTATTCCTGAAGCGCTAGATAAAACCGCGCAAGTGGGCTCTGGTGTCACTGGTTACGTCGATGGGAAAATAGTCCAAGTAGTCACGCCTTCTAAGGCCGATTTCCCACTTTCTCAAGAAACCGAAGAGCGAGTGGTGACGTTGGAACAACAAGGTAAAACGGTTGTTATTGTGCGTTACGATTACGAGGTCATTGGTGTGATTGTATGGCAAGATACATTGCGCCCAGATGCCCAAGAAGCTATCGCTACGTTGAAGGAGCTTGGGATAACGTCGGTGATGCTAACCGGTGACAACCCGAGAAGTGCTGAAGCAATGGCGACCAGAATAGGCTTGGATTATAAAGCAAGCTTATTACCAGCAGATAAAGTGCATTACGTCGAGAAACTATCACAGCAACACACCGTTGCAATGGTGGGAGATGGTATTAATGATGCGCCAGCGATGAAAGCTTCGAGTATCGGTATTGCGATGGGAGGCGGTACGGATGTTGCGCTGGAAACGGCCGACGCGGCAATAACGCACAATCGTCTGATTGAGTTACCTGTCATGATAGAACTATCGCGTGCGACGTTAAGCAATATTCGTCAGAATGTTGCGTTAGCGCTTGGTTTGAAAGGCGTTTTCTTGGTGACAAGTTTATTGGGCATTACGGGTCTATGGGTGGCAGTATTAGCCGACAGCGGCGCAACTGCACTGGTTACGTTAAATGCGTTGAGATTGCTCCGTTTTGAGTCCAAGCAGGCCAAGTGATCTACCTAACTAGCTAATAAAAAGCCCGAGGCATTCGTGTCTCGGGCTTTTTTAACCGTATCGACGAAATCTAATAATATGTTTTAGTTTGTTTTTGAAATCACGCATCGCTATGCAACAAAATGAGCCAAACTCCCCAAAAGTGTGATCATTGCTTGTTTTGGGTGAAATTATAGTTTCATTACATTTTCTCATTGTGATTGTGATCACTCTATGTTGGTGAAAGGTTCGCTACAGTGCATTTGTACCCAATAACTGATTAATGAGCTTATTGTTCATAAAATAAGCCACAATAAGGAGCGACTTATGTCTCAAGCTGTATTTCATTTAGGTGTTACTGAAGCTGATCTTAATGGTGCGACTCTAGCCATCATTCCTGGTGATCCAGCGCGCGTTCAAAAAATCGCAGAACAAATGGAAAACCCAGTATTTCTAGCAAGTCACCGTGAATACACGCTATACCGTGCCGAATTAGACGGTAAACCTGTTGTGGTTTGTTCTACAGGTATTGGTGGCCCTTCTACCTCTATCGCAGTTGAGGAACTCGCGCAACTTGGTGTTCGTACTTTCCTACGTGTTGGTACAACTGGCGCAATTCAACCGCATGTAAACGTAGGTGACATGATCGTAACGACGGGGTCAGTTCGCCTTGACGGTGCGAGCCTGCACTTTGCGCCAATGGAATTCCCAGCAGTTGCTGACTTTGAAGTAGCAACTGCAATGAAAGCGGCAGTAGAAGAGTCTGGCGCTGCGGTTCACATGGGTGTGACGGCTTCAAGTGATACGTTCTACCCAGGTCAAGAGCGCTACGACACGTTCTCTGGTCGCGTTGTTAAGCGTTTCCAAGGTTCTATGCAAGAATGGCAAGACATGGGCGTACTTAACTTTGAGATGGAGTCTGCAACATTGCTGACAATGTGTGCGAGCTCTGGTCTAAAAGCAGGTTGTGTAGCGGGTGTAATCATCAACCGTACACAAAAAGAGATTCCAGATCATTCAACTCTGAAAGAGACGGAAGCTCGTTCAATTAAGGTGGTAGTAGAAGCAGCGCGTAAAATGCTGTAAGCCGCGATAATTGGCATTTTAAACAAACGGAAAAACCAGAGGCACGCCTCTGGTTTTTTTCTATCTATCTAAACCACACTTAAAAATTAGGTATGAAAAAAGCAGCCTGTAACGCTGCTTTTGATCATTTTGAATTCTAGCTTTTATCACTGATACTAGATCTCGTCCGAGCCACCTGCGTCTTTAAACCAAGCCGTTAGGTGTGTTCTTAAGTCTTTAAGCTCATCAGGGCCAATCAGAGCTAGCCCCAAATCTTCCGCACGAGTAATGTCATTGTGACGAAGCGGTCGGAAGCTCACCAGCATTGCACGTGCTTGTAAACCACCTAGCAGATCTCTGAGGGATTCTAGCTTGTACAAGGTGTCATCGCCGTCATCTCGCATACCTTTGGTTTTACACTCAATGATGTGGAGCTTGTTGTTTACCACTGTTGCAACATCCAACTCATTGCGTACTTCACTTTCACCAAGTTTGCGATAAACCTGAACATTCAAAGAGCGATCTTGAATCGTCGGCATCGTATCTTGAATTTGCTTGACCGTGCTGTGTACCAGAGTCTCTAACCATTCACCGTTTGAAAAGCGGCGTGCATCTTCATCTGCAAACGTTAGAACGCCATTCTCATAAGTGGCGATTTGCGCTTCCACTAGGTCCGAAAGCAGCATGTTGAGCTCACGGTAGCCTTGTTGCTTTTCAGAAAGCTCCACATCAAGTTTTTGCTCTTTGCGGCATGTGGTTGCAAGGTAGTTAAGAGTTGCTAAGCCTGGACCAAGCTCAAGCGCATTTGAGGCCCAGCGTTCACCAAGTTCATACAGTTTTTTATCAAGAAGAGGAGGTAAATCAACGTGGTGGAACTCGCCGCGTGCGCCGAAGATGGTAAGGTAGTCAGCAATCGTAATGTGGTCTTCGACTTGAGTATCTTCTTTGCCATCTGGGTATAACCAGCAAAGCTTATCGCTACTTGGCTCAACCACAAAAATTGGCCAGCGATAGGTACGGAAAACCTCGTACACAGACAATAAGCGATGACGAAGACCGCAACTGGCGTTCAATTTCACATCTTCGCCGAGTTCATGGAGATCTTTTGCCAGTTTTTGAATCGCTTGTTTGATCAGCGAAGTATTGACGGCGGATGGGATTTCAAAAAATTCGGAAGTAATGTCTCGTTGCTCTAAAACGGCACTCAGTCGGTCAAATATATCTAACTGGCTCTTGTCTCCGATGAAGACGATATGTGTGCTTAGCGTACGATTATCTAATAGAGGAGTGACCAATCTCACTGGGTCTTGGTCGATAATACCAACATGAACAGCCATAGATTTTCCTTTTTATGAGGCCGCTCGAAAAGAGATGTGCAAAAAGAGATGTGCAAGGGGATGAGCTGGCCATATTAATCATATGTAGACATGGCTGATAAAAAACAAGGGCGACTTAACAAAAAGTCGCCCTTATACAGTTGATTGCACTGATTAATGCTCAAATTTATAAATTATTTATAACTTAAAGCGGTGAACCAATTCATTCTGTTGATGAGCCAAGTGAGTCAGGGATTCACTGGTCTGTGCGATGCTCGACATAGCTTGGAAGCTTTCATCGGCGATACTATTGATATCTTCAATACTGCGTGCAATGTCTGCTGAGGTTTCACTTTGCTCTGCTGCCGCTTGCGAAATATGCGTACTCATTTGGCTGATTTCGATGATTAGCGCTTGAATCTCTTCCATTGAGCTGTTCGCTTTTGATGCTTGCTCAACAGACATCTCCATATCGCTCATACAGCTTTGTATTACTTGATTTGCTGACTGAGAGCTGGATTGCAGATTACTGATCATCGATTCAATTTCAGTGGTGGACTGAGTGGTTCTGGATGCAAGCACACGTACCTCATCGGCCACTACCGCAAAGCCGCGACCTTGCTCGCCAGCGCGAGCCGCTTCAATTGCTGCATTCAATGCCAGTAGGTTAGTTTGTTCAGCAATGTTGCGAATCACATCGAGGATAGAACCAATTTGACCACTCATTTTTTGAAGTTCAGAGACAGCGGAAACGGATTCGTTCAAACGCGTTTCCAGTTGATTTATGGTCGAGATATTGCTGCTCATGACATTTCTGCCTTCTTCAGAGGCAGATTCGACACGCTGCACCATTTCTAGTGAACCTTGTGCACTTTGAGCGACTTCTTGCACTGAGTGAGACATTTCCGTCATTGCGGTCGCAACGTTTGCTGTTTGCTCGCGTTGTGAGCTTAATTTGCTTTGCGCTTGCGAAGACGTGCTTTCGTTTGTTGCTGCGGTCGAAGATAGGTTCTCTGACGCTTCGTTGAGTTTCACTAAGATCTCGTGAAGGCTGTCGGCGAGTGAGTTAATGTGTCCACTCACTCGGCTGAACTCGTTGTTATAGCGAATATCGATACGTTGTGTCATGTCACCTTCAGTCAGGCTTTCAAGCACTTTTAGAATACGAGTCAATGGTTCGCGAACGCTATGCGCGATGTGGTAGCCAATCGCTGTGGCAAGTAGCACGACAACAACGCCAATGATGATGGCTTTCGTCACACCCGCAGAATAAATGTCACCAGCGTCTGCTAACGATTCATTAAGTTTATCCGTTGCGGTTGTCGTAAATTGCTCAAGAATCGCCATGGTTGAATCAACTTTATTCGCTAGGTTGGCGATGTTGTTGTATAGCGCTGCACGAGCATTGAGGTAATTATTGTGCTGGTCTAAGACCCCTCCACGCATTCCCACGTCGTGTGTGAATTGTTCTACCGACTCACCAAATGCTGTTTTTAGTTCAGGTAATTGAGTAACTAAACCACGGAAAGCATAGTTCAAATGAGTCACTGCTTTGCGGTTTTTGGTCACGGCTTGCGTAACAAACTCAGGATCAGAGCTGGCGAGGGCATCAGAGGTTATAACTTCGGCATCTTTTAGCTTAATGAAGTAACTCTTCGCCATGACTTTGACAGAAATGCTGGTTTGATCTGCCACATATTCTTTAAGGCCGACCGACAACTCCGTATTCAGCTTTTGGAAGCGACGTGACGATTTTTGCACTTTTTCTTGCGCAGCGAACATTGCTTCGTAGTTGTCCATGGCTTCAAGAGCTTCAGTAAAATAGCTCTGCTCTAACGTTTTTAATTGTGAAAACGGTTCGGCAAGAGAGGGGTAGATTTGGCTTGCAGTTTCCAGTTGAGCCAAAGTGGATTCGAAACGTTGTTGAGATCTAGCAAATTCCTGACGCATTTCATCCATGCGTTGTTTATTCTCTGTCGTCAGAAAATCTTTAAACGATTTGTCGGCAGAAAGCAGTTCAACACTGGTTTGGTTAGATAACGATACCAGAGGTAGGGATGATTTAGACACGGTGCCAAACTTCCCGTGAATATCACTCATTCCTCCCATCATAATGGCAATTGTGACGGCAAATAGGATGATGATCAGAGCAAAGCCCGCATACATCCTTTTAATAACTGAACCTCGCATAAGTGAGCTTCCTCTCCCCAAAATAGACAAGCTACCCAAGAATTTTGAGCTTACTTGGGTATAAAAATAATAATTGTCTTAAAAAAGTAACAAAATTCATTGGATTGTATTGAGTTTGTGACGCGCATTTTATGACGCACACGACAAAAAAAGCTTCGTTAATTAGCGTTTGATTAATAATGTTAAGTGAACACTGTTTTTATTGAGCTCCGCTTTTGGTTGGCGCATACTAATTGGGGTCTAATTACCTTTATAAAATGGAGTTCTCATGGCGGAAGAAACGATCTTTAGTAAAATTATTCGTAAGGAAATCCCTGCCGATATTCTTTATCAAGATGAGTTGGTGACTGCGTTTCGCGATATTAACCCGCGCACACCGAGCCATATTCTCATTATTCCGAATAAATTGATCCCAACAACGAATGATGTTGAAGCTGAAGATGAAGCAATGATGGGGCGTTTGTTCACTGTTGCTAAAAAACTGGCGAAAGAGGAAGGCATTGCGGAAGACGGCTATCGCCTGATCGTTAATTGTAACCCGCACGGTGGCCAAGAGGTTTACCATATTCACATGCACCTATTAGGCGGTCGTCCTCTAGGTCCAATGGTATTGAGCTAAGCTTTAAAAAGTGGGTGGCGCAGTTCACCCACTTCTTTTCCTGTCGAATGACACATTTGTGGAGATAAATGTGAAACTAGGTGTAAAGCTGTTAGGGCTGATGAGCTGGGCTTTAATGGTCTCTGGCTGCACGAATTTGTCTGCGGGCAATCTGTTTAGTCACTACAGCAACCAGAATCAAGAAGTTTATCAAGCCGTTGTTGCAGGGGAATATGCGAAAGCGAAACAACTTCAATCGAGCGAAGTGGGTGGCGAGATACTTGGCAACTTTGAAAAGGGCCGTATTTCTTTTCTTGCTGAAGATTACCCGACAAGTTTGAAAGCGCTGGAAAATGGTGATCGTGCCGTTCGTGTTCAGCAAGATCGCGCGACTATTTCTGTGTCAGAAACGGCAACGAGCGTCGGCTCTCTCGCAGTGAACGACAATCTCCAAGATTATCATCCCGCCGATTATGAACTTGGCTTTCTGCACCTTTATCTCGGGCTAAACTATTTACAGAAAAACGATTTGGAAGGGGCGCTTGTTGAAGTGCGTCGAGCCAATCAAGTTCAGGAAGCGGCAAGAAAGGCGCGTGAAAAAGAACTAAAAGCAGCAGAAAAAGACCTGAAAAAGCAAGGCATGTCTGCCAATTTAGGCAGTGTGTTGGCGAGCTACCCTGATGCTGGTAAAAAACTAAGCGCAGTACAAAACGGCTATTTGTTCTATCTTTCTGGCTTGTTATATGAAGCGTCACGAGATTTAAACAGTGCTTATGTTGATTACCGACGAGCACTCGCTGTGATGCCAGACAACAAACAAGTTGTTGAAAGCACGTTGTACGCCGCTAAGAAACTAGGCATGCGTGAAGACTTACGCATGCTAGAGAAACGGTATGGTAAAGCACCTTCTGGGTTAGCTCAGTCTCAAGGTCGAGTCATCATTATTGATGAACAAGGCGTAGTGGAGGCTTTGAAAGGTTGGCGTATTGATCTACCGATTTACGACAGTCGCGATAATGGGGCCATTTATTCGTTGGCGCTTCCTTATTATCCGAATCGGGGTGCTCAACGTTTTAGCGATGTGGTTTTAAATGGTCAGGTATTGCCTTCTAGCACGCTGACTGATGTTAATGCGATGGCACAAAACGATCTTAATGAACGTCTGACTACAATGGTGATCCGTCAAGCTCTTCGCGTTTGGGCAAAAGATCGAATCCGAAAAGAGGCGGCGAAAAAAGGCGATGATGTGGGTAACATACTTTTCAATGTATGGAACACATTGACCGAGCAGCCGGATACGAGAAGTTGGCAAACATTACCAGCGCAAGTGAAAACGGCATCAAAAGTCGTGAAACCGGGAACACAAAGTTTAAACTTGGGTGATCAAACCTATCAGTTTGAAGTGCCTGCACAGCAGACTACATTGGTATGGGTATCTCGTCAGGGAACACACTCAACCGTGTGGCATAAACAGCTAGGGAGACTGTAATGAAAGCATGGCTTATTTGTTTAGCAATGGCTATTGGTTTAGTTGGATGCGCCGAAAACACGGCTGGTATTCGAATTGATGGTCAAACGCAAAAAGTATTTTTTAATGATAACGTTTTGGGTAGTCGCTTATTAGTTGACAACATCACCACCACTTACGTTGATGATCGTCCACGTGGAGTAGTGCAACTAAGCAGTAACTATAAAGGTGACCAGCACATTCTTTACCGCTTCTATTGGTATGACAATAATGGTTTAGAAGTGAATACCAAGCCTGGCCCATGGCGCAAAATGATTGTGCGAGGGTTTGAGCAAGTCACGTTATCTGAAGTTACTGTGAATCCAAATGGCACCAAATTCCGTGTTCAAATTAGAGAAGCACAAGACAATTAATCTTAACGGCTTTGCCGAAGCTGCCGCGCTAACGATGCGCTGGTATTGAAAAACTAAGGAACTCTCATGAAAAAAAGTATTATTGCTCTTTTAGGTCTTGCCGTCATTTTGGGTGGCTGTTCTAACAAAGTCTCTTACGGCGATGCGCAAGCAACAGAAACCACGACTATCGATTTTGGCTCAACAGATTTACAAAAAATCGCGGCTGAAATGGTGGATAGCATGATGATGTCGGGTTCTGTAGCAGCAATTACTCGTGATCAACGTCCTATCGTTTTTGTTGAGCGAATTAAGAACAAGACCAGTGAACACATTGACACTGAATCCATTACCGACACTATTTCTACTAAGATGCTGAACTCTGGTAAGTTCCGCTTTGTTGATATGGATCGTGTTGAGTCTGTGCGTGAACAGCTTAACTTCCAAAACACGGATGAGCTGGTTAACCAAAGCACAGCGATCCAATTTGGTAAAATGGTGGGTGCGCAATACATGCTTTACGGTAACCTATCTAGCATCGTCAAAAATGCAGGTAGCGATAAAGATGTATACTACAAGATGACCATGCGCCTAATGGACCTAGAAACAGGTTTGATTGAGTGGGCGGATGAAACGGAAATTCGTAAAGCGCAATCGAAGAGCTTATTCGGTCTTTAATCGATACTGATGGAGAAGTCATCAATGGCATGGTTTTCTTGGCAACAAGCAAAACAGTTAGATCCGAGTCTTAATGCTCTCGATGGCTTCTTTACTGAGCCTCCGGTAAAAGTTCAAACCGTTACCGGGGGGCTAACCAACCGTTGTTGGCGGTTGGAATCCTCTCAAGGCCTTGTATACATCTGGCGACCGACCAGTAATGTTTGCAAGGCTTTTTCAATTTCTCGCCACAATGAATATCAAGTTCTGAATGCTATCTCTTCGTTAGAAATTGGCCCCAAGCCAGTATTTATCCACGAGCAAGGTTTACTGGTGGAATGGATCGAAGGGCAAGCACTTTCGGATGTAGGGCTACCAGTAAGAGATTTATTATCCACTGCGGCTACCATTCATCAGCACCCGATCAGCGCGCTCCCTTTGGTTCCATTTTCTTATATTTCTCGCATCGATCATTATTGGCTTGAGCTTGATGGTCAGTATGCGGATACGGAATTTGAGGCTCTATACATGAAGTGGCGCTCGGAACCGAGTGTAGCGCCGGTTCCACTAGCTCTTTGTCACTTTGACCTGGGGTGTTACAACCTCGTTCGGGGAGAGAGTGGGGTGAAAGTCATTGATTGGGAGTATGCTGGTATTGCTGACCCTAGGCTTGATTTGACCTTGACTATTCAAGTCGCGGATGCGCCTGTGGAAGAGGCGGTGAAACAGTATTGCCAAATTCGAGGTATCGAAGATGCGTCTCTTTGGTTAAGTGGTGTACAGGCGTGGCAGCCAAGAACCCTAGTGATGGCGATGCTTTGGTATTTACTGGCCTATAAATTGTGGGGAGATGAGCAATACTTAAACAGTGCGCATGAGTTGAAAGGCTCATTGTGTATGGAAGATCACTGTTTTGAGAACTCGTGATATTTTCCCCTTTAACAGTAAGGAAATAGTGGTAGTTTTAATAAAAGTACCAGATACACACAGGGAGAGGTACACATGATTATTTACTTACACGGCTTTGACAGTACAAGCCCGGGTAACCACGAAAAAGTTCTTCAACTGCAATTCATCGACGACGACGTTCGTTTTATTAATTACAGCACCCTTCACCCAAAGCACGACATGCAACACTTGTTAAAAGAGGTGTCTAAAGTTATCGATCAATCGGATGATCCAAACCCGTTAATCTGTGGGGTTGGTTTAGGTGGTTATTGGTCTGAACGAATTGGTTTTCTATGCGGTATCAAACAAGTGATGTTTAACCCGAACTTGCACCCAGAAAAAACGATGGCTGGTCGAATCGATCGCCCAGAAGAGTACGAAGATATCGCAACAAAATGTGTTGATCAGTTTCGAGCGAAAAATCAGGCGCACTGCTTGGTGATTTTATCCAAAGATGATGAAGTGCATGACAATGCGAAAACTGCAGCTGAGTTAGAAAAATACTATCAAATCATTTGGGACGAAACGCAGTCCCACAAGTTCAAAAAGATCTCTCAACATTTACAAGCGATGAAGGCATTTAAAAATACTTAAGAGTGTTTGAGTGTGAACAGTAAAGCGGCATTTTTTATCGGCTGCTTTGCTGCGACCCCCTATTGTGAGTATGCCGAGTCACTTTCTCTTTAAAGGCCTCATTTTCTTGGTTTAGCGCTTAGAATATTGTGTTCTCCTTACCGTTTTCTTACTTCCATCCTATGTGGCACGAATACCTTGTTGTAGAGTAGTCGAAAAGTAGTCAATCCGTACTCGTCACACGGATTTTGGTTGCCTTCAAAGTACGTCTCTATATAATGAACCAGACTAAAATAATTTGATAAATATCAAAAAAAATTGAGAGCGAGTAATAAACTTGCCCAAAAATCTCTGGCGTCGTATGCGTACCAGACAAATATGCTGATTCCTAACAAGTTATTGATAGATAAAGAATAAAATTAGGCAGCAGTTTTTAATCCAAATAAATTGAGACACCTCTAAGAACCAAGAATTCATCGGTTGGATGGATGCCACAAATGTTTGTGAGTCATGCATCGAGCTGAACCCCATATATTCATTTTTGTAGAGGAAAATCATTGTGACACGCATTATCGTTGTAGGCGGCGGTGCTGGTGGTCTTGAGTTGGCAACTAAGCTTGGCCGAACTCTAGGTCGCAAGAACCGTGCGCAAATTACGCTAGTAGATCGTAAAGCGAGCCACTTGTGGAAGCCATTATTGCATGAAGTTGCAACTGGCTCTTTGGACGAAGGGGTGGATGCTCTGAGTTATCGAGCTCATGCAAAAAACCACAGCTTCGACTTCCAAATGGGTAGCCTTCAAGACATCGACCGCGAACGTAAAGTGATCATCTTAAGTGAGCTTAAAGATGAGCATGGTGAGCTTCTGATGCCAAGCCGCGAGCTAGAATACGACATTCTGGTCATGGCGATTGGTTCAACATCAAACGACTTCAACACTCCTGGCGTTCGTGAGAATTGTATTTTCCTAGACAGTCCAGAACAAGCGCACCGTTTCCGCACAGAAATGAACAATGAGTTCCTAAAACTGCACGCGAAAAACGGTAACGGTACGGTGGATATCGCGATTGTTGGTGCTGGTGCAACTGGCGTTGAACTATCAGCTGAGTTACATAATGCTGTTAAAGAGCTGCGCACTTACGGCTTTGGCGATCTTGACTCTAGCAAGTTGAACGTCAATCTGATTGAAGCAGGTGAGCGTATTTTACCAGCGTTACCTCCACGTATTTCTTCTGCTGCTCATCAGGAGCTGGTGAAGTTGGGCGTAAATGTACGCACGGCAACCATGGTGACTAAAGCTGAAAAAGATGGCCTCACCACGAAAGATGGTGAGAAGATCCCGGCACAAATCATGGTTTGGGCTGCGGGTATTAAAGCACCAGATTTTATTAAAGATATCGCTGGTTTAGAAACGAACCGTATCAACCAGCTGGTAGTGAAAAATACACTACAAACGACGCGTGATGATGACATTTTCGTTATTGGTGACTTAGCACAATGTACTCAGGCTGATGGTTCGTTTGTTCCACCACGTGCGCAAGCTGCGCACCAAATGGCAAGCCAAGCATTCAGCAACATCGTTGCGAAGATCAACGGACGCGAGCTGAAAGATTATGTGTATAAAGATCACGGCTCATTGGTGTCTCTAAGCCGTTTCTCTACCGTTGGTAGTTTGATGGGCAACCTAACCAAAGGGTCGATGATGGTAGAAGGCCGTATTGCACGTGTCGTTTATATCTCGTTATATCGAATGCACCTGATGGCGTTGCACGGCGTATTTAAAACCGGACTGATGATGCTTGTGGGCCGTATCAACCGAGTACTGCGTCCAAACCTTAAGCTTCACTAAGACGCTAAATTCACATCTACGCGGATTGCGCGGATGCTGTATCTTCGAAATATAAAAAGCCACCGCAAGTCGGTGGCTTTTTATTTATGTTAGATCTGCCGGTAAAAGTGAGTACACAACACCATCCTTAGGCTTACCATGAAAAATAAACCGGTTTCTGGCGATGGTTTCTTTTTGTGCACCGACTGACTCAATTAAGGTTTGGCTTGCTTCGTTGTCGGGGTCACAGACAATTTCCAGTCGAGTTAAACTCAGCTTTGCAAAGCAGAATTCAGCCAAGGCTCTAACTGCTTCTTGAGCATAGCCCTGTCGTTGATAGCGGTCAGCAACCCAGTAGCCAATACTTGCCATATTAAACGTGTGATATAACTCGTTTACGGCGGCCATTCCTACTAAAGTGTTACTTTGTCGTTCATAGATACCGAAACCGAAAGCTTCTGTTTTTACCCAGTTAAGTCGGGTTGCCAACAGGAAGTCCTGTGCATCTTTCAACGTAACGTTTTGATTACACCAATCTAGCCACTGGTGTAGGGAAGGGGATTCTGCAAGCAAACGTTGTAGTAAGTGAGCTTCTTCAGAAGGGATGAGCTTGAGCGCTAAGCGGGGCGCAATGATTTCAAAATCTGGACTCATGAACTGATACGACTTCCATGTTGAGTGTAAGTAATTTGAAAACTGTCTATTTCATACTGTAACGCAGTTATTTTCCTTGCTCTGCGTTGGTTAGGAATAACTGAGGACATAACAGATAAAAACAAAGCGCAGCAAATGCTGCGCTTTGTTGAATCACTCGTGCTTATCGAACGCGACGAACTTGAATGATCATGCCCATCAATGGGTTGTCTAGGTAATGAGTCTCACTACTACGCATACGGCGTTTTTGATCCATTCGATAGCTCTTGAGGAACTTTTCTTCTGTTATTGTAGGGGAGATTTCCGCCAAGTTACCCACTTGAACATTACCATCGACCTCACCTAAATCATCCGCCAATTGCTCGGTTGAAGTTGGTTCAAAACGCACTTCTCTAACACTTGGCTCGCGCAGGTCTAGTGTCGTTTCAGCGAATAGATAATGCTGCACGTAAATTTGGAATCGACCGTCTAGTTCATACAAAGGACCGTTGACTGTCTCTTCACTGTAACCGTCAGTGGAAAATGTCTGAGTACTGCCATTGATTGGACTACCATCTGCGTGATAAGAATCAGAAAAATCTCGTCCACCAACAATACGGAAAATTGGGGCGCTAGATTTGCCTCGGTCACCTTGACGCCATGCTACGTGTTTAAGCACTTTAAACCCTGCATGGTTGTTTAATGCCGCTTCTTGCGCATTCAGGCGGAAAGATGAGCGTGGCAGTAGTGTTACACCTTTAGAGCGACGGTATGATTCACTCTCTAAGCTGCCGACATTTTCCATATCGATTTTTGGCAGTTGATTCGGCCAAGATTCAGTGGTGCTTTCAGCGTCGACTGCTCGCTTGAAAATGATCACTTCAATATCAAATTGACGCTGTGCCCAAGAAGGCATTGAGACACATAGAAGCAATAACGGGATCAGTATTCTCATTCGACTATTAGCTCGTTGGTAATAAATTCTGTTTAAAATCATTCAATAAGTCTTGAACAAACTGAATGCGTTTACGTCGGTCCGCCAATGGTACGCTAAACTTGAACTTAGTTGGACCTTCCATTGCAAATTTTTGCGGCTGTGATTGCAGCAGTTTAACCAAATACGCTGGATTTATGTCAGCATCAGGGTAAAACTCGATAAATCCGCCTTTATCATGGGCTTCTATCTTTTTCGCTTTTAGGCTACCAGCCGAAATTTTCAATTCTGAGACAGCAAGTAAGTTCTTCGTCGCGTCTGGAAGCAGTCCAAATCGATCGATAAGTTCCACTTTGAGCTCTGAGAGTTCTTCACCACTCGTAACGCTTGCAATACGTTTGTACATCGACAGTCGTGTATTCACATCCGGGATGTAATCGTCTGGCAAGAGCGCTGGGATTCGCATTTCAACTTCAGTTTGTTCACGAAGCAGCTCGTCCAAAGAAGGTTCTTTACCTTCTTTCAATGCTTGGACTGCTTGTTCCAGCATTTCCATGTACAGTGTAAAACCAACCGATTGAATTTGCCCACTTTGCTCGTCACCAAGCAGTTCACCAGCCCCACGGATTTCCAAGTCGTGAGTTGCTAGAGTAAAGCCTGCGCCTAAGTCTTCCAGTGAAGCTATCGCATCAAGACGCTTGATAGCATCTTTGGTCATGGCTTTTGGATGTGGCGTTAATAAGTAAGCATAGGCTTGATGATGAGAGCGTCCAACACGGCCACGCAATTGGTGCAGTTGCGCTAAACCAAGGTTGTCTGCACGATCCATAATAATGGTATTCGCCGTTGGTACGTCGATACCGGTCTCGATGATCGTTGTACACACCAACACATTAAAGCGCTGGTGGTAGAAATCATTCATGATGCGCTCCAGTTCGCGCTCACGCATTTGACCATGTGCCACGGTAATTCGTGCTTCAGGAATAAGCTTTTGCAAGTCTTCCGCGGTTTTCTCGATAGTCTCTACCTGATTGTGCAGGAAGTAAACCTGACCACCACGCATGATTTCACGCAGTACCGCCTCACGGACCACAGATTCTTCTCTTTGACGAACAAAGGTTTTGATGGCTAAACGACGCGCTGGAGGTGTCGCGATGATCGACAGATCGCGCATGCCACTCATGGCCATATTCAGGGTACGTGGAATTGGTGTTGCGGTGAGGGTAAGAATATCCACATCTGCACGCATTGCTTTGACTTTTTCTTTTTGACGAACCCCGAAGCGGTGTTCCTCATCAACGATCAACAAACCTAAATCTTTGAATTTAATGTCGCTTGAAAGCAGCTTATGCGTACCGACGACAATATCGACCTTACCATCGGCAACGTCTTGCAAAATGACTTTTTGTTCTTTGGCAGACTTAAAGCGAGACAGTACTTCAACTCGGATTGGTAAGTTGGCAAAACGGTCACGGAAGTTTTCGAAATGCTGCTGAGCAAGCAGGGTTGTCGGTACTAGTACGGCGACCTGTTTACTGTTATCCGTTGCGACAAATGCTGCGCGCATAGCAACTTCCGTTTTACCAAAGCCCACGTCACCACACACTAAGCGATCCATCGCTTTTGCTTGGCACATGTCTGACAAGACGGCATTGATGGCCATCGCTTGGTCATCCGTTTCTTCAAATGGGAACGTTGCTTTAAACGTTGCGTATTGCCCACGATCTAGCTCAAATTTGAAGCCCGGTTTTAATTCTCGTTTAGCGTAAACATCCAGCAACTCAGCCGCGACATCACGCACTTTTTCTGCCGCTTTACGACGTGCTTTTGCCCAAGCCTCGCCACCCAATTTATGCAGTGGTGCACTTTCTTCAGCACCGCCTGAATAACGGCTAATAAGGTTTAGTGATGAAACTGGTACGTAGAGCTTGGCATCGTTTTGATACTCAAGGGTTACGTATTCCGTTTTCATGCCACCAGCTTCAAGTGTTTGCAAACCGATGTAGCGGCCAATGCCGTGATCAATATGAACCACGGGTTGACCGGGTTTCAATTCCGCAAGGTGGCGAATAACGGTGTCACTGTTGACTGCTTTTTTATCTTTGCGGCGTCGCTGGATAACGCGGTCACCGAGAAGATCACTTTCACAGATCAGAGCGAAGTTCAGCTCTTCGTGAATGAAACCATGCTCTGCAGCGCCTAAGATCAAACTGAAGCGATCACCCGAATCTAGAGCTTGGTAAAGTGAACCATGTACGACTGGGCGAACTTTGATGCCTTGCAACAGTTCTGTTAGTGCTTCACGACGACCTTCCGACTCTACCGAGAAAACAATTTTGCCGCTGAATTGCTCACTGAATTGACGAAGACGCGAAAGCGGTTCTTTATTTTGTTGCTGAACGCCAAGCTCGGCTAACGATTGTACTGGTAGGTTTTGACGACCAGCACGCTTAACCACTTTCTCTAGGCTCAATTGAGCCATAGGGAGCTGTTTTAGTTGGCTGAAGAGTTCGTCTTTTTTCAGCCAAAGTTGTTCAGGAGTCAAAAGAGGACGTAGTGGATCAACTTTTTTCTGGTCGTACCGATATTCGACATCGGTTAAGAAAGTATCGACCGCAGATTCAATATCACCATATGTGATGACTTGAGAGTCTTCTGGCAAATATTCAAATAAAGTCTCGGTATGGTCAAAAAACAGCGGTTGCCAATACTCAATACCCGCGGGCCAAGTGCCTTTGGTCACTTGCATGTAGATCGACTCTGGCTCTCGGCGTGCTTCAAATTGGGTGCGCCAACGTGTACGAAAATCCTCAATCGCTTCTTTAGTGGTTGGGAACTCATGCGCGGGCAGCAATTGGATTTGCTGAATATCGTCGATAGAGCGTTGGTTCTCTGGATCAAAGGTGCGAATGGTATCTATCTCATCATCAAAGAAGTCGATGCGATACGGGTCATCGCTGCCCATAGGAAAGAGATCCAGAATCGACCCACGGCTCGCGTATTCACCTGGCCCAAATACTTGGTCTACGTGGCGGTAGCCCGAATTTTCAAGTTGTACACGTAGCTTCTCAAGCGAGAGTCGATCACCAGTTTTCACCATTAAAGTGTGTTGCAACAGAAAATCACGTGGCGATTGGCGTTGCAATACTGTACTGACCGGGACGATGGTTATGCCATCACGTTGGCTTGGCAGTTGGTATAGGCGCGCGATACGTTCAGAGATGATTTCTTGATGCGGAGAAAAGTTATCATAAGGCAGCGTTTCCCAATCAGGGAACAGGCTTACTGTTTGGTCGGTGAATTGTTCAATCTCCGCTTGAAGTTTTAAAGCGATTTGCGGGTCAGGCACGACGAGTAGCGAGTGACTCGAATGCTGCTTGGCTAGCTCAGCAATAGCTAGAGGTAGAGCCGCGCCCGGTAAATTACCTAGCTGTTTTTTGTCGCCACGCTCAGAAGGATTGGTGACGGAAAGAATCGTTGCTTTTGTCATAGGAGTTATTTTTTATCTCGCTCCATCGAGCGCTGACGTAAAAGTTTTTGTTGTTGATATAGTGCCGCTTTTATCAGCAAATCTTGGTCAGATTCACGTAGCATCTTATATCTAAGAGTGATAATGAAATCTTGCTCTGAAGCCTCACATTCTTCTACTTGAGCGTAACCGTAAATCGCTGCAGCAGGATGATCGAGAAACAGTTTAACACGAACGAGTTGTTGGGCAGATAGCGCTGTATCTGAACGGTAACTGAGTTGGCTGGCGCCAAACTTTGTGGTTTGGTATCGAATGGAGGCGTCATCTTGTTGTGAAAGCATAAAGCTCAACAAGAGGTTAAGTTTCGCGTTTTGCGTATCAAGCAAGTTAATCACATGCTTTAAATCTTTGTTTTTTAGCTCTAGACGTGCATTGTCTGCCAACATATCTAGATGGCTAAATTCGCTGGCAACAATAAACGGTGCTGGAATTTCGGAGACAAAGGTTTCTTCATCTGGCAAAGCAAAATCCGCACTCAACGTTTCGACGTTGATAGTGAGATTATGATGGACGGTAAAGTATTCTTGCTCTGTCATATAGTCGGTCCTTTTGCCAGCGAGCGCTCCCTGTTCACTCAACAAACAAAGAGAAGTAGGGCACTGATTATCGCTAACTGAATGAAGTTATCAAGTTTACCTGATTTGTCCTTGAACTTTTTGCCCTAAATACAGACTTATTGCATGTCGTTGACAAATTTAGCGATTCTCTTGTCTTCTTAATGAGAAGAGTAAGGTAAGATAATCTGCTAAAGCTTTATATCAAAACAACCAGTTGGTTTGTCTTATATGTATCATCCTATCTCATTATTTATTGGTTTGAGATATCTTCGGGGACGCTCTGGAGATAGGTTCAGCCGATTTGTTTCTTATATGTCGACGGCGGGTATTACGATCGGTGTAATGGCGTTGGTGACGGTTCTTTCTGTGATGAATGGGTTCGAATCGCAGTTAAAAGAGCGCATTTTAGGTGTGCTGCCTCACGCTGTTGTTTCACAACACGATGGAAAAACGCCGTTGACCGAGTCTGCCCCTTCATTTGTTCAAGCGATGTCGAGTGAATCTGAACCGGAGCCTATCGTGCGTGGAGAGGCTGTAATTCAGAGTTCTGCGCAACTGACGGCAGGTTACCTCATTGGCATTGAACCAAAGAAAGGCGACCCGATTAGCAACCATTTGATTGCTGGGCGATTATCGTCACTTCAAGCGGGCGATTACAATGTCTTTTTAGGTCATAGTTTGGCGCGCTCTCTAAAGGTATCAATGGGGGATAAAGTGCGCTTAATGGTGACCAACGCGACGCAGTTTACCCCACTTGGCCGTATTCCTAGCCAGCGCAATTTTACTGTCGCTGGTATTTTCAACACGGGATCGGACGTTGATGGTCAATTAATGATTGTTAACATGACGGATGCATCTAAGCTGATGCGCTTTCCGAAAGACACGGTTTCTGGTTGGCGTGTCTTTTTCTCTGATCCATTTATGGTGACGGATTTTGCTGATCAACCCATGCCTGACGGGTGGCAATGGAGTGATTGGCGCGAACAGCGTGGTGAGCTTTTCCAAGCGGTGAAAATGGAAAAGAACATGATGGGACTCATGCTAGGTCTGATCGTGGGAGTTGCTGCATTTAATATTATCTCCGCCTTAATCATGGTGGTGATGGAGAAACAATCAGAAGTCGCAATATTGAAAACTCAAGGCATGACTCAATCTCAAGTGATGACCATTTTCATGGTACAAGGGGCGAGCAGCGGTGTAATTGGCGCGATTGTCGGTGGCGCTGCGGGCGTGATCTTGTCACTTAATCTAAATGCGATTCTTGAATCTGCTGGTGTGGCGCTATTCAGTTTTGGTGGTCATCTACCCATCTTGATTGATTCACTGCAAATTCTTTTAGTGGTGGTGTTGGCGATTGCTCTTAGCCTTGCTGCTACGCTTTATCCTTCTTATCGAGCATCTTCTGTTAAACCTGCTGAGGCACTTCGCTATGAATAAGCTATTAGAATGTCGTGATATTCGTAAAGTCTACCGAGAGGGTTCGTTAGATACGGAAGTGTTGAAAGGCGTAAGTTTCGATATCGATAAAGGGGAGCTGGTTTCTATTGTTGGCTCTTCTGGTTCCGGAAAAAGTACCTTATTGCATATTCTAGGGGCGTTAGATGACGCAACTCATGGTGAAGTTGATTTTCTAGGGCAAAACCTATCGGCTTTAAGTTCGAATAAACAGGCGGCTTTACGCAACAAGCACCTTGGTTTTGTATACCAGTTCCATCACTTGTTAGCTGATTTTACTGCGCTTGAAAACGTGGCGATGCCACTGATGATTGGCGGCGCTAAAGTAGCGGATGCAAAACAGGCGGCTAAAGCGTTGATAGATAAAGTTGGTTTGAGTCATCGGATGCAACACAGGCCTTCTGAGTTATCGGGCGGTGAGCGTCAACGTGTTGCGATTGCGCGTGCATTGGTGAATAAGCCTGATCTGGTTTTGGCCGATGAACCTACGGGGAACTTAGATCATAATACGGCACTGTCTATCTATGATTTGATGCGCGAGCTCAATAAAGAGTCAAACATTGCATTTTTGGTTGTCACGCATGATAAAGAGCTGGCGGCGAAAATGGATCGTCAAATGCACATGCAAGATGGTTTGCTCGTGGATCGTTTTGTGACTGATACTGCGTTTGCGGAGGGCTAATTTTGTTTACCTCTTTAGCATTGATGATTGGTGGTCGCTTCAGTCGAGCGAAAAAGCGCAACAAGATGGTGTCTTTCATTTCGCTTTCTTCAACGATTGGCATTGCGGTTGGTGTAGCCGTGATCATTATCGGTCTTTCTGCAATGAATGGCTTTGAGCGCGAGCTGCAATCGCGTGTGTTGTCAGTTATTCCACACGGTGAGTTGGAAGGCGTTAATGGCCCGCTTCATAACTACACCAAAACGATGAATCAAGCTCTAAACCATGAAGATGTTGTTGCGGCAGCGCCGTACGTTCGTTTTACGGGGTTAGCAGAAAAAGGCAGTAATCTAAAAGCGATAGAAGTTCGTGGCGTAGAGCCTACTTTCGAGCAAGCGGTGTCGAGCTTATCGAATTTTATTGACCAGGAAGCTTGGCAAAACTTTTATGCCGGTCAGCAGCAAGTGATCTTAGGCCGAGGTGTCGCAAACGAGCTAAATGTCGCCGTGGGGGATTACATTACGTTGATGATTCCGCAAACAGGCGGCGCAAAAAAAGTGCAGGCTCCTAAGCGTGTGCGCGTGAAGGTGTCAGGGTTCTTAACGTTGAATGGCCAAATCGACCACTCTCTAGCGTTAGTACCATTAGCGGATGCTCAGCAATACGCGAGGTTAGGGGAAGGGGTCACTGGCATTTCACTAAAAACGGATGATGTTCTCAATGCACCTTCTATTGTTCGTGAGGTAGGTAGCATGGTGGATGTTTACGTGTATTTGAAAAGCTGGCAGCAAAAGTTTGGTTTTTTATATCGCGATATACAACTCGTGCGCACTATTATGTACTTGGTGATGGTACTGGTGATTGGCGTGGCGTGTTTTAACATTGTGTCTACGCTGATGATGGCAGTGAAAGATCGAGCCGCAGAAATTGCAATTTTGCGAACTATGGGAGCAAAAGATAGCCTAATCAAACGTATCTTTGTTTGGCAAGGTGTGTTCTCTGGTGTATTCGGCAGTCTCGTCGGCAGTGTTATCGGTGTATTAGTGGCATTAAATCTAACCCCGTTAATAAAAGGGCTAGAAAGTTTAATTGGACATCAGTTTTTATCGGGTGATATTTACTTCGTTGACTTCTTACCATCACAGTTACACTGGCCAGACGTAGCATTGGTATCGATGACGGCGATCGTTCTGAGTTTGCTTGCAACGTGGTATCCCGCTTCTCGCGCCGCGAAGTTAAATCCAGCAGCGGTGCTGAGTTCTAAATAACCAACCGTTTTACAATACGAGAAAAGCAAAAAGGACCGAATTCGGTCCTTTTTTGTATTTGTCCAACTTGAGCGACATCGTGTTTCATTCTAACTGTTAGGTGCCCCTCAACTGATAGCGCAAATGCTGATTTTTATGCAGTAACGTCTTATCTTATTTTGCGTTTTTGCCAGCTCCGAACCACTGAGTAGCGCCAAAGTCCTCTAATGCCGAAGTAGCCAATAATCGCGGATACGACACCACAGATAGCACAGCCTAATAAGAATGGAGGGCCAATAGTGCTCATCTGTTGCATGATGAATTCCCACGAAAGTTCAAAGTGGAAAGGTTGCGGAGGAACATGCATCACTAAAGCGCCAAGCTTATACGCAAAATAAAATAACACAGGCATGGTGATGGGGTTGCTTATCCATACCAAAGCGACGGAGAGAGGTAAATTGACGCCAAGCATGATTGCCAAACCTGCAGCCATGATCATTTGGCTTGGTAGCGGAACAAATGCCATAAATAACCCGACAGCAAAAGCCCCAGACGCCGAGCGACGATTTAAACACCACAAGTTCGGGTTGTACAACACATTGCCGAAGACCTTCAATGCTTTTTGGCGTTTGATCAATTCATGATCTGGCATGAAGCGTTTTATCAGCTTTCTAGGCATAGGACAGCATGACTCTCTCAGAAAAAAGTTGGACCTTGGCGTTATTTGTAGCGAGCGTAATTTCGTCAGCTTGGTGGCCGACAATACCAGATTGGCGTTGGCTGCTGCTGGGAATAATAACCACTGGCTCAATAATCAAATTACGTCGTGGCTTAATTAGCATAGGCGCAATTGCGGGCTTTATGGTTGTCATCGTCCACGGCAATGTATTGGAGTCTCAGAGACAAGCCCTTTTTCAAGCAGGGGAGAATATTACCATAATTGGTAAAGTTGACAGCCCTTTTACGCAAATAAGTCACGGATATGAAGGCATTGTGGCTCTAAAAAAGGTAAATTCTCAAACTCTGTTACCTTTTCTTAAACCTAAAATCCGTCTTATTACGCCTTTTCCACTCGATGTTAACAGTGAGTTTACGACATCCGTCTCGTTAAAGCCGATTACAGGCCTACGCAACGAAGCTGGTTTTGATGCCGAAAAGCACGCAATGGGTAAAAGCATTATCGCACGCGGTGTTGTTAACAAGGATGTTACCTGGATTATTCGCTCTACTACATCTTTGCGCCAAGCCATTATCGCTGATGTTTCGGAGGATGTGTCCTCCCTTCATCATTTCTCGTTAATAAATGCGTTAGTTTTTGCCGATCGCTCTTGGTTATCTAAGGAGGATTGGCAAGCACTCAGAGACAGTGGTTTACTGCACTTGGTCTCGATTTCGGGCTTACATATTGGTATGGCGTTTACTTTTGGGGTAGTGGTGGGCGGTGCCATTCGTTATGCGTTACCTCAATACCAGCTATTGCCTAGCTTATGTGGGCTGATGTTTGCCGTTGCCTATGCTTGGTTAGCGGACTTCTCATTACCTACTACCCGCGCGGTGTCTGTATGTGTTATTTACGTCGTTCTCAAATATACCTTAGTGCACTGGGCTTCCTGGCGGGTACTTTTGCTCGCGGTAGCGCTACAACTGCTTGTTCAACCTTTTGCATCGTATAGCATGAGTTTTTGGTTATCGTATTTGTCAGTTTGCGCAGTGCTGTTTGCAATCAATTTGATTCGGCATCAAAACGGGGGCTGGAAGGCGAAGTTAAAAGTGTTATTGCTTACTCAATTGATGTTGAGTGCGTTAATCGTGCCTATTAGTGGCTATTACTTTTCTGGTTTCAGTTTGTCATCAATTGCATACAACTTGGCGTTTATTCCTTGGTTCGGATTTATCGTTGTGCCTTTGATGTTTCTGGCCCTGTTCTCATCTTTATTTCTTGAAATGATAGCAAAGCCTCTGTGGCAGTTGGTGGACTGGTCATTGCAGCCATTGAGCACGTCAATTCAGTACGCGATAGGCTCCTGGCAACCCATTAGTATAGAAATGACAGGGTTGATTCTGGCGGGAATTATTTGCTTGGTGTTTCAACGATTCATGTTTCAGTACGCGTGGTGTTTGTTACTTGGCATTGTAATTAGTATTATGCTCACATCGGAATATGATCAGCAACATTGGCGCATTGATGTACTAGATGTGGGCCATGGCCTTGCGGTGATTGTAGAAAAAGACGATAAAGTGTTGCTCTATGATACAGGTAAAGCATGGCAAAATGGCAGTATTGCGGAGCAGGTCGTCACTCCGGTCTTGCATCAACGAGGTTATGAAAGCATCGATACGATGATCCTCAGCCACTCCGACAATGACCATGCAGGAGGACGCTTGTTCATTGAAGATTCCTTTTCGCCACAGCGCAAACTCAGTAGCCAAAACTTTATCGGATATGAGTCTTGTACTCGCGGCGATCATTGGAAATGGCAAGGGTTAAATATAGAAGTACTTTGGCCTCCTGCTCTTGTTCAACGTGCATATAATCCGCACTCTTGTGTACTACGCCTTACCGACCCTATTTCTACGTTCAGTATGCTTTTTACTGGTGATATTGAGACCATTAGCGAGTGGATCTTGCTCAGGGAGCCTGAAAAGTTAAAAAGTGATGTGATGTTGGTCCCTCATCATGGTAGTAAAAGTTCGTCGAATCCTCGCTTTATTGAGGCGGTAAACCCGAGTGTGGCCGTTGCTTCTTTGGCAAAAAATAATCAATGGGGAATGCCGGCAGAACATGTTGTTGCAGCATATCGCAAGCTTGACATTACTTGGCTTGATACTGGGGAATATGGTCAGGTAAGCTTCTCTATTCACCGTGATAATTGGCGCTCAGAAACCAAACGTAGCGATACATTTGAGCCTTGGTATAGGCAGATGCTGCGTAAGGGAGTAGAATGAGAGTCTTAATGTAAGAAAATAAAGCACTTCTATGTCGATAAATACTGATGAAACGACTTGGCAGACGTTTAAGCGTCTATGGCAATTTATTCGCCTTTACAAGTCAGGTCTTGTCGTTGCAGTCATTGCATTAGTTATTAATGCTATATCAGATACCTATATGATTTCCCTATTAAAACCATTACTAGATGAAGGTTTTGGGAACGCTGAATCTGATTTTCTACGCACGCTTCCATTGATTATTTTTGCCATGATGTTTGTCCGTGGCATAAGTGGATTTGTCTCCACATACTGTTTGAGCTGGGTATCCGGCAATGTGGTTATGCAAGTCCGCCGTATGGTATTCAATCACTTTATGCATATGCCTGTGTCTTACTTCGATAAGGAAAAGACGGGCAATTTATTGTCACGCATTACCTACGATTCAGAGCAAGTATCTGCGGCAACTAGCCAAGCGTTAGTGAGCATCGTTCGCGAAGGTGCAAGTATCATTGGCCTGTTAGTCCTGATGTTTTACAACAGCTGGCAGTTGTCGTTAGTGCTGTTTGCTGTTGCTCCTGTTGTCGCGTGGGGTATTGGTGTCGTTTCTAAACGTTTTAGAAAAATATCCAAAAATATGCAGACAATGATGGGCAACGTGACTGCGTCAGCAGAGCAGATGCTGAAAGGCCATAAAGTCGTGTTGAGCTACGGCGGCCAGGATATCGAACGTAAACGATTTGAAAAAGTCAGCAACCAAATGCGTCAACAAAGCATGAAGTTGGTGACAGCTCAAGCAGCGGCTAACCCTATCATCCAAATGATTGCGTCACTTGCTATTGTTGCCGTTCTTTACTTAGCAAGTATTGACTCGATTAAAGAGCAACTGACTCCAGGTACATTTACCGTTGTCTTCTCTGCGATGTTTGGTTTGATGCGTCCGCTTAAAGCGCTTACTAACGTTACCTCTCAGTTCCAACGTGGTATGGCCGCGAGCCAAACGCTCTTTGCGTTGATTGACCTTGAGCCTGAGAAAAACGAAGGTAAGTTGACAGTTGAACGCGCAAATGGCGATGTTTCAGTTAAAAACGTAAGCTTTACTTATACTGGCGCAGAAAAGCCAGCATTGGAAAATGTCAGCTTCGATATTCCAAGAGGGAAGACCGTTGCGCTGGTTGGTCGTTCCGGTTCCGGTAAAAGTACCATCGCGAACTTGTTCAATCGTTTCTATGATGTTGATAGTGGCTCCATCACATTAGACGGACATGATATTCGTGAATACGAGCTAAAGAACTTGCGTCAGCAGTTTGCGCTAGTATCACAAAATGTTCATTTATTTAATGACACGATTGCAAACAATATTGCTTACGCAACGGATGGAAAATACGAGCGCAGTGATATCGAGAAAGCGGCAAAACTCGCGCATGCTATGGAATTCATCAGCAAAATGGATGATGGGCTTGATACCATGATTGGTGAAAATGGCGCGAGTCTATCTGGCGGTCAACGTCAACGTGTCGCTATTGCACGTGCTCTATTGCGTGATGCACCGGTATTGATTCTTGATGAGGCAACCTCTGCTTTGGATACAGAATCAGAACGCGCTATCCAAGCTGCATTAGATGAGCTGCAGAAAGACAAAACGGTACTCGTGATTGCGCACCGCTTGTCAACTATCGAGAAAGCCGATGAGATTCTTGTGGTTGATGATGGCGCCATCATTGAGCGTGGCAACCATGCCGATCTTATTGCAAAAAATGGTGCGTATGCACAATTGCACCGTATTCAGTTTGGTGAATAGACGCGGTGGTTGAAAAAATCTGGTTTGAAAACCATCCAATAAAATACCTCTTGTGGCCGCTTTTGTGGCCACTGAGTGTATTATTTGGAGCAATAAGTAAGTCTAAGCGAAAGAAATATCAAACAGGCCGTAAGCAAGCCTACAACGCGCCTATCCCCGTTATTGTTGTCGGCAATATCACGGCTGGTGGTAATGGCAAAACACCAGTTGTGGTTTGGCTTGTTGAGCAACTGCAACAGCTTGGGCTTAAGCCAGGGGTCGTTTCTCGTGGCTATGGAGCAAAAGCTCCTGCCTATCCGTTAGTGCTAAAAGAAGATACGCCTGCGAAACATTGTGGTGATGAACCTAAGTTGATTCATCGACGCACAGGAGCGCCTGTTGCGGTAGACCCGGTGCGTTCAAATGCAGTGAAAGCACTGCTTGAGTCAGGTGTGGATATCATTATTACGGACGATGGGTTACAACATTATGCGTTAGGCCGTGATATTGAGTTAGTGATTGTGGATGGGAATCGCCGATTTGGCAATGAAAGCCTCATTCCGCTTGGCCCACTTCGTGAAGGGGTCGAGCGTCTTGCTGAAGTCGACTTTATCATCACCAATGGCGGTCAAGCACATACGGGCGAAATCGCAATGACTTTAGCGCCATCTAAAGCCATTAATCTCAAGACTAAGCAACTTGTGGAAGTTTCTGAGTTAAAAGAGCTAGTGGCATTTGCAGGGATTGGGCATCCACCACGATTTTTTCATACACTAAACTCGATGAACGCAGATGTTAAAGTCACAAAAGGTTTTGCTGACCATCAAGACTTTGACCAACAAGAATTAGAAGCATTGGCTCAACAAGGGGCCAATGTGATTATGACCGAGAAAGATGCCGTCAAGTGCAGCCATTATGCGCAAGATAATTGGTGGTATCTGCCTGTATCTGCCCAGTTTGAACCAAACGATGCAGAGCAAATTTTAAAGAGAATAAAAGAGGTTAAAGCGGCTTATGGATCACCGTCTGCTTGAGATTGTAGCTTGCCCTGTTTGCAAAGGTAAGCTGACGTACGATAAAGAGAATCAAGAGTTGATCTGCAAATTGGATCGCCTCGCTTACCCAATCAAAGAGGGTATTCCCGTTCTGCTCGAGCCTGAGGCTCGTACTATGAGTATGGATGAGGGACGCTAATGTCTTTTACGGTTGTCATTCCTTCGCGTTACGCATCGAGCCGCTTGCCTGGTAAACCGTTAGCGGATATTGGCGGTAAGCCTATGGTTCAGTGGGTTTACGAGCAAGCGCTACAAGCGGGTGCGGAAGATGTTATCGTGGCAACTGATGACGAGCGTGTTGCTGATGCTGTCTCGTCGTTTGGTGGTAAAGTCTGTATGACCTCTCCTAACCACGAATCAGGTACTGAACGCCTTGCTGAAGTTGTTGAAAAGATGGCTATTCCTGCAGACCACATTATTGTTAATGTGCAAGGGGACGAGCCTTTGATTCCACCGTCTATCATTCGTCAGGTTGCTGATAACTTATCGGGGTGTGATGCTCCGATGGCGACATTAGCCGTAGAAATAGACTCGGAAGAAGAAGTGTTCAATCCGAATGCAGTTAAAGTTGTGGCTAATGAGCAAGGCTATGCGATGTACTTTAGCCGAGCAACTATCCCTTGGGATCGCGATAACTTTGCCAAACAAGACAAAATCATTGCCAATCCATTAATGCGTCATATTGGTATTTATGCTTATCGAGCTGGTTTCATTAATACGTATGTAAACTGGGCTCCGAGCGCATTGGAGCAGATCGAGTGCCTTGAGCAACTACGAGTGCTTTGGTACGGTGAAAAAATTCATGTAGCGGTAACGAAAGAAGCGCCAGCAGCCGGCGTTGATACGCCAGAAGATCTAGAGGCGGTGCGCGCTATTGTGGCGAAGCAAGCATAACTAAAGGTCACATTGAATTAAGAACGAGAAAGGCTCCTGAATTAGGAGCCTTTTTGTTGCTTATATCCAAGTATTAGTTAGATGTTTGTGTCATATTGGTTCCGTTTAGGGCAGGTCGCTAAGACTTCTCGGTGACCTGTGTCTTTTACTTCTTGCAGAATGACATCAAATCCCCACAATCGGTATACGTGTTTCAGAACTTCTTCGTAACTGTCATCAAGCGGGATTCGGTTATGAGGTACGTATTGCAACGTGAGTGAGCGGTCCCCACGAACATCGACATTAAATACCTGAATGTTTGGCTCAAGGTTAGATAAGTTGTACTGAGCGGCTAAGGTTTCTCTAATGCGTTTATAACCCATCTCATCATGTATCGCGGCGACTTCAATAAAGTTTTTGTGGTCATCATCGTTGATCGCAAACAGCTTGAAATCACGCATTAATTTCGGAGAAAGGTATTGGCTAATGAAGCTTTCATCTTTGAAATTATGCATCGCGAAATGTACCGCATCTAACCAATCGGTTCCTGCCAAATCCGGAAACCACTCCTTGTCCTCATCAGTTGGTTCTTCACAGATACGTTTAATATCCCGGAACATTGCAAAGCCCAAGGCGTATGGATTAATACCATTAAAGTAAGGGCTATTATAAGGCGGTTGAGCTACCACACTGGTATGGCTATGTAAGAACTCTAGTATGAACTTTTCGGATACCAAACCCTCATCGTAAAGATGGTTGAGAATGGTGTAATGCCAGAATGTTGCCCAGCCTTCGTTCATGACCTGCGTTTGTTTTTGCGGATAAAAATACTGACTGATTTTGCGTACAATCCGCACGACTTCACGTTGCCACGGCTCTAGTAGCGGGGCATGCTTTTCGAAAAAGTAGAGCAAGTTTTCCTGAGGCTCGCTTGGGAAACGCTCTTTAAGATCTTCCTCTTTGGTTTTGGCTCTTGGTACTGTGCGCCACAATTCATTCACTTGAGACTGTAAGTATGCCTCGCGTTCTTCTTGTCGCGCTTTCTCTTCGGTAATGGAGATTTTTTCTGGTCGCTTGTAACGATCCACACCAAAGTTCATTAAGGCGTGGCAGGAGTCGAGCAGTTTTTCCACTTCCTGTACTCCATATCGCTCCTCACATTCAGCCAAATACTTTTTGGCAAACAGCAAATAATCGATGATGGAGCTAGCGTCCGTCCAGGTTTGGAACAGATAATTACCTTTGAAGAAAGAGTTGTGCCCGTAACAAGCGTGAGCAATCACTAGCGCTTGCATTGTCACGGTGTTTTCTTCCATCAAATAGGCGATACACGGATTGGAGTTAATGACAATCTCGTAGGCTAACCCCATTTGACCATGCTTATAGTTCTGTTCCGTTTGGATGAACTTTTTACCAAACGACCAGTGGTTGTAATTGATGGGCATACCAATACTTGAGTAGGCATCCATCATTTGTTCGGAAGTAATCACTTCTATCTGGTTAGGGTAAGTGTCTAGGCGATAGTGTTGTGCGACACGCTTAATCTCTTTGTGGTAGCGTTCCAACAGCTCAAATGTCCAATCCGGTCCATCTGGCAGCATTTTACTATTACGCTTCTTAGGCGCCTCTCCTGAGAGGTTTTTCGTTGCGGTACTCATCGCTAGCCTCCTTACGCCGTTTCTTTTTGGAATAGTTCACGGAAGACTGGGAAAATATCCTCCACAGAGCGAATGTTTTTCATTGCGAAGTTCGGAAATTCATCGGTGAGTTTTTCGTACTCATGCCATAGAGTTTGGTGCGAGCGTCGCGTAATTTCTATGTAGGAGTAGTACTGACAGTTTGGCAGTAGTTTGTTCACTAATAGATCGCGGCATCTTGGCGAGTCATCTGCCCAGTTATCGCCATCAGATGCTTGCGCAGCATAAATGTTCCATTGTCCAATTGGATAGCGCTCTTTTACGATTTCGTCCATCAGTTTCAATGCGCTGGATACAATAGTGCCCCCGGTCTCTTGCGAGTAGAAGAACTCGTGCTCGTCCACTTCTTTCGCTTGGGTGTGGTGGCGAATAAAGACAACGTCTACATTCTCGTAAGTACGAGTTAAGAACAGGTATAACAGAACGTAAAAACGTTTTGCGATGTCTTTCGTTGCTTGATCCATCGAGCCCGATACGTCCATCAAACAAAACATCACAGCTTGACTAGATGGTACAGGGCGTTTTTCATAGTTTTTAAAGCGTAAGTCGAAGGTGTCAATAAATGGAACCCCCTCAATTTTCTTACGCAGCTCTTCAATTTCAGCCTTCAAGCGGTTCTCTTCAAACTGCTGAGCGGGTTCAATGTTTTTGATGCGAGCAAGTTCATCTTCTAGCTCTTTGAGAAGACGTTTCTTACCCGCGGTCATTGCCGTACGTCGTGCAAGAGATTGTTGCAGCGAACGTACTACCGCAATGTTTGAAGGGATACCAGCAGTTTGAAAGCCTGCGCGGTGCGTTTTCCATTCAGTAATTTTGGCAATTTGGTTTTTTTCTAGATTAGGCAGCTCGAGATCTTCGAACAAAATATCGAGGTACTCATCTTTTGATATTTGGAATACAAATTCGTCTTGGCCTTCTCCATCTGGACTGGCATTGCCTTCTCCCGAGCCACTACCTTGACCGCCACCTTTAGGACGCTCAATTTTATCACCAGTAATGAACTGGTCATTGCCGGGATGAACTCGTTCGCGAACACCACCTTTGCCTTGATGAAAGATCGGCTCATTGATGTCTTTGTGAGGGATAGAGACGTCTTCGCCCGTTTCCGTATTCGTAATCGAGCGTCGATTCACTGCGTCTGCTACCGACTCTTTTATTTGCTCTTTGTGGCGCTTCAAGAAGCGCTGTCGATTAACAGCGCTCTTGTTCTTGCCATTGAGCCTTCGGTCTATAAATTGCGCCATGAAATAGCCCTCTTCATGTTTCACAAGCGACCTAACTCAATACTGGGTTAGGATGACTTACGTACTCGTAGGTACCACTCAGAAAGTAGGCGAACCTGTTTCTCGGTATAGCCTTTTTCCATCATGCGAGCGACAAAGTCGTCATGCTTCTTCTGATCTTCAGAAGAGGTTTTCGCATTAAATGAGATAACCGGAAGTAGCTCTTCGGTATTGGAGAACATTTTCTTCTCGATTACTGTGCGCAGTTTTTCGTAGCTGGTCCAAACCGGGTTTTGACCATTGTTATTCGCTTTCGCACGAAGCACAAAGTTAACGATTTCGTTTCGGAAATCTTTCGGGTTAGAAATACCAGCGGTTTTCTCGATCTTCTCTAGTTCAGCGTTCAGTGAAGATCGATCAAATAGCTGACCAGTTTCTGGATCTCGGTACTCTTGGTCTTGAATCCAGAAGTCTGCGTAGGTGACATAGCGGTCGAAGATGTTCTGACCGTATTCAGAGTAAGACTCGAGATAAGCGGTCTGAATCTCTTTACCAATAAATTCAACGTAGCGAGGCACTAGGTAGCCTTTCAAGAACTCGAGATATTTCTCTGCCGTTTCAGCAGGGAACTGTTCACGCTCAACCTGTTGTTCAATCACATAGAACAGGTGTACAGGGTTGGCTGCCACCTCGGTTTGGTCGAAGTTAAATACGCGCGACAAAATCTTAAAGGCGAAACGTGTAGAGAGACCATTCATGCCTTCATCGACACCCGCATAATCACGATACTCTTGATAGCTTTTCGCTTTCGGATCGGTGTCTTTTAGCGTTTCACCATCGTAGACGCGCATTTTTGAGAAAATGGATGAGTTTTCAGGTTCTTTCAGGCGTGAAAGAATACTGAATTGCGCTAGAGTTTCGAGCGTGCTTGGAGAGCAAGGGGCCTGAGACAGCTCACTGTTTTCAAGCAGTTTTTGGTAGATTTTCACTTCTTCGGATACGCGGAGACAGTAAGGTACTTTTACAATGTACACACGGTCGAGGAAGGCTTCGTTATTTTTGTTGTTACGGAAAGTCTGCCACTCAGATTCGTTCGAGTGAGCCAGAATCATACCGTCGAATGGAATCGCAGATAGACCTTCAGTACCGTTGAAGTTACCTTCTTGCGTTGCCGTCAATAGTGGGTGAAGTACTTTGATCGGCGCTTTGAACATCTCAACGAATTCCATTAAACCTTGGTTTGCTTTACACAGCGCACCGGAGTAGCTGTAGGCATCTGGGTCGTCTTGCGAATAATGTTCGAGTTTGCGGATATCGACTTTACCAACCAGTGATGAAATATCTTGGTTGTTTTCATCCCCAGGTTCTGTTTTAGCAATACCGATCTGATCGAGAATTGAAGGGCGAACTTTCACTACCTTAAATTTAGTGATATCGCCGCCAAATTCATGAAGGCGCTTAGCGGCCCATGGCGACATAATCGAGCGAAGATAACGTTGCTCGATGCCATATTCTTTTTTCAAAATATCGCCGTCTTCCGTGGCTTTGAATAGACAGAATGGATGGTCATTCACTGGGCTACGTTCGCCATTAGCAGTAAGAACATAGATAGGCATCTGTTCCATCAAAGCCTTAAGTTTTTCAGCAAGTGAGGACTTACCACCGCCGACAGGACCGAGTAGGTAAAGGATCTGCTTACGTTCCTCTAAACCTTGCGCCGCGTGTTTTAGGTAAGACACAATTTGCTCTATGGCATCTTCCATACCATAAAAATCTTTAAAGGTTTCATAACGAGAGATAACACGATTCGAGAAGATGCGGCTCAATCTCGGGTCTTTTGCCGTATCGATTATCTCTGGTTCACCGATCGCCATCAGTAGGCGTTCTGCTGCATTAGCATAAGCGCTTTTGTCATCCTTACACAGGGCTAGAAACTCCTGTAACGACATCTCTTCATCTTTTGCAGCTTCATATCTTGATTGATAGTGGTCGAAAATACTCATGTCGCTTTCCCCTTTAATAGTCAGTCTACCGACGAACGTTGATTCAGGCTTTCCCACCTATTGTTATGCTCCTTGTTGTTTGAATATACGTCCTGTTATCACATTTGGTTCGTACAGAATGTAAGATTGGCGACACCAAAGACTTTGCTTTATGGACAGTTTTTTCATTACAACGGTGAGCGGTGGGTATGAATCTTTCAATCACAGCCTTTCTCTACTTAAGCCTAGTCGGGGATTTGCAATTTTGCTTAACAATTATGAATTTATTGCAAAAGTGACATTTGAATCACTCTTTCACTGAAGATGAATTTATGTCGTGAATAGGTGCAATAGAAATCAGATATTTGGCAAAGACAGAAGAGTCTCAGTGATTCATTGCTCTACATCGCACAAGGGAAGCGTAAGAAGGTGAAAAAGCAGCGGTAAGGTTGTGACAGGGCAAATAAAAAAGGAAAGCGAGTGCTTTCCTTTTCGTAGACGAATAGTTTATGCGCTGAAGATTTGTGCAAGCTCGTTTTCGCATAAATGGTACTGACGAGGGCAGTTGCGCCAAGTTTGTAGCATACGACGGTATTTATCCAGCATTGGCATTTGGCTGTTAAAGTGATGGTCTGCTTTATCAAATTGAGGGTACAGACCTTCAGAATCAATAAGGAAGCGTACGTAATGGACTTGTTGGGCCTCTGAAGCAATATCAAACCCAAGGAACTGCAAGCGGCGCTGATCCACTTTGTTACGATCTTCGGTATCGAGCATGTTGTAAGATTCTTGCATCGCGTGATACATCTCCATAACGTCGATGATCTCACGACACTCCGCTTCTGACAGACAGCCGAAATCTTTATTCAACTCACGCATTTGTAGCTCATAGCCACGTTCAACGATCGTTTGTAAGCGTTTGTATTTGGCCGCATTACTTGGATCAAGTTGAGACATAAGGTTGTATTGGTTTGATAGAATCAAACGTTGAGCGTTTGACATTTCCATGATGACCTCACTAGATATCTAATACATTTTTAATGTGCTTAGGTTAACGCTTAAGACATGAGTGAAACATGATCTCAACACATATTTAATACTAAAAAATGGCAAGAACTGTCACTTTTGACCAGTTTAAAAACACTTATTTATGGTAATGATTGTATATGTAGTCTCGGTCTGAAAATACTCTTAGCCACTCTGGCTTGAATACGGTTAAAACCGCCAGTGACATACCATTTAATAGGCCCTCAGGGAAGGCAAGCAACGGTACAAAAATAAAGTAGTTATGTTGAATGGTTTCCCAATCGTAATGACCAACCGATAAATGGTAAAAGGAGTTAATCAGCAGATGCAGGCTTCCTGTTATCGCGCCGTTGAAAAAACCTGCAACGAAGATGAACACAAAAATGTTTCTTGGCAAGTAGTGATAACTCAAAAGAAAGACGAGGTAACTAATGAAGATAGGAAGCAGGGCAGACAATACTAAAGACGTGGGTAACTGCAACAACGACACATCATGTAGCAGGTGGTTGACCAGCATTGCGGGGATACTGATTAGAAAGGCCATACGCCAACCATACATCATCGTCAGCGTTGTTAGCGCGAGAAAATGAATCTGTAGTCCTTCTTTTACGCCTGCTTGAGTTGCCCATAGGATGCTGAAAAAAAAGAGTGTTGCAAAAACGAGGTGCTGAAATGCTTTTTCCTTTTCAAGCTTGGGCCAAACTACTTTTTTCCAATCTGGTAGACAGTAGGCGAGCACTATCCAAAGTATGACAACCAGAGAGCCCAAGTTAAACCAATCCATGTTACTTCCTTCCTATGCGATCATGACGCAATCATTTCTATTGTTCTTTTTATACCTAAATCAACTCATAGAGATTCATTGAAGGTACTTAGGTATAGTTAAAAAAATACCAGCAATATGCTGGTATTTTAAAGAGGTTAGTCTTGCTGTTCACTTAGTATTTTACGTTATCGTTGTACTGCGCAAGAATGGATTGAATCTCGTCCATAGTTTCTTTCGGTGGAGGGTTTACCCCTTCGAGTGGGTATTCTAAGCCCAATGCTTCCCATTTATGGGCACCCAATTTGTGATAAGGAAGTAACTCGACCTTTTCGATGTTATCCATATCTTTAATAAACTCACCAAGCATGTGTGCTGCTTCAGGGTCATCTGTGTAACCAGGCACGACTACATAGCGAATCCAAGTTTTCTTTCCGATTTTTTGCAAGTAACGAGCAAAGTCCAATGTACGTCGGTTCGATACGCCGATGAGATCTTGGTGCACTTCATCTTTCATGTGCTTGATATCAAGCATTACTAAGTCTGTTGCATCCAGTACTTCATCAATAACATCAGTGTGTTTACGAACATAACCGTTCGTATCTAGACACGTATGAATACCTTCTGCTTTAGCTGCGCGGAAAAAGTCCCGTACAAATTCAGGTTGAAGCATCGCTTCGCCGCCAGAACAAGTAACGCCACCACCTGATGCATTCATGAAGTGGCGGTAACTTTTCGCTTCGGAAATGATCTCTTCAACCGTAACTTCTTTGCCATCATGCGTATCCCATGTATCGCGATTGTGGCAATACTTACAGCGCATCAAACAACCTTGCAAGAAGACGATAAAACGAATACCAGGTCCGTCTACGGTACCACATGACTCAAATGAGTGAATACGACCAGTTGTTGACATCTTTTGCTCTCATTACTAGTAAATTCTAGCTGTTATTTTATTACAAAAAGCAGGGTTAAAACAGCTTTGTCGGTACTAAAGGCAAGGTTATGTGAAGAAAGAAAATAGATAGACCAATCTAAATAAATGCTTGATCACAGGGTTGGTTAATACCAAACGAGAGAACTTGCCTTGTATTTAGATTGGTGTGGATACAGGGATAAGTCAGCTTTTAAAAAAAGGCGAACACAGAGAAGGAGCCTGTCCCATAAACATCAGTTTGGGATTCTTCATAATCTGGCGTTTTTATCGTAAAGGTTAGGCTTGCACCGTAATTTTGGTTATACCAAGTTGCACCTGCTACGGCGCTTGCTTGCCAATTTTGCAGTGTGACGTCGTATGGCGCTGATGGCTCAGGAATACCAGGGCGATCGCCTTCGATGGTCATGTCATTGAAACGGTAACGACCTTCAAACCCCGTAAATAAGAACCAGCTTGAAGTATCCTGTGCGAGCATACTCGCTGAGAATGGGCTCTCTACACTAATATTGGCGGCTCCGATGCTGCTTGCTAGGTTTGTACCCCAACGAAACATGACGCCTTGAGAGACATCACTACGGAAGTTACCCGCATTGATGTCGTTAATGTTGGTGATTTCCCATTGCGTTTTTTGTCCTTCGCTGCGCATCAATTTATTAAATACGCGGTAGCCAAGGCTAAACGCCACTTTATCGTCGATCTGGTAATCCCAACCTTGTGGGTCGGTCGAGCCTGTTATGCCGTGAACGATTTCTTGCGCTTTTTCTGAAAGCGAACTTTCACCTGTTGCACCGATGGTGAAGTTGTAGCGGACGGCTTTGTCATCAGTCAAAGAAAGATAGTTGATCTCAGTATGTAGATAACCCGCATATGGGCGATCATTGACCAGTGGATAATCCGCTTCAATGTCGCTTGGAGTCCACATTTTGTGGCCAAGAACCAACTCTATTTTATCGATATTGGGGTGTACTGAGTCTGCCAGACTCAGCCATTTCCATTGGCTTTCTTGTTTCAGTTGGCCTGTTGCGTAGGAAAGAAAAATACCATTTGTGTAGTCTTGGTCGACGCCGAAAATACCATCATTGTCGAGTGTAAAAGAGACCGTAGACTTAGTGGATGCCATCGCAACTGGAGAAAGAAGAGTAAGAACAATTAATTTACTGAGTTTCATATACTTTATTTACTAACTTTTTTCGCATCATACGTAAGAATGTGGGCAAAATCTTTCGTAATATCACAACTTTCATTCAAGAAATAAAAAAAGGCTGATGCTTCTAAGCATCAGCCTTTGTTGTATCACTAAAACGTTATTTCATTAAAGTCTTATAGAGACTCTGTGAATGTACGTGCGATTACGTCAGCTTGTTGCTCTGCAGTTAGAGAGTTAAAGCGAACAGCGTAACCAGATACACGGATTGTTAGCTGAGGGTATTTCTCTGGGTGCTTAACGGCGTCTTCTAGAGTTTCGCGGTTAAGAACGTTCACGTTTAGGTGTTGACCACCTTCGATACCCGCTTCGTGGTGGAAGTAACCATCCATCAGGCCAGCTAGGTTAGCGCGTTGTGAACCCTCATCTTTACCTAGTGCATTAGGTACGATAGAGAATGTGTAAGAGATACCATCTTGTGCGTCAGCAAACGGCAGTTTTGCAACTGAAGTTAGTGATGCTACGGCACCTTTCTCATCGCGACCGTGCATTGGGTTAGCACCTGGAGCAAATGGAGCACCAGCACGACGACCGTCAGGTGTGTTACCAGTTTTCTTACCGTAAACCACGTTTGAAGTGATAGTAAGAATTGACTGAGTAGGGATTGCATCACGGTAAGTCTTAAGCTTACGGATTTTGCCCATAAATACAGAAACAAGTTCACATGCGATATCATCAACGCGTGGGTCGTTGTTACCAAATTTAGGGTAATCACCTTCGATTTCGAAGTCGATTGCTAGACCGTCTTCGTCACGGATTGGCTTAACTTTTGCGTATTTGATTGCAGACAGAGAGTCAGCCGCAACAGATAGACCAGCAATACCACAAGCCATAGTACGTTTAACGTCACGGTCATGTAGAGCCATTAGTGCCGCTTCGTAGCTGTACTTGTCGTGCATGAAGTGGATAGCGTTTAGTGCAGTCACGTACTGCTTCGCTAGCCAATCCATGAAGTGGTCCATTTTCTCCCACAACTCATCGTAGTTCAGTACATCGCCTTCGATCTTCGGCATTTGTGGACCAACTTGGATTTTTAGCTTCTCATCCACACCACCGTTGATGGTGTAAAGCATAGTTTTCGCAAGGTTAGCACGAGCACCAAAGAACTGCATTTGCTTACCAACAACCATTGGAGATACACAACATGCGATTGCGTAGTCGTCAGAGTTCATGTCTGGACGCATTAGGTCGTCGTTTTCGTACTGGATTGAAGAAGTATCGATAGACACTTTCGCACAGAACTTCTTGAAGCCTTCAGGTAGTTGCTCAGACCAAAGAACAGTGATGTTTGGCTCTGGAGAAGGACCCATTGTGTATAGTGAGTTTAGGAAACGGAAGTTTGTACGAGTAACTAGCGTACGACCGTCAAGACCCATACCACCCATAGACTCAGTTGCCCAGATAGGGTCGCCAGAGAATAGATCATCGTACTCAGGAGTACGTAGGAAACGAACCATACGTAGTTTCATTACGAAGTGGTCGATCATTTCCTGAGCTTGTTCTTCTGTGATGCGGCCAGCAGCGATATCGCGCTCGATGAAGATGTCTAGGAACGTAGAAGTACGGCCTAGAGACATTGCCGCGCCGTTTTGAGATTTAACAGCAGCTAGGTAACCGAAGTAAGTCCACTGGATAGCTTCTTGTGCAGTTTCAGCAGGACGAGAAATGTCACAACCGTATTTTGCAGCCATTTCTTTGATTTGACCTAGAGCACGGTGTTGCTCTGCGATCTCTTCACGAAGCTGCATTGTCATTTGTAGGTCTTCGCCGTTCTCGAAACGCTCTTGTAGAGAAGAGAACTGTGCGAATTTATCCTTCATTAGGAAATCAATACCGTATAGAGCAACACGACGGTAGTCACCGATGATACGACCACGACCGTATGCATCAGGAAGACCAGTCAATACGCCAGACTTACGACACGCCATGATTTGTGGAGTGTAGATGTCGAAAACGCCTTGGTTGTGAGTTTTACGGTATTCTGTGTAGATTTTCTTAACTTGTGGGTCAAGCTCGCGGTTGTAGGCTTTGCATGAACCTTCAACCATACGGATACCACCGTTAGGGATGATCGCACGTTTTAGAGGAGCGTCAGTTTGAAGACCTACGATAGTTTCTAGGTCTTTTTCGATGTAGCCTGCATCGTGAGCAGTGATGGTAGAGATAACTGAAGTATCAAAATCAACAGGAGCGTGAGTCGCGTTCTCTTGTTTGATGCCTTCCATTACCTTAGCCCAAAGCTTGTTAGTCGCTTCAGTACCTTCAGAAACTAGGAAAGATTCGTCGCCTTCGTACGGAGTGTAGTTCTTCTGAATGAAATCACGAACGTTTACTTCGTTTTGCCAGTCGCCTGCAGCAAAACCTTCCCAAGCTTTAGCAAATTGCTCTGCCATGACATACCTACCTTTTTAGTAGAAAAAAATACGTACTGCTTCGCCGTTGAGCCAGCTATCCCCAAGTTAAAGAGGGGAACAGTACACTCTTATGAATAACAATATTTATAGTCTTAAATTTAAATGTTCGAGTTACAAAACTATAAATATTGTCACTAGTTTTAACGTTTCTCTTTTTAAGCAACAGTTAGAGGTTAAACTAAAATTTTTTTGCAAACCTTAAACTAAATCAATAAATCCTCAAAAATCTCGATAAAAATGGGGTAGCGACTAGCGCTACCCACACATTTTCTGAACTGTCAGCTTTACAGCCAAGCTTGGATGCCATATTGGCCTTCAAGCATACCAACTGCAAGCATAGCAACTAAACAGATAATAAGTACGCTTACTGGGATCACAATCTTGTCTACAAACGACAAGCGAGACGCGCGCTCTTTATCACCAATTAAGCCGTTGTTATCTAAAAGCATAGTTAGTGCCCAAGCTAGAACAGGGTTAACGACTGCTGAACCAAAGATACAGATACCTGCTGCTTGTGAATCTTTTGAGTCTTTCACCATCTGCATGCCTGCTTCAAGTAGTGGCAGAGATACACCAACGAGAAGAGCAACGCGCATAACTGGTGGCCATACAGCAACATCCATAGGGAAACCAAGAATTGCAACAATAATACATAGAGAACCTAGTAAGATTGCACCGCCAGGAATAGGGCGCTTCGCGATTGCTGCAGGGATCATGTAAGTCCCCCAAGATGATGTGATGTTACCACCACCGACAGCGGTACCGACCATTTGGCGCACAGAACACATTGTCATTGTGTCATCAACGTCCATCAGTACTTTTTCACTCTTACGTGGGTAGTTCATTTCTTGGAAGATGCGGTGACCCAAGAAGTCAGGAGACCACATTGCTACAGCAAGAATTGCGAATGGTAGAGAAGCAATGAAGTGTTCCATATTAGGAAGACCAAGCATCCAACCTTCTTCCGTTGAACCCCACCAGTAGATTGGGTTTAGGTTTGGAAGACCCGTCTCGGTTACGAATTTAATATCGAAGCCTGCGCCAAGAACAAGTGCGATTGCAAGGCCAGTGAAGGCACAAACAGGGATTGCTAGCCAGCGTTTGTTCACTTTAGCAAGAAACGCGTACAGGCCAATGGTAACCGCAAGAACGATTAGACCGATGTAACCCATGCTACCTGCGGCAACTGTGTCGGATTGCAAACCAACAGCCCAAGCTTGAATGGAATTAATTTGGCTCATCGTTCCGGTTAAACCCAAGAAGATGAGAAGGCCACCAGCCGTACCTTCAGAGGTGAGGTTAACCAGTTTTGAACCACCTTTTAACAGGCTCAGAATTAAACCAAACACACCAATGAGAATTGCCAATGCAAGAGGGTGAGCACCAGCAAGCGCGATGGTACCAATAAGAGGGATCATTGGGCCGTGGTTACCAGCTAGGTTGGCTTTAGGGTTAATAAAGCCAGAAGCAAGTACACAGAAAAGAAGTGCAGGGATGAGCATCTCTACACGGGCAACTTCGATGGCGAAATCTTTGCCCAGATTAACATGGTCCCATGCGGCAGTTAGGCCTTCAGCCCAAGACATCATTACCGCAGAGTACATCGCGATAATACCAATCGTACCGGCAAGTGCTGGAACAAGATCTTCAAGTTCAAAACGGAAGTCACGACCTGGCAAGTTTAAGCCGAAACGACGCGGCTTCATAATTTGTAGTTCGTGGTCTAGGTAGTCTGAACGGCTTGCGAACTCAGATGCTGGACGATGAAGCTCACGGTAGCTCTTGGTCTCGATATCTGAATCAGAGTGCGTTTTGTTAACTGCGTCTGACATAGATTCCTCATATATTTAAAAGTTATGAATTCTTCATTCAATTGTGTTAATCCGCATCCTGCGGCACGCTTATGCTAGCTATTATTAGATTTGTTACACGTCGACATTGTGCCTAAGCATAGCTAATAACTTATTGTGTTGAGGCACAAAAAAATCCTCATCTTTTGGCAGGAGTCTAGCAAGATAGCCATTTAGGGTGATTGATTTAGATCACTTTAAGAATGGTTGTGAAATAAAACTACAGAAAGTTTCTGGCATGCGAATGAGATGGTGAAATCTTGTGTAATTTCATTACACAAGTTGCATAAAATTAGAATTTGTTGCTCTTATCGTTCGAGGGATGCGGGGTAAATATCAATATTCATGATGATTATATAAAGCTGGCTTTATTCTTGCTTTCTACAGGGCAAAGACGATTTTTTGGCTAATCATTGCCGCTCAGTTTAGGAAAAAGACATGAAACAGCTTAAAGTACTGCCACTAGTGGCAATTATCTCAGGGTTAATGGTCGGTTGTGGCGGCGGTGGCGGTGGCGGCGGTGGTGCTGCGCCGAAAACAGCGTTTACTTTTGATTTTGCTATACCAGCAACAATGACTGAAAGTGAAGCTACTGCGAAAGGTTGTACGGTGTATGACCACAAAACTGAGCTAAACGGTGATAAAACGGTTTTAACCTATAGCGCAGCGTCAAAAGAGCAAGTGACTAACTATGTTATCGGTTACTACTCTGATGCAGATGGCAAAAGAGCCGGAGACATCATCAAACCAACCACTGATAACTTTAAGTTTTATCTTGAAGATATTCCTGACGGCGGCTTTGTAACGTTTCAAGCAATAGAATTTAACGGTAGAGAAGCTCGCGTAAATACGTTTTCAAAAGAATTCTTACAAGATAAGAAACTACGTAATGCCACGTTTGCCCTTAACCGAGACTCTTTGAACAAGTGCTTTACTGGCGGTAACTTAGCAAGCAATAAGTTTACTAACCTAGATTACCGAAATGCTGAATCAGGTGGTGGAGACTACAACTTTGTCTCGCAAACCGATATTTTCACGTCACCTAACCCTGATATGTTGCCTACCGATGAGCTTATGGGGCTTAAAGGTGAGCCTACGGCGTTGTTCCAGTATGAATCTGGTTCAAGCGACAAAGCGCTTTACCAGTATGGTATTGGTTCGTGGGGGACTGGTGAGATCGCCTTAGTCAGAGCGGATAATACGTCAAACATTTATTCGTCTTCTGATTATACTTACGACACTCTCCACATTGGTTTTATTACTAACGGCTTTGCGTATGATGCGCTGAAGCTAGATAAAACGGCCGTTGAATATAATCGCCCTAGTGCAACGAATAAAGAAACTTGGGTCTACATGGCGTTCTCAGAGAATCAAGTTAATGGTTGGGACTCTCTACTTAACGAAACGGTCTCTGATGGATGGGATATTGACGTTGATCCAAGCTCTTACTTAAATATTGATAACCTGCCAAACACAAAACCAAGTGTATCAACACAAGGAAGTGCAGACTCGGTGATTGATCTGGACATGGGTTTAACATCGTCTACAGAAGGCTTTACTCGTGTTGCTTACTTTGCGGCTTCAGGCGACTATAAAGTCACACATCGTATTTTCACAAAGAGCGACAGTGACTCTGTTGTTGTTCCTGAGCTCCATTACTACAATTTCCCAACATCAGCCGTTAACGGTTTGAAAGTTTCAGCTTCGGACGATTTTAATCGCACTGCTTTGGTATTGAGTGACGATAGCAATATCGATTCTAAAGTTTTCATGAGCTTCTTTTCTAATGGTGAAGCGTCAGAGCCTGAGCTAGATGAAGACTTGGATGGCATCATTACTTCTGAAAAAGAAGGCCTAGAAAATGAAGTGACATTACGTACTTCAAACTCATTGGTAGTCAGTCGTTTTAATTAATTCATTACGACCCTAAATAAGTTTCAATTAACACTTTTGTAAATTTATCAAGCCCCTTTTAAAGGGGCTTTTTTATATTTAATATTCAGCTTTTGAAGAATAAGTTGCTATATATTGCATATTAATTTGGCTATCGTATCTTTCTATTCGAATTATTTAGGTTAATAATTTGTTGCAAGTTTCAGGGTGTGGTGCTAATTTGTTCCGAATTAGAGAGGGCGGAGTCCCTTAATTGCAGTGACAAAAACACAGGGAGTAGAGCGCATGAATGATGTACCAGCGCTAGATATAAAAGACCTGCACAAAACATTTGGACAAAATGAAGTTCTCAAGGGAATTTCTCTTGCCGCGCACAAAGGAGATGTCATCTCCATCATTGGCTCTTCCGGTTCTGGTAAGAGTACCTTTCTTAGATGTATCAACTTGCTAGAAACGCCTACCGCAGGCGAAATTTGGGTGAATGGTGAATTAATCCAAATGAAGAACAACCGAGCAGGGGAATCTGTTCCTGCTAATGAAAAGCAAGTGCAACGTATTCGCTCACGGCTAGCGATGGTGTTCCAAGGTTTCAACTTATGGTCACACCTGACAGTATTAGAAAACGTGATTGAAGCCCCTGTTCATGTCCTAGGCGTACCAAAAGCCCAAGCGATTGAAAACGCAGAAGTCTTGCTTAAGAAAGTAGGCCTATATGAGCGTAAAGACTATTATCCTGGACACTTATCTGGCGGTCAGCAGCAACGTGCCGCTATTGCCCGTGCGCTAGCAGTTGACCCTGAAGTGATGTTGTTTGACGAGCCAACCTCGGCGCTTGACCCAGAACTTGTTGGGGAAGTATTAGGGGTAATGAGAGATTTGGCAGATGAAGGACGAACCATGCTGGTGGTCACGCACGAAATGGCGTTTGCGCGAGACGTATCAAACCATGTGATGTTCTTGCATCAAGGCTTAGTGGAAGAACAGGGAAATCCAGCTAAGCTATTTACAAACCCGGATTCAGAACGATTACAGCAGTTTATCTCATCCATTTACTAATATTTTTAGGCGGCAGACTATTGCCTCCTAAGCCAGCACAACAAACAAAACGAAATAAAATAGCAATCACAGGAGTATGGAAATGAAAAAGTGGTTATTAGCAGCAACGATCGCTGCAACGGCAGTATCTGGTGTCGCTCAAGCGAAAGAATGGAAAACAGTTCGCTTCGGCATTGAGGGTGCTTACCCTCCGTTTAGCTGGACAGAAACGGATGGTTCTCTTAAAGGCTTCGACGTAGACATGGCCAACGCGCTTTGTGAGGAAATGCAAGTGAAATGTAAGATTGTCGCGCAAGATTGGGATGGCATCATTCCTTCTCTATTAGCGCGTAAGTACGACGCAATCATCGCTGCGATGTCTATTACTGAAGAGCGTAAGAAGAAAGTCGATTTCACTGGCAAATACGCACTGATTCCAAACAAATTTATTGCCAAGAAGGGTGCGAATCTGGATTTTGACAACCTAGATGGCAAGAAAATCGCCGTTCAACGTGCAACAACACACGACAAATATCTGACAGATAACTATGGCGATAAAGTAGAAATTGTTCGTTACGGTTCTTTTGATGAGGCTTACCTAGATTTAGCCAATGGTCGTGTTGCCGCTGTATTGGGCGACGCCTCTGCTCTAGAAGAAGGTGTGCTTAATAAAGCGGGCGGCGACGCGTACGAGTTTGTTGGTCCGTCATTGACCGATCCTAAGTGGTTCGGTGAAGGTTTTGGTATTGCCGTGCGTAAACAAGATAAAGATCTAACGAAGAAATTGGACGCGGCGATAATTTCACTACGTGAGAAAGGTGTTTATCAAGAAATTGCTGGTAAATACTTTAACTACGATGTGTACGGTGAATAAACCGTAATTAAGCGACCGTTGGCTTGTTCCTAGAAGTAGTCAACGGTCGATTTTTTGAGTTTAGGGATTAGGAACTCACCTATGCTAGATTTACAAGGATACGAAGCTTCGATTTTAAAAGGGGCTTTAGTAACGATAGAAGTTGCAGTGCTTTCACTCCTTCTTGCGGTGATCTTAGGTATGCTTGGCGCATTAGCTAAGTTAGCACCTTACAAATGGGCAAGGGCGATTGCCACTCTTTACACCACCGTCATTCGCGGCATTCCAGATTTGGTTCTGATGATGCTGATTTTCTTTGGTGGACAAATACTTTTAAACAATAGCCTGTACTCCATTAACGAAACGCTCAATGAGTGGTTTGCTTCGAGTGATCCAAACCATGAATGGACGTCTTACTTACCCGACTATATTGATGTCAGCCCATTTATTGCAGGTGTACTCACGATTGGTTTTATCTTTGGTGCCTACATGGCGGAGACTTTTCGCGGAGCGATCATGGCGGTGGACAAAGGTGAACTAGAAGCGGCGAAAGCTTATGGTATGAGCTCAGCCTTATCGTTTAGAAGAATCTTACTGCCTCAGATGATTCGTCATGCATTACCTGGATTTGGTAATAACTGGTTAGTGTTACTCAAGACCACAGCGTTAGTGTCCATCATCGGCCTGGATGACATGGTGAGAATGAGCTCGTTGGCGGCAGGTACGACGAAAATGCCGTTTACCTTTTACATGGCTGTCGCGCTCATCTTTCTATTTTTTACCAGCGTTTCGACCGGGCTACTCAAGCTTGTTGAGCGTAAGTTCAGTATTCATGCGAGGTAAGTTATGGATTTTTCTTTGATTATTGAAAGCTTCCCAACTTATCTTCAGGGACTTTGGACGACAGTTTGGCTGGTAGGATTAGCGTTGGTTATCGGTTTGTGTGTCTCTATTCCATTAGCCGTGGCACGTAATAGTACGAATTATGCCTTTAGCTTACCTTCTTGGGGATTCATTTACTTTTTCCGTGGAACACCGTTGTTGGTCCAGTTGTATTTGATTTATTACGGTATGGATCAGTTCTTTCCTGTGAAAGATACCTTGTGGGAAAACGCCTGGTTTTGTGCTTTAGTCGCTTTTATTCTTAATACGTCGGCTTATACAGCAGAAATTATTCGTGGTGCGATTAATGGCTTGCCCAAAGGTGAAGTAGAAGCTGCCAAAGCGTATGGGATGAGTAAGTTTATGACATACAGACGTATTATCTTGCCTAGTGCACTGCGTCGAGCATTACCAGCTTATTCAAACGAAGTGATTTTCATGCTGCACGGTAGTGCGGTCGCGGGTATCGTTACCATTATGGATCTAACTGGCGCTGCGCGCTTAGTTAACTCACGTTACTATGCGCCATTTGAATCTTTCCTAACGGCGGGGCTGTTCTACATGGCACTGACGTTTATGATCTTGTGGTGCTTTAAAGTGGCAGAGAAGCGCTTCTTGGCATACCTACGTCCTTTAAGTTAATAATTAATGTCAGCAATGGTATCGGAATGGGTACCATTGCTTTTTGATGATTTTGTTATCTTCATTCCTATTTTCCCTACCGATACAAAAGACTATTTCTTTTTATTCATGTACTTACATTAATATTTGATAAACTCATTGTTTAGTAAGTAAAAATGAAAAAAACAATTCTATCGTTGGGCCTTGCCGCCGTTGCCACTGGATGTGGTGGGGGAGAGGGAGAGTCACAATCTAATGCTCAAGTAAAACCAACGCCAGCTCCAGTTCAACAAGCTCTGGAAACTGGTAATGCACTGCTCGTTTCTGACCCGAACGATTTCATCCGAGAAAGTCGGCAAGTTGTGGAAGGGCACAAGAAACAGTCGAATACGATCAAATCTGCAATTGCGAAAAACCTTTCTGGCCTTTATTGGGATCCAACTCATGATGCAGCGATCTTGGCACCTCAGTATGGGTTCAACGACACCATCTTGATGACCAACAAGGCCATGGCTAGCGGTTATAAAGATCAGGCGTTGTCAATTGGCGTTGCTGGAGAAAAAGCTAATGGTCAACGTTATGCGCTATTAGGTAGTAACCCATTTAGAACGGCACAACGCTTTCCCGAGTCTTCGAATGCAACGATGACTCAATGGCTAAGCAACCTGGTCACTTGGTTGTCAGGCGGAGCTACTTCAAACGTTGTCATCGCGCAAATGGATCAGTCTTATTACTTCCCTGATGAGCAAGCGACTCGGAATTGGCTGAAAGACAATGTTTCACAAGAGTTGGCGTTTAACGAGGCCAACCTATGCGATGGTTCGAAGCTACTTAGCTGCTTGCAAACCAATACTCCAAACTTATTGATCTTGTCACAGCATCTGCAATCTGGCGACACCAACCAACAAGTACTCGATGCTCTGGCATACGCTGAGCAAGCCCAAATTCCTGTTCTATACCTGCATTGGGATGGAGGACTAACTGAACTTGGCCGAGACATTTTGGAAAAATTCCATGTTGATTATGTGGGAGATAACTATTGGCGTAAGTTAGGCTTGGTTGATTGGGCGCCTTCATCACTCATGAACTTCGTGCCAGACTCTGTTGCTACGCAACAAGCGCTGTTGTCTCGTTTTGAATCTCAAAACTTCAATGTTGACTTGTCACAGTGTGATGACAAATCTTGTCCTGACACTGCGAATATGGAAAGTCAATTTTATGCAGGGGCAAACAGTATTCGCCATCGGTTGAAAAAGCTTGATGAACAAAAAGTAGATTTGTTTAATCAAGATGGCTACCAATACGAAAAACTCATGGTATTGCTGGCTGATCACTATCGTCAAACGGTTGTGTTCCCAATGGACAAACAATCAACCCAAACGACCGAATTCCTAAAATCGTATTTTGCCGATTACGTACAATACAACAGCCGAAGCGTGAACCCAAAACAACCAAATATGGGGAACTTCAGCCGTAGTGAGTTTAGCCCTGAAGTAAAGAGAATCAGCGCAACGATTAATATGGAATCAAAGCGTAACTTCCGCTCTGCTGGTGTGTATGCGCTTCCTGGGGAGACCTTTACGGTCACGCGCAATGACAGTAATGAAGTGACGACTAAAATTGTCATCAACAGTTTAAGAAGTGGCGCAACTCATGAGTTCAGCAAAGATGGATACACGCGACCAAAAATGCTGACTTCTTTCGCCTATGAGGTGAAGCCGGGTGAAACCATCACGCTGACTTCACCTTATGGCGGGCCTATCCAGGTTCACTTTAACAATAATGATGTACCAGTAGCTCTAACATTTAGCCATGTAGCGCAACACCCTGTATGGAGAAGTGAAAAGGATAACGATGCGTTTATTCAGGGGCTTGAAGCGAATTTGTTCGATTGGGCTGAACTGATCACGCCTGGATTTGAGGTACACTCTAAACGCGACAAAATGCTTGAATCTGTCAACGATGAGATGTGGTCGACACCAGCTGAAATGGCCCTGGCGACAGAAGAATATGTTTATAACTACCCACATGTCTTGGCTGGTTTCCAAGGGCCGGGTATCGATGAGGTTCCGGAAATTATCCAGTATGCCAAAAATCAAGGTTGGGAAATCGCCAATATTGATATGGTGAAGCATATGAACGCTGACCAAGCGACGTGTGGTTACGGCTGTTCTGGTAACCCATACGATGCTTACTGGTCATTCAGCCCACTCGGTCACGGTGATTTACATGAGCTTGGTCATGGCTTGGAAAAAGGTCGATTCCGATTTGCAGGCTGGGAAGGGCATTCAACGACCAATTACTATTCGTATTACAGTAAGTCTCGTTTCTTCCAGAATACGGGGAAAGTTTCAACTTGCCAAAGCTTGGATTTCAAAGGCCAGTTTGAATTATTGCAAGCAAGCCGAACTCAAGCGGATCCAAACGCTTACATGGCAGCGCAAAATCAAACTGGTTGGAGTTGGGGAGCTCGCGTTTACATTCAAATGATGATGGCGACGCAGCATGAAGGTGTACTGCAAAATGGTTGGCATTTATTGGCGCGATTGCACCTGACTGAACGTGAGTTTAACCGTTTAAAATCGGATGATGCGCTTTGGAATGAGAGACGATTGAGTATTGGTTTCGCCAACTACTCTCGTGAAGAGGCAAATAGCATCTCAAACAACGACTGGTTGCTTATTGCTCTGAGCTACATCTCTCAGCGAGACATGACGAGCTATTTAGATATGTGGGGCTTCTCGTTCACAGAAAAAGCGAAACAGCAGGTTGTGGCGCTGAATCTACCGCCGATGCCTCTCACTTACTTTGCAAGCAGCAATACCGGCTACTGTCTGAACGAATTTGCTCAAACGCCAGTCAGTGTTGATGGTCAAACGGTTTGGCCGCTGAACTAGCTGAGTAGAAAGTAACTTGCATGAAAAAGGGAGACAGAGTCTCCCTTTTTCATGGGTTAAGCTTAGCGTTGAGTCCCGCTTATTGCTCAGTTATGTATTACTTGAACGTCGACCAAATTGGAGCGTGGTCTGAAGGTTTTTCAATACCGCGCAATTCATAATCGATACCCGACTCAATACATTTTTGCGCGAGAGAAGGGGTCGCCAAAATGACATCAATTCGTAGACCTCGGTTATCATCAAACCCGCGAGAGCGATAATCAAACCACGAGAATTGATCGTTCACTTCTGGATATAGCTTGCGGAAGGTGTCCTCAAAGCCCCAGTCTAGCAAGGTTTTCAGCCATTCGCGCTCTTCCGGTTGGAATGAACATTTACCTGTTTTTAGCCAACGCTTACGGTTTGGTTCGCCGATACCGATATCTGCATCAATAGGGCTAATGTTGATGTCACCCATAACAATCAATTGCTCGTCACTATTGTGATGATCGTTTAGGTACGTCATCAGATCTTTATAAAACTGACGTTTGTATGGGAATTTTGTTTCGTGGCTGATGTTATCCCCTTGAGGGAAGTAGCCGTTTAGCACCGTGACCTTTTCGCCGTTTTCATTTAAAAACGTTGCCATGATCATGCGCTTTTGGTGCTCTTCGTTATCCGTCGGGAACCCTTTTTGTACGTGTAGAGGTTCTTGCTTACAAAGCATTGCGACGCCGTAATGCGCTTTTTGACCATGGAAATACACTTTGTAGCCCATGGCTTCGACAGCTTCAATCGGGAATGCTTCATCGTGAACTTTAATTTCCTGAAGGCCAATCACATCTGGTTGGTGTTTGTCGATTAGCGCTTGGAGTTGGTGCAGTCGCGCACGTAGTCCATTGATGTTAAAGCTGATTACTTTCATTGTTTATCCTTTTTGAGGGCGTACTTTTTTATGAATAGTATCATTGTGCAAGAGCACTGAAAACGAGTCTCGGTGAAAGGAGCGAAACGTTGGGCTACTTTGCTTTTAATTTGTTTTCTAAGTCGTTTTGCACGATCTTCAAAGCGTTAAGCGCAACTTCTGGATCTATCTCATTGCTCTCAAGTAAATAGATCAAATCGACAGCCAATTTGATCTCTTCAGGTGCCTCATCTAAAGGCGAGGTTGGTTGATCGGCCATTATTGGTGTTTTTCCCTATGTGTAATTTGGTTCTCTAGTTTCAGAAGCGCTGCCTCACAACGTGCCAAACGTTGCTCGGTCGCTAGTAACACTTTCTGAGCCTCGGCACGCATAAAACTCGGAGCGCTTTCGACAGCACGTTCTTTTTCTAACACCATTTCGCGCAAGCGTCTTGCCCACTCTTGGTGTTGAGCGAGTTCCTGATAAAGCACGTTAATAGGCTTGCGGAAGTGGCTGCTATGTTTGATCTCATTCTTGCGAATTTTGGTGGTAGAAATCTCGCGTTGAATCGCACCTATTTGCGCTACTAACCGTTCAGTGAGGTACTCAGCACGCAAAGCGGTGAGCTTACCTTCATTTTGCTCACGCACAATCGCATCCAGCGTAGCTTTTGCTTCTTTTACGCAAGGAGTAAGTAAGCGAGAGCGACAACCAAATAAGCGCTCATCAAAAAGCGGAACATGGTGTTCGCCTCTTTGACGGTCAAGAACAGCGGCTTGCTTCGCCATTTGTTCTAGGTTTTCCTGGAGTTGAGAAATGTTCATGACAAACCTACAAACCATGCGTCATAAGCCAATTTTATGGCCAGTATACTGACGACAATAACAAATACAGGGCGAATGAATTTAGAACCAAACCGAATGGCGGAATGTGCGCCAACAAAAGCGCCAGCCATTAAACATACCCCCATTGTTAAGCCTAGCACCCAGTTGATATGACCGAGGACTGCAAACGTGATCAAAGAGGTAAAGTTGCTGGTAAAGTTCATTGCTTTTGCTAAGCCAGAGGCGAGCAAGATATTCAGCCGATACAGAGCCATTGAACTTACCGTCCAAAAAGCCCCAGTTCCAGGCCCTGCGAGCCCGTCATAGAACCCTATGGATAATCCTTGCATGTACTGTTTTCTATGAAGTTTTGGGCAAGGCTCGGGAATTGGACTTTGATGAGGAGAGTGTGGTGTTTTATGGAAGACGGTGTATAACGCCGCCGCTAAAATAACAAGGGGTAACCCTTTTTCTAGCCAATCCGTGCTAATCGCGTCCACAAGTAGGGTACCTAATGTTGCTCCGACAAGCGTCGCTACAAATGCTCTTCCCCAGCATTGAGGCTTGAATAAACGTTTCTTGTAGTACGTAAATGCCGCAGTAGAAGAGGCAAAGGTAGCCGCAAGTTTATTGGTGCCTAGTGCAATATGGGGCGGCAAGCCCAACGATAATAGAGCAGGTACGGTTAGCATGCCACCACCACCAGCAACTGCATCAATAAATCCAGCGACAAAAGCGACAAGCGCCAACACCAACAGCATAGTTGGCTCAATCATTTCCATAAATGGTGATTCTTCTAATATTCTATTTTACGTTTAAATGGAGGTAGTGAGTCGATTAAGGCTTGTCCGTATCGCTTAGTGACTAGGCGTCGATCAAGAATCGTTACTCTACCAGAATCTCTCTCTTTACGCAGTAAGCGACCTACGCTCTGGATCAGCTTTTTGCTTGCGTCAGGTACAGTTATTTGCATAAACGGGTTCCCACCTTTTTTCTCGATATATTCGGAGTGAGCCTGTTCGACAGGAGAGGTTGGAACACCAAATGGAATTTTTGTAATCACCAAGTTTTCAAGTAATTCGCCAGGTAAATCTAGCCCCTCAGAGAAACTGCCAGTACCAAATAAGATGCTGGTTTTATTTGATTCTATTAGCTTTTTATGTTTTTTTAGAATTTCTTGACGTGAGCTTTCACCTTGAACTTGCAATGCCCAGCCTTTTTTTATGAACTCCGAAGACAGCGCCTTCGCAACTTGGTTCATCTGCCAATAGGATGAGAATAATACTAAGTTGGCTTTCTTGTCTTCCAAGTACTTAGGCAATATCTCGATAAGATATTCAGTAAATTGAGGCGCTGGTGGTTCATATTTCATCGCAGGGATGAGCAATTCTGCCTGGTTTTGGTAATCGAATGGTGAAGCAAGCGCTAAAAACTGTGTGCCTGATTCTGGTTTTCCATCAATACCAACCTGATGGCAAAAGTAATGGAAGGAGTTTAATGCACGCATCGTTGCGGAAACTAAAATGGCGCCAATGCACCTGCTCCAAATTTGTTGGTCGAGTTGCCATCCAATTTCAAGCGGAGAAACACTCACAATGAAATCACCCTCGCGATCGGGGTGGGTTTCTAACCAGCGAGCCAAAGGCGCACCTTTTTCACGAGTTGGCTCAGCCATCAAGTGCCAGACTTGCGCTAGGTTTTCTAACCTTTGAATGTAGAAGCCGAGCTCTGCAAGCGCTGGTTCAGCCAATCTTGTCGCAAGCTCCCCATCTTTTACTCTTTCCGCAATAAGGTCGGCAATTTTTGCCACACTTTGATTTGCTTTTTTACTGAACTGCTTTAACTCTTTGGATTGGTTCTCTAGCCATTCTGGCAGTTCACCGTGCTCAAAGCGGTAGATACTCTCTTCAAATTGAGCTGGATCGAACTGTTTAGGCAGTTGAGTCAGTGCTGGTATCAAGTTCTGAACCGCGTCTTGAAGGTCGTTGCGAAATCGAGCTACGCGCTTCTCGTCTGCGAGCGATGAAAACTTGCTAATCGACTGATTTAACTTCTCAAGCCACGCTGCCGCACCTTTTAAGCTCGCAGATGCTGAAGCATGATCGCGGGCGACATGAGGCAAGTGATGTGCCTCGTCAAAGACGTATATCGTGTTTTCTGGCTCAGGTAAGATTACTCCGCCCCCCAAGTCTGCGTCTGCCATGACGAGAGAGTGGTTCGCAATGATGACATCATTCTTATCCAGCTCCGAGCGCGCTTTTTGAAATGGACAGCTGCGATGGCCCGGTAGACTGTTATTGCAACTGTGTTTATCACTGACAATCAGTTGCCAAAGCTTATCATCGATGGTTTTAGGCCAAGAATCACGGTCACCGTCCCATTTACCTTGCGCAAGAGAGCGATGCATTGTTTCCAACAGCTCTATATCTTTTTGCTTAGGCTTGGTTTCGAACATGGCTAACTGACCACCATCAGCACCACAAGCTGAAGCAAGTTTTTCTGCACAACAATAGCGTTGACGGCCTTTTGCCAAAATAAAAGAAAACTCTCGGTCGGTAATCCGACGAAAAAGAGGGAGGTCTTTATTTATGAGCTGCTCTTGCAGAGCTACGGTCGCCGTTGAGATAACCACTTTTCTATTGTTATGTACAGCCACGGGGATGGCAGCCATTAGATAGGAGAGCGACTTACCAATTCCAGTCCCTGCTTCTGCAACCAGTATTCGGTTAGATTTGTGGTACTGACCGCACAGCGTTTTTGCAATCTCTGCAACAAGGTAGTTTTGTGCTCTTCTAGGTACAAAGTTATCAAGTTGATCTTGCAGGTTTTGATAGCTATTACGAATCGATTTTTGAATGTTACTGGTCAGCATACGGGCCTCAAATGCGTTGGAGGCGAATAGTAGCACACATCACTAGTTGTACAGTAGTTCACAAAACGGAATGCTTTTATGAGGAATGTAGATCTTCTTCACAAAAAAATATTGAACCTTATCTAAATGAAATTAATTTCATTATATGAAAAATATAAAACTCCAAATATGATATTTTTATGGTTTTTTATTCTATATATTGTGTTTTTTAGTATTTGTTTTGGGTTTAAAATCTCATTGTTAATGGTTTTATAAATTATGAAAAATCAAGAGGATTGATTAGATGTTCGTCGAATAAATAAAGATAAACTTTTCAAGCTGTTGTTTTTAAATGTTATTTTTGTTTTTTTACATTGGTATTTAGAAAATTTGACAGCCAGAATAATCTTTTGCACTCTTAGCTCCAGATTTTGAGAAGGCGCTGTATAACGTTTTGTTAACGCTCTATCTCAAACATATAAAAAAAGGGAACCGGACAAGGATATCCCGAACTAAGAAAAGGCAGTGGATTAATTATGAAAAAAACTCTATTAGCACTAGCTGTAGTTGCGTCTGCAACTTCAGTGAACGCAGCTGAAGTATTCAAATCTGAAGAAGGTTCTGTAGATTTCTACGGTCAGCTACGTCCAACTCTTCTATTCCTAGACAGCACAGACCACACTGCAGAGCTAAACACTAGCTCTTCTCGTATGGGTGTAAATGGTGTTTACGTTGTAAACGACAACCTAAAAGTTCTAGGTGAAGTTGAAATCGGTGTTGCTCTAGGTGACAACTACGGTGCAGGTGCTGATTCAAGCGAGCGTACTGATGATTCAGTATACGTACGCCGTCACATCTTTGGCTTCGACATGGGCGATATGGGTACACTTCGTTTTGGTAAAGAAGGTACTTGGGCTGATGACATCTACGGAGCTGATTACTCATACTTCTTCGGTGGTTCTGCACTTCTTTACGGACACGCGTGGAACAACTCTTCTCAAATTAAATACGCTTACGAAAATGACGCATTCTGGCTAAAAGCTGGTTACGCGCTAGGTGAGAAAGATCAAAACGAAGAAATCCGCGAAGTATTCGTAGGTAAGTCTTTCAATGACCTATCTGTACACGCTGGCGTTCTTTCTTCTGAGAACAAGATTGCTTCTAAAGGTAACAACACTGAGAACCTATCTTTCGAAGTAACTGCTGAATACGCTCTAGATGAGCACACTCTAGGTGCTACGTACTACTACAACGAAAATGAAGACAAAGCAGCTAACGAGACTATCGATTCTCACGGTATCTCTCTAGCAGGCATGTTCGCTGTAGCTCCTAAAACAACACTTTACTCTGGCTACGAGCTAGTAATGTCATCTTCTGACAAATCTGGCAAGAAAGATGGCGACCAATCTAAGTTTTACGCTGGCGTTGAATACAAGTTCTCTAAATGGGCTCGCGTATTCGCAGAAGCGGGTTACAATTTTGATGGTGATAAGCTAGAAGCTGGTAAAACAACTGCAGAAACTGATTCTAAAACTGACTTCGGTGTTGGTGCACGTTTCTACTGGTAATCAATACCCAGTTTGATATTGTAAGACCCAGCTATATGCTGGGTCTTTTACTATGAAGATAAGGATGAAAAACTCTATGCAGTTATCATTAAAAGTGGCAATGGCGTTGTCTATTCTTGCCAGTACAAACCTTTATGCTGCAACGACTTTAGTGGTTCCAGAAGACGTGAAGTTACTGGCCGTCAATATGGAGAAGCCAAAACTTGAGGGGGGACTTTTCTCTAGTGAGAAGACAATTGAGATCCCCGACGGAACTAACCAAATTGTCTTCAAATATCAACCTGCTTTTGAAACAAACGAAAACCTTAAGACAGTTTACAGTGACGTGATCATCGCTAAGTTTGATGTTGAAAATGAAAAACTAAAGTTTGAACTACCAGAGTTTAAAACTCTTCGTCAAGCGCAAAACAACATCTCACCTTTAGATTGGCAACTGCTGGACACCAAAGGTCAACCTATTGCTTTGGTCGAAGATGTATTAGAGTCAGATGGTGTTCAAATTGGTCGTAATTACCCTCAAGAATCTCGTAACTACAATATTGCTGGCGGTATCGCGAGTGTTGCCGTTAGTTATGTAACTGTGAATCAGCATCAACAATCAGTAAGTGATATCGAGCCTCGAGTTGAGAGTGGTGATACCCGTTCAACAGTCGCATCGAACGACAGTCCAATGGTTGATGTATTAAAGACGATGTACCAGAAAGCGTCTCCGGCGGAAAAAGAGGCATTTAAAAACTGGCTTGCTGAGCAGTAATCCCTTAGTTCATTAGATAGGGCTTAACTGAAAAAGTACGAATCTAAAAAGCAGGCTTTAAGCCTGCTTTTATCTTTTCTGCCGTATTAGAGAGAGATTTCTCTCCATTCACCAGGCATTAGGTCGTTAAGGACGATATCACCCATCGAATGACGGATGAGGCGCAAAGTAGGGAAGCCAATGTGTGCAGTCATGCGACGCACCTGGCGATTTCTTCCCTCAATAATGGTAATGGCTAGCCACGTTGTTGGGATATTTGCCCGAAAACGAACAGGAGGGGTTCTATCCCAGACTTGTGGTTCTGGAATCACTTCAACTTCGGCTGGTAGGGTCATACCATCTTTTAGCTCTACTCCCTTTCTCAATTTTTCAAGATCTTGCTCTAGAGGAGCGCCATCGACTTGAACCCAATAAGTCTTCGGGGATTTTGACTTTGGCTGCGTGAGCTTCGCCTGCAAGATGCCATCGTTAGTGAGCACCATCAAACCTTCGCTGTCTCGGTCCAATCGGCCAGCCGCATAGACATCTTTGATTGGGATATAGTCCGCTAACGTTTTGCGACCATCACCATCGGTAAATTGACTGAGCGTATCGTAAGGCTTATTGAAAATAATGACTTTACGATCTTTGGGGGCCACTTTTGGCTTTTGGTTTCTTGCTGAGCGAACAGGGCGACGGTTTGTTTGAGTACGAGTCTTTGAGCTATTGCGAGCTCCTGAGTGTTTAAATCGGCCCGTTTGGGATTGATTGCGACCGCGACCTTTTTCATGACCTGTACGAGATGACATGTTAACTACCCTGCAAAAATGTAAATGAACTGTGTTTGAAAGTTTTAAGTTTTCTCATGATCGGATATGATTTGCGCGCCTAAAACTAACAAACGCGCACAGAATGATAGACTAATTCGTGTTATTTGTTTAATTATATCAGTGCACTCATGGATTCAGAGCCCAGAGCTTCAAACTACAACAAAGAGTGCGAACCGCATGTGGCGTTAGTGAGGAGACATGTACTGCTAACGTGCAGCAATGCGTCAATTAAACCAACTCAGACGCTGAGTTGATCAGCCAACAAGTTGATTAAAAAATAGGGAAATTTCATGCCTACAGAAAAACCTACAATTATCTACACCATCACTGATGAAGCGCCGGCGCTAGCTACTTATTCATTACTACCAATCATTCAATCATTCACAGCATCGTCTGGCATCAATGTAGATACTCGTGATATTTCACTAGCAGGTCGAATTATCGCTAACTTCCCAGAGCATCTAAAAGAAGAACAGCGCATTGGCGATGCGTTGACTGAGCTTGGTGAACTAGCTCAAACTCCAGAAGCAAATATCATCAAGCTACCTAACATTTCAGCTTCAGTTCCTCAGCTTAAAGCGGCGATTAAAGAGCTTCAGGCGAAAGGTTACGATTTACCAAACTACCCAGAAGAACCGAGCACGTACGAAGAGAAAGCGATTAAAGCGGCTTACGACAAAATCAAAGGTAGTGCGGTTAACCCAGTACTTCGTGAAGGTAACTCAGACCGTCGTGCTCCAACTTCGGTTAAGAACTACGCGAAGAAAAATCCACATTCAATGGGTGCGTGGTCAGCAGAATCTAAGTCTCATGTTGCGAGCATGTCGGACAATGACTTCTTTGGTAGCGAAAAGTCTACGACTATCTCTGGTGCAACAGAGGTAAAAATCGAGTTTGTTGGTAATGACGGTACAGTTAAAGAGCTCAAGTCTGCGTTCCCATTACTAGATAAAGAAGTCATTGACACTTCAGTGATGAAGAAGAAGGCGCTGGTTGAATTTTTCGAGAAAGAGATTGCTGAAGCGAAAGCACAAGACGTGCTGCTGTCTCTTCATATGAAAGCGACAATGATGAAAGTTTCTGACCCTGTCATTTTCGGCCATGCAGTAAAAGTTTACTACAAAGACGTTTTCGATAAGTACGGCAAGCTGTTTGAAGAGCTAGGCGTTGATGTAAACAATGGCATCGGTGATGTTTACTCAAAAATTGAGTCTCTACCTGAAGCGCAAAAAGCAGAAATTGAAGCGGCCATTCAAGCGGTTTACCAAACTCAACCAGAACTTGCGATGGTTGATTCTGATCGTGGTATCACAAACTTACATGTACCAAGCGACATTATTGTAGATGCTTCTATGCCAGCAATGCTTCGCTCTTCTGGTCAAATGTGGGGACCAGATGGTAAACAAAAAGACACCAAAGCGATGATACCAGATCGTAGCTACGCAGGTATTTACCAAGCGGTGATTGATTTCTGTAAAGAGCACGGCGCATTTGACCCGACCACTATGGGTAGCGTGCCTAACGTTGGCTTAATGGCTCAAAAGGCAGAAGAGTATGGTTCTCACGACAAGACATTCATTCTAGACGCAGCGGGTACTGTTCGCGTTGTTGATACTGCGGGTAACGTATTGTTAGAGCAAGCGGTTGAAGAAGGCGATATCTTCCGTATGTGTCAGGTGAAGGACGCACCAATCCAAGATTGGGTTAAACTAGCAGTGACTCGCGCACGTGCAACAGGTGTTCCAGCCGTATTCTGGCTAGACGAAAACCGTGCGCACGATGCTGAACTCATTAAGAAAGTAAATACCTACTTACCAGAGCACGATGCTGACGGTCTAGAGATTAAGATCCTATCTCCTGTTGATGCTTGTAAGTACTCGCTAGAGCGTATGAAAGCGGGTCTGGACACTATCTCTGTAACGGGTAACGTTCTTCGTGACTACCTAACAGACCTGTTCCCAATTCTAGAGTTAGGTACGTCAGCTAAGATGCTATCTATCGTTCCATTGATGAATGGCGGTGGTCTATTTGAAACAGGTGCTGGTGGTTCTGCTCCTAAGCATGTTCAACAAGTAGAAAAAGAGAATCACCTTCGTTGGGATTCTTTAGGTGAGTTCTTAGCACTAGCTGCATCCCTAGAACATCTAAGTGTGGTGGCAAACAACCCGAAAGCGCAAGTTTTGGCGGATACGCTAGACAAAGCGACTGGTGAGTTTTTAGATACCAACAAGTCTCCGTCACGTAAAGTGGGCGAATTAGATAACCGCGGTAGTCATTTCTACCTCGCACTTTACTGGGCGAAAGCACTTGCCGAGCAAACAGACGATGCTGATCTCGCTGCTGAGTTTGCACCGATTGCGAAAGCGTTGTCAGAGCATGAAGAAAAAATCGTCGCTGAGCTAAACAACGCACAGGGTGTGAAAGGAGAACTGGGCGGTTACTATCTGCTAGATGATGCATTGGTTTCTAAGTTGATGCGCCCAAGCGAAACCTTTAACGCGATCATTAACAAGTAAAATAGATGAAAAGAGCACGTCGCTTTCGGCGTGTTTCTTCTTTTATCAATACTTTGTATGTGGTCTCTCTGTATTTCATAAGCTACAAATAGTAAGAAACCCGCTATCTTGGCGGGTTTATTTTTCTCTTCAGAACATCAAAATGACGTTTCGAGAGCAATATTTTTATTTTTCGACAGCGCTCTAATTATTTGGCTTGACCTTCAAGAGGCACGACGCTACTCGCGTGACAGCCTTTGGGACCTTTTTCAATCTCGTATGAGACTTGTTGGCCTGCTTTCAGTGTACGATAACCGTCCATCTGGATAGTTGAGTAGTGGGCAAAGATATCTCCCTCTTCTTCATCTGAACAAATAAACCCAAATCCTTTGGCATTGTTAAACCACTTTACTGTACCTGTAGCCATGCTTTTACATCCCTCATGCATTTTTTACTGAGTTGTTACAACAACCAAGTTATACCTTTAACCTGGTACTACTATTGTCAGCGAACGCTAACAAACATCTAGTCAATGAGAAATCACATTCACCAAGCTGCTTAAAAACAAATGGATTCAAAATGACGATTTATGCATCAACACTTTCCACTGTAGTCAATGAATCCCGACAGTCAATAGCATTAAGCAACAAACAGAAACATAATTGAAAACAAATCACTTTTGAGATTAACAAATTTGCAAACAGTTTTTCGTATATACGCGGAAGTTTGGTCAATTAGCCTGCAAAGTAGTATTCACTGGAAAAACCATACTGTTCGTGTTGCTTATGATAGATGAATCCTCTAACTGAATAAAAAATGAAGTTTTCGTGATAATTACCCCATTCTCAGTTAGGAAGTGTGATCTCGGTAGAAGACTGAGAGATGTTTCGCAATAGCTCGGAGGGGGTAAAAAGAAAGTTATTTTATAAGTAAAAATGTGTAACTTATCGACAAGCATCTTTTATTTGCGCCCCCTCAAGACCTGCATTAGTCTCTATATTAGGTAGCAACTTTTATCGATCAAAGATCGAATTCGGTGCCATATCTCACTACACCGCGCTGCACGCTTGTGGTAGATTGTTTTTATAGGTCGAAAACATCAACCCTTTGATACGATATCTTTGAATTGCCATGAGTAAAAATTTTGAATGGGTCACTCCGGACTCTGATCTTCTGGAGCGAGAAAGTACGAAAGTTCAGCCACCTAAGCTGTACAATGTTGTACTAAATAATGATGACTATACACCTATGGATTTCGTCATAGAGGTACTTGAGCGATTCTTTTCACATGACATTGATAAAGCGACTCAGATCATGCTCAAGATTCACTATGAAGGAAAGGCAATCTGTGGCACATACAGTGCAGAAATTGCCGAAACAAAAGTAGCGCAAGTTACGATGTACGCAAGGGAAAATGAACATCCGCTACTTTGCACTATGGAGCAAGCGTAAACAAAGAAGACTTGCTCGAACAACCCAAGTTGTTTTTTCGGGAGGTACTTATGCTAAATAAAGAACTAGAGTCAAGCCTTAACGGTGCATTTGCTCGGGCGCGAGATAAACGCCACGAGTTTATGACTGTCGAACACCTCCTACTTGCATTATTGGAAAATGATGCAGCTAAGGAAGCCCTTTTAGCTTGTAAAGCGGATCTTGACGCTTTACGTAACGAACTCGATATATTCATCGATCAAACTACGCCTCTTATCCCAGACAGTGATGAGACGCGTGAAACCCAGCCGACTTTGAGTTTTCAACGTGTGCTACAACGCGCCGTCTTTCATGTACAGTCGTCTGGCCGCAACGAAGTAACAGGTGCAAACGTGCTTGTGGCGATCTTCAGTGAGCAAGAGTCGCATGCCGCCTACCTACTGAAGAAAAACGACATCTCCCGATTAGATATTGTTAACTTTATCTCCCATGGTATTACTAAAGCGTCAGGTGCAAGCGAAGACCCATCATCAGATTCGTTCAGTTCAGAGAGTGTCGAAGAGCCGAATTCTGAAGAACGTTTGGAAAGCTTTGCGACTAACCTTAATCAGGTCGCTAAAGATGGCAATATCGATCCACTGATTGGTCGCGATAAAGAGCTAGAGCGCACTATTCAAGTACTTTGCCGCCGCCGCAAGAATAACCCATTATTAGTGGGTGAAGCCGGGGTAGGTAAAACAGCCATCGCAGAAGGTCTTGCTTGGCGAATTGTAGAAGGGCAGGTCCCGGAAGTTATTCAAAACAGCGTGATTTACTCATTGGATATTGGTTCTCTATTGGCTGGTACTAAGTACCGTGGTGATTTTGAAAAACGCTTCAAGGCGATTTTGAAACAGCTTGAAAAAGAAGAAGATGCAATTTTGTTCATCGATGAGATACACACAATCATCGGTGCGGGTGCGGCTTCTGGTGGTCAAGTTGATGCCGCAAACCTTATCAAACCTCTACTAAGTAGCGGTAAGTTGCGTTGTATCGGCTCGACTACATACCAAGAATACAGCAACATTTTCGAGAAAGAGCGTGCGTTGTCCCGTCGCTTCCAAAAGATTGACGTTGTAGAACCTTCTCTGGATGACACAACTAAAATCTTGATGGGCTTGAAGCCGAAGTACGAAGCACACCATGAAGTACGTTACACCAATAAAGCACTGCGTGCCGCGGTAGAACTTTCGGCGAAATACATCAATGAACGTCATTTACCAGATAAAGCCATTGATGTCATTGATGAAGCTGGCGCTCGCAGTCGTCTTGCTCCTGCAAGCCGCCGTAAGAAAACGGTTGGTGTTGCCGATATCGAAGCGATGGTTGCCAAGATGGCACGAATCCCAGAGAAGTCGGTTTCTTCTTCAGATAAAGACATCTTGAAGAACCTAGATAGCAAGATGAAGATGTTGGTATTTGGTCAAGATAATGCGATTGATGCATTATCCGAAGCGATCAAGCTGACACGTGCAGGTTTGGGCGTGGATAACAAACCAGTTGGTTCATTCTTGTTTGCTGGCCCTACTGGGGTGGGTAAAACAGAGGTGACGGTGCAGCTATCTAAGCTTCTAGGGATCGAGCTACTTCGTTTTGATATGTCGGAATATGGTGAGCGTCACTCCGTGAGTCGCTTAATTGGTGCGCCTCCTGGTTATGTCGGTTACGACCAAGGTGGTTTGCTGACAGACGCTGTTATCAAGCACCCACATTCAGTAGTATTGCTTGATGAGATTGAGAAAGCGCATCCAGATATCTTTAATTTGCTATTGCAAGTGATGGATAATGGTACTCTAACGGACAACAACGGTCGTAAAGCAGACTTCCGTAATGTCATCCTCGTTATGACAACCAACGCGGGTGTGGCTGAAACTGAGAAGAAATCAATTGGTTTGATTCAGCAAGACAACAGTCACGATGCGATGGCGGAAATTAAGAAGGTGTTCACTCCTGAGTTCCGTAACCGTCTTGATAACATCATCTGGTTTAACAGCCTTGATGAAAGCGTTATCCATCAAGTTGTTGATAAGTTTATTGTTGAACTGCAGGTGCAACTTGATGCCCGTGGTGTATCAATGGAGGTATCGCAAGATGCACGCCATTGGTTAGCGAATAAAGGTTATGATAAGGCGATGGGTGCTCGCCCAATGGGACGCGTTATCCAAGAGCAACTTAAGAAACCTTTGGCTAATGAATTGTTGTTTGGCTCTCTAGTCGACGGCGGCACTGTGAAAGTAACGCTAGTGAATGACACACTTAAATTTGAATATTTGAGTGAGAAAGAGGCAGCGATGCATTAATCGCTGCCCCGTAAGGGAAGTAAAAGCGCACGATTTTATCGTGCGCTTTTTGTTTGCCTGAACCTACTCGGAAATAAAAATCATGCAATAAAAAACGGAGCAGTTTGCTCCGTTTTTTATTGCATCCGAAAATCAGAGATTAACGAGCGCGGAAGACGATGCGGCCTTTTGACAGGTCGTATGGAGTCATCTCTACAGTTACTTTGTCACCCGTTAGGATACGGATGTAGTTCTTACGCATCTTGCCAGAGATGTGAGCAGTCACAACGTGACCGTTTTCAAGTTCAACACGGAACATAGTGTTTGGTAGAGTGTCAAGGACCGTGCCTTGCATCTCGATTACGTCTTCTTTAGCCATTTAATCCTCTTTAGAAATTAGGCAATATTAGCGGGCTATATTCTGCCGCTAAATAGTAATTATGTAAAGTTGAGGCGTATTCTACCCTCGCCAACGCTGATTTACTAGCCTTTGGTGGCGTTGAAAGCGTGTTTTGTAGTTCATTGCTGGACACTCATCAATCTGATAACCCAAATAAAGCCACTGTTGTTTGTTTTCTTGGCAGTATTTTATTTGATAGAGCACTGCCAAAGTGCCAAGAGATAACGGGTAGTCAGGGTCAAAAAAAGTATAAAATGCACTCGAACATTGAGTCATTACATCCGTTACCGCAATGGCGAGTAATTGATTTGACTCATCGTAAATATGCAAAAATGAAGTGGTCAACCAGCTGGTTTGGGCAAACCGATAAAATTCATCACGCTTTGGTGGATACATAGTGCCGTTTTTATGCCGTTTGCAGATGTACCGACTGTAAAGCGCAAACCATTCCTCATCCATTTCGGGTTTCATTTCCCAACGTAAAGGCTGTGCTTTACTGAGCAGCCTCTTCTGACTTTTTGATAGTCTAACGTCTGGAATCGAGACTCGAATTGGCTGGCAAGCGGTGCAATGCTCGCAGTGCGGTTTATATATGGTATCTCCACTACGACGAAAACCGTTAGCCATCAGTAGTTGATAGTTTTCTTCAGTATGCAGCCCTGCATCAAGTGCCACCGCCACACGCTCTTGCCGTTCAGGCAAGTAACTGCAAGGGTGATTATTCGTTAATCCAATTCGAATATGTTGTATATCCGTACTCATACTGAATCCTGCAAAACTTGGGGCTTATAGGTATCAAATAGTGTTTGTTTTTCTCTTAAAGATAGTAGTTTTTGCATAAACTCGTTACGCTCTAGTTCAAATGCGCCAAGTGATGCCAAGTGCGAGTTCATAACCTGACAATCGATTAATTGACCTTGCTTTGACGCCAAATGGTTGCATAAGTACCACAATGCAATTTTAGATGCGTTATCTTTTAGGCTAAACATCGACTCTCCGCAAAAAAGTTGACCAACGCAGATGCCATATAGTCCCCCAATGAGCTCGTTGTCATGCCATACTTCTACAGAGTGACAGTGACCAAGTTTAGCTAACTCAATGTAAGACGCTTGCATTTCCTCGTTGAGCCAAGTTTCCTCTGCAGGACGTGTTGATGAACATAGTCTAATCACTTCTTCTGTCGCGAAATTGAGCGTTACTTTATAGTTATGTTTACGCTGAAATTTTTTGAGACTTTTAGACGGTTTAAACGCTAAGGGATCAAAAACAGCGCGTGGGGAAGGGCTCCACCATAGAATAGGTTCTCCAGGACCATACCAAGGGAAAATGCCTTGATAGTAACCATTGAGGATTCTCATGGGATCTAAGTCACCGCCAAAAGCAAGCAAACCATTGGGATCGCTGAGTGCTTTATACGGAGAGGGAAAGTTGAACGTATCATCGAGTTCAGTTAAATAAATAGCCATAAGAAGTCGTTACCAACATTAGAGTCAGAGGAGTTTATGATGACCTGGTCAAGAAATATTGTGAAAGTATGGCTTTGGATCATACTGTTTTTCCCACTTGCCGCCAACGCAGCATATGAAAGAAATGTTGCCAAGCCGGTAAATGAAGTGGTGTATGGGAAGATTGACTCTGTCCGTTATATTACTCAGCAAGAGGTCGTTCAATCGAAAAATAATGGTTGGAAAACGCTACTTGGTGCCACAATAGGCGGTTTAGTCGGCAATCAATTTGGTGGTGGTACTGGACGAGAAGTTGCGACGGCAGTGGGTGCACTTGCAGCGGTTGCACAAAATCAAAGTAATTACCAATACACGGTTGAATATAAGTTAGTTGAGCTACTCATTAAAGTGAAGGGCGACAAGCTGATTAATGTTATCCAAGATGTTGATAAAAATATGCTATTTAGTCGAGGGGATGAAGTTCGTATCTTATATTTTGATGATGGAGTCAGGGTTGATATCGCCTATTAATCCTATGTTATTTTAACCTAAGGTAGCCTAACCAGGCATGCACAGTAGGGCTGGCTTATCGTCAAATAAAGTCGAAATAGCTTGCTGTTTCGTCGCGCCTCTTTCGCTCTTATTTACATCGCTGGCAATGCCTTTAATTCTGCATCTTTAGGCTACTTGAGTATATTCATAAATTAGCGCCGATTTGCTCTGGTTTTGTCGTGTTTTTTTGGGTAGTCTGAATTCACGAAGAATTGTTTAGCTCTCATAAAAAATCGTATGTTGAGGGCACAAAGGATTATCAACTTTTAATGGAAAGCCTAACGTTACAACCTATCAATAAAATTCAAGGGGAAGTGAACCTTCCTGGCTCTAAAAGCGTTTCTAATCGAGCTCTTTTACTTGCTGCTCTTGCTAAAGGCAGAACTCGCCTTACTAACCTCCTCGACAGTGATGATATCCGTCATATGCTGAATGCGCTGACTAAACTCGGCGTTCAATACCAACTTTCCGAAGATAAAACAGAATGTCTCGTTGAAGGCCTTGGGCGTCCGTTTTCTGTCTCAGAACCGGTAGAGTTATTTCTCGGTAATGCTGGCACTGCGATGCGACCATTAGCTGCGGCTCTTTGTCTTGGAGAAGGGGAGTATGTACTGACGGGCGAACCTCGTATGAAAGAGCGTCCAATTGGTCACCTTGTCACGGCACTGAAAGATGCTGGTGCGAACGTTGAGTTCATGGAAAACGAGAACTTTCCGCCTCTCAAAATAGTCGGTACTGGTCTAAAAGCAGGTACAGTTTCTATCGATGGATCCATTTCAAGTCAGTTCTTGACCGCTTTCTTAATGTCTGCGCCATTGGCTGAAGGTGAAATTCGCATCAACACCGAAGGCGAGTTGGTTTCTAAGCCTTATATCGATATCACCCTGCATATCATGAAGCAGTTTGGGGTCGATGTGATCAACAACGACTATCAAGAGTTTGTGATTCCTGCCGGTCAGCAATACATCGCTCCAGGTGATTTCTTGGTTGAAGGTGACGCGTCTTCTGCTTCTTACTTCTTGGCGGCGGCAGCCATCAAAGGCGGAGAAGTTAAAGTCACGGGTATCGGTAAAAACAGCATTCAAGGTGATATTCAATTTGCTGATGCGCTTGAAAAAATGGGTGCAGAAATTGAATGGGGTGATGACTACGTAATTTCACGTGCTGGTCAATTGAAAGGCATCGATATGGATTACAACCATATCCCTGATGCTGCAATGACCATCGCGACAACAGCGCTATTTGCCGAAGGCACTACTGCTATTCGTAACGTTTATAACTGGCGTGTAAAAGAAACAGACCGTTTGTCAGCTATGGCGACGGAATTACGTAAAGTTGGTGCGGAAGTGGAAGAAGGGGAAGACTACATCATTGTCAAACCTGTCTCTCAGTTAAAGCATGCTGCAATTGATACTTACGATGATCATCGAATGGCGATGTGTTTTTCGCTGGTGGCACTTAGTGATACGCCTGTGACGATTAACGATCCAAAGTGTACGTCGAAAACGTTCCCTGACTACTTCGACAAACTTAAGGCTTTAAGCTGCTAAATATTCTGACCTGAAACAAAAAAAGCCAGAGTGAATAACACTCTGGCTTTTTTTGTTTTCCGCTACTATTTAACCAGCGTAAATTCCTTGGAAAGGTGGTGCGCTAAGTATTTGAACATATTGAATACTGCAGTCGTATTTGAAGTTGGTAAACCTTTGTCATCAAGGAAGTATTCACCTTTAAAAACTAAAACACCTTCTTTTTCTTCTACGCTTGTTGCTCGCATCCCTTCGATGTAATCATCGTGCTCTTGGATGATTTGGTTAGCGATCAAAAGAAGGTCGAACTCTTCGATAAACGTTCTATCAGACATACTTTTTCTACCATTCATTTCAGTTGAGAACGCTGAGTATACCTACAACTAAAATGGGTTTGCATGATTAATTCAGTCAATCGTTCACTTAGCCTAAACAGATCAATTTTTAGAGTGTAAGTATGATTAGTTGGAGGAGTATGACAGAGCCACTGAACGAAACTATTTTGTGATGCGTAACAAAATTTATTGCATTGGATTAGCGGATGCTAAGTTTGCCTGTTTAGATATGCCGCTCAATACCTTTCAGAACCCTGTCTCTTTGAAGTATAAAGACGATGAATTGTCAACCAATCGGATCTGAATTTCAAAAAAGCAGTTGATCTTCTTTTCATCTCGCACAATAGTAAAAAAAGAAGCAATGAAATAGAACATTATGCGGGTGGCCTTTAAACAAGGTTTCTACCCGCATTATTATGAAGGACGTTAGAGTCAGTTATGGGTAAATCACTCGTTATAGTGGAGTCACCAGCCAAGGCAAAGACGATAAATAAGTATCTTGGTAAAGACTTTATTGTTAAGTCTAGTGTTGGTCATGTGCGTGATCTGCCTACGGCCGGTCAAAGCACTGGTGAGAAAAAAGCCGCAGCCATCTCAACAAAAGGGATGAGTCCGGAAGAGAAAGCGCGCGTTAAAAAAGAGAAAGACCGCAAAGCGTTGATCAAAAAAATGGGGATTAACCCATATCATGACTGGGAAGCGAATTACCAAATCCTTCCAGGTAAAGAAAAAGTTGTCAACGAACTACAAAAACTCGCCAAAGACGCAGATTGCGTTTATCTCGCAACCGATTTGGACCGCGAAGGGGAAGCAATCGCATGGCACCTTCGTGAGATCATCGGTGGCGATGAAGAGCGATACAAACGTGTAGTTTTTAACGAAATTACGAAAAACGCGATCCAACAAGCTTTCCAGACACCTGGTGAGCTGAACATGGATGGTGTAAATGCCCAACAAGCACGTCGCTTCATGGACCGTGTCGTTGGTTTTATGGTTTCACCTCTACTTTGGAAGAAAGTGGCTCGTGGTTTATCTGCTGGTCGCGTGCAGTCTGTTGCGGTGAAACTATTAGTTGAGCGTGAGCGTGAGATTAACGCGTTTGTACCAGAAGAATTCTGGGATATTCATGCGAATACGAAAACGAAAGACAAAGCGGACTTTAAACTACTTGTTGCTCAGAAAGATGGTTCTGCGTTTAAGCCAGTTAATGAGGCAGAAACCAAAGCAGCGATGTCTGTGCTTGAGAATGCAAGTTACGAAGTATGTAAGCGTGAAGATCGCCCGACGAAGAGCAAGCCTTCAGCACCTTACATCACCTCTACGCTTCAACAGGCAGCGAGTACACGTCTTGGCTACGGCGTGAAAAAGACCATGATGCTAGCTCAGCGCCTCTATGAGGCCGGTTACATCACTTATATGCGTACGGACTCGACTAACCTAAGTGCCGAGGCTGTGGACGCTGTACGTGACTTTATTGGTTCTGAGTTTGGTGATAAGTACTTACCAGCGAAACCGCTGACGTATGGCAGTAAAGAAGGGGCACAGGAAGCGCACGAAGCGATCCGTCCTTCAAATGTGGGTGTTAAAGCGGAAGACCTGCAAGGTGTCGATGCTGATGCGCACAAACTTTACGCTTTGATTTGGAATCAGTTTGTCGCGTGTCAAATGACGCCAGCAGAATACGATTCAACAACCATCAGTGTAAAAGCGGCAGAATACACGCTTAAAGCGAAAGGCCGTATCCTTAAATTTGACGGCTGGACTCGTGTACAACGTCCAATGGGCAAAAACGAGGATACAATCCTTCCTGCGGTACAACTTGGCGATAAGCTAAGCTTAGAGTCACTTGACCCTAAACAGCACTTTACAAAGCCACCTGCGCGCTACACTGAAGCAGCACTGGTTAAAGAGCTGGAGAAACGAGGCATTGGTCGTCCGTCGACTTACGCATCGATCATTTCTACGATTCAAGATCGTGGTTACGTGAAAGTTGATCAGCGCCGTTTCTACGCTGAAAAAATGGGTGAAATTGTTACTGACCGCCTTGATGACAGCTTTAATGATTTGATGAACTACGACTTTACTGCGCGTATGGAACAGAAATTGGACCAAATCGCTGAAGGTGAAGTGAACTGGAAAGCTGTGTTAGACAGCTTCTTTGCTGATTTTACTGGCGATCTTGAAAAAGCGGAGCTGGATGAGTCAGAAGGCGGTATGAAGTTAAACCACATCGTCATGACGGATATCGAGTGTCCGACGTGTAGCCGTCCAATGGGTATCCGTACTGCTTCGACAGGTGTGTTCTTAGGCTGTTCTGGTTACGCGTTACCACCAAAAGAGCGTTGTAAGACAACCATCAACTTGGGTGACGAAGAAGGTATTATTAACGTTCTAGAAGAAGACGTTGAAACGGCCGCGCTTCGTGCTAAAAAGCGTTGTCCGATCTGTGAAACGGCGATGGATGCATACCTGATTGATGACAAGCGTAAGATGCATGTTTGTGGTAATAACCCGAATTGTGAAGGCTACCTTGTTGAATACGGTGAGTTCAAAGTCAAAGGCTATGATGGTCCAGTTGTTGAATGTGACAAATGTGGCTCAGATATGGTGCTTAAGAACGGTCGCTTTGGTAAATACATGGACTGTACGAGTGAAACGTGTAAGAACACTCGTAAGATTCTGAAGAATGGCGAAGTCGCGCCACCGAAAGAAGATCCTGTTCATTTCCCCGAGTTACCATGTGAAAACTCAGATGCGTATTTCGTACTTCGTGATGGTGCTTCAGGTCTATTTATGGCGGCAAGCAACTTCCCGAAATCGCGCGAGACACGTGCTCCTTTGGTTGCTGAACTGGCACGTTTTGAAGAGCGTTTACCTGAGAAGTTCAAGTACCTAGCGACCGCACCGCAAGAAGATCCTGATGGTCGTCCTGCAGTTGTACGCTTTAGTCGCAAAACAAAAGAGAACTACGTTCGTTCGGAAGAGAACGGCAAACCATCTGGTTGGACAGCGCTCTTTGTTGAAGGTAAGTGGGAAGTCACAGATAAGCGTAAAAAAGCGAAAGCATAAAAATGCACCATTAAGGTAATGTAAAAAGGCAGCGATATCGCTGCCTTTTTTGCGTAGGGGCCGACAGTTTTCTCCTGCGCATTCTTCCTCTAATCGACCTTTCCTCACTTTAACAAGCACCATTGTCGCTAGAAAACACCAGAGTCACGATTTATTGGTAGCGAACGTATTTTTTATGTAAAAAACATTCGTCGTAACTTTCATTTTGCGTTCATATATTTGTTATATATTAAGCTCAAAAAGTCGGTGGTGTAGTGAATCCGTTCGTAAATTGTTTTCATAATATAATCGTTTGCTTTTGCATGTGTGATCTAGATATCGTCTTGAGTAAGCAAGAACTGTATGGAACACAGAATGGCGTATTAAAAATTGTAATTTAGAACCTGCTTAGATAATTTATTACAAAAATTAGTGCAACTGTGTGCATTTTGCGTCGAAAAATAAGAAAAGAGTGGACGTTGCATACTGGAAGTGCCGTAGCTTTTTTATCGTGTTGTAAGAGTTCAAAGAAACTCCTGATACGGTTACTAAATGTATTCGCTTGACTCCCCGAGTATGACTCATTCAAGCGAGTACCAAATCCAAGCTATAACGATATGGAGAACAACAAATGGCTGGTGTTTTGGGAATGATTCTTGCTGGCGGTGAAGGCTCTCGTTTGAGACCTTTAACAGAATCTCGTAGTAAACCTTCGGTACCGTTTGGTGGTAGCTATCGATTGATCGATTTTGCTCTAAACAATTTTGTAAATGCGGATTTAATGCGCATTTACGTCCTCACCCAATTTAAATCTCAATCTTTGTTCCATCATTTAAAAAAGGGCTGGAACATTAATGGCATCACTGACCGCTTTATCGATCCTATTCCTGCTCAAATGCGCACTGGTAAGCGTTGGTACGAAGGAACGGCAGACGCGATCTATCAAAATCTCCGTTTTATGGAATTAGAGGAACCAGAGCAAGTTTGTATTTTTGGCTCTGACCATATCTATAAGATGGATATCAAACAAATGCTGAACTTCCATTCAGAAAAGCAGGCTTCTCTGACGGTATCGGCATTGCGTATGCCACTAAAAGAGGCGTCGCAATTTGGGGTTATCGAAGTGGACAGTGAAGGTCGCATGGTAGGCTTTGAAGAGAAACCAGCAAACCCGAAGTCGATTCCTGGCGATCCTGATTACGCTTTAGTTTCAATGGGTAACTACGTTTTTGAAGCTCAGGTGTTATTCTCTGAGTTGGTTGAAGATGCGGATAATGAAGCTTCGTCTCATGATTTTGGGAAGGACATTATTCCTAAGATGTTCCCTCGAGGTGACGTGTTCGTGTATGACTTCAGTACTAACAAAATCAGCGGTGAAAGAGAAGAGGTGTATTGGCGTGACGTGGGAACCATTGATGCGTACTGGGAAGCGCACATGGATCTGCTAGAAAAAGACGCACCGTTTTCACTATATAACCGTAAATGGCCGCTGCATACTTATTATCCTCCATTGCCGCCAGCGACATTTACAGACTCTGATAATGGCCGTGTTCAGATCATCGACAGTTTGGTATGTAATGGCAGTTACGTCAGAGGCTCAAGAATAGAAAAGTCGGTGCTTGGGTTCCGCAGTAATATTGCATCTGCTTGCGATATCAGCGAATGTATCCTTCTTGGTGACGTGAAAATTGGCGAAGGCTGTGTTTTACGTCGTGTGATTGTCGATAAGGATGCCGATATTGCTCCTGGTACTCAGATTGGTGTGAATCTTCAAGAAGATAAAAAACACTTCCACGTGTCTGAGGAGGGCATTGTTGTTATTCCGAAAGGAGCTCGAGTTGGCTACTAACAACTTATCTATTCTGTTTGTAGCTTCTGAGGTTGAAGGTCTCATTAAAAGTGGTGGCTTGGCAGACGTTGCCAAGGCACTACCGGAAGCCCTTCAAAACCTACAGCAAGACGTAAGAATTACCATCCCTGCGTACAGCAGTATTGATAAACTCGCTGACGCAGAAGTTGTATTAGAAACAGAACTAACATCATGGCCGCATACGGACTATCGAGTTCTGCGGCTCATGCTAGGTCAAAATCCTGTTTATCTGATTGATTGTCAGCCGTATTTCAATCGACCATCGATGTATGCGGAGAACAACCAAGCGTATACCGATAACGGTGAGCGCTTTGCGTTTTTTAGTGCGGCATGTTTAGACATGTTGCCGAAGCTTGCTTTTCAGCCAGATATCATACACGCGAACGATTGGCACACTGGTCTTGTTCCATTTTTGCTCAAGCACAGGTATGGCAATGATCCGTTTTTTGCTCATACTAAAAGTGTCATTTCTATACATAATGCGGTTTTTAAAGGCGTATTTAGTTATGAAGACGTGCAGTGCTTGCCAGAGTTTCATTGTCGAAACGTTCCCGATGCTGCGGTGAGTACAACGCATATTACTATGCTCAAAGCTGGTGTAATGAATGCCGATAAGATAAACGCTGTCAGCCCTACGTACGCAGAGGAACTCAAAACAGAGCTTGGCAGTCATGGAATGGCTTGGGAGTTTCAGCAACGCGAGCAGGACTTAGTTGGTATTTTGAACGGTTGTGATTACAGTGCTTGGAACCCGGAAACGGATACTTACTTGCCAGTTAATTACTGCCCTGACCAACAAAGTATGACGCAAGGCAAGAAAGCGTGTAAACAAGCATTACAACTGCGGCTAAATTTGCCTGAAAAAGATGTAGCCATGTTCGGTATGGTTTGTCGGTTGACCCAGCAAAAAGGTGTGCATTACTTGTTGCCTGCTTTGGCCGATTTTTTGAAGCACGATGTTCAACTAGTTGTTGTTGGGACCGGAGACCCTGTACTAGCCGCTCAGCTAGAAGAGGTTGCTGCACAGTTTTCTAGTAAATTTGTCTTCGTAGAAGCCTATGATAATGAACTTGCGCATATCGTTGAAGCGGGTTCTGATTTCTTTCTGATGCCTTCTGAGTTTGAACCATGTGGTTTAAACCAAATCTATAGTATGGCTTATGGGACATTGCCGATAGTACGTGGTGTCGGTGGTCTAAAAGACAGCGTCAACGATTATGATGTGAACCCTTCTGAAGCGACGGGGTTTGTTTTTTTCGAACCGACACCGCAGGCATTGTTGTTAACGATGCTAAGGGCACTGTTGCTCTATGCTCAAAACGAACCTGAAGTGAATAAAGTACAGTTGCACGCGATGCAACAAGATTTTTGTTGGCAAAAGGCCGCAGAAGCTTATTTGCAACTTTACAATTCGGCGTTAAATTGACTTAAAATTGTAACGAAAGGCACCGAATAAGGTGCCTTTATTATCTTGAGTAAGGGGAGTGTGGTAGGATGGCTTTTTACTCAATAGCACGACCTTTTTGATACTTGAATATGACCCAGCCGCTACTTTTTCATAAAACCTATTTGCACCCTACTAGTCATGAGTGGGTTGTATTTGTGCATGGTGCTGGCGGTAGCTCTTCTATCTGGTTCAAGCAAATCAAAGCTTACAAGCAACACTTTAACTTATTGCTGATCGATTTAAGAGGTCATGGAAAGTCAAATCAGTTACTTAAAGAGCTCATTGCCAGCCGTTATACCTTTACGGAAGTTACCCAAGATATTTTGAAAGTATTGGACCATTTAAAGATCCAATCCGCTCATTTTGTCGGTATGTCACTTGGTACCATTATTGTTCGAAACCTTGCTGAATTATCAGCAGAACGCGTGCGTTCAATGGTACTCGGTGGCGCTGTCACAAGGCTCAATACTCGTTCTCAAATATTGGTTAAATTAGGTAATTTTTGTAAGCACATTCTGCCGTACATGTGGCTCTACAAACTTTTTGCGTACATTGTTATGCCACAGAGAAGCCAGCGAGAGTCTCGCCATCTTTTTATTCGTGAGGCCAAGAAGCTTTGCCAAAAAGAATTTAAACGTTGGTTTATTCTTGCTGCTGATGTAAATCCTTTAATGAAGTATTTTAAAGATCGAGAGTTACCCATTCCCACACTCTATTTAATGGGCGACAGAGATTACATGTTTATTAAGCCTGTTAAAGAAATGGTTGCGGCGCATAAGCTTAGTGTTTTACGAGAGATCCCAAACTGTGGTCATGTTTGTAATGTTGAGCGCCCTGAAGATTTCAATCAACATTCCATCGAATTTATTAAGCTGCAAACGGTTTCTGCTTAGCGCTGAATAAATCGATTGAGTAGGAGTAGGGGAGTTATTAAGGCTCCCCTATTTGATGTCCACATTGCCAACAAGCACCAAACTGCCCCTCGTTTACCTCATGGCACTTCGGGCACTGCCAATCTTGATACTCATTTCCATCGGATTGTTTGCGGTAGGCTTGTACTATTCCTTCTGCTTTTACTTGTTGTTTGGCGTCAAAAAGCCAGACATAAGGATCGGTATCATCACTAAACGGCAGCTCTCCTTTTAAACCGAAAATACCTTCTCCGCGGACTTCACAATAGACTTGCTCGGTTTTCAATAATTCGCACACGATATGCGCTTCTGCTGGGTTTTTAGCAATGAATATTTTCATTAAACACGTCCACTTACTAATTATGAGTTTTGCTGACTCGGTGTTGGCCTTACCTTATTCATAACCCATTTAGTGATGATTGGAAACAGCCCCAGTAATGCAAAAGAGGCCAATACCGCAGGTGAAACAATGCCTGACAGGCTTTCAATTGTGGCTAACTGAGTACCGGCGTTTAAGTAAACTGCAGTGCCTGGCAACATACCTACTTGGCTAGTAAGATAAAATCGACCTACAGACATTGGCGTTAAGCCCATCAACAAGTTGATAAGAAAGAAAGGAAATACCGGAATGAGACGTAAGGAAAATAGATAAAATGCTCCGTCTTTCTCGACGCCTTGGTTAATTGCGATTAACTTATTGCCAAACTTGTTTTGTACCCAGTCACGCAGCAAATATCGGCTGCTTAAAAATGCTAGTGTTGCACCCATAGTACTGGCGAAAGAAACCAGTAATAAGCTCGTCCAAAAACCAAATAGAGCCGCACCAAGTAATGTAACCACAGCTGCCCCAGGAATAGAAAAAGCGGTAATTGCAATGTAGGCAAAAAAGTAAATAGCTGCCGAAAAAACAAAGTTCTGATCGATGTATGTGGTCAGCGCTTCTTGTTGTGCTTTTGCATTTTCCAACGTTAAATACTGACTAAAGTTAACGCCTAAAAAGATAATGATCGCGACCAGGATTAGGCCTAATATCAGTTTCTTATTCATATTTATGATTCCAATTTGGGATATATATAATAAGACAGAAGGAAAGTCGAAAAAATTTCACAAAAAAACCGCAGATTAGACTGCGGTTTTACAAGATAGTTTTTAAGGCCGACTTTTATTGGAGGCCGTTCATCAACTCATCTCGGCGAGCTTGAGGTACAACGCTCCAATGAGTACCGTTAATAGCCCCTTCTAGTGCCCATAACAGCTCAATGTTGACGGTTGCAGAGTGCGTATCTCTTATCGCTTTATAAGCGTTAAGTGCACCTTCCTCTTCCAGTTTTTCTACTGACTCAATGCCTGCTTTTTTCAGCATGCGTTCAGTCGCCAGTCGTAAGTTAGGCAAATCTTTTAAGCGATTAGGCTTTGTAGTTGCTTGCTGTTCTTTTTCAAGCTTTGCCTTTTTCAACGATTGGTTAGCTACTTCGATTAAGCGTTCGCTAGACTCCCATAAATCGTTGGAAATTGCGTAGTACTTAGTAACGACTGGGAAGCCACGTTTCTTATAAACGTAAGGCTTTAGCCCTTGTTTCTCGAAGTCAGATGAAGTTTGTTGGTCTGCTCTTATATGAAGCTGATTATTTACAACTAGTGCAAACATTGTTTCATCAGCGAATAGTCCGAAGCCACCAAACATTGAGCGCGACTTGATATTACCAAGTGCCTCAAATAGCTTCATAGAGTCTTTGAGTATCGGTTTATCCATGTTTTGTTATCTCGGTGTAATTAATATTACGCCACCAAAAGTCAGGTCCGAGAGAGTAGCAAACATGCGCAAAAGCAATGTCATTACAGGGTAAAGTCATCGCTTGCACACTTGCCATCGGTAACCCCGCTACCTTCCATATAGTACTATGGTTCAGGCCGGAGGCTTTGCGTCCCACCCTTTCGAATGGTTTGCCCTGTGCGTGACAGAATGAGCATACTTCGTATATTGAATTAACATCACGTTTTACCCGTAAAAGTGTGATTTTGGTTCAATAAAAAGTGTCGACAAGCGCATATTTGTGCATATTTGAGAATAAGGCGGGATGATCTCGAGGTTGTGAGCGAGTGTGATTTACCTACATATAAAACAGAGACTTAGAGATTCGAGATTTTTTGTCTAACAAACCTAAGTCAGGGAAAAGTTATTTAGAGACAAAAAATAAGCGCCCTTTTAGAGCGCTTATTTGACATCGTTATATTTGGCGAATTTTAGTTCATTTTCTTCACGGTGTTTCGAATTACAAGCTCAGGTTGCATTTCGAAAATTCGCTTTTCGTGTTCTTTATCTTTGATTCGCTCAAGTAGGATCTCGAACGCATTTTTACCCACACGACGTTTAGGTTGGTGGATAGTGGTTAACGGTGGAGAGAAGTATTCCGCAAGCTCGATGTTGTCGTAGCCGATCACTGAAATATCATCAGGAACTTTGATACCGTTTTGTTGTAGGCGGCTCATTAAGCCCAAAGCCATTGTGTCGTTAAAACAGAATACCGCTGTCGGACGTTTGTCCATTGCTGTAATTTTATCTGCGACTAATACGGCCGTATCACATTCAAAGTTACCTTCAAGGATCCAGTCCTCATTTACAGTTAGGTTCGCTTCGCTCATCGCGCGACGGAAACCTGCAATGCGCTCTTGGCAAGCAAGTTTTTCAAAATGACCGCTTAGACAAGCAATATCAGTATGGCCATTGTCGATCAGATGTTTGGTTGCGATGTAGCCACCTTCTTCTGAGTTATCCATGATCTTGTCCGCTTGTGAGCTTTCTGGACCCCAATCCATGACCACTTTAGGGATGTCGGCATGACGGTCAAGCATCTCTTTAAGCTCTTCGGTTAAGTCAGAACACATCACTAGGATGCCATCAACACGTTTTTCAGCCAGCATACGGATGTAATCGCGTTGTTTTTCGTAAATCCCACCCGTATTACACAGAATCAGAGTGTAGCCTTGGCGGTAACAGTAGCTCTCAACCCCGTCAATCACTTCTGAGAAGAATAGGTTGGTTGACTGCGTTACTAACATGCCAATCGTACGAGTTGAGTTGCACTTTAGGCTGCGTGCAACCGCACTTGGCGCGTAATTCAACTCGTCCACGGCTTTCATTACTTTTTCTTGCGTTGCTTCTGCAACGAAACGCGTTTTATTGATAACGTGCGAAACTGTCGTAGTGGAAACGCCGGCTAAGCGAGCAACGTCTTTTATAGTGGCCATAAATGGTGTCCTGTATCGAGCTACTGAAATATGTCGTGTTGGATGTACCTGATGCTCTAATGGTTTTACACCCAGCAATCTAAGGTTGGCGCTAAGTGTTTCGGCAGCGGTTGGTCCAAGTACGACAAAAGGGTACGTAGCAGCATCGGTCGATGAATTTTATCTTTTTTCTATCTGATGAGAAATTGCCATCAACCTGTTAAAAAACACAAAAACCGCTATATTTCAGCGGTTTACATATAAATCATATTTAATCGTTTGCGCTCACATTTTAGCCCTATGTGGACTGACTAGCAATGTTTTCAGTAAGAGATTTGTGTATTTGAAGTCACATTTTGACTGCTAAATAACCAAGCGTCTTTGAGCTAAGTTAAGGCAAACGAATAATATACCCAACTTACTTACATTCAGTTATTCCAGGTATACAGGAAGCCCGATAGGCGGGCTCCTTAAAAATAGGCGGCAATTATTCACCAAGAAGGTAAGCGCTGTCTAGTTTACAAAATGCAACTAATAGTTTCGCGACGCTCGAGTAGAACCCAAATTCGTCGAATTGTTTACATTTGTCTGCAAACTGAGGTAGCCAAGACATCAACTGTTGCTGGATAAAGTCGTTTTGTTTAACGAAGGCTTCTTCCATGTGTTTTTCTTGCTCAAGCTCGTTTGAGCGGATAATCATGTTGCCGAGAAAGTCGAGTTCAACGGCTAAGTGGTCCGCAGGCTCTTTTAGATTTTCATCTACTTGAACGCCAAATTCTGCCATCAACTTTTCCATTTCCTCGGCTGGCTTGTCATTCAGCAAACCTGATTCACCGATGTACATCGATGCGTAAGGAAGAGCGCCGTATTTTTCTGTCTTCAAAAACAGTTCACAAAAGTCAGCAGCAAGCTCCAATTGAGCGTCTTCACGATCTTGCAATCGGTTTAGCGCATCAACGAGGCTATCAACGGCTGGTTTCAGCGACTCATTTTCACCTAAACCTGCTAGAAAACTACGAATTTCAACACTGTGGTAGGCTTCCAGCTCTTTCGCTGTTAGCTCTTTTGCGAACAAGCTCGAAAACCACCAGTAAATTTCAGCGCGTTTTTCATTAAAAGCTTTCACTTCTTGCATTTTGGGCTCCTGAATGATGCTTCAAGTTGTGCATCACAAAGTCAATTAGGGATATCCCCTAAGTGTAATCAATTAAAATGAATAGCAGTAACTATAATTATTATGTTTTATGGTCAAAAATTAACGTTTATTAATAGCGATGGGTAAGCTTGTTTTGAATCAATAAAAACGCTAAATCTTGCTTTTTAATGTATCTATGACTAGAAATGTTACTAGTTATGAATAGAATACGTCTTGGATAATAAGAAGACAGAAAAGTGGTGTAAATGAGCTATCACGTATTAGTCGTAGAAGATGATGTTGTAACTCGTAGTAAGCTTGCGGGATATTTCCAAAATGAGGGTTACCAAGTCAGCGAAGCAGAGAGTGGCGCAGAAATGCGTGAGGTCCTGCAAGCGGGCGATGTAGACCTGATCATGCTGGATATCAACCTGCCGGGTGAAGACGGCCTGATGCTTACTCGTGAATTACGTAGCCAATCGGATATTGGTATCATATTAGTAACAGGACGCACGGATAGCATTGATAAAATCGTAGGCCTAGAAATGGGCGCTGACGATTATGTGACAAAACCTTTTGAACTGAGGGAATTGTTGGTTCGCGTTAAAAACTTGCTGTGGCGTATTTCAGCAGCGCGTAGCGGTAGCGCGAAAGCGAACGAAACCAGTGAAGAACATATTGTACGTTTTGGAGAGTGGACATTCGACATTCAACGTCGTGCGCTGAGCCGTAACGGCGAACCCGTAAAATTGACCAAAGCAGAATACGAACTTTTGGTGGCGTTATCGTCTTACCCTAACCAGGTGTTAAGTCGCGAGCGTATTTTGAATATGATCAGCCACCGAGTTGATGCTCCCAATGATCGTACTATTGATGTTCTTATTCGACGTATGCGCGCAAAAATGGAGTTTGATCCAAAGAACCCGCAAATTTTTGTGACGGTGCACGGCGAAGGCTATATGTTTGCTGGTGATTAAACTGAACAAACCTAAGTCTTAAAAAGAAAAAGGAGAGCTTCGGCTCTCCTTTTTTGTGGTTTCAAGATAGTACTACTTTGCTTCAACCATTGGTGTTTGGCCGACAGTATCACGCAATCTTTGCCAAATGCTGCCCAAGTACTCATGCCAATAAAGCTCCGTTTGTTCTAAGTAACGCGCTTTAGGTGAGTATTTATCCCAAGGTTGACTGATTTCGCTAATAGCTAAGAAGTTGGTCGGGGCTGGGATTGGTTTAATGCCTGCTGCGTTGAACTCATACAATGCACGGCTCATGTGGCTCGCAGAAGTGACTAACACAATCTCCTTTTGTTGAACGAATGCAGCCGCTTGACGCGCCTCTTCCCACGTATCTTTCGCATCTTCTAATAAAATGATATCGGATTTCGCGACTCCCAACGCAAGGGCAACGTTCGCCATCATTCTCGCATGGCTAATTTCAGAACCGCCAGCATAGCCAGACAAAATTAATTTAGCACCTGGATACATTCTTAAAATACGAATGCCTTCAGTTAAGCGCATTAATGCTGCACGGCTTAACTGCGAGGTGGGTGGAATTTCGTCATCGATAACATGACCATTCCCTAAAACCATCACGTAGTCGATGGTGCCAGAAACTGGCAAAAAGGCTTTATGCTCTCGCTCTAATGGCATAAGAAGCTTGGTTGAAACAGGTTGGAAGGCAACAAGAAAAATGCCAACAAAAGAGAATAGAACAACGAAGCAGCCAGTTTTACGTTTTGTGGTAAAACTAATGAGAGCAAGACCCAACAAGCCTATCAGCAGCAATGCCGGAAGTGGCATAAGCAAGGCTGACACTACTTTTTTCAGCTCAAACATACATAAATAGTCCGAAAAAACATCAATTGATAATAAAAATGAGGGTACCCCTCTTTATTCCTGCTTTCCTTGTGCCAGAATAGCGGCACAATCCGTTATGATAACTCAGCAGAAGTGACAGAAGACCGCAATTTCGACGATATCGCCCACAAATTTGCAAAAAATATTTACGGCTCCGACAAAGGGGAGATCCGCCAAATCATTGTGTGGGAAGATTTTCTACAGATTCTAAGTGAATTAGATGCTGACCAGCAACCCCTAGAGGTGTTGGATGCTGGTGGTGGTTTGGCACAAATGTCGCAAAAGCTTGCTAAGCTCGGACATCGAATCGCTTTATGTGATCTATCTTCGGAAATGCTGCAGTTGGCTAAGCAGGATATTGAAAAAAACGGTTTGCTTGAGCAGTATCGCCTGATTCATTCGCCTGTCCAATCCATTGGTGAGCATATGGGTGAACAGGTGGATCTTGTTATGTTTCACGCCGTCATGGAGTGGTTGGTCGATCCTAAGGCCGCACTTGAAACGGTACTAGAACAAGTAAAACCGGGAGGCATTGCATCAGTGATGTTCTATAACCACCATGGTTTAGTCTATAAAAACGTGGTTTGTGGCAACATTCCTCATATATTAGACGGCATGCCCCACCGAAAAAGATTTAAACTACAGCCGCAAAAAGGCTTAAAACCTGAAGAAGTCTACCAATGGATAGAAGATTCAGGCTTTAGTATTTGTGGCAAATCTGGTATCCGCTCATTTAGTGATTACATAGGTAATATGCAATACATGGGCGATTACGAGTTTGAAGATGTGTTGGCGCTAGAAAAACAACTTTGTCGACAAGAGCCATACCTCTCATTAGGCCGCTACATTCATGTGTGGGCTAAAAAGAACGATAAACAGGAATAACAATGAGTGAGATGACTCTCAATGCTGCAGAGCAACCAATCGATGAGTTGGTTGGCTGGGTTAAGCAGCACGATTTCTCGTTGAACCTGACCACAGAGCGATTGGCATTCTTAATAGCCATTGCCGTACTGAGTAATGAAAGGTTCGATGAAGAATTGGGTGAAGGTGAATTGCATGATGCGTTTGCCATCGTCACTCGATTATTTGATGAGACTGGCGAAGCATCCGCTTTTCGTGCTAACAACGCCATCAACGAGATGGTAAAGCAGCGCCTTATTAGCCGTTTTGTCAGTGAGATTACTGATGGAGCGAGCATTTACCGCTTGTCGCCTTTAGCGATAGGAATTACCGATTACTACGTGCGTCATCGTGAGTTCTCGAAACTGCGCCTTTCTATTCAACTGTCTATGGTGGCAGATGAAATGGCGAAAGCGATTGAGGCAGCACAAAAAGGTGGCACACCGGGCCACTGGAAGAAAAACGTATACGGAGTTTTAAAATATTCTGTAGGCGAAATCTTCGATCAAATCGATCTTAACCAACGTGTGATGGATGAGCAGCAGCAATCTGTAAAACAACAAATTGCCGATCTGCTAAATAAAGACTGGCGCGAAGCGATCAACAACTGTGAAGCGCTCCTATCAGAAACATCAAGCACGTTGCGTGAACTTCAAGATACGCTGCAAGCCGCCAGTGATGAACTGCAAACTCAGATACTAGATATTCAAGAAATTGTGTACGGCGATCCTGAGCTAGAGTTCATCGAAGAAGCGTTGTTTGGTCTGCAAATGAAGCTGGATCGAATCACAAGCTGGGGCCAGCAAGCGATCGACCTTTGGATTGGTTACGACCGACATGTGCACAAGTTCATCCGTACTGCAATTGATATGGATAAGAACCGTGCGTTTAGCTCGCGTCTACGTCAATCCGTCAAAGATTACTTCGATGCGCCTTGGTATCTGACTTATGCAGATGCGGAAAGGCTTTCTGACCTTCGTGATGAGGCCCTAGTCCTGCGTGATGACGAGGTAACGGGTCAAGTTCCGATGGAAGTAGAATACGAAGAGTTTCAACAAGTCAATGATGAGTTGTCTGAACGAATTGGTGACATGCTAAAAGCGCATAAAGATCAAGGCACGCCAATCGACTTGAGTGTGGTATTGCGAGATTACCTTGCACAGCATCCTTACACTCATCATTTTGATTTAGCTCGCATTATCGTTGATCAAGCCGTACGTCTTGGGTATTCAGAATCGGATTACCAAGCGATTCAACCGGACTGGAAAGCAATCAACGAATTTGGGGCAAAGGTACAAGCGAATGTCATCGACCGATACTAATGAATACATGTCAGAGAATCTGGCAAAAGCAATTTCTAACCCTCTGTTCCCAGCGCTAGACAGCATGCTTCGAGCAGGGCGTCATATCTCAAGTGAAGATCTAGACAACCACGCGTTGTTGTCGGATTTTGAACTTGAGCTTTCTTCTTTCTACCAACGCTACAACACCGAATTGGTGAAAGCGCCAGAAGGTTTCTTCTACCTTCGTCCACGTTCAACGTCTCTGATTGGCCGTAGTGTTCTTTCTGAACTGGATATGCTGGTGGGTAAGGTACTGTGTTTCCTTTACCTAAGCCCAGAGCGTCTTGCACACGAAGGCATCTTCACTAACCAAGAGCTGTACGACGAACTGCTTGCTCTAGCAGATGAAAACAAGCTGATGAAGCTAGTGACGAACCGTGCTACCGGTTCTGACCTTGATAAAGAAAAGCTGTTTGAAAAAGTGCGTACGTCACTTCGTCGTCTACGCCGCCTAGGCATGATCATCAACATCGGTGAAACCGGTAAATTCAGCATCAGTGAAGCAGTATTCCGCTTTGGTGCCGATGTACGTATTGGCGATGACATGCGTGAAGCGCAACTGCGTCTGATCCGCGATGGTGAAGCGGTAGTGCACACCAAAGAGCCAAGCCAAGGCAGCCTATTGTCTGAAGAAGATCAAGACGACCAAGCCCAAGAAGAAACAACAGAAGAGGGTGAAGCATGAGCATGATTGAACGCGGTAAATACCAATCGCTGACCATGGTCAACTGGAACGGCTTCTTTGCCCGTACGTTTGACATCGATGGTCTGGTCACCACGCTATCAGGTGGTAACGGCGCAGGTAAATCAACCACAATGGCGGCTTTCATCACCGCATTGATTCCTGACCAAACGCTACTGCACTTCCGTAACACCACAGAAGCGGGCAGCAGCCAATCGTCTCGTGACAAAGGTCTGTACGGTAAGCTACAGCCGGGCGCATGTTATGCGGCGCTAGACGTGGTGAACTCACGTAACCAACGCTTATTGTTCGCAGTAAAACTGCAGCAAGTTGCGGGTCGTGATAAGAAAGTAGACATCAAACCGTTTGTTATCCAAGGTCTGCCAAGCCATGTGAAACCAACGGATATCTTGATTGAAAGCGTATCAGCGACTCAAGCTCGTGTACGTCAAATCAACGAAGTAAAAGAATCGATCGCAGAATTTGAAGGTGTTCAATTCAAAGCGTTCTCTTCTATCGTGGATTACCACGCGCAAATGTTTGAATTCGGTGTGATTCCGAAGAAACTGCGTAACTCTGGTGACCGTTCTAAATTCTACCGCCTGATCGAAGCATCGCTTTACGGTGGTATCTCAAGTGCGATTACACGCTCGCTACGTGACTACCTTCTGCCACAAAACGGCGGCGTGAAGAAAGCGTTCCAAGATATGGAATCGGCGCTGCGTGAAAACCGCATGACGCTAGAAGCAATCAAAACCACGCAAGCAGACCGTGACTTGTTCAAACACTTGATCACAGAGTCGACCAACTACGTGGCTGCGGACTACATGCGTCACGCGAACGATCGTCGTAACAAGCTGGATAAAACGCTGTCATTGCGTTCAGAGTTGTTCGGTTCTCGTGAAACTCTCGTTGAGCAAAACAACCTGCTTAACCGCGTTCAAGAAGAGCTAGAACTGCTGATCGAATCGGAATCTGCTCTAGAGCAAGATTACCAAGCGGCTTCGGATCACTTGCAGCTGGTGCAAAACGCACTGCGTCAGCAAGAGAAGATCGAACGCTACCAAGAAGATCTTGAAGAGCTGAGTGAGCGTCTTGAAGAACAAATGATGGTAGTGGAAGAAGCGCAAGAACGCGTGATGATGGTGGAAGAGCAAGCTACTGTTGCGGAAGAAGAGGTGGACAGCCTTAAAACGCAACTTGCTGATTACCAGCAAGCTCTTGACGTTCAGCAAACTCGCGCGCTTCAATACCAACAAGCCGTTCAAGCGCTGGAGAAAGCCAAGCAGCTACTTGGCGATGACAGCCTAACGGCGGAATCCGCACAAGCGTTAGTGGCGGAGCTGAAAAACAAAGAGTCGGAAAATACCAATACGTTGTTGTCTGTGAAACATAAGCTCGATATGTCATCAGCTGCGGCAGAGCAGTTTGATACTGCATTAAAGCTTGTACAGAGCATCGTTGGCTCTGTTGAGCGCAAAGAAGCCTCTGAGCACGCAAAATTGGCAATCGCTAAAGCTCGAGAATCACAGCAAATTGTACAAAACGAACAGCAATGGCGAGCGCAGCATCGCGATCTTGAGCGTAGCCTCAATCAGCAACGTCAAGCGCGTGAACTGGTTGCTGAATATAAAAAGCAATATCACGTCGAGCTAACCGATGAAGTTACGTTTGAACAAGAACGTGAACGTCATGCGATGCAAATAGAATCACTAGAGATAGCTCAAGAAGAAGTTCGTGATCAGCGTGGTGAACAGCGCCGTCTAGAGCAAAACGCGGCGGCAGAAATCAGTAAACTTGAAGCGATAGCGCCAGCTTGGATTGCGGCTAATGATGCGCTAGAGAAACTGAGAGAGCAGAGCGGGGCAGACCTTGAGGATCGCCATGCAGTAATGAACCACATGCAGGTTGTTCTTGAGCAAGAAAGGGAGCTGTCCTTAGCTAAAGATAAACTTGCTGAGCGTCGCAGTCAGCTTGACACTGAGATTGAACGTCTTGCTTCTCCTGGTGGTTCAAACGACCCTCGCCTGAAAGGTTTGGCTGATACTTTAGGCGGTGTATTACTGTCTGAGATCTACGATGACATCACGATTGATGATGCGCCTTACTTTAGTGCGATGTACGGTCCGGCTCGTCACGCTATCGTTGTTTCTGACCTGTCAGGTATCGAAGAGAAACTGGTAGAGCTAGACGACTGTCCAGAAGACTTGTACATCATTGAAGGTGACATCGATGCCTTTGATGACAGCTCGTTCGATGCAGAAGAGCTAGAAGGCGCGGTTTGCGTTCGCATGAACGATCGCCAAATGCGTTACTCTCGCTTGCCTGAGATCCCATTGTTTGGTCGTGCGGCCCGTGAGCAGCGTTTAGAGTTGCTGCGTAACGAACGAGAAGAAGTGGTAGAGAAGCACGCAAAAGCGGCGTTTGACTCTCAGAAAATGCAGCGTTTGTACCAAGCATTTAACCAATTTGTGTCTAACCACATTCAAGTGGCTTTTGACGCTGATCCAGAACAAGCGCTCGCAACCATTCGTGATAAGCGTAACCAAATCGCTCGCGTGCTGGCGGATCTGGATGCAAAAGAGCAGCAGCAACGCTCTCAGCTTCAAACCAGCAAGCAAGCACTGTCTTCTCTGGACAAGCTAGCATCACACATGGTGCTTGTTGAAGATGAATCATTGCAAGCGCGTTTTGATGAGCTAGAAGAGAAAATCGCTCAGCTTGCAGAGGCGAAAAACTTCTTAAACAATCATGCAAAAGCCGTCGCGCAACTAGAGAATATTGCGTCTGCGCTTGATGCTGACCCAGAGCAATTCGATGCACTAGAAGCAGAATACAAAGCGGCAGATGAACAGTTACAAGATCTTAAGAAGCAAATCTTTGCACTCTCGGATCTGGTTGAACGTCGTCACTACTTCGCTTACTCAGACTCGGTTGATCTTCTGAACAAAAGTAGCGAACTGAGTGAGCAGCTAAAAGCGAAGTTGATTCAAGCTGAACAGACTCGTACTCGTTCTCGTGAAGAGTTGAAGCAAGCACAAGGACAAATGAACCAATACAACCAAGTATTGGCGTCTTTGAAGAGTTCGCACCAAGCGAAACTGGAAACGGTTCAAGAGTTCAAACAAGAGCTGCAAGAGTATGGCGTAAATGCCGACGAAGGTGCGGAAGAGCGTGCAATGCGCCGTCGTGACGAGCTGCACGAACGCTTACATACTTCACGTAGTCGTAAGAGTGAATACGAGCGCACGATAACGTCGACCGAGCTTGAGATGAAAGGCTTAGCGAAACGTCTGAAGAAAGTGCAGAAAGAATACGCAGAGCTGCGCAAATTTGTCGTTGCAGCGAAAGCGGGTTGGTGTTCAGTACTTCGCTTAGCGCGTGAAAACGATGTTGAACGTCGTCTACACAAACGTGAACTGGCGTATATGTCGGCAGATGAATTGCGTTCCATGTCGGATAAATCATTGGGTGCGCTGCGTCTTGCTGTTGCAAACAATGATGACTTGCGTGATGCACTCCGTTTGTCTGAAGACAACGCTCGCCCAGAGCGTAAAGTTCTGTTCTATATTGCGGTATACCAACACCTTCGTGAGCGTATTCGTCAGGATATCATCCGTACTGATGACCCAGTTGAAGCAATCGAAGAGATGGAAGTGGAACTGGCGCGTCTAACGGAAGAGCTAACGCAACGTGAAAACCGCCTAGCGATCAGCTCTGAGTCGGTAGCGAGCATCATCAAGAAGACGATTCAGCGTGAGCAAAACCGTATTCGTATGCTGAACCAAGGCTTGTCGAACATCTCGTTCGGTCAGGTCAAGGGCGTACGTCTAAACGTGAAAATTCGCGAAAGTCACGAAGTGCTACTGAACGGTCTAGCGACACAACAAGAGCAGCATAAAGATCTGTTCGAATCGACTCGCTTTACCTTCTCTGAAGCAATGGCGAAACTGTTCCAACGTGTGAACCCACATATCGATATGGGTCAACGTTCTCCTCAGGTTCTGGGTGAAGAGCTACTGGATTACCGTAACTACCTAGAGCTAAGTGTAGAAGTGAACCGTGGTACAGATGGCTGGCTACAGGCTGAGTCTGGCGCACTATCAACAGGTGAAGCGATCGGTACCGGTCAGTCAATCCTACTGATGGTAGTGCAAAGCTGGGAAGAAGAGTCTCGTCGTCTACGCAGCAAAGACATTGTGCCTTGTCGTTTACTCTTCTTGGATGAAGCAGCGCGTCTGGATGCGAAATCGATCGCGACATTGTTCGAATTGTGTGACCGTCTGGATATGCAACTTCTTATCGCGGCACCAGAAAACATCAGCCCAGAGAAAGGTACTACCTACAAGTTGGTGCGTAAGGTGTTTAAAGACCATGAGCACGTACACGTAGTTGGTCTACGTGGTTTTGGTCAAACAGATAAGCCTAAGACCGAAGCGCAAGAGATGATCGAAGAGTTTGAATCGTAAACTTCGAATCTAGCAAAACGCCCGCATTTATTGCGGGCGTTTTTGTATTTGTTAGAGGGAGGCTTCAAAGCGTATAAAATAAGCCGAGACTGTAGGACGACAGTCTCGGCTTATTAATAGAACTTAGCGGGGAGGCTAAGTTTTATTCCTCTGAAATGTCGTCTCTGATATCGATCATTTCAGCAAGCTCTTCAAGTGCTTGGACAGAAAGCTCAGACAAGCGTTGTAAATGCTGGTCTAAGCTCTCTTGTTCTTCAAGCTCTGGTTCATCGTTATCTGTTTCTTTTGTTAGCATTTCTCAACCTCTCAAGTTGAGTAAGGGGAGACCTCATCATACTCAAAAGTTAAAGGAGAAAAGAAACGATCTATGTTGATTCTGTTAGCTCGATCATTGATTCAAGTTATAGGTGAGATGGGTTTGTTTAATAAGATGAGTAGGTAGACGGTTTTGGAAACGGAAACAAAAACGCCAGCAATCAGAACAATTACTGGCGAATGATATTGTGATTGGCGATTAGAACTGTGGTTTTACCCCAAACTGCTCTGCTGCGTAGGCGACACGTTCAATCGGCTTTGGATACTCGGCAGGTGTGCCGAGTCTCTCTATGTGTTTCAAACGAGGAAGCAAGCCTGCACCATTGGCGATTTGGATTGCCAAGCCAGGACGAGCGTTGAGCTCTAAAACCATAGGTCCTTCTTCTTTATCTAACACCATATCCGTGCCCATGTACCCCAACCCTGTCATCTCCCACGCACTAGACGCAAGCTCAAGCAAGCGCTCCCAGTGCGGGACTTGGAGGGTAGAAAGGTCTTTGCCTGTATCCGGATGGTGGGTGACTGGATGGTCGAATTGCACCGCTCGGATTGCTTTACCTGTGGCGATATCAATGCCCACGCCCACAGCGCCTTGGTGGAGGTTTGCTTTACCGTCCGACGCCGCCGTAGAACAGCGCATCATTGCCATAACAGGGTAGCCTTTAAATACGATGATTCGAACATCAGGCACACCTTCATAACTGAAGCCATCGAAACAATCATCAAACTTAATCAGGTTCTCAACGACTGCGACGTCGTTTTTACCACCAAGAGAGAAAAGGCCAGCAAGCGCATTACTGATATGACGTTCAACTTCGTCCTTACCAATTGTAGAGCCGGAAGGTTTGGTATAGACCCCATCTTTATGCGAGGTAATAACCAAAATACCCTTACCACCACTACCTTGAGCGGGCTTGATAACAAAACCAGGCCAATCTTGCACCATTCTATGGATTGTCTTTACTTCTGCTTGGTTATGAATAACGCCGATCAGGGCAGGGACTGTCGCCCCTGCTGCCTGCGCAATAATTTTAGTCTTGAGCTTGTCATCAACTAATGGGTATTTAGAACGATCATTGTAACGGCCGATATAACTGTGGTTACGTTTGTTCATCCCCATAATGCCTTTATGGCGAAGCTTAGCTGGCGAAGTAAAACTTTCGAACATCGTTTAGTCCTCCGCTAGTGGTTTGAAACGACGTAACTCAGTTAGACGGTAACCTGTATAAGTACCTAGCAATAGAATACCGGCCAGAACAATCAACTGTAGACCAATGAAATTAAAGGTTAGGTGCTGAATGTATGAGTTCGTCATCGCTAAGTAAACCAATACTGCGGTGAGCAGTGAGCCCCCACCTTGCAGAGCAACTTCTTTCGCGCCTTCTTCTTCCCATAGGATAGACATACGTTCAATTGTCCAAGACAAGATGATCATCGGGAAGAACGTAATTGTTAAGCCTTCCGTTAAGCCCATCTTAAATGCGACTACTGTGAACACCGAAATGATCATAATAACGGTAATAATGACCGCTGATATCCGTGCTACAAGCAGTAAGTTCAACCTCGATAAGTAACTTCGAATAATCAAGCCTGTGCCAACGATCAGTAAGAAACCGACAATACCCGTTAATAGCTGGGTTTGAACAAATGCAACAGCAATCAGTACTGGCATGAAAGTACCGGATGTTTTTAGACCGATAATCACACGCAAGAACACCACGATAAGGGCACCGATAGGGATCAGCATGATGGTCTTAAACATTGCTTGTTCTTCAAGAGGCAAGCTATGAATTGAAATATTCAGCAGCCCATCAGCTTCTATCTTGTTGTTCGTCGCTTGCTGTGGAGTCATTTCTTGCTTGATCATTGAGAAATGAACTTGGCTATTTTTACCACCAACAAGATCAAGCAGGGATACATTCGACTCATCCCAAACTAATAAGTTTGGTTTCACGGCTTTCTGTTCGGAATTTGGTGAGAACAGTACCCAATCTTTACCCGACCAAACCTGAACCATTGGTTGAATGGTTTGGCGTCGACGTCCATCTTCTAGTTCGATAACACCGACTGTTTTACTCTGTATACCTGCGGTAAGCAAAATATTATGTAGTGCATCAGTACGGCTGAAGTCATTCAGTAGTAGCGATGAATTTTGACTGTCTGGGTCATTAAGCGCTTTGATGAGCTCACGAGTAAAGGTCACATTGTCGGCAGAGCGACTCATCGCACGCTCTACAAGGGCATTTGCCGCCGCGGCTTGTGGCGCTGATAGCGTTGGTGGCGTAATGTCTTCAGTTGGTGGTAGAGGCGTAACTTTAGCCTGAGGGTCCACTAAGAACTGCGCTTTGTAGTAAATGGTTTGAGGACCTTTGGCCTGACGAATTGACCACTCGGCACGACGTCCAGAATCAGAATTAATGTAGGAAACGCCATAACCAGAAGAGGAAGCGGATTCACCGATAAGCGTATAACCACTTTGTGTATGAGGTGCTGCGAGTGAAGCTTTGACTTCATTGCCGTTAGCATTGAACTCAATACGTGCCTCTACATCCCATACCTGACGAGTTTCGCCTGGTGTCCAAGGCACGCCGTAGTTTTCATGTCTGAAAACACTCAAAGCAATGCCCGCAATCACCAATAAGATGATTGAAAGGTAAAACGGTATTTTTGACGTCATAATCTACCTTATTATTTTTTATCTTCGTCCGTTTGGATATAGGTACGACTTACATCGACAAGTGCGATGTCGCGCATAAATTCTCTACCCAGTAAAATAGGATGGTTCATATGCGAGCGATCTGCCAACGTAAATTGCGCTTTTTCATGAATTTTTCCAACGCGCACCCAAAGTTCGACTACAGCGCGACGTTCTAGTTCTTCACTGGTAACTTGGCGAATTTTTACGTAACGAATGACTGGCGCTTCGATCCAAGTATTTTTTTCTTCTTCAGATTTACTGGTATCTGCCAGGTGGAATCGAACCCAGTTTTTGCCGTTTCTTTCGAACTCTTCAATATCAACTGCATTTAAAGATGAGGTTGCGGCACCGGTGTCGACACGTGCATCAAAAGTCTGCTTAATGGAGTCGATAGTGACCTTTTCAATTGAGCCAAGGACAATATCATGAGTTGGTGTTGGTTCCACAGGAGCAGGAGATTGGACAATAATCGGCTCTTTTGGCTTTTTCACTTCTGCCATTGCTTCATCGCGAAATGTCAAAAGTTCAACCTGTAGTTTATCGACTTGTTCTTCAAGGCTGTCGATATAGTCCGATTGGTTGCTGAGCTGAAGCTCTAAGTTAGTAATGCGATTATTGACATTCGCTTCTGAAGTTTGAATAGCCGCTAACGTTTCTTGGTGGTACTGTTCGCCTTTGGTTAGTGAGCATCCAGATAGTAAGGCGATGGCAACAATCGGGGTCAATCGTAATAACATTGAAAACCTTGGGATTGGATTAAGTTGTTTATTTTTTAGGAGTTTAGCTCATATCGATAAAGCCTCACAAGTAAGAATGTTTCTCTATTACTTATTGTTTGAGGAATAGTGATGAAAAGCTAAAAATCAAGGACATAAAAGCGCATCCTTATTTAGAGCGTGCTTATGTTTTGATGTAACAAATGGACTCGAAAAACAAACACGCTCAGTACGAGGAAAGAGGGTAATGTCTTAACTCGTAAAATGAGTTAAGACAATGTCAGGAATCTCAGCGAATTATGGTTTGCGAGCGACAAGAACCGCGCGGCGAGGGGCAGGGTAACCTTCTACAGTCTTGCTTGGGTCGTTCGGATCTAGATAGTCTGGTAGAGAGTTATGCGTCATCCAATCTGTGGTACGTTGTTCATCAACTGAAGTGACGTTTTCATCAACGATGCGCACATCTTCAAATCCTACCAACTCTAACCACACTTTCAGCGCTTTTGCTGAAGGGAAGAAATAGACATTACGCATTTGTGCGTAACGAGAAGTTGGAACCAACACTGCATTCTCATCACCTTCAATCACTAGTGTTTCTAGTACGAGTTCACCACCAGACACTAATTGATCTTTTAGCTGCACCAAGTGATCCAGTGGAGAGCGACGGTGGTAAAGCACGCCCATGCTGAATACCGTGTCGAACGCTTCTAACTTAGGTAGTTGTTCAATACCCAACGGCAGTAGGTGCGCACGTTGGTCATCTCCCATTAGTTTACGAATTGCTTCGAACTGAATTAGGAACAGGTGAGATGGATCGATACCGACGGTTAAGCGTGCACCTTCACCCAGCATGCGCCACATGTGGTAGCCGTTACCACAACCAACATCGAGTACGCTGCGGTTCTTTAATGGAGAAATATGCGGAAGCACACGGTCCCATTTCCAGTCACTGCGCCACTCAGTATCAATATGAATGCCGTGTACGTGGTATGGCCCTTTGCGCCATGGGTGGAATGTACGAAGTAAGTTCTCTAATTTCTTCAGCTCACCTTCATGGAAAGGAGTGTCGTTGCTGATGGTCACTGAGTTCTTGATGTCAATTTGATCCGGTGAGCCTTCTGGAATCTTGTTCAGTGCTTTCAACCAGCGACCAAAGTCACCGTGCTCTGCATTTTGCCAATCCGTTAGCTGTTGTGGTAGCACATTGAGCCAAGGTTGAAGACGTGTGTCTTGGGCAATCAATTGGTAGAAGTTTGCAAAGTTAAACATAGTTAGTTAATCGCTGAGTTGATGGTATTAAAATTATTAAATAACAGCCTAAATCGGCGTGATTCAGGGCATATATATGCAAGGTTTATTTAATTGCGAACATAGAGCCAAAGTTAAAGCATTGGAACCAAACATCGTAGCTAGAAAAGCCAATTTTAGCGAAACGCTCTTTATGCTCTTTCTTTGAATCTGGGCGCATTACGTTTTCTATCGCGCTGCGCTTTTGGCTGATTTCTAGTTCGCTATAACCATTTGCACGTTTAAAGTCGTGGTGAAGGTCAATTAACAGCTCGTTTGACACTTCATCTTCGAAGACGAATTTCTCCGACAAAATCAAAATTCCGCCTGGACGCAGACCTGCATAGATTCGTTCAAGCAGGGCGTAACGATCGTCTGGAGAAAGAAATTGCAGAGTAAAGTTCAGTACGACAACTGATGCGTTTTCAATATCGATATTACGAATATCCGCTTCAACCACATCTACAGGAGTATCGCTTCGGTACGCGTTTACATGTAATTTGCAACGCTCAACCATTGCAGGTGAATTGTCGACCGCAATGATCTTACAGCCTTCTTGTTTGATATGGCGACGCATAGACAGCGTAGCAGCACCCAAAGAGCAACCTAGGTCGTAGATGTTTGAGTGAGGTTTTACAAAACGTTCTGCCAGCATACCAATTGCAGAAATAATGTTGCTGTAACCCGGCACCGATCGTTGAATCATGTCAGGAAATACTTCCGCTACGCGTTCATCGAACGTGAAATCCCCAATTTTATCGATTGGAGCCGAAAAAATAGTATCTGGATTGCTCTTAGGGTTCATAACCAAGTCTCTGCATACAAGCCGCCTGAAAACGTCAGGCACCAAAAAAGGCGCGTATTTTATGGGAATTTCACGCCTCTGTCATGTGTTGCGTTAGAACATCTGCAACTGCGAGTTGCCATCGTCAGCCGGGAAAGAGGCTAAGTCAGGAAGTGTTATACGCTTTTGTATGTCTTTATACAGATTGGCTGCCAACTCCGGCGCAATTATATTGTCCGCAGTATGGATCATGACATACGGCTGTTTACCTTCTGCAATCCATTGCGGCAACTTGCTGAGCCATGGTGTAAAAAACTCGTAATTTTGCTGTTCTTCTGGATGACCAATAAAGCGAATCAAAGGGTGTGAAGCGGTAGCAATGGCGTGGACTGGTACTCTTGGTTTTTTCATTTGCGCATCAATGATCGCTTCATTGTTTGGCTTAGCGGCAAAGACAGGGCGGCTATCCATAATAATGCGGTCAATGTTATTTTCTACTAACCATTGGTTAAGCGCTCGCTCTTCTTCACCTTTGGAGAAAAATGCCATATGACGAACCTCAACACCAAGAGGGAAGTTAGGTGGAAAGCTCGCACAGAACTTTTTCAATCGATCAAGGTGCTCAGGACCAAAAGCGGCTGGCAATTGAATTGTCCATTGCCCCACACGGTCATGCAACGGCTCCATGATTTTCATGAAGTCTCTCAGTTGTTCGCTGCAACCTCTTAGCATTTGCTCATGAGTGATGGCTTTAGGAAGTTTGAAAGTAAAGCGAAAATCATCGTGGGTTGCTGCTCTCCAGTTTTGCACCGTGTTGAGCGTCGGCGTGGCATAAAATGTCGTGTTGCCTTCTACGGTATGGAACACCTGTGCATACTTTTCTAAACGTTCAGCGGGCTTTGTCCCGCTGCCGTAAAAGCTTTGCTGCCATTGATTATGCGACCACATTGTCAATCCAAGTCGAAGAGGTAAGTTATCCATTATTCTTTACTGCTTGCTACTCGTGTGAATACTTTACGAGAGTTTTGCTGAAATAGGTAATTTCACGCTATAATCCCCACCAATTTTTTCGCTTTGGTGCGCTTTTGAACATTTGTTGTACTAAAAAGCACCAGTGAATGATAAAACACACTTAATTGTATGTTGAGTAGTCGATTTTCGTGGACATTCAGCGTATAACTGAATCTTTACTCTGCTTGGCAATGAGGCTGACAGAGCGTAGTTAACAACATTTGAGAGATTGGGAATTTCATTATGCGTACCCATTACTGTGGTCACCTGAACAAGTCCCTTGCAGGACAAACTGTAGAACTTTGCGGCTGGGTTAACCGTCGTCGTGATTTAGGCGGTCTTATTTTTATTGATATGCGAGATCGCGAAGGTATCGTTCAGGTAGTTGTTGATCCAGATATGGCGGATGCGTATGAAGTGGCTAACACACTTCGTAATGAATTCTGTATCAAACTAACGGGTGAAGTACGCGTTCGTCCAGAAAGCCAAGCAAACAAAGACATGGCAACAGGTGAAGTTGAGATCCTTGCGACAGGTCTTGAAATCATCAACCGCAGTGACGTTTTGCCTCTAGACTTCAACCAAAAGAACTCTGAAGAGCAACGTCTGAAGTACCGTTACTTAGATCTACGTCGTCCTGAAATGAGTGATCGCATCAAGCTACGTGCTAAAGCGTCTAGCTTTGTTCGTCGTTTCCTAGATGACAACGGCTTCCTAGACATTGAAACTCCAGTACTAACGAAAGCGACACCAGAAGGTGCGCGTGACTACCTAGTACCTAGCCGTGTTCACAAAGGCAGCTTCTACGCGCTTCCTCAGTCTCCACAGCTATTCAAACAGCTGCTAATGATGTCTGGTTTTGACCGTTACTACCAAATCGTTAAGTGTTTCCGTGATGAAGACTTACGCGCTGACCGTCAACCAGAATTCACTCAAATCGATATCGAAACGTCTTTCATGACGGCTGAGCAAGTACGTGAAGTGACGGAAAACATGGTTCGCGATATGTGGCAAGAGCTACTAAACGTAGACCTAGGCCAGTTCCCAGTAATGCCATTCAGCGAAGCGATTCGCCGTTTCGGTTCTGACAAGCCAGACCTACGTAACCCACTAGAGCTAGTAGACGTTGCTGACCTAATGAAAGACGTTGAGTTCAAAGTATTCTCTGGCCCAGCAAACGATGAGAAAGGTCGCGTTGCCGTTATTCGCGTTCCAGGTGGTGCATCTTTGACTCGTAAGCAAATTGATGGCTACGGTGAATTCGTTGGTATCTACGGTGCGAAAGGTCTAGCATGGATGAAGATTAACGACCGTGCAGCAGGCATGGAAGGTATCCAGTCTCCAGTAGCTAAGTTCCTAAACGAAGATGTGATCAACGGCATCCTAGATCGCACTCAAGCGGAATCTGGCGATATCATCCTATTTGGCGCTGATAAAGCGGGTATCGTTGCAGAAGCAATGGGCGCGCTACGTTTGAAACTAGGTAAAGATCTAGAGCTAACTGACGAATCTGCATGGGCTCCACTATGGGTTGTTGACTTCCCAATGTTCGAAGAAGATGACGAAGGCAACCTACACGCGATGCACCACCCATTCACGTCACCTCTAGGTGTGACTGCGGAAGAGCTAAAAGCGAACCCAGCTGCGGCAAACTCTAACGCTTATGATATGGTTCTAAATGGCTACGAAGTTGGCGGCGGTTCTGTCCGTATCCACAACGCAGATATGCAAGAAGCCGTATTTGATATTCTAGGCATCACACCTGAAGAGCAACAGCTTAAGTTCGGCTTCCTGCTTGATGCACTGAAATTCGGTACGCCTCCACACGCTGGTCTTGCATTCGGTCTTGACCGTCTAGTGATGCTGCTATGTGGTACCGAGAACATCCGTGATGTTATCGCGTTCCCTAAAACAACAGCAGCGGCGTGTCTACTAACAGACGCACCAAGCATTGCGAACCCAGCAGCGCTAGAAGAGCTAGCAATCGCAGTGACTGCAGCGAAAGAAAAAGACGCAGAATAAGCGCACAACATTTGAAGAAAACTCCCGCAACTGCGGGAGTTTTTGTTTAAATAAACCCAAGAAACTTCCAAAGCAATTTCCCAAGCAACGCTTTTTAGCTCATGTTTGCTATTAAGCGTCAAAATACATTAAAAGGTGAATTATGGCAGGTCATAGTAAATGGGCGAATATTCGTCACCGTAAAGCAGCGCAAGATGCGAAGCGCGGCAAAATCTTTACCAAATTAATCCGTGAAATCGTTGTTGCGGCAAAAGAGGGAGGCGGTGAGCCAGAAAATAACCCACGTTTGCGAGCTGCAATTGATAAAGCGTTGTCTAACAACATGACGCGTGACACTGTCAACCGCGCTGTCAGCCGAGGTGCTGGTGGTGAAGGCGATGACAATATGGAAACCGTAATCTATGAAGGTTATGGTCCGGGTGGCACTGCGGTCATGGTCGAATGTATGACGGATAACCGAAATCGCACAGTATCTGGCGTACGCCATGCGTTCTCGAAGTCAGGAGGCAATCTGGGTACGGATGGTAGTGTAAACTATCTTTTCGACAAGAAAGGCGTGATCTCATACGCCCCAGGTTTAGATGAAGATGTGGTGATGGAAGTGGCGTTAGAAAGTGGCGCTGATGACATCGAAACATCAGAAGATGGCTCGATTGATGTTTACACCGCGCCAAGCGATTTTGGACTCGTAAAAGATGCCCTTGATGCTGCAGGTTTTGAGGCGGAAAACGCCGAAGTGTCGCTTATCCCTTCAACGAAAGCAGAACTGGATGTGGACACTGCGCCAAAACTGCTTCGTTTGATTGACGCTTTAGAAGATCTGGACGATGTTCAGGAGGTTTATCACAACGGTGACATCTCTGACGACGTTGCGGCCTCTCTAGAGTAAACTCAATGTGCAGTGAGCGGTATTCGCTCCGAAATTAGAAAGTGATAATAAGAAATTGAGGTCGCATTCGGCCTCATTTTTAGGAACATTCATGTCAATTATTTTGGGCATTGACCCAGGTTCACGCATTACCGGTTATGGGGTCATTCGTCAAAATGGACGCCATTTGCAATACCTTGGTAGTGGCTGTATTCGTACTTCAGAAAAAGAACTTCCGGGCCGTCTTAAGCAGATTTACGCTGGCGTCACGGAAATCATTACCCAGTTTCAACCGGACGTATTTGCGATTGAGCAAGTGTTTATGGCTAAAAATGCGGATTCAGCATTAAAGCTTGGCCAGGCTCGTGGCAGTGCAATTGTTGCTGCGGTGAATGCAGAGTTGCCGGTATACGAATACGCCGCGCGTCTTATTAAGCAAGCTGTAGTAGGTACTGGTGGTGCGGACAAAGCGCAAGTTCAGCATATGGTTCAGCAGATGCTTAAACTGCCCGCCAAGCCTCAAGCGGATGCAGCCGATGCTTTAGGTGTGGCGATTTGTCATGCCAATACGAACAAAACCCTCGTTGCCTTAGCGGGCAAAGCAACCAGTGCCAGAAAAGGGCGCTACCGATAAAATTAACTGGATGTCTATCCAGTTCTTTATTATCCTGTCGCAAATTCATTTCCAAAGAGTATTTATAGTGATTGGACGTCTTCGTGGCACACTGATTGAAAAACAACCACCTGAAGTATTAATTGAAGTTAATGGCATTGGTTATGAAGTCCAGATGCCAATGAGCTGTTTTTACGAGCTGCCAAATGTTGGCGAAGAAGCCATTATTTATACTCACTTTGTCGTCCGTGAAGATGCACAATTGCTATACGGTTTCAACACAGTAAAAGAACGAGCACTTTTCCGTGAAGTGATCAAAGCCAATGGCGTTGGTCCTAAACTCGGTCTTGGTATTCTCTCTGGTATGACAGCAACGCAATTTGTTACTTGTGTGGAACATGAAGACGTTTCTACGCTGGTTAAGCTTCCAGGCGTTGGCAAGAAAACCGCAGAGCGATTGGTTGTTGAAATGAAAGACCGCTTGAAAGGGTGGGGCGCTGGCGATCTATTTACACCATTTACGGATGCTGCTCCTGCGGATTCTGGTGCGACATCCAACAACGCGGAAGAAGAGGCAATTAGCGCGCTTCTAGCTTTGGGTTACAAGCCGACTCAAGCGTCGAAAGTGGTGTCTCAGATCGCTAAACCGGACATGAGCAGTGAGCAAATGATCCGTGAAGCTCTAAAATCAATGGTGTAACGCTGGTTTCACAGTGAGCATTTGTTCAAGATAACTCATTCTCTAAGGTTAATGCCAATCGCTTAACGATATTTTTTGTGTCATTCCAGCGAGCCTAGCGAGATCGGGAATCTAATAGCAGCACGCTGAGCGGTTAATGAAACAATTTGACCATAAACCGCTCGGATAGAAGATCCTGTATCACGCTCCTTCGTCGCTGTACAGGATGACGAGATACAGAAATATGCCACTTGCTGTTAAACGAGCGGCATTATTCTCTCAGGTAACCATTTTTCAAGGTAAAAAGATGATTGAAGCCGATCGTTTAATCGCGCCAGAAAACCCTGCCTTTCGTGATGAAGATGTCATTGACCGTGCTATTCGACCAAAAAAATTAGCGGATTACCAAGGTCAGGACCATGTCCGTGACCAAATGGAGATCTTCATTAAAGCTGCTCAGTTACGTAGCGAAGCACTTGATCACCTTTTGATTTTTGGTCCTCCAGGTTTGGGTAAAACCACACTTGCGAATATCGTTGCCAATGAAATGGAAGTGAACATTCGCACCACTTCGGGCCCTGTACTTGAGAAAGCAGGGGATTTGGCCGCGCTGTTAACTAACCTAGAAGAAAACGATGTGTTGTTCATCGATGAGATTCACCGCTTGAGCCCGATGGTTGAAGAGGTGCTGTATCCGGCGATGGAAGATTATCAACTGGATATTATGATCGGTGAAGGTCCGGCCGCTCGTTCTATTAAGATCGATTTACCACCATTTACGTTAATTGGTGCGACGACCCGAGCGGGCTCTTTAACGTCACCATTGCGCGACCGCTTTGGTATTACTCAGCGCCTTGAGTTTTATAAGATAAAAGACCTCCAAGATATTGTGCAGCGCAGCGCGGATTGTTTAGGTTTGTCAATGGAACCTGAAGGTGCCTTGGAAGTGGCAAGACGTGCACGTGGCACACCACGTATTGCTAACCGTCTACTACGTCGTGTTCGCGATTATGCGGAAGTGAAAGGAAATGGTCACATTTGTGCAGAGGTTGCCGACAAAGCGCTGAATATGCTTGATGTGGACGCCGAAGGTTTCGATTATATGGACCGCAAACTGCTACTCGCAATTATGGAGAAATTTGGTGGTGGTCCGGTAGGACTCGATAACATGGCGGCAGCGATTGGTGAAGAAAAGGATACTATCGAAGACGTTCTTGAGCCTTATCTTATTCAGCAAGGTTATTTACAACGCACTCCACGTGGAAGAATCGCGACAGATCGTGCGTATTTGCATTTCGGAATTGAAAAATAAGATTCCCGCGCTGGGCCTTTGCTGCCCAGCGCTTCATTAAAGTTGACCAAACTCACATTTTTTGAATTTCTTCTCATACCAGTTTAGTAAGTAAAAAGCATTGATTGTTAACTCTATGTTTGCTCGCAACTGGTTAATTTCTCTCCTGATTACTCTCTCTTAACATCCGTATCTAATACTGGTTGATCTGGATCAATGTGATGGATTTTTGTGCAAATTCCGCGCATAAACATTGATGTATATCAAAGCGCATTCCGGCTATAAACCTTTTGAAACAATCTGTTTTTACAAGTAATATTAGCCCTAGCTATATTAGCTGATGCTTAACAATTAACTAACCAATGAAGCACATTTTTGCAACAATGAGTTGTGATAATTCAACATTTTTCAAGTGTAAATAACACTTGAATATGGATTGCAATATGTAGAGAGTGTCATTCAGCCGACACATAGGAGTTACCATGATTGACGTAGTTGATCTATCGCGGTTGCAGTTTGCACTGACAGCGATGTATCACTTCCTATTCGTACCATTGACCCTTGGTATGGCCTTCCTTCTGGCCATTATGGAATCGATGTACGTAATGACGAACAAGCAAATCTACAAGGACATGACCAAGTTCTGGGGTAAGCTATTCGGTATTAACTTTGCACTTGGTGTGGCGACAGGCCTTACCATGGAATTCCAGTTTGGTACGAACTGGTCTTACTACTCCCACTATGTAGGTGACATCTTCGGTGCGCCGCTAGCGATCGAAGCCCTTGTCGCATTCTTCCTGGAGTCAACTTTTGTTGGTCTATTCTTCTTCGGGTGGGATCGTCTATCTAAACGTCAACACTTAGCGGTTACTTGGCTTGTGGCGCTGGGCTCTAACTTCTCTGCACTTTGGATTCTTATCGCAAACGGCTGGATGCAAAACCCAGTAGGCGCGGACTTCAACTTCGAAACCATGCGAATGGAAATGGTAAGCTTCTCTGAAGTTGTACTAAACCCAGTTGCTCAGGTTAAGTTCGTGCATACGGTTGCTTCTGGTTACACTTGTGGCGCAATGTTTATTCTAGGCATCAGTTCATACTACCTATTAAAAGGTCGTGACATTGCGTTTGCTCGTCGTTCATTTGCTATCGCTGCTTCTTTCGGTATTGCGGCTATCTTATCTACCATCGTTCTTGGCGATGAATCTGGCTACGAGCTTGGTGAAGTTCAAAAAGTGAAGCTTGCTGCAATTGAAGCAGAGTGGCACACAGAACCAGCTCCAGCAGCGTTTACGTTGTTTGGTGTTCCTAACCAAGAAACCATGCACACAGATTACGCAATCAAGATCCCTTACGTAATGGGTATCATCGCGACACGTTCTTTTGATGAGCAAGTAACAGGTCTTCGTGACCTACGTGATGAGCACGTCGATCGTATTCGTGACGGTATGTACGCTTATGAACTTCTTGAGAAGCTTCGTGCGGGCGACAAGTCAGAAGAAAACATGACTGCGTTTGATGAAGTGAAGGGTGACCTAGGTTACGGTCTACTTCTAAAACGCTACACAGACAATGTTGTTGATGCGACAGAAGAGCAAATCCAAGCTGCTGCGGATGACTCAATCCCAACAGTATGGCCGCTATTCTGGTCATTCCGTATCATGGTTGCTTGTGGTTTCATCATGCTATTCGTTTTCGGTGCGGCATTTATTCAAACGTGTCGTCAGAAGATCGAACAGAAACAATGGATTCTTAAAGCTGCACTATTCAGCATCCCACTACCGTGGATTGCGATTGAAGCGGGTTGGTTCGTCGCTGAGTACGGTCGTCAGCCATGGGCTGTTGGTGAAATTTTACCAGTGCACGTTGCAGCTTCTGCACTAACTGCTGGCGAAATCTGGACTTCACTATTCGCAATTCTGGCGCTATACACGGTATTCCTGATTGCAGAAGTTTACCTCATGTTGAAATTCGCTCGTAAAGGCCCAAGTAGCCTGAAAACGGGTCGCTACCACTTCGAGCAAAATGCTGACTCTGTTGAAGACAAAGTTAGTCGCCAAGTAGAAGCGTAAGGTAAGGAGATAACAAGATGTTTGATTACGAAATCTTGCGACTCATCTGGTGGGTACTAATCGGTGTTCTACTAGTTGGTTTTGCAGTAACAGACGGTTTCGATATGGGTGTAGGCGCGCTTGTACCTATTATCGGTAAAAACGACACGCAACGTCGCGTCATGATTAACTCAATTGCCCCTCACTGGGATGGTAACCAAGTTTGGCTTATCACTGCTGGTGGTGCACTGTTCGCAGCTTGGCCTTTGGTTTACGCAACGTCATTTTCAGGCTTCTACTTAGCGATGATTTTGACACTAGCAGCGCTATGGCTTCGTCCTCTGGGCCTAGACTACCGCTCTAAAATTGAAGATCCAAAATGGCGCAATACCTGGGATATCTGTATCTCAATCAGTGGTTTTGTTCCACCAATCATCTTTGGTGTAGCGTTTGGCAACCTACTACAGGGTGTACCATTCCAATTGAGTGAGTTCTTGATGCCAACATACTATGGCTCATTCTTTGGTCTTCTAAACCCATTTGCACTGCTGTGTGGCCTAGTTAGCTTGTTCATGATTTTGATGCAAGGTTCGACTTGGCTACAAATGAAAACAACGGGCGAAGTGCATATGCGTGCTCGCAACGTTGCTCAGTTGGCAGGTTTACTGACGGTTGCAGCGTTTGTAGCGGCTGGTTTCTGGATCCAAAATATCGATGGTTACGTCATTGTTGGCGGTATCGACACTAATGCAGCTTCTAACCCTCTAAACAAAGAGGTAATCCGTGAAGCTGGTGCGTGGATGAAGAATTTTGAAAACTACCCACTACTATGGGCTGCTCCTGTACTAGGTGTTGCAATGCCGCTTCTTGCCGTATTGGCATCTCGTCTTGAAAAATGTGCGATTTCGTTCATTACTTCAAGTCTGGGTGTTGCTGGCGTTATCTTTACTGCAGGTTTTGCGATGTTCCCATTCATCATGCCTTCAGACTTAATGCCAAGCCACAGCTTAACAATGTGGGATGCAACGTCATCTGAACTGACTCTGAACCTAATGACAGGCGTTGCGTTTGTTATGGTACCAATCATCCTTGGTTACACGTCTTGGACTTACTACAAGATGTTTGGTCGCCTTGATGATCAGTACATTGAAGACAACAAAAACTCACTTTACTAAGGAGCATTTACTATGTGGTATTTCGCATGGATTCTAGGTGTACTACTTGCTTGTGCATTCGGTATCATCAACGCTCTTTGGTTAGAGCACTCAGAAATGATGGACAAAGACAGTGAGTAATCTCGCTGATAAGGTAGCGCAACTTCACGCTCCGATGGATAAGACTCTGTTAAGAGTCTTATCTCTCATCCTTGGCTTTATGCACGTAGGATTGGTGATGTGGGATCCTGAAGCTTATCATCAAGCGATTGGTGGTTTTAACTCAATCATCGCACCGGCACTGATTTGGTCTGTATGTTCAAGCATGGTTTACGGTGTGGGCTTCAAACCGAGAAACTGGTACTGGCAAGTTTTGTTTAGTCCCTATTTTTCGTTAGCTATCTTAATTTATTTAACGGTACTTTATTTCTTTTAGGCTGAAATACGCTGTAATAAAGTCGGTTACTAAATCATCGAATAAAAGCTAGGTATTTCGCCTAGCTTTTATTTTTTCTACAAATTTCAAAAATATTCCCTTAGCTCGGTACCAATTGCTGTCGCTTCAGTTATAGTAATTACTTTAAAGAATTGAATATATTGGGACTCCCTTGCAAGGCACATCAAATCTCTTTCGCTGGCCGATCACCGTGTACTATGAAGACACCGATGCGGGCGGCGTTGTATATCATTCTAATTATCTAAAATTCTTTGAGCGCGCGCGGACAGAAATGTTACGTGCCAAAGGCATTTCTCAACATGTGTTACTGGAACAAAATATCGGCTTTGTTGTCCGACACATGGATATTGATTTCAACCAAGGGGCAAGGCTGGACGAGCATTTGACAGTATTAACCCGAGTGTCAGAAATAAAACGTGCTTCCCTGCAATTCTGTCAAGAGTTGGTCAATGATCAAGGCAAGATATTGTGCAAGGCCTCTGTTAAGGTAGCATGTATCGATAATAAGAAAATGAAACCAATAGCTATTCCAACCTTTATAAATTCGGAGCTAACAAATAGTGACTGCTGATATTTCCATTTTAGATCTCTTTCTTCAGGCCAGTCTGTTGGTAAAGCTTGTGATGCTGACGTTGCTTGGCATGTCAATTGTGTCATGGGCAATGATCATCAAGCGCAGCAAAGTGCTTTCTCAAGCGTCAAAGAATGCAGAGCAGTTTGAAGACAAATTCTGGTCGGGTACTGATCTTTCTCAGCTTTACCAAAAAGTAAAAGCGCGTAAAGACGAAATTGAAGGCACAGAAGAAATTTTTTACGCAGGTTTCACGGAGTTTGCTCGTCTACGTAAGAGCAACGCAAACTCACCAGCGTACATCATGGAAGGCACTGGCCGCGCAATGCGCGTTGCTGTCTCTCGTGAGGTTGATGAACTAGAAACAAGCTTACCGTTCTTAGCGACAGTCGGTTCTATCAGTCCTTACATCGGCCTATTTGGTACCGTTTGGGGGATCATGCACGCCTTTATTGCGCTGGGTGAAGTAAAGCAAGCTACGTTGTCTATGGTTGCACCGGGTATCGCCGAGGCATTGATCGCGACAGCGATGGGTCTATTTGCGGCTATCCCGGCTGTAATGGCCTACAACCGCCTAAGCAATAAAGTGAGCAAACTAGAGCACACTTACGCAACATTTTCTGAAGAATTCCACAGCATCCTTCATCGTCAAGCGATGGCTGGCCGAGACAGCGCGGATAAGGAATAAAGCATGGCGGGTTATCAACCTAAAAAGCGAAAAATGACAGCGGAGATCAACGTTGTTCCGTACATTGACGTAATGCTCGTACTGTTGATCATTTTTATGGCGACCGCTCCATTTGTGACTCAAGGCGTCGATGTTGATCTTCCGAAAACATCGACCGCTGAATCTATGCAAGACCTTGCTGGCGAAACTGACAGTAGTTTTATCATCATCGAAATTGATAGCGAGGGTAATTTAGGCCTAAGCGTAAACGATGAAGAAGTTCAGCGAGGTTTGTCGTTGCAAGATGTTATTGTGCGAGTGAAAGCGGAGCGAGAGGTTAAGCCAGATTCACCAGTTGCGGTAGGTGGCGACGCGGCAACACCATATGCCGATGTTGTTCTATTACTGGATGAACTAAGTCGAGCTGGTATCCCTAAGGTAGGTCTAATGACCGATATCAGGGAATAGACATCAATTATCTATGAAAGATCACAAGAAGAAGCCCAACCAATACGCCAAACCGATAGCAATATCGGTTGGTTTGCATGCAATTCTCGTTGCAGCCCTGCTTTGGGGGACGGACTTCAACATGTCTAAACCAGAGCCTACAGGGCAAATGGTTCAAGCTGTTGTCATCGATCCAAAACTTGTGCAGCAACAAGCGAAAGAAATTCGCCAGCAACGCGAAAAGGCAGCAAAAAAAGAACAAGAGCGTCTTGATAAATTGAGACGCGAAGCAGAGCAGCTAGAAAAAAACCGTAAAGCTGAAGAAGAGCAAATTCGCAAGTTGAAAGAACAGCAAGCGAAAGATGCTCAAGCGGCACGAGAAGCAGAAGCTGCACGTAAGAAAAAAGAGCAAGAGCGCAAGCAGGAAGAAGAACGCGTTCGCAAAGAAAAAGAGCGAGCTGCTAAGCTAGAGAAAGAGCGTAAGGCAAAAGAAGAAGCTGTGCGTAAAGCTGAGCAGGAGCGTTTAGCGAAAGAAGCGGCTATAGCAAAAGCTGAGCAAGAACGTCTAGCTCGTGAGAAGGCAGCAAAAGAAGCGGAAGAAAAAGCACGTCGTGAGCGTGAAGCTGCTGAAAAAGCTGAACAAGAGCGCATTGCAAAAGAGAAAGCGGCAAAAGAGGCGGCAGAGCGAGAGCGTAAAGCGAGAGAAGCAGCTGAGCGTGCCGAGCGTGAGCGTAAAGCTCAAGAAGCCGCGTTAGATGATATTTTTGCGGGTCTTGAGGATGAGGTTAGTAAAAATAGTGCTGCTCGAAATCAATTTATTGACGATGAACTTTCTCGAATGTCATCCATCTATACTCAAAATATTCAGCAAAAGTTGATTAAGGATGACTACTTGCTGGGAAAGGAGTGTAGGGTAAACATCAAATTGATTCCGACAGGAACTGATATGATGGTCTCTGGTGTTACCGTTTTGAGTGGCGATACTCGAGTATGTGCAGCGGCGAAGCGAGCGATAGCTCAGGTAGGGACGTTCCCTAAATCTTCAGAAGCTGCGGTAAACGAAAGACTAAAAGACATCAACATAACTGTTGCTTTGGACTAAAAGGAATAAGACGTGATTAGACGCCTTTTACTAGGAATGTTTGTACTGTTTAGCAGTATGACAAATGTGGCGAATGCCGCATTAGAGTTGGTCATTACCGATGGTATTGATTCAGCACGACCAATTGCTGTTGTTCCGTTTAAGTGGGAGGGCACTCAAGCGCTTCCAACGGATATTTCTGCTGTTATTGCCTCGGATTTGCAACGCAGTGGTAAGTTCAGCCCCGTTCCAACGAGCAAGATGCCACAAACTCCGTTCAGTGAATCAGAAGTCAATTTTGATGCCTGGACTAATTTAGGTGTAGATGCTCTGCTGACTGGCTCAATCAAACAAAATGCTCAAGGTGATTACGTTATCAACTACCAACTTGTTGATATTGTGCGTGGCCAGCTAACGGGCGGGAAAAGTAAAGCGCTTGGTAGCGATGGCGAATTAGTACTGTCAAAAGATCATGTGCTGTTCAATAAGGTCGCGACCGTTCAAGGCCCTCGCATGCGTGAGTACGCTCACCGCATCTCTGATTTGGTGTATGAGCAGTTAACGGGTGACCGTGGTGCCTTCATGACCCGTATTGCATACGTGGTGGTGAATGATAAAGACCGTTTCCCTTACCAACTTCGTGTGGCTGATTACGATGGTTACAACGAGCGCTTGGTTTTACGTTCTAAGCAACCATTAATGTCACCAGCATGGTCGCCAGATGGTAAAAAGCTTGCGTATGTTAGCTTCCAAAATGGTCAAGCAGAAATCTTTATCATGAACATCTACACCGGTGAGCGTGAGAAGATTACTTCATACCCACGTCATAATGGTGCGCCAAGATTTTCGCCTGATGGCAACAAGTTAGCGATTGTTCTCTCTAAGACAGGCTCGCTTCATGTTTATACGTTCGATCTTAACACTCGCAAGCTGACGCAAATTACGCGTGGCAGATCAAATAATACTGAACCGTTCTGGCATCCAGATGGAAAATCGTTGATTTTCACATCGGATAGGGGTGGTAAACCACAGATTTATCAAGTAAATTTGGGCAGCGGTTCTATTGACCGTTTGACTTGGCAAGGCAGCCAAAATTTGGGTGGCCAGATTACTCCTGATGGGCGATTCCTAGTAATGGTGAACCGCAGTAACGCAGGATTTAACTTGGCGAAACAAGATTTGGAAACTGGTGCTCTTCAAGTCTTAACTAAGACCTTGCTTGATGAGTCTCCTAGTATTGCCCCAAACGGTGGCATGGTTGTGTATAGCTCGATTTACAACAAGAAAAACGTACTATCGATGGTGTCAATTGATGGTCGATTCAAAGCTAGATTACCGGCAACAAATGGGCGTGTTAGAGCGCCTGCATGGTCACCGTTTTTGTAGTAATAAGTTTGATTAATAAAGGAAAATAAGATGCAACTGAACAAGGTTCTAAAAGGGCTACTAATCGCGCTTCCTGTAATGGCTGTTACAGCGTGTAGTTCAAGCGACGACGCTGCTTCTAACACTGGTGCAGCAACAAACAACAATGGCGCAGTTGAAACAACAGTAGCTACGCCAATTGATCAAAGCGGTCAGCTAACAGAGCAAGAGCTAAAAGAGCAAGCGCTACGTGAAACTCAAACAATCTACTTTGCTTTTGATAACTCAACAATTGCAGCAGATTACGAAGAGATGCTTGCAGCTCATGCTTCTTACTTAAGCAAGAACCCAGCTCTTAACGTAACTATCGAAGGTCACGCTGATGAGCGTGGTACTCCTGAGTACAACATCGCTCTTGGTGAGCGTCGTGCACAAGCAGTAGCGAACTACCTGCAAGCACTAGGTGTTCAAGCTGACCAAATCTCAATCGTTAGCTACGGTGAAGAGAAGCCACTTCTTCTAGGTCAATCAGATGAAGTTTACGCTAAGAACCGTCGCGCGGTTCTAGTATACTAATTCGAGGTAATCCTCATGTTCAGTAACACTAAGCGCGCTGTTGCGCTTACGTTACTGGCAAGTGCAGCGAACTTTGCGTTCGCTGCACCAGCTCCAGTATCCGATCTCAACAGCACATCATCCGTCTCTAAGAGCCGTTCATCTGAAACGGAAGTAGAGCGTCTAGAGCGCTTGCTACAAAACCGCAATCGCGTTCAGCTCCAAATGCAACAGCAAATTGACCAAATGTCACAAGAGATCAGTGAGTTACGTGGTCAATTAGAGCGAAATAGCTACGAAATGAAGCAAATGTTGCAACGTCAACGAGAGTTGTTTGTCGAGCTAGATCGTGTGCGTGGAGAAATCAAATCCGCGCCTGCGCAAGATGCGAAACCGGCTAAAACAGGTGGTCAGTACACACCAAATGTTGATGAGCAAACGGCATACCAAAATGCAGTCGACCTCATTCTCAAGAAACGTGACTACACTGGCGCAATTGCAGCGTTCCAGCAGTTCCAGAAAGATTATCCTGACTCCACATACTCAGCGAATTCTCACTATTGGCTAGGCCAATTGTACTTCGCTAAGAAGCAGGACAAAGATGCTGTAAAGAGCTTTGCTGCGGTGGTGTCTTATAAAGACTCCAATAAGCGAGCCGATGCTTTGCTCAAGTTAGGTGAAATCGCTGAGCGTAATAACAATGCAGCTCAAGCGAAAAAGTACTACCAACAAGTGGTTGATGAATACCCAGGTAGTGCATCTGCAAAACTTGCCAGCTCTAAGCTGTAAGACGTTATGTTTTAAAAAGGAAGCTTCGGCTTCCTTTTTCTTTTCCGTTTCTTTATCGGTGGTGATCGAATAAATCGAGAGGAATGGCATCGAGCCTTTTATCCCCATCTTGCAACGGATCCTTTCAATCAGAAATGCTACCTGTAACAAAGATATACGGCTAGATAGCTAGAAATCCCCGCGACAAGTTGGTTTTTGAAAATTAACGAGGTTACAATACTCGGATTAAAGGAAGTTGCGTAGAGCAAGAGCAATGAGTCATATATTAGATAAAATCGACACTGTTTACCCATTCCCACCGAAGCCAGTTCCATTAAGCGAAGAAGAAAAAGCGTCTTACATTGAGCGCATTAAAAAGCTGCTAAAAGAAAAGGATGCGGTACTTATCGCACACTACTATACCGATCCTGAGATTCAAGCCCTAGCGGAAGAAACGGGTGGTTTTGTTGGTGACTCGTTGGAAATGGCGAAGTTTGGTAATCGTCATCCTGCAAGCACACTGATCATTGGCGGTGTTCGCTTTATGGGCGAGTCGGCCAAAATCCTAACACCAGAAAAGCGAATTCTAATGCCAACGTTGGAAGCGGAATGTTCGCTCGATCTTGGCTGTCCAGCGGATAAGTTCAGTGAGTTCTGTGATGCTCACCCTGATCACACGGTTGTGGTTTATGCAAATACCTCAGCAGCGGTTAAAGCCCGTGCCGACTGGGTCGTTACATCAAGCATTGCGCTTGAAATCGTGGAACACTTAGACGCTGAAGACAAGCCAATCATCTGGGGACCAGACCGTCACCTAGGGTCGTACATCGCTAATAAAACTGGCGCAGACATGCTGCTATGGCAAGGTGAGTGTGTGGTTCATGATGAGTTCTCTGCTGATGCGCTACGCAAAATGAAGAGCGTGTATCCAGATGCGGCTATTTTGGTTCATCCTGAGTCACCAGCAAGCGTGGTTGAACTTGCCGATGCCGTTGGCTCAACGAGTCAGCTGATCAAAGCAGCGAAAGCGCTTCCTCACAAACAAATGATCGTTGCGACAGACAAAGGCATTTTCTTTAAAATGCAGCAACTTGTGCCAGAGAAAGAACTTATCGAAGCTCCAACCGCAGGTGCTGGCGCAACATGCCGTAGCTGCGCACACTGCCCTTGGATGGCAATGAACGGTTTGAAAGCGATAGAGAAAGCGCTTAGTGAAGGCGGTGAAGAACACGAGATCTTTGTTGATGAAGAATTGCGTGTTAAATCGCTCATTCCGTTAAATCGTATGTTGGACTTTGCTGAGCAGCTAAATATGCAAGTGAAAGGTAATGCTTAAAAAGTAGGCGTAACTGAAAGTAAATCTCAAAAACCAGCCGAATATGGCTGGTTTTTTTGTGTCTTACTATCAATGAGTTACTATTGATGTAATCAATGAATATCGAGGTCATAAATTTATGGCGGTGTGGTTAATAGTTAAAAAGTGGCTTAGTTCACACCTTTTTAAATTGAGCAACCGAAGTCTTCTCATCTTTAGTGGCTTGTATGTGAGCCTTTCATGGGGACTGCTCGTTCTCGCTGGTGAAACCGCATTAACAGACAGCTTCTCTAACTTTATCTATTACCTTATGGTTACGGCGAGTACGGTGGGTTATGGCGATCATTCTCCAGTGACAGATTTGGGTAAATGGGTTGTTGTACTGTTTGTGATCCCAGGCGGCTTGAGCCTATTCGCTGCATTATTGGGACGTGTCGCTGGAGCAGCGATGGATTACTGGCGAGCGGGTATTTTAGGAAAACGGAGAGTAAGAGTGGAAAACCATATTGTATTGTTGGGTTGGAATGGATCGAGAACGATGCACCTTATTCGCATGTTACAACATGAAGAAGAGGGGAAGCGTCCGATTGTTTTGTGCAGCCGTTCAGAAATAGAAAACCCGTTACCAGGCGAGATCAGTTTTATCAAAGTGACCAGCTACACGGATTCGCAAGAGATGAAAAACGCCAACATTGCGGAAGCCGCTTGCGTTATTGTTGATAACCTCTCGGACGATATTACGCTGTCAGCCGCGCTGTACTGCGCTTCTGTGAATCCTTCCGCACATTTGGTCGCTTACTTTAAAGATGAGGCGTTAGGCCGTCTTTTAAGTCAACATTGTCCGAAAGCGGAATGCATACCTGCAGTTGGCGCGGAAATGCTGGCAAAAGCGGCGGTAGATCCGGGCTCAAGTGCACTTCACCAAGAGCTATTAGCTTCAACACGAGGTATGACTCAATACTCGGTCATTTATCCTGAAAGGCTGCCAGTAACTACTGTTGAGAGTCTCTTCGTTTTTCTCAAAAGGCGTCATCATGCCACGCTAATTGCTTTTGACATTGGCCATGGTATCCAACTCAACCCAGATTTAGATGCTGAAGTACCACCGAGTACCAAGCTGTTTTACATTGCAGATGAACGTATTGAAGATTTTGCATGGAAAGAAATGCACAAGGAACAATAATGCACATGATTGCCGACCTGTTAGCAGGTTTTCCCAACTTTTTACTCTATTTTTCTGTTTCAATTATTTTCGTTTTGGCGTTTAAGTTCATCTACGTGAAGCTTACGCCTTACGATGAATGGCACCTGATCAAAGAAAAGCAAAATACAGCGGCAGCGATTGCACTAAGTGGCGCATTTCTTGGTTATTGTATTGCGATTTCGGGGGCTGCAAAAAACTCAGTCAACATTGTCGATTTTATGGTATGGGGCGTTGTTGCAATGCTGGCGCAGATCATTGCATTTGCGATTGTACGTTTTGTTTTACTTCCAAAAGTGACTGAGCGTATCGAAAAAGATGAGCTGCCTGCCGGTATTGTATTAGCGGCTGTTTCTATATCGGTCGGTGTATTAAATGCCGCTTGTATGACGTACTAGGAGGAACGATGAAGCGGAGTTCTAACGTTAAACGTTCTTCCATGGACAAAAGTTTAAAGCTTGGGAAAATTATTCCCTTTGCTGCTTTTGGCGGTATTTTCTTCTTTGCGACACAAGAATCGAAAACCGAAGGCTACATTTTTTCTGACGCTGATGAATGCAAATCAAACTCGCCAGAGTTCAGTGAGCAGTGCGATATTGCTTATCAAGAAGCTTTGGCTCGCGCCGAACGAAATGCCCCTCGCTACAACAATGAGTTTGAATGTGAAAATGATTTTTACGAAGACGATTGTTACTACAGTTCCAGTTCCCGAGCTTATGTGCCTCACTTTGGGGGCTTCTTTTACAGTCGAGCACTGAGCGGTTTGAAAGGTTACAACAAGAGCTATTACTCTGAACCAATGTATCGCTATAAATCCAAATTCTATAATGGTGCCGGACAATTTTTTGGTTCCTATCGTAATCAGCCGACGAAGGTTGCGACCAGTAACCTAAATAAACGTGGTGGTGGAACTATTGGTAGAGCGATGTCTCGAGGCGGGTTTGGTAAAGCGGTATCGGTCAGCCGAGGCGGTTAATAAGCACTATGTTTCGACGAGAAATACAAGAACGAGAAAACTGGCGTGAGTTAGCACGCCAGTTTGGTTTTGGCTTCCATTCCATGTATGACCAACCGTATTGGGATGAGAGTGCTTACTATCAATTCACGCTTGAGCAAATAGAGAACGATATTGAAGCGCCCACTGAAGAGCTGCATCAGATGTGCTTGGCTATTGTGGATGAAGTAGTTCGGAGTGAGAGGTTGCTGACGCAATGTGCGATCCCTGAATTTATGTGGGAGCAGGTCGCTTCTTCGTGGCACCGAAATGAACCCTCGCTCTATTCGCGTCTGGATTTTGCATACAACGGAACTTCGCCAGCTAAGTTACTGGAGAACAATGCGGATACGCCGACCAGCCTGTTTGAAACGGGTTTTTGGCAGTGGGTGTGGTTAGAGGATGTTGTAAATAAAGGTCTAATTCACCAGAGCGCGGATCAATTCAACATTCTTCAAGATTTTTTGATTGAGCGTTTTTCCGAGATAGCCAAATATCAACCCGGGCAAACCCTTCACTTTAGCTGCTGCAAGTACACTGAAGAAGATAAAGGGACTGTCCAGTATTTAGAAGATTGCGCGCGCGAAGCTGGGCTAGCGACGGCGTTTGTTTATGTCGAAGATATTGGTGCGACGGAAGATGCTCAGTTCGTGGATGCAGATGACAGAGCGATTCGTTGGATGTTCAAGCTTTATCCGTGGGAGTTTATGTTTGAAGAGGAATATGCGAAATACCTAGCGACCGCGAAAGTGAATTGGTTAGAACCCATGTGGAAGTCGATTCTATCCAACAAATCACTTTTACCGTTATTGTGGGAGCGCTTTCCGAATCATCCTAATCTTTTACCTGCCTATTTTGCTAACGATTCAAAAGCGAACAGTTTGAAAGACTATGTAATCAAACCACTATTCTCTCGAGAAGGCGCAAATATTGAGATCGTCAAAGGTGGGAAACGCATACTCAAAACGGCAGGGCCTTATGAATCTAAATTCAATATCGTCCAGCAGTATCATCCATTACCTAAGTTTGGGCAAAGCCATACGTTAATTGGCAGCTGGCTAGTCAACGATAGAGCTGCTGGGATTTCGATTCGGGAAGACACTAGCTTAGTCACGCAAGATATGGCGCGATATATTCCACATGTGATTTTAACATGATCAAAAAAGCTCTCCATCCAGAGAGCTTTTGTCTATTCAGCGGTTCAATCTTGATGGTCGACAGCGTTGTGTCTTATTGCTCTTCAGCTAATGCAACACCGCGCTGAGTAAGACCACATAGCATTACTGGCATGGCATTGAAGATCTCTTCAAACTGTTCTAAGCCTTCCATGCCTTGTTCTGCCAACGTTTCAATGGTCGTTTCTGGATCGTAAAGCATCGTAAGAGAAAGCAAAACACCGCCCAGCAGAGCATTATCTTCGCTGTCCTCTGGCATTAGCGTTTCCCAGTCATCACGAGCAAGTTGCCAACCTTGTAATACACCTTCACAGAAATCACGGGTCTGGCTTGTTACAATATCTTGTTCATCTAGCGCGCATCCCTCAGGCCACTGCCAAGATCCTTCTAGAAGCGCAGGACGAGTTTGGTTCCACATTTGTACAATCTCATCAATGTATTGCTCTAATTGCTCACCGTCAGTAAATGGCGCTGTTTCTTCACCACCCCATAAGAATGGCAACCACTCTTGAGGCATTAATACGTTTGGCGCTGCAGCCATCGCTGTTACAAAGCCTTGAGTTTTTGCTAGGTTTAGTAGTTTACCGTCAAGTTCTGGGAGAGAAAGGATGTCTTGTAGTTTCAAAATAGAATACCATTTGTTAATGGGCTGGTTGATTGCGCTCATCTTACCAATCAATTTGTGATAAATCGATATTAGGGAATGATTCACAGACATCTATGGAAATTCGCTCATCACTCAGAAAAAAAAGCATTCTCGCCCTGACACTGTACCTGTGTTTCTTTATCGCAACGATTGGTTCTGTTGCCTATTTGGTTGTCGAGCCTCCGGTTAGGCAAAAGCTAGAGCAAAACCTAGAGTTACGCACCCAACTCCTTGCTCTAGAGATTAAAGAGCCTCTCCTTAGCTCTACCGGTGTATTGAGTAGCCTTGCAGGACTCGCCCAGGGGACTGAAAATATTCAATCTCTCAACACGACAATTCCGCATATTCTCCAATTGAGTGATGAGATGCTCGTCAGTGGTGGCGTATGGCCTAAACCAGAACTCAAAGCTGAACAATGGCGATATAAAAGCCTATTCTTCAACAAAAACAGTGATGGCGGTATTGACCAAATTCACTCCTACAATAATCCTGAATCTGGCGGCTATGATAATGAACCATGGTATAAGGCAGCTGCTGACGCGCCAGTTGGTTCTGTGAGTTGGTCTACGGTTTATATCGACACTTTTACTCAGGTTCAGATGATTACTGCGTCTTCCCCATATTATCAAAACGGTCAATTCGCTGGCGTTGTAACGGTAGACTTATCACTTGATGCACTTTTTCAGTTTATTCGAGAGCACACGAACCTGCATTCTTTAGGTGTGGAGGTTCGCGATGCTGAATCGAACGTGATTATTGAGCACAACTTCCAACTAACAGACGAAATTTATGTCAGTGAGCTTGATTTTGGAGAGTTCGATTGGCGCATGGAAGTTGTCAACGCGAAAGCTAAAGTAGCCGATCAAGTGTTTGAACAAGTCATGAGTGTTGAGGGGAGGATCATTCCATTCTTACTCTTGTGTGTACTGGTCGGGTATTACTTGCTGAATCGTTACATTGTCGAACCGATTGTCCGTATTGCCGCTAAGATTGATGACTCGAAAACTGGCGGGATCATAGACATTGACTATGATAGCGAAGATGAAATTGGACAGCTCATCGAGAAGTTCAATGAAAAAACCATTTATCTAGAGCAAGAGAGAATAAAAGCCCAGGCTTCGACGAACGCTAAAACGGCATTTTTAGCCACATTATCCCATGAGATTCGTACGCCAATGAACGGTGTATTAGGAACCGCTCAGATATTGTTAAAAACGCCACTCACCGATGATCAACGTAAGCACCTGAGAACACTTTATGACTCAGGTGATCATATGATGACGTTACTTAATGAGATTTTAGATTACTCAAAAATTGAGCAAGGACATGTTGAATTCGAAAATACGCCTTTCCCAATTGAGTCGATCATCGGCAGCATAAAAAGTGTTTATCAAACACTATGTGCAGAAAAAGGCCTTCGTTTTAGAGTCGTGTCTCATTTACCAACAGGGCGCTGGTACAACAATGACAAAGCCCGTCTGCGCCAAGTATTGTTTAACCTACTAAACAACGCTGTCAAGTTCACCGACCGAGGCATCGTAGAGGTAGAGCTGACCGAGAAATCGAGCAAGGCAGGTACCAAGCTAATTCTCGCGGTGAAAGATACGGGTATCGGTATTTCTCAAGAAGCGCAAAAACGCATTTTCCGTCCTTTTGAACAAGCGGAGTCCTCGACGACGAGGCGGTTTGGTGGGACAGGGCTTGGTTTAGCGATAGTAAAAGAAATTGCCGAGCATATGGGAGGTCATGTGATTGTGCAGAGTCAAGAGAATGTCGGGACAACCTTTACCGTCGAGATCGCGCTTACGCCTTGTGAGCCTGGGAAAGTGGAAGCAGTCAATGCACATAAGCTGAATTGCAAAGGTTTGAAAGCGCTCATTGTCGAAGACAACCGAACAAATGCGATCATTATGGAAACTTTCCTAAGAGCCAAAGGCTTTGAGTGCACAAGTGTTGAAAATGGTCAGCTTGCCGTCGATGAGGTGGCCGTTCAGTCATTTGATTTGATATTAATGGACAATCATATGCCTGTTCTTGATGGTGTTGGGGCGATATCAGCCATTCGAGCGATGAGTTCGCCTGTAAAGTCGGTACTGATCTTTGGCTGCACAGCGGATGTATTCAAAGAAACACAAGAGCGCATGATAAATGTAGGAGCCGACCACATAATTGCGAAACCAATTGTGGAGTCTGAATTAAATGATGCGTTGTATCTCCATGCAGCACGGTTATACCAATACCAGTCGGACTTTGGTGATAATACAACGGATATCCTTGATGCGGAAAAGTGGCTACTAAACTTCTATGTTGCTCTAGATAATGGTCATCTCAACGAAGCGTTAGAGGCTATTTCAGCGATTATTGTTCAAGTCACCCCAGATGCTAATAAAGACGTTTCTTTAGTTGCCGAGCGAATAAGGCGTAACTTAAAGCGTCAGCAGTCTCCAAACCAAGATGATATCGACACATTAACGCTCTTGCTCGCATCATCATAGCTTAATCCATATAGCGCGATTCAACGCAATCATGAATTGTCTTTACTCTTCATACCTAACCTTAGCTGAATCGTCTGTTTTTTCCTTACTTTCAATGAGCTTAGCGCTGCTGTTGGATTCTGTCATAAGAGAAACGGTGCGGCTCTCAGTTGCGCTCACATCGGGAATACTCTGAATTTTTACAACTCAGTAGCATAAGTTATTAGAATGATCGTTTATTCCCCGAACTTTATCCTAACCCTCCATCCAAACAATCACTTATCCCACTTTTTGTGTAAGTTAAATCCGTATTTTTCTACCATTTTTACGTCATTTTAGGCGTTTTTAGTTGTTGGTGGTGAAAAAAACTACTTTCATTTTAAAAAATGGTTATAAATTTACAACTTGATTTCAAATACAGTGCCATACGCTGCTTTTTATGTGATTTAATTGCCTTATTAACTGGTCATGTATTTGTTTGATGGTTGATAGTTTTATTTTGTTTATTGTTGGTAGTATTTAATTTTAGGGGTTGGTTAATGAAGTCTCGCGGACCATTTTGTATTCGTCACGCCGCAGCGGATACCTTTGCTATGGTTGTTTTTTGCTTTATCACAGGGATGATTGTCGAGATTTTGATTTCAGGGATGACGTTTGAGCAATCTTTAGCATCACGTACACTATCTATTCCAGTGAATATTGCTATTGCTTGGCCGTATGGCGTTTTTCGTGATTGGGTACTACGTCAGGGTAACAAGGTATCGCCGTCTTCATTTATGAAAAACGTATCTGATCTGGTCGCTTATGTGCTTTTTCAGTCTCCAGTTTATGCGGGAATTTTATTCGCAGTTGGTGCGTCTACAGACCAAATAGTGACCGCGGTGACAAGTAACGCCATTATTTCTTGCGGTATGGGTGTGTTGTATGGGTACTTCTTGGACATGTGCCGCCGTTGGTTCCGTGTTCCCGGTTATTCTCAAGGCATCTAAATGCCCCAGTTTTGCTCAATTTAGTTACTTAGTGAGCAATCGAGTGGAAAAGGGCGCTTTTTTTTATGTTTAGCCTTGACCATCAGGCACATAATCATTAAATTAGCGCCTCGTTAGCCAATGATGCTAACCAAAAATTGATTCGGTGAGTTGTCCGAGTGGCTGAAGGAGCACGCCTGGAAAGTGTGTATACGGCAACGTATCGAGAGTTCGAATCTCTCACTCACCGCCACATTCCCTAAGAAAGACGTCCATGGACGTCTTTTTTTATGCCTATTATACTTCTAAATCAATAAGTTATCGTCCGATAACGTCCAAAGATGTCCTAGTTCGTTCGCCATTTTGGGGTATGACAAAGTGTATGTTTTAATCTTTCCCGACTTCGGTAATATACCATTTTAACCTGAATTGCTTAGTTCCTATTCAAGTGATTAGAAACTTGGGAATTACATGAGTTACAGCTTAGATTTTCGATAAATCAATAGCTTAGGGTTAAGTGGTATGACGCGAAAAACCTAACTTTTTCTAAGTGTAGCTTAGTCATACCAGGGGGCAATATGTCGCACTTAATACATCGTCTGAAAGACAAGGAAATCGAACAAGCACAGGGCCGAGATCGAATCTATCGTTTACCTGATGGTGGAGGTCTCTATCTACTGGTGAAACCCAACAACCTCAAATACTGGGAGTTTCGTTACACAAAGCCAGGTACAAAAAACAGAACCTTCTTGGGATTGGGTAGCTTAGATATGCTCAATGTTGATGGCGCTCGTGACAAAGCGTTTGAGATGCGCAAACTTCTGAAGGAAGGTATTGACCCTAAATTAGACAGGATCGAGAAGAGGACCCAGATTCAACAAGAGCAAGCTTGTACATTCAAGTCAGTCGCTGATGAATGGGTTAAGACCAAGACGAAACTAAAACCTAAGACCGTCCAAGGTAACTGGAGAAAGCTCGAGCTTTATGCATTTCCAAAGTTCGGTGAGATCCCGGTTAAATCACTGACGCCAATAATAGTTCAGGAGGCGTTTAGGCCAATTGCTCGTAGAGGCAAGTTGGAGACAGTAAAACGCACCATCCAGTTGGTAAATGAAATCATGCGCTTTGCCATCAATAGCGGTTTGATCCAACACAATGTTCTATCTGGAGTTGGAGAAACGTTCGCTTATCCAGATGTAAAACATATGGCTGCACTTAAACCTGATGAACTAACAGAGCTACTACAGACAGTCGCAACTGCAAATATGCAGCTGGCTACCAAATGTTTAATTGAGTGGCAGCTCCACACCATGACTAGACCAAGTGAAGCTGCTGGTGCTCGCTGGGATGAGATGGACATAGAAAATCGACTCTGGATTATTCCAGACACACGGATGAAAATGAAACGTGAACATCGCATTCCATTGACTGATCAGACTATCGCCATACTGGAGCGCATACATCCTATTAGTGGGCATAGGGTACATGTATTCCCCTCTATGCGCTTCCCCAAACGGTCTATTGATTCAGAGACTATAAACAAGGCGTTGGGGCGTATTGGATTCAAAGATCGCACTACCGCGCATGGCATGCGCTCTCTCGCCAGTACTACGTTGAATGAAAGAGGTTTTGATCCGGATATCATTGAAGCAGCTTTAGCTCACCAGGACCGTAATGCTATCCGCTCTGTCTATAATCGAACAGATTACCTGGAACGCCGACGAAAAATGATGGAGTGGTGGAGTAGTTACATCGATGATGCGGCAGTTGGTTCACTATCTGTAACTGGCGCAGTGCACTTAAGGGCTATCGGCTGAGAGGGAAACCAACAGGAAATTAAAAAGAGGGCCGTGCTACGGTACAGCCCTCTCTCTATCGTCACATCACTTCATGTTTACATTTAACCCAGCAATTAGTATCTTTTGGCTTTGGTCAAATGCCAACCTTCACCGTGCTTGCACTTATACACTTCTAACTCAATGCCTTGCTCTTCGTAAATGATATTAGCTCTGAGCCTGGCTTCTTTGCTTGTAGGGTATGAATTTTTGTATTCCCCGATAGCGGAAGTGCATCTGGAGCACTTTTTACTAGGTGTAAGCCTAGACTTTGGAGATAAATGCCATTGCCTGCACTTCTCGCATTTATAGGGTGCTAGATCATTCCCATATACATTTCTAGAGTATTCAGCGGCAACTTGTGCCTCAAACTCCGTATAGTAAACACTTAGAGGTTTTCCGGACACTTTCCCTAGGCATGTCTCACTTTTCATATCAGCACCTCATCAGAGATGTTGGACATGTTTTTGACATGGTAGCGAGACTTAAAACGATTACAATTGAAGTTTACTTGGCTCAAGGCCGCCTCTACACCTACATCAGTAATACGCTCACTGTAACTATAACCAGACATACCATTATTGTTTTGATAAAAACGTCCGTTTGGGTCAATCATCAAGTATGACTCAGTCATTGTATTGTTTGACTCAGGAGATATTGGTAAGCCCTTACCTGAATGTTTCTGAACAAACCTACGAAACTGATCATCTGAAATTAACAGTTCATGCTTATCAGTAGGCATCACCTGGAGCACTTTCCATTTGTCTACTGCTATTCTTGAAATTAGATGAGTAAAGTCTTCTTCCCAGTTTAGAGCGTTTACAACGGTGTTAATTTTTGTCTTCAATCCTTTTTGGGTGTGCGATAGAAGTTGTAGTGCGAGCTGAAGTTCATCTTCGTTTAGTGAATTGCCTCTTCTATCAATGCGGCCTAACTCTCTTCTTACGGAGGATTGTTGACTATCGAAGCTAATGCCAATCATATCCAGTGTATTTACGGGTAATTCGAAACGCCGTCTTAACAGGTAGCTACCATTAGTAATGATTGAAGTTTGGAATCCTTTTTGTTTCGCCATTACTAAAGCAGTAGAGAACGCGCTACCTAGCATCATTGGCTCACCACCAGCAAAATTTAAACGTACATCCTGGTAACCAAGCATTCTTTTGATCTCTGGGTTACCAAGAATGAAGTAGTTAGCTAGTTTGTCGAGCAGTTGTTCAATAGAGCTCAATGAGCGATGCAGCTCATTGGGTTTTCCCCACTTAGCAAAACAATAGGTACAGTTATAGTTGCAAGCCTCTGTGATGTGCCAGTTGATTACGAGTTCATTTAACTGACTAGAGGTCATTCTGTTCGTTGCGTTGGCGTTAGCAACACCGTGAGTTTTTGTAGGCATACGTATACTCCTTGACTGGCCTACAAGAGTAGGCCGTAAAGTTTTTACATGGCGGACGGCAAACGTCGGAGTAGGAGCATCGGGCTCCAGTACACCAAGATGGAATGAGTTGGATGAAGTTTATGGGTTACGCATTAAGGTGCGTCTGGTTTTGAGGGCTCCCTCATGATTTATTGTCATACCGAGATTTTGTCGCTGGCAGATAAGTAACCACCATTCAGCTGCAATAATGCCTCGCTTCAAATCTGCGATAGTAGAGTTCTTTTTTGTGTTTCTTCGGACAGCTTTGTAACATTCATTTGCGATTGCACGTACATCCGGATCAGGATCTGACTGTTTGATGAAATACACTGCTTTATGAACTTTGCCGTTAAGATCAACCCCTAACTCAGTTAGTGCCTTTAAGTATCCTTGTCGCCAAACTGAAGATCGTTCGACTATTTGTTCAACTGCGTATTGTTTATCACGCGCTTTTTCGCCTTTGCGAAGGCGTAAACGGCTCAGACAAAACTCAGCTAATTCGTGAGTACAAGCTATATAGGGCTGCGATAACTTTTTTTCATAGTTTTCTGGTGCTTCGCCCAAATTGATGACTTCATTATTATCAAAAAGTTTCTTAGCAAGGTCGCTAATAGGCTCATACCACTGGTTCGTGCTCGTATTGAAGGAACGATCTCGTAACGAAATCGCCTCATCAGCAAAGGAACTCGAATAAGAACGCATTAATAACATACGATGACGAAAAGATTTGCTTGGCTGAACCTTGTCTAGTCTTTCCAATAAAACCCTGAGCAGATCACTATAGTAGAGAGGTGTTTCTGTCTCGTCAGACTTAGAGACTTCTCCTCTCAAAATACCAATGCTTTTATCAATATACGGAGTTAGATTTTCACCATGTAAACAACGAATAGCAGTAGTAGTCCATTCAGGGATTAACCTCTTTGGAAAATTAACTGTTTCAGGAAGCCCTCGAAACAGTTCGCGCCACCATTCAGAACAGGCGGAATAGAACTCAGAAGAGACTCCCCTTCTTGCAGGGACATGAGCCGATAAAATGCGAAGTTGCTTCTCAATTTCTAACTCATTCATATTCGCCAAGAAAAGATCTTTCCAGGTAGCAAAAAAAGTTTCGCATACCCATTTTTCAGAGCTACTAGATAATTCTGGTGCTCTTTGCTTGTCGCCCAAAATGCGGTCAAAGTCTTGCTGGATCGACCATCCTATCCAAGTTTCTAATTGCTGTGAGCTGAATTGAGAACATAATGCTTCCAGCTCGCTGTTGCGACGAATGTCCAGTTCTTCATGACGTTGTGTCTCCCAATCAAATTCTCTGTAGAAATCATGGGATATATGGTTAAAGTACCGGTCAACTTGATTAGCCCATTGTTCAAGTTCTGGGCCTGAAGCATTATCTAAGTTAAAACTTAGAATCGAAACCTTCTCAAGCTCCTGCTTTGTGTGGTTGAGCCAGTTAGTTAGAGACCTTTTGATCTCTTCGTCATCAAAGTCTTTCTGCCAAACTAGTGACTCAAGCCGTTCCCATGGCGTGCCCCAAAAAAAACTAGATAAGTCACAAGAAATTCGTCCCATTTCTGCATCATGTTTGATCCATGCTTTAAGGTAATCTATACCTAGTTGGATATACTGAGCAGCTTCGCTGGGAGAGCTGGAGTTCTCGCTTGATGAAGCTAGTGATAGTGTCTCTTTAACTAAAGCTGCGTCGTCCGAAAAATAAAAGGGCTTAGTAATCAAATTGAAACAATCCCAAAGAACTCTTGTTCGTTCGCGATCATTTAGAGAGCATAATGCTGCATCTTCAAAAAATATCTTGGTGAAAAAATGTTCTATTCCATAGTGTTTGCGAATAAACCAAGTATATTCTCCAAAATGTTTTTCTATTCCAGCCTTGTAGAAGCCGTAAGGTGATGTTGGAAAGTAAGTCTTCGCTACATCGTCTAAAAATTTGAATAGTAAGGACTCTTTATAAGAGTCATCATCACTGAATTGTTCTTGAGCAAATCGAGGGCTCACATGTCGGCTAAATACAAGCGCTATGCATTTTTCTGGTTCAGACTTCTGCTGGTTGGCAGTAGACAGTGCTTCTTCAAGATTGGAAGAGCTGTAAAAAACATCAGTCCAGTTTTCTGAAAAGTGTTGAATCAATAACGCTCGGAAATTGTCTTGGACTTCAAATTCGTCGAGTGCTTGCAAGAAACGTTCGACGGGATATTTTTTTTCATCGAGGGAACGATTGCCAAATGGTGCATCTATCCTGCACATAGTTTTCTCCAATAAAAAAGGGAGTTAGGTTTCACATATAGAATTAACCGGAGCAGTGTCCGGATTTGCAGCTGAAACCTCCCGTGCAATAGAAAGGGAGCGGAAAAGTGAGTAACGTACTCGGTAGCCGACTGCAATATAGTCAAATAAACCCTAAGTGAATTTCCGAATATTGTCAACACCTTGTAGATACAATACGAAAAGTTGAGCATTCGAATCGGGGGTTGAAAATGTACTACTATAAGTAGTGTCGTGTCTTATTTCTCTATGAAGTTTTGATTTCTTTAGCGGTGTACCGTTGCTATTTCTGCTACTAATAGCAGCATATAGCTATCAGTTTATAGGGTGAGAAGAGCGACATGAAGAAAAGACTCAGTCGACTTGATGAAGTAGATTCGGGTACTTCAATTAGTGATAAGTTGAAAAAATGCGTTGACCTAGATATCCCGGTATTAATAAAAGTTCCGACATCGATGGATGTATGGGCTATAGATCCAAAGCTAGAACGGTTAACTAAAAAAGATGTTGTCCTAAGTGAGCCAAATGTTGTTAAACGAATACCTTTAAGGATACACCTTTTAGATGGCCAATATGTTTCGCCTTTAGATATACCTAATATTCGCACTTCAGATTTGTCGGGGTCAACAAAGTTAGAGGATGTCCCTTACTTACAGTTGAAACGTAGTGATATTCTTAGGTTATTAGCTATACATCAGCTCGATCTTAGTAAGTTTGATGCTGTTTCGTTTATGAGGATGAGACTTCCGAATATAGATTAAACAAGTCTGTCCAAGTATCTAAATATCGTTTCATTGTTGACAAAACTGATAGCCAAGCAACTTTCCAAAAGGCTTTGGTGGAAAAATTCCAGTATTCGGACCTAGAGTTGGATTATGTACTTTGTAGACAATATAGCGGAGAGGAACAGTATAACCATCCGCTTGAGATCATAGACTTTTGCTCTGTAACGCTGTCTGATTGCTGGATCTTGGAAGAGCATCTATCACAGCTAACCTTTGATAATTCCACCTATAGAACCAGCCGCTACTATCTTGAATCTAAGTTTCACATCTCAACTTCTTTCCTTGAGCTTTCCAAAGCAGCTTATGAGATTTTGGTTAAGGATAAAAAGTCGGTATCCGGTGGTATATCTGGATACTTGCGAACGAATTATACAACCTTCCAAGCCAAGAACGTTAGCGAAGGAGGGGGGGCGTGTGATCAATCTGATTAAAAGTGATGCTGTAAGTGACTATTTTGGGAAATTAAAGGAAATTTTCGAAAGGTATTGGCTCTCCCAATCTGTACTAAGTAAGAGAGATGCGTTGAGAGTGACTGATGATGTGCTCGGCGCGTTAGAGAACGAACTAAAGCTAAAATCTACCAACGCTAAAGGCGTTGAAATGATACTAAGACCAGATAAATTCAAATAATTAATAGGACTCTAATGCCATTATTTCAAAGGGCTATCAGAAGAAATGATAGGGTTCTTGTTTCGTAATCTCCTTTTTCCTATTGCCTGACTTGGTGTTTACTTCTCCCATCACAACAAATTTGGGAGAAGTAAAATGCAAGGCCATCAATCATTACATTCAAATCAAATCCTTCGCTTGAAAGATATAGCATTGCTAACTGGCCTTTCGCGGTCAGCACTCTATGACAAGCAAAACCCGAAATCCCCAAGGTTTGATCCCACATTCCCTTCCAAGATCCGCCTAGGCGCAAGAGCCGTGGGCTGGAGAGAAAAGGACATCATAGAGTGGATCAACTCTATGAGGAGTGAATCCATTGTTCGCGCCGAATAGCAAGCTTATGTAAATCAACCTTAAAAGAGGAGTTGTGCACCGTGAATTACTATAGATATCAATTTCCAATCGATGGAGGGTACCGCCCAAGAGTCGAACATTCAAAGTTGATAACAAATGCGTTTAATGAGGCAAAAACAATCACTCAGGCGCCAGACCCAATGGTTTACTTAGCAACAATTAGTGCAGCGTCTGTAGCCCTGCAGGGGATTATAAATGTAGAGCTGCCAACAGGAAAGGTGGCACCAGTTTCTCTGATGTCATTAATTATTGCGGAATCAGGAGAGCGGAAGTCATCGCTAGAAAATTTACTTACTAAGGGGATTAAATCATTTCATAAGGAATCTACTGAGCGATATAACAATAAGTTAAAGGAGTACAGTATTAGAGAAATGCTTTTTGAGAAGAGAAAAACTCAGATCGAAAAATCATTCAATTTGGAAGATGAAGGGGCAGCGGAGGAAATGGTTCAAGCTTTATTAGAACATCAAAATAATGCTCCTAAAAAGCCCAAACTTAAAACCCTAAGTTTTGAGGACAGTACAGTTGAAGCTTTATTGAACGGATTAAGTGAGCATATTCCCAATGCGTACCTTGGTTCTAGTGAAGGTGGGGTGTTGTTAAACAGCCGAATAATGTCTCACACAGCGAGCCTCAATGCTATATGGAGCGGGGATGAAGTTAAGGTAAGCAGAAAGACAGCAGGCTCCTTTACGTTAGAAGAAGCTCGACTCACTATCAACATTATGACGCAGCGGAGTGCTCTAGAGCGATTCTTAAAAAAGAGCAGGGATGATGTACGTGGCAATGGTTTTTTGTCTAGATTTCTCGTATGTGCTCCGGAGTCTAATTGTGGTTTTAGGCAATCCTATGGTGTTGATTACTCGTTGGATAAACTTTCAGCCTTCAACGAGAGATTGAAAAAATTATTATCTCAAGCATCAGAGCTACCAAACTATACATCCAGAAAGACTGTTCGGTTCTCAAATGAAGCCAAAAAATCTGGATTGATATCGCGAATGATATTGAGTTCAAGATGGCTCCAGAAGGTGTATTTGAACATGTAAAAGATCACGCTTCTAAGCTACCTGAAAATATAGCTCGGCTAGCCGCAATAATTCATAGCTTTGATGATTTATCAGAAGAAGAGATCACCAAAGCATCATTATTTGAGGCTATTGATCTCATGGCGTACTTTTCCGGCGAGTTTATTAAGGTATTCTCTATGCCGCCTAAATACAAACAGGACGCTCAGAACTTATATTATTGGTTTAATGAACAAGCTAATATGGGAGTTAGATATATAAAGAGAAATAAATTACTTCAGTTTGGTCCGAATGGAACAAGAAATAAGAAGTCACTTGATGTTGCACTGGAATATCTTAAAACTGTAGAGCCATTTGGTGAGATTTTTTTCAAAAAGATCAAGGTCATTGATTTATTTCCTAATTACTTGTATGACGAAGGTAAACTTAAAAAAGATTTGCTATTTGATATTGTTCAAAAATGAGAGGTGTGAATGAAATTAATAGCATTGATTCAAGTTAAAAATATTACCGGGCTTGGTAAAACTAGTATCTATCAGCTTATGAGAGATGGGAAATTTCCTTTGAACATTAAGATGGGGAAAAGGACAAGTCGTTGGTTGGAGAGTGAAGTACTTCAATGGATAAAAAGAGAACGAACTGAGAGGTTAACGTTGCAATCCGTAATAGTAAATCCACATAAAGAAATAATGGATAAGGTTTTTAAATAAATAGAGAGTGGTGTTTAGCAATTACTTCTTGGGCTTTGTTGCTGTTTTTTATTGAACTGTTTATTTTATCTACTTTTTGTCTTCTGAAAAGGATATCTACATATTAATTTATAGTTTGTTAATCCTTTAAGATATAATAATGAGGTTGCGTCATGTATTATGATAGTTATAATCATTCAAAATATTTAGGGTTAAGTGTTAATCGTAACCATGAATTTAATGAAAGGTACCTTCGTTCTGCTCATAGAGTTTTATCAAATGCGTTAAATGAGCACCCGAGAACTTTGATATTTCATGTTGTTCTTCGGTACCGCAATGCAGTTTTATGGGTTAGAAGGAAGTATTACCCGTTTTATTAATTTATTCAGAGAAAAGATTAAAGCTGACCGCGAAAGAAAGTCCAGGTTAAAAAAGAATGTTCATCGTATAAGCTGTACTTAACATCAAGTAGCTCAAAGGCTGATTGAAATTGTTAGAAGTGCCTTATCTAGCTGCAGATTGGTTTGTTCTAGCTAGATGTTTTATCAGAGTAGTCTCTCTAATAAGTTGTGCTACAGCTATAGGAGATTCCTTCTTATTGATACTTATCCTTCGATTTAGCGCAACACCAAATTGTTGGTAAGTTAATATTAAATCATCGTTTTTATAATTTAATCATAACCCCTCCTGAAGAGGGGATTATTAAAAAATACATATCTACCTCTCTCTATGTCATTCACTAGACTAAGAGAAAACAGATGTATTCAACTCAAAAGCTAACCATACTAAAACAAGCATCTTTTAACGGATATCCAGTTATTCCGGGGTACAACCTGTGCGAAGAATATCTTGCGCGTATCAATGACTTATTTGACCGTGCAATGGCGGAGAATGCTCGCAGTGTTGTTCTGCGTTTCGATTTACATCTTCCCGTTGCGATAGATTGCCCCGATTACCCAATAGAGTATGACTCGACGGTCATCACTCGCTTTATTGAGTCGTTTAAGGCACAGGTGCAGGCTGATAAAGCAAAAAAAGAAAGAAACGGTGAGCGCTGGTACGGTTGTACTGTTCGTTACGTTTGGGCTAAAGAAATAAACCAGTCAGTTAACCCTCACTATCATGTTGCGCTTATTTTGAATCGTGATGCTTACTTTGGGTTTGGTCGATATAGTCGACTAGGTGACAACATCGCAGGGAAGATATACCGAGCATGGGCAAGCGCTTTAATGATGTCTCCCGAGGAGTCAATGTCCTTGGTTTATATACCTGAGAATCCGGTGTTTAGCCTTGATAGGAATGCCTCGGATTATGCTGAGCAATGCGGAAAGGTATTTTACAGGTTAAGCTATTTAGCGAAACTTGAAACTAAGCAGTATGGTACTCGTTGTAAAAATTTTGCAACTAGCCGTATCTAGCCTGAATATACGTCAATATTAACAGTTGGGAGTGCAACCTCCCAACTCCATTGAGTTAATGTGTCTTCAGCTCGGTAGTGGACCTAGAGACGGGTCATGATTCTTTTCATCTTCAAGGCGTTGCCTAACCGCTGTTTCATCTTCACCGCGATTAACGCACTCTTCAATATATTGCTCTTCTTTTTCAAGAAGGTCCTGTTCTACTTGTTCTAGCTCGTAATCATGTGCCATTTAGTGCTGTCCTTTTACTATGTGTTATGAGTATCAACACGTTAGCAAAAGCCAGTCAAGAAGGAAACAGATTGGTCAAATAAGCCTTTTTATTGTAATGATATATCTTTGAAATTATCAGGAAGCTAATCCCCGAAATTTCATGCTATAGCGATGACCACCATAGGTTATCCTGTGGATCAGAAAATACCTGAACTACAATGGCTGCGATGATGTTCTGGTCTGAGTTTGTTTCAACCTCTGAAATCATGTGTGTGCGGACTCTTACCGGAATTGAAGATTGAATAACAAACTAAATTACAAATGAATGCATTTGCTTTTCACCTTTGAGTTCGCCGTGGTGAGTTGCTAGGTGGATAATCTCCTCTTTGACGTTTAAGTATCAACCTGATTTTTTGCCAATTCCGAGTCCGTTTTTAATACTTTCACATAGGTCAGCTTGCGCTCTGATGCGCGAAGCTAAGCACTATATTGATAGTCGACGCAGGTGGTTTTTATCGTGGGTAGCGAGCTGGCGAAACACAGTAAATGATTGCAACCATTAACTTTGCCAATTGTTTTTCGATTGAAATGAATAAATTAGGCCCTTGGATACCTAACCTGTACTCCAGGGAACAACTACGAACAAAAAATAGCTCTACTAACTCTCATCTTATGAGTGGACGAAAAGGGAGGCTTCATGCGATTTATTAGGATGAAACAGGTGATGGATATGACGAGTTTAAGCCGCTCAGCTATCAACCGGTATATCAAAGAAGAACGCTTCCCGCGAAGTGTCCCATTAGGATGCCGTGCTACGGCTTGGCTTGAAAGTGAAGTTCAAGATTGGATGCGCGATGTACTAGGGCGCCGTGATGGAAATGTTCTCTATGGCTATGATATGGACTGAGGTGTTAAATGGATCGGGGAGATTGGCTTAATGTTCGCCAGGTAATGAATCGTGTGGCATTAGGGCGAACCAGTATCTACAAGCTTATGGAATGCCGACAGTTTCCTCTCCAAGTACGTGTCGGGGCTAAATCAGTAAAATGGAGAGCGCGGGATGTTGAAGCTTGGATGAGGCAAAAAATTCGAAATCGTTAATACATAGGAAACAAGGCTTGGGGTGACCAAGCCTTGCTTTTGGCCGCTTAAAAGCATTCAACCTTTATTTCGTCAAAACTATCCATATCGAGATAAGCAAGAAAATTCCCCTCCCAAAGCTTATACATCTCGCGCACATCGTTACGATCAAGGCATTGCCATCCCGAGTAGCGAGTAAATAAGGCATTGTTGCCGATATCGAAGTCCAAATCGCGAGCAAGCTCCGGGTAGTGTCCTCCAGAAAAGCTGAAGTCGGTTATGTAAAGGAGATGGCAGTGACTACCGTTGAGTTTAGTAAAGCAAACTTCAATTGGATGAAATCCACCAGCTTCCGTGGAGTAACTACTATCGCGAAAGTTGATGGTGACAGTTTTTGCTTGGGATATATCTTCATTTGATACTGCTGCTCTCAGTGTATCCTGGAACTTATCTGAAATCCCTAAAACCGTATTAGCAAAGGTTAATTGGGTCTGTGTTGTCGTTTCTAAAGGCATAAGGGCTCCTTACCGCTGTTGGGAAGCGGCAATCTATTCAATAGGTTGTGGTTTAAGGTAAAAGCGTTTTAAGAACGGTTAGAGTGAGTTGGTTGAAACCTTTGTTATTCAGTAGATTCACAAAGGCTTTGTCCCAAGATTGAAAAAGCTCAATCACTTCGGGCTGGTCGAGATCACAGCGTTCAATATCTGGTTGATAAAACCAGCCGTGGCGAAAGTTAAAATAGAGCTGGACTTCCATTTGTTTACTCTGCTCACTCGGGTAGGCAAAGCTTGCCATTACAGCTACATGCCAGGGGCAATCGGGGGAATCTCGAGTTAGGTGAATTTCAACAGGCTGAGATCCCTTAGCTGTTTGGTAGTATTGCGAATCTCTAAAATTAAGCGCGATGCGTTTGGCATCCTCGGGGATTGCGCATAACTCAAGAGAAGCGCACAGCCTAACTTGAAGCTCATTTGATAGCGGCAATATGTCGTTGTTCAGTATTGGTAAACTCATATCAATCCTCTCTCAGCGAAAGATACGCATGACTCACCAACAATGAAATGGTCCAGAACTCTGACGTCAATGAGGGCCAATGCTTCACTAAGCCGTGAAGAGATGCGTTTATCGGATTGCGATGGCTCAGGCTCTCCTGATGGGTGGTTATGAGCAAATATCACCGCAGCGGCGTTTCGCTCTAACGTGAGCTTAACTACTTCCCTCGGATAAACCGTAGCAGCATCAATGGTCCCGAAGAACAACTCATTGTATTCAATTAATCGATGTTGGTTGTCCATTAAAAGCACAGCGAAAACTTCACGTTCGTGCTGACTTAGTTTGTAAATCAAAAACTCTTTTGTTGCATTTGGGCTGGTAAACACATCTCCTCTTAAGTAGCGGTTAGCAATAATCTGCGCAGCCTGTTCTAACACTTGATGTTCAGTTACTGGCTTTCTTTTGGAATAGTGGGTTGAATCGGTTTTGTTTGTCATGTCTGACTCTCCAGTTTAATCGAGTACACTAATTCACTTAGGTAATATGTGTTTGAAATTATTTGGAATTGACTTGACATGAGTGCTGGCGAGACTGTGTAGGACATTCTGAGAAAAAATACATGGCGGGCTTCTTTTATGAATCAATAGAAGAGGACTAACTCATGAACCGACTACTCCGCTTAAAAGAAGTGATGGATGTAACCGCGTTATCGCGCTCAGCGATTTACCGCAAGATGAATACCGGCGATTTTCCGCAGAGTGTCAGCATTGGTGATAGAGCTGTTGCGTGGGTAGAAAAAGATGTAAGTGATTGGGTTGAATCTGTAATAGCGGGTGATTGTAATGATTAAAGAAGACAAAGTTATTTATTGCCCTGAAACATCTCGACTTTACTGCAAGGACCGTTTTCGGAATATACAAGTGAACCAAGAGCGAGGTCCGTTAATGACAGATGCAATTGCTTTATTTAAAAAGCATTTTGACCAAATGACGAAATCCAACTCATCACTAATTAGTTTTCATTTTACTATCCATTTGCCTGAAGTTGGTCCAATACTATCTGAACCTGCCGCAAAGCGATGGTTTTCCATATTTCTGAAATCTATAGAGGAAAAAGCTCAGCCAGAAGATAAGACAGGTGAGCTTTGGACGGCACTGTATAACAGTAAAGTTCGATGTTTTTGGGCGAGCAATTGCCGCTCAGAAGGTCTAAATATGGTGAAGGTATACATCTTAGCGGCAGTGCAAACCACACTGATAGACAACTTCTGCAATCAGCATTGGTTGGACATTGATAGTGCGTTAAGACAAGCGGTCAAGCGATGTACTAAAGAGCTTTACAATAGAGATGAGCGCTTCCCTGTAACCACCATTATTCCAGGAAAATTAGCACTGGAGCTTATAAGCAAAGATGCTCTGGACTACGGGGAACAAAAAGAGTTTCTGTTTTATAAGCTCAGTATGTTAGCGGCCAAACCTCTGGATATTAACCCAGGTGATTTTACCCATGTGTCGGTGCTAACACATGCATCAAGTACTCTAGATGTCATGTTTTCATCAGCAAATAGTGGTGATAAGAGTAAAGACAGGTGGCAGACACCGCCGGAAATTTTCGCTCAACTCAATGACCGATTTGGCTTTACTCTTGATGCTGCTGCCGAACCAGAAACAGCACTCTGTGAGAAGTATTTTACAGAAGAGGATGATGCGTTGAAGCAGGACTGGAGTGGTCACGTTGTTTTCTGTAATCCGCCATATTCAAAGCTCCGAGTCTTTGCCAAGAAGGCTTATGAGGAGTCGCTAAAGGGAACTACGGTTGTCATGTTAGTGCCCGCAAGGACAGATACTCAGGCCTGTCATGACTATTTAGCAAATGGTGAAATGTACTTCATACGAGGACGGCTCAAATTCTTGAAGGTTGGTGAGTTACAAGATGCCGCACCATTTCCTAGTGTCGTCTGTGTTTTGGGGCCGGGTGTTGAAAGAAAGGGGGTGTTTGTTGACAAAGAAGACTTGTTGCTTCGGGAACAAAAATCTATATGAAGCTGGCTAAGTAGAGGAAATTGACATCTCAATATTCAATCAGTAACTTACAATTAGGTTTTGATTTAATGATATCAATAAGTTGGCATGCGGTAGTGCATGCCAACGTCATAGAGTTACAATGATGAAAGAACAGCTAGATATAATTTCAGGACTAGATTCGTCGTCCTACTTATTGTGGTTAGAAAGCAATGACCGATACTACCATCATCGTAAGCAGCTTCTTGCAGATGCCAATCAATTATTTCGGAGTCGACGTAAGTTAAGCGAACTATCAGACGGTGAGCGGTGCGTTATTCTTGGACGAAGAACGAGAATGGCAGATGATGCTGAGTATGACGTGAATCTTTTTGGTTCTCCCGGCGGGAGTGGTTACGTTAATGGGATCTTATCCTCAGGTTTTGTCCATCTTGACCCGTTTTTTGAAGCCATCCCTCGGACAGGCAAGATTGATGATGAGACATTTCAACGTTTGGTTGAACTTTATAAGCAAGGGATTTCGGATTCGGGCAGCACTGTTCAGCTTTTTGTATTCTTTACTCGAATTTTAGCGGTAGTTCGTCCCGATACCTTTGTGTCGGGGGCTGATGGTCTAGTTCAAAAAATATCAAAGGCACTAGGGATTAGAAATCCTGGTAATGACTACAAGAAATATTGGGCCGACTTTCTTCCACGCTTACATGAGATTAATCTATTCAGCGGACTTGTTGGTGATCCGATGAATGTTCACCTTGCGTTGATTGACGGGATTGGATGGCAAGAGAGTGACGTTAATGACGTTGGAGGTAAAAACGGCACAGAGAAAATTGTGGTGGGCACATCTAATGGCCACAGTCCGCTAAACCAGATCCTTTATGGCCCACCTGGAACAGGCAAAACATATCATACGATCGAGGCTGCGGTGAAAGCCGCAGAGCCAGATTTTGTTTGGGAATCTAGAAGTGAAGTCAAAGCCAAATATGATGAACTGATAAATGACAAGCGTATTCGGTTCGTTACATTCCATCAGAGTTATGGCTATGAAGAATTTGTAGAAGGGCTTAAAGCGGAAACGGACGGAGAGCACCTTCAATATAAAGTTGAGCCAGGAGTATTCAGACGGCTAGCAGATAGTGCTCGATCCAAACGCGTGAGTAAAATAGAACGCTCCTCATCATACTCTCTAGATGGTAGAAAAATCTGGAAGATGTCTTTGGGAAATACACAGACAGATGAAGGGGAAATGGTTTATAGCGAGTGTCTTGAGAATGACTACATTCTTCTCGGATATGGTGGCAATATTGATTTTTCTGGCTGTAATTCAACAGGAAAAATAAAAGATAAGTTTCTTGATGCTGGCTATGAGCTGAAACCACAAGATTACAATGTTACTGCGGTAAATACGCTAGTTAACAAAATGTCTGAGGGAGATTTAGTCGTCGTATCTGATGGTAACCACAAGTTTAAGGCGATAGCAGAAATAACCTCTGCTTATGAGTGCATAAAAGATGACCGAGATTGGTACTTTCAGAAGCGCGATGTCAAATGGTTGATGACGTGTGATGAACCTCGGCCAATCGACGAGCTATTCTCAACGGCATTATCGCAGATGACGCTTTATAACCTTAAGGACTCGGTCATTTCAAGAGAGAAGCTGTCTGCCTTGCTAAATGAGTCTAAACAAGAATTGGAAGTGGCTAAGAATCATGTGTTGGTTATTGATGAGATCAACCGTGGCAATATTTCCAAGATATTTGGTGAGTTAATCACACTTATAGAGCCCTCTAAAAGAGCAGGTGGAGAAGAGTCGATAGAGCTGATATTGCCTCATTCGCATGAGCCTTTTACGGTACCGAGTAACCTTTATATCATTGGCACTATGAATACCGCCGATCGTTCTTTAGCGATGATGGATACTGCGCTCCGTCGTAGATTCGACTTTGTCGAAATGATGCCAGAACCCAACCTTTTTAATAACCATGAGGTGAAAGGCATAGACCTTACTCAATTGCTTGATGCACTGAACAAGCGAATTGAGGTGCTTTATGACCGTGAACACACTCTTGGTCACGCATTTCTTTACCCGGCTTACAATGAACCAGATGAAAAAGTTGCATTTGATCTGCTCCAGGCGGCTTTTCGAACAAAGATTATCCCTCTGCTAGAGGAATACTTTTACGAAGATTGGAATAAGATTCGTTTGGTACTGGGTGATAATCTGAAAGATGACAGCATGAAGTTAGTTCGCGAGTCTCGAGAAAGTTATGACGACATTTTTGGTACCGGCCATGGTTTGGATACTTACGCTGAAGATTCTATTCGTTATAGTCTTATCCCGTTTGAGAAGGGTTCTCTCTGGGAGGAAGCAGATACATACAAAGCCATATATGACCCGAAGCTGACGGCTTCAAAGCAAATGGTAGCGAACTCTGATGCGGAGTAGTAATCGAGCAGTTTGTTTATTTGAGTATGGTTTTTTATCGGCTGCTCCAGAAGCTATCAATCAATCTAGCGTGGAGCATATATCGGATAGTTGTTATCAGTACCTTAAGAGACTATGTCTTAGTGATACTAAAGAGAGACAACTGCTTAGATTACGCCGACACAAAGGCATGGAAGTGCTTCAGGTGCAAAATTACGCAGGGGTAATAATGTCGCCTGATGGTACCCAAATAGAAATATTACCTAAAGTCGGCCAAAGTTCTGAACTTTCAGAGAAAGATGCACAGCTAGACTCTCGTAGAACCTTGTTAGTCATGTTAAAAACGCTTCGCACGTTTCGCCATATCCAAACGAACAATGCCAATATAGAAAAACAGAGAATGCCTCTGCTGGAAGTTTTTATTGGGCAGTTTCTAGAGTCTGTGAATAGGTTGGTTAAAAGAGGCTTACGCAGTGATTACGTCAAATGCGAAGATAGTTTGGCCTTTCTAAAGGGGAAGTTGAATACTGGTAAACAGCTTAGGCATAACTTCATCAATAGGCATAAATTTTATTGTGAGTATGACGAATTCTTGCAAGATCGTCCTGCGAACAGGTTGATTCACGCAGCGTTAGAGGTAGTTGATAAGTTTGCGTGTTCATCACGTAATGCAAAGCTTTCACGAGAACTGCTGTTTGTGTTTCAGGATATACCTAAAAGTGCTGACCCTTCGGTTGATTTTTCACGATTACAGATCGACAGGGGAATGGATTACTATCGAGAGCCACTTGACTGGACCGGGCTAATACTAAGAGGTTTATCACCTCAATCTATGCATGGTTCGAGTGATGCAATATCGCTACTCTTTCCAATGGAAGCAGTATTCGAATCTTTTGTTTCAATCACTTTGGAGCAGCAACGTTTACCCGGTTACCAGTTGCGCACTCAGTCAAAACAAACGCATTTTGTTATGCACGGCGAAAGTCAATGGTTTCAACTTAAACCCGACCTGATGGTACAAAAATCCACACAAAATATTGCAGTATTAGACACTAAGTGGAAGCTGCTGAATCAAGCGCTGGATAATGGTTCAGATAAGTATGGACTGTCTCAGGCTGACTTTTATCAAATGTTTGCTTATGGTCACAACTACCTTAATGGTACCGGCAACATGTTTTTGATATACCCAAGGCAGGACAATTTTGAAGAAGCAATTCAAGTTCCTTTTGATTTCACGGATTTAGCTGGTGCACCAACGAGTCTTAAACTCTGGGTTGTTCCGTTTGAAATAAAAGAAAAGGGGAGCCGTGTTTTGTGGCCTGAAGCATTGGATATATCAACTATTGGTTTGGAGAAACTCTAAGCCACCAGCAGACATTTTCTGAGTTACGCGACACATTTAATCGCATAGGCGGTTATGAGGAAGTTTAATGAGAAGTGAAGTAATTGAAGGGTTAACCGAGAAGTTTGGTCCGCCATCACGCAAGACTAAAAAAGTGATGGCATGGCATATGTCAACAAAATATGGTGTTGTTCTGCAGTTAGACAGCCCAGCTAGCGGTGAATATGCATCAGTCTGGCTTCCGGAGGATGAGCCAGAACTATTGAGTACAACGATGGACATTAAGTTGTATTCAGAAGATGAAGGGCGACATAGCAATACGCACCAAACTCCAGGCTTAGAAAAAGGGCTTGCAGTGATGAGGGCGAAGGTGACTAATCAACAAGAGCTGGATGAACTGTTAGAGTACTTGGTGTTATAGCCAATCATCGCTTCGATAGGTTACCAGGCAGTTTCGGACAGGTATGCTCCAGCTCCCCTTAAACTTCCTTCTCGACGCTGCGTAAGTTGTCAATATACTTACTAATATCGTCAGTTTGAGAAGAAGTGGACCAACTATGAAAATTGGCAAGCTAGTACAGTTACTTTTACCAAAAGTTTTGGAGTATTGTGAGCATCAAAGCCACAAAGAATTCGAACGACTATGTGACACCGACTACTCCAAGCGTACTTTTAACATTAACTTTCCTTTCTTGGTACCAATCAGCAATCTTCATTCGGATTTGTCTAAACGATACTGGACAAAAGCCTACTTGGTACGCGGGCAAACTGTTCGTGCATGTAGCCAATGGTATGAAAAAGACGCCATTTACTTTGCTAGATATCTGAAGCGCATTGGAGTCGAGTATGATGAATCTAAGCTAGAGAGTGACTTCCTCGAATTTAGAACGACACCATCGCGAAAGCTATCAACACCAACCGCCAGAGCCAATAGCCGCTACCGCGGTAATGCGATAGGCAATGCTCAAAACCTATTAGTGCGAAATATCCTTAGTAACCTTGGAACAGAGCAGTTTTCTGAAGAAGATTGGTTTGCAACCAAAGCTTACTTTAATCATCAGTGTGCGTATTGTGGTGAGGTGAAGGAACTGGTTATAGAACATGCAATCCCCATCAATAAGGTTTATCTAGGAGAGCATCGGCTTGGTAACTTGGTCCCGAGCTGCAAAGAATGCAACAGCGCAAAGGCAAGCAAAGACTTTCGTGAATTCCTGGAGGGGAGTGATGACAAGATTGCGGCAATTGAAGCTTATATGGATGAGAAAAACTACGTACCTCTCGAGAACAATGAGCAAGTGTCTATGATTCTTGAGATGGCATACCGTGAGGTTGGCACTGTGGCTGAGCGTTATATTTCTATTATCAATGAGCTATTTATACCGGAAGACGATAAGTAACATCGATAATACCTAGCGATTTAAACAAATTTAGATTTAAGGAGCCCGATGATGCCATTGCAAAATAGAGTAAGTCCAAGTGGTGAACTACTGACTGATAATGCTCGAGGTTCGTGGCTTGGGAATAGAGGGATTCTTCATAATGAAAAGAAAGAAATTATACGCCCTTGGAAGCATAAGAATTGGGTGCTTTGTGAACTGAGTTATAAAGAGCGTAGGCGTGAGGATTTTAGCCCAAATAGCTACTCCGAACTGTTTTTTCTTGATGAGGCCACGGGGTTGTCGGCAGGGCATAGACCTTGCGCCACGTGCAGAAGGCAAAGATTTGAAGAGTTTAAACAAGCGAGGAATGCAGCTCAGCTAAGTGAATTGAAAGTGGATGAAATAGATAAAATCCTTCATCAAGATAGAGCTGTAAGAGGAGGTAAAAAAGTTACGTATACCGATAAGCTTGCGAATTTACCTGATGGAGTGTTTATAGAGCTAGAAGGGAAGGCTTGGCTCTTTTGGGAAAAATAGCTGTGAGCTGCACGAATGGCGCCCAGATGGTTATAGAGCTCGAACAGAGATATGCGGTGATTTGAATGTTACGGTTCTAACTCCCAAATGTATGGTTGAAATCATCAACGCAGGGTTTATCCCACAGGTTGATGAGTCCGTTACGAGTTAGTCTCTTTCATCACCATATAACTGTGGTGATTAATAAGGTCTTTAACTGCCCACAGAGCTAGTTCTGGTTGATAAGCGGATAAACAGCTTCTCCCCAAACCTGGTCTGCAGAGTCCATCATGATTTCAATAATACTCGGAACCAGTTTTTCTAGAATACCGCAGCAGTCTTTGAGCTGCTGCCTATTTGCCGAGCTCAAGTAAGTAGCTCCGCCATGGATAAGCTGATTGCGTAAAGTGTATAGGCGAGAAAACAATATCGATAGCACTTTTTGCCGTATCGTTTTGACTCAGCGCTTTGTTAGCGGCAGCTTTGGCTTTGCTGCGTTCGTTCTTCCAGCTGTCTTCGGTAATTCGACCGGCATGATAATCCCAATATGCCTGGAGGATAAATTCATTATCCAAGATCACTCGCATAGTGTTGGAGTATTCATCCCAAACTAAATCATGTAACTGCGCTCGCTGATCACAAGTGATGAGCTTTTCTAAGAATTTGCCATAAAGACCTTGCTCGCCATAGTGTTGTCGCTGAGTAAACTCTTGCGCATAAGCCGAATTGAAGGCGATCCACAAAAAGATGAATTTAGAGTCATCATCGTCACAAACTTCCGACTTATTCAGCCAGCTCAAAGCTCGGTGAACGCGAAGGCTAAGATTTTGAGGGTAACTATTGCGTTCAGCTCTTTGGCGTTGCTTTAGTTCTTTGTAGGTTCTCATTTTTTGGCTCTAGATTAGACGCAAATACTTCTATCAGTATATAAGCATCTTGTTGCGCATTGTTTGATCTTTAGTGCAAGATTGTAAGGCAAAGATAGTGTTGAAATTCTAGCCGGCTAGAACACCTCAGTTCATCAAACGGTTAAGACATGTGAAAAGGAATAAGGTGATTACCAACAATTACTAAGTGAACAAGAGCAGCGAACCATAAATGAAGAGACGTTAACTGAAAGTTTGCAGCGACTCGAAGCAGTAAAACGGATCGAGTGACTCACGACGTCATCCACATACTGGTGAAGACGCAAGGTAATCCCAACAGGCATCATACTGCCAGGCAAACCGAACAGTTACATAAGGCAAGTGAAGAGTTTGGTGTCGTGGTCAGGTGCACAATAAGCTAAGCGATTGGCTCTCTGTTCCTGAAAGGACATCAATGGTCTATTTGGGCTTACAAGGATAGTGCGGGAATCAACAATAATCGCCGCTTAACGTCTATCAGAGCGAGTTGATTTTGGCTGATGCCAAACTGGCGGAAGTTATTAACTCGCTATGGTCAAAATCAACTCGGGCTTGATACTTCATTAAAGTTTTTCCTGCGGGCGCAATGTCGGATTATCCAAGTAAGGTATATGTTTCAAAATTGAAGCTGAAGCATGTTATCTCTACGCATTCAAAGCCTTAACCTTGGAATTTTGGGGATTCTAGCCTAGGCTCTGAATTAAAATAATAATCCAATTGTGCAGTGGCGCAAATTGATAATACTGCCCCACAAGTTAGGCTAGCGTAAATTACCGAACGACTATATGCACACAGCTAATTCTCGTTGGTTTTATCTGCTTCTCCGCACGTTCTTCAATGATTTAAATAAACGAGTTTTGAATATGGCAGGTGCTTCAATAGATGCGATTGGTGTGATTAACCAAATCAAAGATAATTTGACTGACCGTTATGACAATGGTTTTCCAGTACTTAAAGAGATTATTCAAAATGCCGATGATGCTGGCGCCAGTACCCTCACAATAGGCTGGAGCAAGGGCTTTGGTGATGCCGACAATGAATTGCTTAATGCACCTGCTATTTTCTTTGTTAACGATGCACCGTTAGAAGAGGAGCATCGCGATGCTATCCTATCTATTGCACAGAGCTCGAAAGCATCTTCAAAAACGTCGATCGGGAAATTTGGACTAGGCATGAAAAGCTTGTTTCACTTAGGTGAAGCCTTTTTCTTTATGTCGGAGCCGTGGCAAAAACAGCCTTGGGCAGCTGATGTCTTTAACCCTTGGGATAAATATCGCCCTAAATGGAACGAATTCACACATTCGGACAAACAACTTATTGAAAAGCGTTTAACCCCTTTGCTTGGAGAGCGAGATAAACCATGGTTTATTGTATGGGTTCCCCTTAGAACTCAAGCTCTTGTTGAAGCTAAAAATAATAATATGATCGTTAACAATGTCAGTAATGGTCATTCTTTGCCAGATTTTTTCTCAGAGCAGCATTTAGCAGAAAAAACATCTGAAATCTTGCCCCAGTTAAAGCATCTCAACGATATTGTTTTCTACAAAGAAGCCTTACACGGCCAGTTTGAAAATATGACTCACATTACTTTAACTCCTGAGTCGAGTCGAAGCGCATTTAATGGTGATGTTAGACTTTCCAATGGCATGGTTAGTGCTACATTTAGCGGAAAAATACGCGCAAAAGTACAAGAGAGTAGTCGTATTCTTGAATACGCTGGATGTGAGCAGATAATTTCCGATTCGCGATTAAAGACACTTAAAACGGCAGAAATGGGTTGGCCGAAAAGCTATCAGTTTGATAAGAATGCTCAAGAGCCAATAGAGGCTCTGGATAAAGCAGAGCAGCATGCTGCGGTAACCTTCTCTCGCTTTAAAACCAATGGACAAGCGTATTTACGAGCAAACTGGGCAGTATTTCTTCCTCTTGCGAATACAGATGAACTTGTGTCGATACCTATTGAAGGCGACCATGATTACAATCTGTATCTACATGGTTACTTCTTTGTCGATGCCGGTCGAAAAGGCTTACACGGTCATGAGCAATTAGGTCAGGTTATCTCACTTGATGGCGTCGAAAACGATGAAAAACGTCTTCGTCAAGTATGGAATGTCATTCTAGCGAGTGAGGGGACGTTTAATTTGGTACTAAGAGCATTAGATGCATTCTGCCGCCAATTTAGTATGTCCCAAAAAGCCATGTCTACACTCACGCGCGCATTGCATCAGCTGCTTTCACAGAAAGAAGAGTATAAGCGAGAAGTGGTAAAACTCTATAATTGGCTAGTCGATGTGGATGAAGATCGCACTTCATGGAAGTTATTGGACTCGTCAACATATTGTTTACCGATACCTAAGCCACTCAACAATGATCAATCACGTATTTGGTCTACTTTACCAAAACTTAAAGAGCTATCAGGGAGTAAATCTCTGTATCAAAGATGTGGTTATGAGTTTTTAACGTCGCAAAATACCGAAACTAACTGGACTCCTTCTCTGGTGGCTGAGGTGCTAGATGGCGATATTAGCCATGTTTTTGGTAAATCAATCTACATCGAATATTTAAATCAGTTTTTTGAGGTAACTAGATCTGAGATTTCAGAGGATGAGCTGAACAATTTGTTGCTGCCTTTGTTCAAAAACTCTTTGGTTCAGCAAAAATTGATGGAGCTTTCGGTTAACAAAGGGCTCGTAGCTACACTGTTTGCCAATGTGAGCACCGATAAATCTGTGGTTGTACCGATTGAAAAAGATGATCAAGAACTTTGGGAACAGATCTCACAACTTAACACTCAGAATCTATTGGTTCCAAAGTTTATTGCCAGAGAGCGTGTCGGGGAATATGCATTACTCTCGCAAGATGAGTTGTTATCCCTACTGACCTGTATAGATAGCTTTATCAATCAACACCAATCTAACTTCAGCAAAGAGCAGTCTTCGTCTTGCGATAAGATGATCGAATTTGTTATTACATCGGCTAGGTCGAACGTTGAAATTGATATTTCAACGTTTTTCCAGCGCTGTAGTCACTTAAAGTTGTTCAAGGTCGATTCAATTGGCGCGACTCAAAAAACGAAATATCGATCTCTTAATGAACTGTTGGACTTAAAAAGTAAGCGTCAGTTGTTCGTTAAGGAAGGACCTCGTGGTTTTGGTATGGGGTTCGCTAAAGAATTGGCGTTAGCGGTGCCAGATATTGAACTTTGTTTTATAACCCCAAAGCTTGTAGACATGCCAGAAGCGTTGCAAGGGGTTGGTGGGTGTACAGAAGCTAATTGTTTATATCTGCTTGCAACGTACCCTGCTCTTGGCTCCAAAGCAGGCCGTTTAGCATTACTCAAAGTACTGTCTAATGAGTTTGAGTCTTTGGATGAAAAGCGAGGTTTACGGTACTTGGTTCATGGTAGTCGAGAGGACGATCTAGAACATCCTTTGTGGAAAAGAAACAAATCCACAAAAGCTGTCTGGATGAAACTATGGCAAATGTGCCAAATGGATGAACTTCCTGCTTGGTGCCAACTGGACCCTGAGTTTGAACAGGCACTAAGAAATCAGCATGAAGAGTTTATTGGTGTAAAAGAGCAGTCTTACCAGGGCATCATGGAAGTGTATAGCTCAATGATGCCAACTTGTGACTTCTCTATATTTGAGCATTGGGAGTTAGAAACTCTCTTGGCTGATATTGGGACAGAAGGTCAAAGAGAATTGTGGCAGGCGATGCCTATTCACATCACTAGTACGAGGGATCGAGTAGCGATTACCACCGATTGTTTCATGGAAGGGATCTCTAACATACCATCCGACTTAAACGTGACAATTATTCAGCGTTCTGAGTCCAGTGAAGTCGCGGCATGCCAGCAAAAGTGGGTCAATAACGGTTTGCCCGTTGAACTGTTAGATATTGCATTGATGCAAGAAAAGCCTGCGAACTTCGCGTCGTTTATTATCGAGCAGTTGTGCATTATTCGATCTGAAGAAATGGACTTGTCCGTTGATCGACGCAGTAAAATAGAGGAGATACCATGGCTAACTCTCGAGAATTCAAGTCAATGTGTTGCGCCAAACCAGATATTGAAGTTTGGATTGAGCGACCTACCTGCGGCAGCTAAATTGTGCCGCGATTCTGATACTAGTCTGTATCATCTTTCACAGTTGTCTGGGGCACTGTTTCAGAACAAGGAGGCTAGGGCTGAGTTAGAGCGTTGGATTGTGAGCAGTAAAGTCAAAGTGGGGACACGATTGGTTTCTGAAGCAGCGAAAAAACGCGAGTATGCATTGGGCCAGTTGGAGTCAGTAACAGAAACTGTAGTTGCACAAGCGTGTTGTATTCCTTACCTGAGGGATCATTTTGTGGGTTGGCAGCTTCTTTCTGAGCTGTTTGATTCCAAATATCTTCTTGAGGTAGACAATAAACAACAAATGTTATGCACTGATGTCGATGCGACGCTGTTGTTTGCTTCATTAGAACAAACTGCTGACCTTACTCAAAACGACTTTGCTACCGAACTAAGGGTGCAATTGCTCAGTGCATTATGTAAAGCGGAAGGCGGTGTCGAGTTGCTGCCAGATGTGCGATTGAGAAGTCAACTAGGAGAATATGTTAGCGGGACTCAATTAGTGTTTGATGTCCCTCAAGTTGCTCCAAAATATCTTATTGATTCGGGTGAATACCAAGTCATTGAATTCTATTGCAGCAAGTCATTTGCGCAGGACTCTTCCTCTAAGTCCACCAACATTGTTGAACATGGCAACAATGCAGAAGTACTGAAAAGCTACTTCGAGGAGTGGGAAAGGCGAGTACCAAGGGATGCTATTGCGACATTCATGACGCCGTTCAGCAAACAAGATAGCGTTGAGAGTTTAGCGAAGTGCTATCTTGTTAATAACAGCTTAGAATCAATTCGAAAAATATATCAGAGTAAGTGGGACCCAATTAGCCGGGGGAGGGGGCCTTATTCTGGTCAACCTTTTACTACCTTATATAAAAGTGTCGATTTTGAATTGTCGATATGCGCTGAAAACGCCACTTTCATGACGTCTATCTTTGGTCAGCGAGTCGAGGTAGAGCTGATTGGCACACCAAGCTCACTATTAATTCATCAAAAATCTAACTCCAAGCTTAAACGCGTTGAACTAAGAAAAGTTGATGCGAAAAATACTGATAAAGAGCGTTTGATTCGTCTGTTAGCGAAAGGTGTAGAGGACCTATTTCAGGAAGTGTTTGGTGCTTCGTTGCGCTTTGAAAATGAGTTTCTTAAGAGTTTTGGTCATTCAGAGCAAACTGACATTCAAGTGGCGCGTCAAATCATTCTCAACAACTTGGTGCCTTTATTGGAACGTTTGCAAGTAAGGGAAGAAGGTTTGTCGGAACTGTTGCTTGAGTATAACAGGGAGACTAGAGTGCTTGCGAAAGCGGACCCATCTGCTCAGCAAGACCGAACCAAGCTATCAGCCGTGTTAGCGAAGATACAAAAGGTGATGGAAAGTAACACTAAAGTCCAAACCTTAGTGCTCAATGCGGTACGCAAAGAGATCAGCAAACATTTCCAGTACTCATCGAATAGTGTTCCTTTTGAGTTGTTGCAAAATGCTGATGATGCGTTGAGTGAGCTTGCGGATATGACGAAAGGCTCGGCAGAAATAATACCAAGGTTTGACGTTAACCTGGAAAATGGTGACGAGTTGAATTTTTGTCACTGGGGACGGGAAGTGAACTACTGTTCGAGTAGTTATGCTGCTGGTAAAAATAGGTTTGAACGTGATTTAGAGAAGATGGTGAGCCTTAATGTTTCTGACAAGGCTGAAGGTAAAACAGGTAAGTTTGGCTTAGGTTTCAAAAGTTCATTATTACTTTCAGACACGCCACGTATCGTCAGTGGTGATATTTGTGCTGAAATTCAAGCTGGAGTACTACCAAAAATACTAGAAAAAACATTGATGGCTTCGTTGACTGAAGTCACGGAAAGGCGAGCAATTAATAACCAAGCTCCTACCTTGATTCAACTGCCAAACTGTAAACTACCAGCAGAACAGTTAGTATCGGTTCTAAGACGCTTTGAGAGTAGCGCGGGTCTGTTAACGGTTTTTTCTCGCCATATCCGCCAAATCAATATCAACGGTAAGCGCTTTGAATGGGCCGGGGAAACACTAAGTAGTCTGCCGAGTTTAACGGTAGGTGATGTCAAGTTGCCGACGAATAAGTCCATTGAAAATGAAGTGAGTCTGCGAAGCAGTAAAGTTCTTGCGGTGACGACGGTTTCTGGTCAGTTTATATTTGCGCTAGATAATAGTGGCGTGGTGTCACTTGAAGACCGTAAGAAGCTGAGTAGTTTCTGGGTGCTTAACCCTATTGATGAAGAGCTTAAGCTAGGTTTCTGTATTAACGCACAATTTTCGGTCGATATAGGCCGTTCTCAGTTAGCGGTTGATAATGATGACAACATCGCTTTGGCTAAACAGCTTGGCCTGGAGCTTGCGGTTGTGTTCGAGGGAATGTATCAGCGGTCCAGTCGGTACTGGAATGAGTTTGCAGAAGAGTTGGGCCTTGGTCAAAAAGCGACGTTTACCGGATTTTGGCGTTCGGTTTGGAACGTAATGACCACACAATGGCCAAATCGATTAGGCGATGATGGTTCGAAAGCTGAATTGATAAAGAGTATGTTTACTTGTTCAAATGGCCTTCTTGATTTCTATAAACGCAACCCGGTTCTTCCTACCAAACTAGTCGGTGAAGAAAACAAACTTATCAATCTACAAAGTGTCGAAATTGGAGCTGGTCGATTGCTTAGTGCTGTTTTCTCTTCTTTAAACGGACATGAGCGCTTATCAAGGTTATCTGAGCAAAATCGAATTGTCGCAAATGAAATCTTTGAAGTGCTAGAGCTAATGGATTTTTCACCATTAAGTGGAGCTCTTCAGAAATTAGATCTGATTGAACTCATTAAAGATGACCTCCCGAATTACGACGTGCCACCTCAGAAGGCCTCTTATTATAGTCGTTTGTTTGAAGGCGACTTTGATGAGCGCATCTCGAAATCGAATGTCACCGTCATGGAAAAGCGTGAATTAGAGGAACTTCTCGCGAAAATGCGTTTCCTTAATCAAAGTGGTGTATATATATCGGCAAACAAGTTACTTGCTAAGGGCGTTACCGAATATGGTTTTCTTAGCCGTTTTGCGCCATTAACCTCAATGTTGAGTGAGCAGTACGACAGTGATGGTGTCAACCTTGTCAACCTAGTGCGCACTGAATCCGACTTTGACCCCTTTACTTGGGCCCATCAGATTGAAAGTGATGACAAAACGAAAGGTGGGAAGCAAGATGGTTTGTGTTCTTATATGGTTGATGGGTCGAATATAACTACTTTACTCGGTAAGCTTAGACAGAACCATCCAACTTTTTTGCGAGAAGGTATTTTTGACCCGAAGATGCTCGACCAGTGGCAATGGGACATAGATAAGCAATCTCGGTTTATTCGACTCTGGATCGACTCTGAAGAAGATAAGGCGCGACATGTCAGAAATGCTCAGAAAGAATTTATTCCTAATGTCAGTGATAGTGACACCATCTTAGAGAACATTGTGGAATGGTGGAACGAAACAAAGGACGATCATTTAACCGACCACGATAAATTGCTTTACGCCCAACCTATGCCTTGGACATTAATGGCGGAGGACTTTGGTTTAGAACAGACCGAAACTCGAAAAGGTTGGCTAAAACTATTCTACTTAGGCTGTTGCCAAACCTTGGCTTATTCCCACGACGCAGCAAATAGAAATGTCGTTGAATGGTTTGAAAATAATGGTTGGTGGGATCGACTTGCTGAAAATGGTGGGCCCAAACCAGAGTGTTGGACTCAATTGATGGAAGAGTATCTTCAAACCGCAAAGGTAAATGAACGCTATAGAGTATGGATACAGATTCTGCCTTTGTACCGTTTTGCTACAAAGCTAGCTGACTATGTTGATCTGTTTAGGAATGCAACGTTCATCAATAATCTAAATGACCTACTGCAACCGAATAGTTCAAACTTGTTATCTGGGTCTGGTATTGATATCACAGAGCTCAAGGGAACTCTAGGAATTGGGATTAACTTTATATTGAGAGAGCTCACCAGACACCATGTTATTGAGCCTGAACTCAGCGCTGCGATTCACAAGTTTGCGTTTGTTTTACCATTGAGGCTTAGAAGTTTGCTTAACAAAATTGGAGCTAACTTGGATATACAAGCCAATCCTGTTAACTCAGAACGTGCCCATAGTTTTTTCTCAGAAATACTCAATGAAGGTGACTGCCACTTTGGAATGAGTTTTGATATTCCATTTAGGGTACTGTTAGAAGACCGACAAGCGTTTAGACGCTGTTTTGACTTTGAACCGTTAGATTTAGCTGAGGTAGAACATGGATAATGTTGTTCGCGTTAATCATCCCAAGTTTGGATTAGGTACGGTTGAATTTGTAAAACCAGAGACGTCACTTGTTAGATTTGAACACGGGTTTGAAGAATGCCTAAACAGTGAGCTTGAGCCAGTTGCTGATCTAAGGTCAGACATTCAGTCTGGAAACGCAGTGAAGGCCACGGAATTGGCTTTGAAGTCATTAGCGAGTTCATTGAAGAGTATCAATGAAAGTTGGAGTGTATTCTCGAAATCAAACATTAATTTGTTGCCTCACCAGCTTTGGGTATGTCATCGAGTGTTAAGACAGTGGCCAACCAATCAGCTAATTGCAGATGATGTTGGATTGGGAAAAACGGTAGAAGCTGGATTAATCTTATGGCCTCTGATTGAAAGAAAAAGAGTCAAGCGTTTACTCATAGTGACCCCGGCCCCCTTGGTTGAGCAGTGGCATCAACGGATGCTAGAAATGTTTGATATTAGGCTCAGTATGTACTCACCGGAAAATGACACTGATCGAGTGGATTATTGGGGGGCTAACAATATGGTTGTGGCCTCTCTACCAACATTGAGAAATAACAAGAATGGTCGGTTAGAGCGCATGCTAAATGCAGAACCTTGGGATATGCTCATCGTGGATGAAGCGCATCATCTTAATTCTACTGAAGACAAAGGCGGAACACAGGGTTTTAGGTTGCTCCAGAGCCTTGTTGATAATGGCAAGTTTGAATCAAAGCTGTTCTTTACCGCTACCCCCCACAGAGGTAAGGAATATGGTTTTTTCTCTCTCCTTCAATTGCTAAGACCAGATCTTTTCAACGTTAAGAAAATGTCTGAGAAAGAAATGCGACCATTCGTTACAGATGTATTAATCCGCAATAACAAGCAGTCAGTCACGGATATGAATGGCGAGCGACTATTCAAGCCTCTTAGTGTTTCATCGCGAACTTATGCCTACAGTGAGCAAGAGCAGAGGTTCTACGATCTCCTTACTAAATTCATTATCTCTGGTCAGGCATATGCATCATCATTGAACTCACGAGATCAAAGGGCGGTAAAGCTAGTACTGACTGCAATGCAAAAGTTGGCTTCGAGCTCAGTTGCAGCTATCGAGCGTGCATTGAAAGGGCGAATAGAGAAGCAAAAACAAGGGCAGAAGCGACTGGAAGATATCGAGCTGTTACAAAGTGAATTGCTTGAACAGCTCGAGGTGGATGATTTGGGGGCAGCCAATCCTAGTTTTGCTGATGAGCTTGCTCGGTTGGAAGTTGAGTTTGTTGAAACATCGACCCGTGTGCAGTTGATGAATGATGAGCTTCCGCGTATCAAAGAATTGCTGGAAGCATGTCAAAATGTCAAATTTGAAACTCGAATCACGACCATCATGGATATTCTAGAGACAGAGTTCAAAGATAGAACGGTAGTGTTCTTTACTGAATACAAAGCAACACAGGCTCTCTTAATGGGTGCACTGAATAAAAAATATGGGGATGGTTGTGTTACCTTTATAAACGGCGAAAACAAGTTGTATAACGTGGCAAGTCAGCTAGGAGAATATGCCGATTACAACACAGACCGTTATACCGCGGCCAAAATGTTTAACGAAGGTAAAGTACGTTTCATTATATCTACTGAAGCTGGTGGAGAGGGTATTGATCTTCAAAAGAACTGCTTCTCTATGATTCACGTAGATCTTCCTTGGAACCCCATGAGGCTCCATCAACGTGTAGGACGTTTGAACCGTTATGGACAGCAAATGCCCGTAGAAGTAATCACGTTGCGAAACCCGGACACTGTAGAGTCCCGCATATGGGATTTACTCAACTCGAAGATTGATCTTATCATGCGTTCTGTAGTTGGAGCCATGGATGAGCCAGAAAACCTAATGGAGCTTATCTTAGGTATGGCTGACACCTCTCTCTTTAATGAGCTGTTTGCAGAAGCATTAATGCGAGACAAGGAAGACTCGCTTTCTTCCTGGTTCGACTATAAAACAAAAACGTTTGGTGGAGAGTCTATCGTACAAAAAGTGCAGGATTTGACGGGTCGCGCTGAAAGATTTGATTATCAGGATTTAGATGATGTTCCACGCTTGGATCTTGCTGACTTGAAACCTTTCTTTACTCAAATGTTGGCCTTGAATCAAAGGCGTTACAAGTTTGACGAATCTGGGGGAATGTCATTTCTGACGCCAGTTAGCTGGCTTGGTGAATTTAGAACGAAACGAGCATATGAACGTATCTATTTTGACCGTAAAGCTAAGCAAGTAGACTCCCAAGTCGATATTATGGGCTTCGGTCATCCTATGTTGTCGAAAGCAATCAATCAAGGTGAACAGATTACGGGAAGCTTTGCCTACGTCGAAAATATATCTAGCGATATGATTGTGTTTAAAATTCAGGATCAAATTACGGGGACAGACGCGTCAGTTAAAAGCAGCATAGTTGGTATAGCTGTTGATTTGGATATGCATTGTAATGTTGTAAAAGACGAAGAGTTAATTCATTTGTTAAATGAGATGATTAAAAACAATGCACCAGCAGATGTGCTAAGAGAGCCTAATGATTTGTTGTCTATTCTTGAAGTGGCTAAGGATTTTTTATCTGAACAAGTATTGAGCCTCGGGCTACCTTACAAGTTACCTACATTAGAGCCTTTGACTGCTTTCTATAAAGTCTAGGTATTAGAGAGCTAGACCACTTTATTCTGTCCCTGTATTTCAACGCAATTTATGTTTAACAGTGGAATGACTGTTGCGTGAAACCCGCGTATACCATTTCGTCATGGTCGCCTTCAAAGAGGATACAAAAGACGATTTCTGATTTGTGCTATGACAAAGGAACTCGTTATTAAACGATAAGAACTTCTTACCTCTCTAGAACAATAAACAAGTGTGCATGATCCTCGAGATGGCATACCGTGAGGAACGCACTGTGGCTGAGCATTATATTACTATTATCAACGAGCGATTTGTTAGTAGTGAGACTCAGAAAATTCTTAGCGGTTATTTTGACAAGTAACATTGATTTAGCGTCGGCGATTGAACTGCGTTGGCATAGGCTGATGACCTTAAAAATATAGTGATTTGGACATAGATTAAGCGTCCAATCGCATAAAGCCAAGTCAGACATTGTTGACTCCCCAATTTTCGCTTATTCTCTCATTATCAGATTTGCCTGCAAGAACTACCGAGAGCTATTGTACTGAAATGACAGATCAAATTTTGACCTTGAAAGAGGTTGCTGCTTACCTGAAGCTTGCTGAGAAAACAGCATATAGACTTGCAAGTGAAGGCAAGCTTCCAGGATTTAAAGTTGGTGGTTCATGGAGATTCAAAAGAGATGATCTCGATAAATGGATTGAAGAGCAAAAGGAAGGTTAATACTTTTTCCTAAGCCAATATAAAGAGTTTTTAATGTGGGCATATTTTGAAAGATGCAAGCCGTATATTTCAAATTTCTGCGTAGTTAAAAACTATCAAACAGCTTCAAGATCACGTTATCAGAATGCATAGCAAAGTTTGAATATTGAAGACTAAGATTAGCTAGTGTTAGAAGCTGGCCAATGAACACAGATACCGAGAAGACAATGATAACTACTCAAGATTCGAACCAACAAGACGTACTCGCCATCGAAGACGGCATGATGCTGGATTACTTAACGAATAATCCAATCAAAGAAACGCCTAAAGAATTAGTTCGTCAAAAAACCTTACGGGCCTTGTTCCACGAATACGGCATCAGTGCTGAAGATATGGAGCTTGATGTGCCGATAAAGGTAGGTAGTAAGCGCAAAAAAATTGATATCGCCATCTTTGAGCACGGTGCTGAGCATTTACCTAAAAATATTCGCCGTATTGTTATCTGTGATAAAGAGCCGAAAAAAGGCAAAAAATCCACAGTAAAAATGCGTGATCACGACCAAGCTCATAAAGATCTTCAGTTGATGGAAGACATGATGCGCGAACAGGTTGGTGATAAATATCTTCTAGAAAATTGCCAGTGGGGGTTGTGGACCAACGGCATCGAATTTTTCTTTGTGGAAAAAGAAGAATCTCGCTTCGATACCAAATTCAACGCAGTTGGCGATTGGCCATTAGCAGATGAAACTTTGGGCAGCCGAGATGTTGCGTCCAACGCACAGCTTAGAACCGCTGACCGTGAGATGCTACTCACTGCGTTCCGTCGCTGTCACAACTTTATTCATGGTAACGAAGGGATGCCTAAAGATGCGGCATTCTGGCAGTTCTTATATCTCATCTTCTCAAAAATGTACGATGAGCGTATCGGCAATCGAGATCGCGAGTTTTGGGCATCACCGACTGAGCAGTTCGACGACGAAGGTCGCAAGAAGATCAGAGCGCGTATTAACCCTCTATTTGAAAAGGTTAAAAAAGCCTATCCAGAAATCTTTGCAGGTAATGAAGAAATTACTTTGTCAGACCGTGCTTTGGCATTCATGGTGTCTGAACTGGCTAAGTACGATTTTACTCGCACAGAGATGGATGCTAAAGGAGCCGCCTATCAAGAAGTGGTTGGTGATAACCTACGTGGTGATCGAGGTCAGTACTTCACACCTCGTGGCGCGATCAAACTGATTGTTGAAATGATGGCACCGCAACCAGATGAAAAAGTGTTGGACCCATCATGCGGCACGGGTGGTTTCCTCGAACAAACTTTAAGCTTTATTAACAAGCAATTAAGAGAAAAAGAAGCCATTAGTTTAGCCGCTGAAACCACAGAAGAATTCATTTCTATTCAGCAACAAATTAAAGAGTTTGCCGAAAATAATTTGTTTGGCTGTGACTTTGACCCCTTCTTGTGTCGTGCCTCGCAAATGAATGTAGTGATGGCAAGTAATGCCATGGCTAACATCTACCACATGAACTCATTGGAATACCCTCACGGACATTTAAAAGGTGTAGATCCTGCCAAGAAAATGATTCCTGTTGGTGATTCCAGTGGTAAAGACGGTAGTGTTGATGTGATCTTGACCAACCCACCGTTTGGTTCCGACATCCCCGTTACCGACAAGCAGATTCTAGAGCAATACGACCTTGCCTATGTTTGGGAGCGCACGGAAAACGGCGGCTTTAGAAAAACAGAGCGTCGTAAAGATGCTGTATCTCCTGAAATTTTGTTTATTGAGCGTTGCGTGCAGTGGCTTAAGCAAGGCGGCCGTATGGGTATCGTATTACCAGACGGTATTTTGGGTAATCCAGGTGACGAATACATTCGCTGGTGGCTGATGCAAGAGTGCTGGGTGCTTGGTTGCGTCGACTTACCGGTAGAGTCATTTATTGTTGAAGCTAACGTAAACATCTTAACTAGCCTGCTGTTCTTGAAAAAGAAAACCGATACTGAAAAAGATGCTATTGCCATCGGTGGTGAACCAGAATACCCAGTATTTATGGCGGTAGCAGAGAAGGTAGGCTTCGACCGTCGTGGTAATACGCTGTACGAACGTCACCCAGACGGTGAAGAAAAAGTCATTGAAGAAGAAGTCGAAGAGCGTATTCGTATCAACGGCCAGAATGTGGTGCGCAAGCTTAAGCGTCGCAGCAAAATTTTAGATGATGATCTGCCAAAAATTGCCAAAGCCTGGAAAGAATTTCGCGCTAACAACCCGGAGCCATCGGTATGATCTCAAGAATAGAGGCCTACAAATACCGCTGCTTTAACACCTTGGATCTCGCACTTGAGCAGCAGCACGTATTTGCAGGCTCTAATGGTTCAGGTAAAACAACGCTACTTGATATCCCAGCTTTATTTGGTGATTTACTGAATGTGTCGGATATAAACGATGCGTTCTTTAAACCTACCAATGGTAGAGAGCGAGCACGCGCAGAAGCAGCCAAAGAAGTCGTTCATCAGCTACGAGGCGAGTACTTTATTTTGGCACTGGAAGTACGCTTACCGCCTTCAATTATTGAAGAGTTGTTAAGGGACGCTAGCGATGCTTGGCTGAAAAAATTCCAGAAGATTGAATTAAGACCCGATACCGCGCGATACGAAATATCGTTCAGAATTAACCAGGATAAATTTCAAGTTACAGAAGAGCACTTAATCCTCTTTCCTGACAATAAATTGCGTCCAGAGCATGGCGTTGGGCTTGTTGGTGTAAACGACTTCAAGCGTAGTGCACCTTGGTTTAAGGTGTTATCACGCAGTTTAGGTACCAAGGTTAAGTACCAGGCAGAGTATCAGGCTGGTAAATCATCAATCCTTGAATTTGGCTTAAGAGATAACCAATTGGCTTTAGCCGCTCTACCTGCTGACCATGATTTATACCCCGCAGCGCTATGGCTACAAGAGTTTCTTATCCAAGGCTCACATTGTTACGAACCACAGTGGCCTGCAATGCGTTTGGCGGCTTCGCCAAGAGATAAAAATACTTTTAAAGCAGATGGTAGCAGTTTGCCTTGGCAAGTAGATGCCTTGCAGCAGCGCGATCCCGAAGGCTTAAACGAATGGCTAGAGTTGGTGAAAATGGCGCTGCCCTCTATTGCCAAAATTGAAGCCAAGCAGCGTATTGATGATAGCTTTTGTTACTTAGAAGTGACCTATAGCAACGGCATGGCTGTGCCTTCGAGCGGCTTGTCGCACGGTACTCTGCATATCTTAGCGTTGACTATTATTCCGTATTTGCAAAACGCACCCAAGATTATCACCTTAGAAGAGCCTGAAAACGGTATTCACCCTAAGGCAATCGATGCGGTGTTAGAAGCGTTAAAACTCACCTCTGATACCCAATTGTGGCTATCAACGCACTCGCCTGTGGTGCTCGCCAATACCGATATAGAGCAAATCATCACCTTGCGCTTTAACCAAGACGGCGCAACAGGAGTATTAAAAGGTCATGAACACCCCCGCCTAAAAACATGGAAGGGAGAAGTGGATTTAGGAACCCTATTTGCGGCCGGAGTGTTGGAATAACTATGAGAGATATTGTTTTTTTAGTGGCCGACGGTGAAATGCAAGCGACCGTAGAAGGCTTTTTTGAAAATCCGGCGTTTGATGCACGATTACAATGCGCCAGATTTGAATTCGATACCAAGCAAGATTTAATCAAACACCCAAGAAAAGATCCGGGTGTTTATCAGGATGGGCACAACCTGCTTAAAAGCTTCGTTGAAACTCATAAGCACGCGGTTGTTATGGTCGACTTTGCGTTTAATGACAATTTGCAAACAATGGATTACCAGCGGTTCTGTGACACCATTACAACCAATATGCGTGCTGCCGGTTGGCCAGATGATCGCTTTTTTGTCATGGCGATTAATCCTGAGTTGGAAGTACTGATGTGGCAAGCTGATACTAGCCGCATCGAGCATATTTTTGATTACCCAAGAGGTAGAGGTGCAGGCACCTTAAGAGCTTGGCTGCAAGAAAGAAATCTTTGGGATGTTGATGCTCTCAAACCAGCCGATCCAAAAGCCGCGATTGATGCTGTAAGAGGCCAAAACTGGGGGCGAAGAAAGACCCACTCTCAGCTATTTAAGCGCATTGCGAAAGAGGTGTCTTTTCGTGGTTGTGAAGATGAATCGTTTAATGGCTTATTGGAACAGATTCAGGTTTGGTATCCGAGGGTTTATGCATGAAAATTAGTACACTAAAGAGTTCATGGCTCTATGAGCATGGTCATCGATTAGACTCAAGTCCATATATGACTGGTGCTATTGAATCCAAAGATATGTTGAAATCATGTGGCTTAAAGATGTCGCTAGTTAAAGACATAACTTCATCTATTTATAAAGGTAAAATGTTAAAAAGAACTTTTGTCCGCGATAGAAGGTTTGGAACAAAGTTTTTAACAACGACTGGGATGCAGAGGTTGGATAGTAAGCATGTGCCATTATTAGCAAATTCAATAGCAGAAATGGATAAAGGCTGCTTTGTGAAGCCTGGTATGACTCTTATTAGTGCTGCTGGCACCATTGGTAACTTGGCTTATGTTAGAAAAGACATGGAGGGAGACTTTGCATGCGGCGATATATTAAAAATCACTGCCAAAGATATCCCACCTGGTTATTTGTATGCATTTTTTAATTCGAGATTTGGTGTCCCACTGGTATTACAAGGTACTTATGGATCAATAGTACAACATTTGGACGGAAAGCAACTTGGTAATATTTCAGTCCCAAGATTAAATGAAAAAGTTGAAATAGAAATACATGAAGATGTAGAAAAAGCAGCAAATTCTCGTGCTGAAGCTAATGAATTAATTTCACAAGCAATAAGTATTTATGAAGCCGAAGTTGGAACCGTTAATGGGGAAAAGGTAACAAGCTTTTCAACTGGAATTGTTAACTCTAAAGCGTTAGTTAGACTGGATGCTCAATATTACGCTGAGTCAGCTAAAAGAGCCGAAATTATAAGTCAACAGTTTGAAAGTCGTAAGCTTTCTGAAGTTAGTGAAGTTTTTACACCTGGGATTTTTAAAAGACCTTATGTTGAGGGAGCCAAGTACGGCTATCCATATTACTCTGGGACTGAAGTCTTCTTAACCACTCCTACTCCTAGAGGTTATCTAAATAAAAAAGCTCCTAATATTGAGAATTATGTTGTACGGAAAAATTGGCTGCTTATCCAAGATGCGGGGCAATTAGGTGGATTGATTGGTCAAGTTATGAGGGTTTCAGATGTCTTGGATAGAAGCGTGGTTTCAAACCATCTAATGCGTATTAATCCCAACTCTAAGGAAATTGGAGCATATCTTTTCGCTGTATTGTCAAGTGAGACTGGTTATACATCTATAGTCAGGAATGCTTTTGGTTCCTCTATACCTCAATTAGATCCAAAACACATTGGGCAAATCTTAATACCTTGGTTACCAGTTGCTTTATTCAATAAAATTGTTGATTTGGTCAGCACTGCTTGGGATTTACAGGATATTGCAAGGAGTTCAGAAGAGATTGCTATAAATAAAATCGAATCGATAATTTCTAAAAAAGCAAATAATTGAATAATGGAGTATTTATGGCACAGGTAGTTCCAATAGGTAATGCAGTTAACGACGAAGAGCGCAAAGCCATCGCTTGGTTAAAAGAAAAATTACCCGACGATTACTTTATTATTCATAGCTTTGAAGTTGAGCAGTACGACCAGCTGTTTGAAGTGGATATCTGTGTTGTCGCGCCCCATGCCATTTACTTAGTGGATGCCAAAGGCATCCACGGCCAAGTAGAGGTAGATGGCACCACTTGGCATACCTCCCACACCAGTTATCGCTCACCGTTACCGAAGTTACGCGGCAATGCTAAGTCGCTGTCGGGCCTCATCTGTAAGCAAAACCGCACAAGTAGGGCTTTAAAAAATATCTATGTGGATACTGCGGTGGTGCTAACCATAGATCATTGCGAGTTTAAAGACCCAGAAGACCGAGAAAGAGGTCACGTAGTAGCACTAAAAAACAGTACTCGCTTTTTCACCGATAGCACCCGTATCCCTGAGCGCTTTGAACGCAATGTTACTAAGTACATTCAGATCATTGCAGAAGCCTTAGGAAAGTCGGCAAAAAAACGCAACCATGGTGAACGCTTTGGCAACTGGGAAGTCGCTGAAACCTTAGCGGACAACCAGTACTTTACGGAATACCGTGTATTTAATATTACCGCAGGCGCCAAAGGTGGCACTGTACTAGCCAAAGCCTATAAAGCAGATCCTTACCTGCCTGAAGAAGAACGCAGCAAACAAAAACGACTGATTGAAAACGCTTATCGTGCGATTGCAAAAATGCCCTCGCACTCTGCCATTATTGGTGTGAAAGACTTTTTTGTTACTGAAGCGCAAGATAAATACTTGTTACTAACCGACGATATTCCTGGCGAAATCCTTAGTAAAAAGTTTAAAGACTCTAGATCACTGCTCACACTGGATCAGAAAAAGCGCATCGTTAATGACCTGTTGTTGGCTTTAGCTCACTTGTGCCGTAATAGTGTGGTTCATCGCAATATTACCCCTGAACATATTTTAATGGGGGCCGACGGCCAGCCAAGGCTGATTGATTTTGACTACGCTCGCATAGGTCCAGAAAATACCACCACGATTGCCGACGAAGTTCAGCAGCGGATCTCTAACCGTTATAAAGCGCCAGAGCTATGGGCTGATAGCCATGCCGCTAGCTGCGTCTCGGATATCTATAGTTTAGGATTGGTTATTTATGAGCTGTTTAGTGGTGATGCGGCTTTTGAGTCGGTCACCCAGGCTATTGAGAAATCGTGTCTACTCAGTACAAAGTTGAGTGAACAACATAAACAGCTACCTGCAGAATTGGATAGTTGGCTACAAACCTTGTGCCATAAAGAGGCGCAGCAGCGGCCTAGTCCGGAAGAGGCATTAGAGCAATTTAATGCTTTGTGGCAACCCAAGTCAGTAGAAATTACTGAGTCTAATAAACCCGCTCAACTCAGCGTTAAAACGCCAAATACGCTTGAGTCGTCAGTCAATTACAAGCGTTTACCGAGTGGCTACCAGCTAACTAATAAATACGTTGTGCAGCAACCGCTAGGTAAACCTGGTGGTTTTGGTATTGTGTATAAGGTAACGGATACCTTTGGTGATGTTTCGCGTGCGGTTAAGCTGATTCTAAATGACAGAGAATCGGTATTAGAGCGCTTAAAGCAGGAATACCGCACCTTGGTTAAACTGCCAGAACACCCTTATGTGGTAAAAGTGTTCGATGCTGACGTACTACCTAATCAAGGCCCGCCCTATATTGTGTTTGAATACCTAGAAGGGTTAGATGTCAGTGAGCTAATTCAGCAGCGCTCATTAACGGCATATGAAGTGTGGACCATGGCCAAGCAAGTGGCAGAAGGCTTGCAGCATTTACATGACCACCATATTTTCCACTGTGACATTAAGCCGCAAAATCTTATGTGGAAAGATGGCCAAGTTCGTATCATCGATTTTAACGTATCGGTAGATGCAGAAGATCTCACCTTAGGGGGCGGTTCACGAAAGTATTTACCACCAGATTTAAGTGTTACCGAAACACCGCAAGCCTCTGATTTGGTTGACCGGGACTTATACGCCTTAGGCATTACCTTGTATCGCGCGATGACCGGCGAATACCCGTGGGCCAACGTGCAGTGTCCACCTATGGATGAGTTAGCACGTCACCCCAGTGAGTTCACCCAGAGCTTTAATTTAACCGATGACGTTTCGGCGGTACTGCTAAAACTGATCGCCCCTAAACGGGTTGATCGTTTTGAATCAGCCGAGCAGTTACTAAAAGCTCTGAATAAAGTTCAACAACTGAAAAAAGCGCAAACTTTACCGGAAGAAAGTACGTCGCAATTTCATTTACCGCCCCTCGCTGATGGCTCTAATCCAAGTAAATCCGCGTTTCATGATTTTATGCTGACGCTGTATAGCCAAAGTCGGCACTCAAATTCGGGCACCCGTGGCTTAGATGATTACGCAAAGTTAATTTATGTAGAAACCTCGTTGGATACTGAGCTTGCGCCGGCAATTCTGGCTGGGCAACTGCGCTTAGTGTTAATTACTGGTAATGCCGGTGATGGTAAAACTGCTTTTTTACAGCAATTGGAATCTCAAGTTGCGGCGCAAGGTACGCGCGTTCACTTAAACCCACAAGGTAATGGCAGTTGGTTTGAAATTAACGGCCACAAATACGTGACTAACTACGATGGTAGCCAAGACGAAGGCAGTAAAGATAATGATGCGGTTCTCGACGAATTCTTTAGCGTTTATCAAGGTGACGATTCGAATACATGGCCGCACCATGAGACCCGATTAATTGCCATTAACGAAGGTCGGCTAGTCGACTTTTTAAGCCAGCATTCAGAAAGCTTTTCTGCCCTGAAAGCGATAGTTGAACAAAGTTTAAAAGATGGCTCAGTGCAAAATGACGTGGCGGTGGTAAACCTGAATATGCGTGATGTTCTGGCATCGACGCAAAGTCAACCTGAGTCCATTTTTGAGCGCATCATCGGCAAAATGACGTCGGCCAAAGTTTGGCAAGGGTGTGATTATTGCGCGCTAAAAGACAAATGCTACGTTAAACACAATATTGCCACCTTTCAGGACGCACAGACTGGCCCTAAAGTCATCGAGCGCTTGAAGTATATTTACAAACTGACCAGTTTACGAAATCAATTACACATCACTATGCGTGATTTACGTTCGGCACTGAGTTATACGCTAGTTGGTGAACACTCCTGTAACGAAATTAAAGAAATGTACGCCAATGGCGAAGCCGACAAAATTCTTCATGGTTATTACTTCAACGCTTGGTGCGGGAACGACAACACCCAAGATAGATTGTTAAAGCTGCTAAGAGAAACCGACATTGCGCAGGGTTCTGACGTGCGTTTAGATCGCGGCCTGGACTTTTTAGGCTTAGATGCAGTTGATTGGTTGCAGTTTGAGCAGCGTAGTGAGCACGAAAACCAACTTCTGGCCAATGCTCATCAAAGCTTACCTAATGGTACCGCCTTAAGTGAGAGTAAGGTACGCTATCTATCTCATCGCAATGTGGTGGGGATGTTACGCAGAAAGGCCTACTTTGAGCGGCGTGGAGAAAACTGGCAGACATTACTGCCTTATCGTTCAGCGAAGTTATTAGTACGCTACCTAGAAGACAGTGCGTCACTTGATGAAGCGAAAACGCTCGCCATTAATGCCATTAATCGTGGTGAAGGTCTGTATAACCCAATGTTCTTTAACGGTCAATTGGCGATGCAAGTTCGTAAGGTGCATTTAGGCACTATTAGAAGTTACCGCTTATTCCCGTCGGATGTGTTTTCCATTGAAGTGAAAGACTCAGCGATGAACTCGTCATTTGTGGAACATAGCCCGCAGTCACTGTTGCTTAAATACCGAGATGCAACTGGTCTTACCGCAGAGTTGGAATTGGATTTGGATTTGTTTGAAATGCTGCATCGTCTTAACCAGGGCTATGTGCCTTCGGCGCAGGCGGAGCAAAGTTTTTATTTAAGTTTGACTGTTTTCAAGAACGTACTTGCTTCAGCGCCGTATCAAGAGGTTTTGCTAACCACCAACGGCCAACAGTATGAAAAAATCACGCGCGACGAAGGTGGTGTTTTGCAGTTAGAGCGATTGGTAGCGGAGGCGCAGTCATGAAATTGGCGAAAAAAGATAAGGCTTTTCGCACTAATAAGGTGAGTTATCTCGATTACAAAATTGTTGAAATGGATAGGGTATTAACTCATCTTTTTGCACGGCTAAAGCACAATGGCGCTTCCAGTAGACTGAGTGCGAAAGGCATGACGGTTGAGATGTTTAAAGACGAGTTTCTGGAATCACGTAATGGCAAGCATTTTAAAAATTTTTCTCAAGCCCCAATAACTATTGAAAAGTGGATTGAAACCCATTTAGTTGACTTAATCAATCGGGGGAAGGCTAACGAAGCGGTTGCCGCTCCTAGGCCGCTTCACGGCAATACTTATTTGTTTCGAAATCCTAAAAACTGTCGGGATTATGGTGCTTCTAAACAAGTGTATGAGTTGCTATACCATGCCAACAATGGTCAGACCGCGATTAATCGACTTAAACAGTTTTTCTTTGCGGGCGTAGACTCTACGACAGGCCATTATGATAGCTCGTCGCAAGTAGATGTTGAAACTCAGGCAATTTTAAGGCTATCAGATCAAGTGACATCGGATGCGCCTGATCATGCTGATTTACAAGAGCGTTTTGCGCCGCTTAACCAACAGGCTGCGGATATTTTGGCTGAAGATATCATCAAGTTACTGACATATCGGCAGTATATTCCTAGATCAGTGATGGTTGAGTACATAAAGATATTATTAGCCTTTCACTTGGCGTTATATCAATTAAAGCTGTTCAAGTTGCTACCGGCTTTAGCTAAAAGTAAAGGCCGTAATCTTCAAGAGAGCAATAAGCAAAAGACAGCCATTTATGTGGATATGACAAATGGTGTTAATAGCTTAAGTGAATCGATGGCTGAGCAAAGTGCGACGTTACATTACAAGCGTATCCCTGCTTTTATTAAAGCGTATTTTGGCGCTAAAAAACTCGATGAGTTTGCAGAATACCTATCGAAAAAAGGTAAGTTATCTGGCTCTAAGTCGATAAAACAAATGACAGTGCCTGATTTGTTTACTCTGCTGGAGTCACCTTTAGAGCTAGAGCGTGATCAATTTTTTGGTCAGCGTAATGCTGGGATTTTAGATACGTCTGTGTCTTCTGCTCATGAATCAGAAGACATTCCACCGGAAATTCATGCCATTACTCAACTTGGCTTGCCTGAATATGAGACCTACATTGAAATTCTATTGTTTGTACAAGGTAATGCGATCCGTTCTGGGTTAGTCAAAAACCTAGATAGTCTTATGCTCAAGAATAAGCCAGGGGCATTGCTAGAACAACAAAGTGGTAGCAATGGTGGCCGTCGGTTTAGTGTAGATGGGCGACTGTTAGAGGTGCTGTTACAGCTGGCGGTGCTCACCAAAGGCGGTGATTTGGGCTTTCACACTAAGGAGTTAAGAGTCGATGAGCTGTTAACTTTCTTAAAAGAACGATATGGCATTTTTATTGATTCATTACCCGACACAGATGCTTTCTGTGAGTCATCAATTGATGTGAATAAAGCGCTTAGAGACAACTTATCTGGTTTTAAGCGCCGGTTACGGGAGATTGGTTTTTATCGAGATCTCTCCGATGCTTATGTAACACAAACAGTTACCCCAAGATACCAGATAAATATTAAACAAAATGAGAGTATAGAAGGACATAGCGCATGATTAAGGGAATTCAAACCGTTGTTAAGTCAGATATTGACGGCAGCTTAATCAGTGTCCTTGTACCTAAGTTTAAGATGTTGCTAGAAACGCGCGGTGCGGGCCACTGCATGAAGGTGTCTGATTTAGAAACTGAGCTTATGTATCAGCTGAGTGAAGTGTTATCCGGTGCTGTTGAGTATGCCCAGGTTGCCGTCTTGGCAATGAAAGCGACGCGTAATTTTTCAGTTACCAGCACCAAGCTTGTTGAGCTACGAAATCCAGATGAGCATGGCCAGCTTCGCCAACCATTACTGATTTTTATACCAAATGAATTAAAAACGTCTTCTGAAGATTCTTTTGGTGCAGCGACCTTTGAACAAGTTGATATTTCAGATGCTTATTGGCTGGCGTTTAATCACGTTAAGGCTGAATCTCCGGATCCTATTAAGCGATTACTAGATGAAATTTACTTCATTCTTCAAGAAAAGGCAGCGCTTAAACTCACTGCATATCAATGGCTAAGGTACGCACTAACAATTAAAGTTAATGGCTTTGATCCAAGTATTGCTGGTGCTGCTCTATATGAACTGGGCCTGATTCCTGATCTTGAGTTGCATAAAGATCATTCCATGTTGGTACGCAAATTAGTTAAAAATCGCGAGTGCGTACAAATTATAAACCGCTCTGAGAAATCAGCGATTGCGACCGTTTATGACCTGCAGCTAGAAGGTGAAGATTTTAATAAGAGATTAGCGCTTTTTTTAAATGATCAGGAAAATCTACTCGATAGCAGTTGGCGCAAGCAACTAGTGGTGGATAGCAGCAACTGGGCACTCACTTTTGATAAATGGCGCTTTCAGTATGAGGAAGATGCCACTGATGCGGTTTGTTTAACGGTGACTGAGGTTGGCTTGCCGCTTATTTCTGATGATGAAACAGACCCAAACTTACAACAGCTGATTGGCCAACAAGTATTAACTACCGGCCAAGGTGGTTTGAAAAAGTTTTCTGTGACTTTCTCTGTTTCACCAAAACCTAGTGAAGTTAATGGCTTAGCGAAATATAAAGCTCAGGTGTTTACTCAACAAGGTGATTTTGTTGGGTTAATTAAGGTAGGTAAAGCTACTTCAAAATCTACAGTCACAATCACGTTTAACAAGCTGACTGGCATCGAATGGGAAGAAGGTTGGCATTACGTTCGAATTCAAGCATTTGATGAAAATGATGAACTATTACCGTTGGTTGATGACAGGCAGTGTCCAATACCGTGGGGGACGTCCAGCGCCGAAGAAGCTGGCTCACGAATTAATGAAAGCGATCTGTTTTATGTATTGCCAGCGGCAGATGCTGAGGTTGAGCCGATTGAAGGGCGAAAAGTCAGAGAGGCTTCATTGGCGCATGCAAAGATTAAAGTTGAATTTACCAACGTTATCGAAACTGAGAAATTTAGCAATGCCGAAGTAATGGAAACGACTTGGCAGGATAGTAAGAGTAAGGCTGAGTCGATTATCAATGTGAAATTCAAGAAAGGAAGTGGTATTCAAATTCCCGTTACCACTTACTTAAAAAACTTTGAGCAAAAAATTCTAGCAAACCCAATGGCGGCTTTAACTTGGCGTGTTGAAATTCGCAATCAAGAAGCAAGTGAGTCTGGTGCCGATGCTGTAGATTGGCCAATAAAGGGTGTAGAAAGCCAGTTTGAAAAATTTAAAGCGGCGCGTGAAACGTATTTTCAAATTATACATCAAGATGAGAAAGAGCTGGTTTCTGTCGCTCATGATCATGTGTCTTCATCACATGAAGCCTACCTGTATTCCAGCAGCTATCTAGAGTACCTAGCAGCGGTATTTCAGGAAACTGAAAATGGACATGACTATTCGACTGAATTAGCCGCGTTACTTCGCTTGGATTCACTTTCAATCGTGATATGGAATTATGACGGCAGCTATAAAAAGGCCATGTTACTGGGGCCTACACATCCACTAAGGGCTTTATGGCTAGGTGGATGGGCTTCTCTTGCGGAAGCCTGGGCAAGACAGAGTGAGAAGGTTGGTAAGGAAATCGCGGTAGGGACTAAAAACAGTTTATTAGAAGAGCTCGCGTTAACCAATTTTCCTTACGTACTGCCAGACTCTCAGGGCCAGTTGATGGTCGCACTTGATAGTATTCATCCATTTTGGAGTATTCTGTCGTCTGCACAAGAAAAAGAGCCACAAGCACTTATTGATAAAATTAAAACTGCATTTGGTATTAAAAATGATTACCAGCAAGTTGGTAAGCAAAGTAGTGCCTTTCTCGCCACAAAAGTCGAAAGATATCTGATACAACATCCCTATGTGAACTGTTTATCGATCAATGTGTTTAACGCGGGGTCTGCAGGAGCCGTAGCGGGTATGTTGTTGGCTTTGAAAAAGAAACCGGAGCTAAAGCATATTAGTTTTGATATTCGACTATTTGCTGCTGATCCCTATGCGACAGAAGTAGGTGCTGAGTTATTTAAATTAATCAACAGTGGTGATGACACAGAGGCTGAAAACCAGCTATTTCATATGGCAGAGAATCATTTGCTGCCAAGGCTGAGTATTTCGCTCAGAGCTAACTCTGAATTTGAACAGTCTCCTGATGAGTTTCAGTCTCATTTAAGCATGTTATTTGATGTCTTCCCTGCACAAGAGTTATCCGTGGAAAAACCTAAGGCAGACGAACAAGTTGCGCCAATACATGGGTTATATCAGGATTATTGTATTGATTACTTTGATGAGAATGGGATTGTTGCGTGGGATCGTCACACGCGGCATGGAGCTGCGAAAATGCTATTCGGCGGCCAGATATCAGAGACTGTCGCCAAACTGCCTAAAATAATGTCGGCAATAACAGCATCACTCGCGACGGGGGACTTTTCTCTAGAGCAGGTGCCGGTAGTGAGGTTGGCACTTGATAGCGCTGAAAGAGCGTTGTTAAATCAATTACACGAAGTCAGTGATTGGGTATTCACTGTAGATAGAAACCTGGGCATTGAATTTTTTGATCACGGTGGTAAAGATGGTCGTCCAGATTATCTGATTGATCACAGCCCTGAAATGGTTTCTTCAAATACGCACAACTTTGTTATTACTTCACGTTCTACTACAGAAATAGAAGCCTTATTGAGAGGGACGTTAGAACAGCATCAAATTGTTCCTGATGTAGATAAGGCGACGCGGGTTTTAGATTCGCTCAGAGCGTTGTCAGGTCGATTAGCGCTAAAACTAGCCTCAAATAGTTCTTCAAAGTCGGAAGCCTTAGGGTTGGCTCTATCCAAACTTTATCTTGAGTACCAAGGAGTGTTTAAGGACCAGATAATAGTTCCTTTAGATGCTCATCTTGAGCTCTATTCTGAACTACAAAAGGCTGATGGTGAACTAGGTGCAGACGTTAGCTTTAAAAGAACAGATTTGGCATTGTTCGATTTAGATGCTTCATCACGCATAATTCGTTGTAATTTAGTCGAAGTTAAGTGTTATTCAGAAGTCGGCGATCTGACGAAGTACGAAAGCTTAAAAAAGAGAATCGCTGAGCAAATTTCAGAATCTGAACGGGTTATTCAGCGTCATTTTGATTTGACGCGTACAACACCGGATAGACCTGATCGCTTGGTTAAAACACAAAAGCTTTGTGTCCTTCTTGAACATTACCTTAAACGATCTGAGCGTTTTGGTTTATTGAGTTCTGAGATTGTCGAGGAAGCAAAATTTTTGCTTCGAACTTTGGAGCAAGGGTACAAGCTTTCAATTACCCGAAGTGCTGTTATTTTCGATTTTGGTCAGAATAGCTCCGGCGTTGAAAAAGAAGTCGGTATCGAGTTTCATCGTGTTGGGCGAAACCATATTGACGAATTGCTCTCCGCTAAAGTGCCTGAGGATAATGAACAAAGTGAAGGAACGTTGGATTCACTTGAACTAACGCTGCCTAAGTTAACTTCGGCCGAATTCTTACATAAAGAGCGAGATAGAACCGTATCTTGGGCTGAGTTGGTATCTCAGACCGCTATTGAATTACCTCAGAGATCTAATCGTTGTGCAGATAAAGAATCTGAAAAAAATAGATCAACGCTTGAATATGATAATTCATCATTAGCATCAATTAATGAAAACTCAGTTAATGAAGAAACTCTTGCACCTAATCAAAATATTGATAATGGACATGCTGAAGAGCAAGAGCAAGAGCAAGAGCAAGAGCAAGAGCAAGAGCAAGAGCAAGAGCAAATAGAGCAGCCGAAGATATCAGCTCGCTCAAAGGTTGAAATCGTTCCACATGATATTGTGTTGGGTGTAAATGGTGAGTCAGCTCAGTTTGGCCTACTTGGAGAAGTTCATGGTCGAAAAGTCGCTTTAGATTTAAACCATACTCACACGTTAAGTCTATTTGGTGTTCAAGGTGGGGGCAAAAGCTATACTTTGGGTTCAGTTGTTGAAATGGCAACTAAATCAATCCCATCGATCAATACGCTACATAAAGAATTGGCGAGTGTTATATTCCATTACAGTGCTACTCAGGATTACAAACCAGAGTTTACGTCGATGATCGCCCCAAATGATGATAAATCACAATTGGCTAAGCTAAAGGCAGTTTATGGAGCAGAGCCAGCATCGTTGGATGATGTAGTGCTACTTGCACCGGAAGACAAATTAGATGAAAGGCGCATCGAGTACCCAGGTATTGAAGTTCATCCACTGAAGTTTTGTTCATCAGAACTAACTGCGGGACATTGGAAATTTCTAATGGGGGCTATCGGAAACCAAGCAGCGTATATTCGCCAGTTGGGCAATATTATGCGGAAAAATCGAAATAACCTGTCTATTAAGGCAATTAGAGATGGAATACAAAACTCTAGTCTCTCTGACTCTCTTAAAGACCTAGCAGATATGCGTTTGGATTTTGCCGAACAGTACATTGATGACCAATTAAATGTTGGTTCACTGATTCGCCCTGGCAGAATGATCGTTGTTGACGTACGTGATGAGTTCATTGAAAAAGATGAGGCATTGGGTTTATTTGTGGTACTTCTGCAAATATTCTCAGAAGCTAAGTACCAAGGGCAATCGTTTAACAAACTTATTGTTTTTGATGAGTGTCATAAGTACATCGATAGTCCTGATCTAGTAAAAGGTCTTGTAGAAACCGTGCGTGAAATGCGCCATAAAGGTACCAGTGTGATGATTGCTAGCCAAGATCCTCCGTCTGTACCTGTGGAGCTTATTCAGCTCTCGTCTCAGATAATACTTCATAAATTTAATGCTCCTGATTGGCTAAAACACATTCAAAAAGCATGTATTGGGTTGAAGTCATTAACGCCTGAAAAACTGGGTGCCTTGAATCCAGGTGAAGCTTATGTGTGGTCAAGTAAAGCAAGCGATAATGTGTTCATTGCAGACGCACTGAAGATTAACTGTAGACCTAGGGTGACTAAACATGGGGGAGATACGCTTACTGCAGTATAATTTAACGTGACTCACGTCACGAAATTGAGATGTATGACAGAGTGTATATTATTGAAAGTCGACTTGAAATAACTCACTAATTTTCAATGTATTATGTGGATTGAGCGACTTCCTCACTCACCGCCACATTTGAGCCCTAGCAGAAATGCTGGGGCTTTTTCGTATTACGCGACAAGTTCAATCCCAGAGCTGTATATCGTATTGGTTCTCAATTACTCATTGAGTCGGCAAGCCCTTCAAAAAGCCTCCTTTTTTATTCATCTTTTGTTACACATTTTCCGTACAGGTAGTGCGTTTTTATTCGCATGTTGTGATGAGCGTTCCTTATTAAATTTTCCATAAAATCAATTAATTGTTGAAATTAGAACGCTTGTCAAAAAGTCATCAGATATCATGTTTAATAGAGTCTTTTACCTAATGGGATACTCTATTTGTTTGATATAATTTCTGGCAGTTTGTATACCATAATTAAAGAGAGTCTATTCATGTTCCAGAACTTAACGATCAAGCAGAAGATAGTGATTCCGCTGTCACTGATTATTGGATTGTTTATTGTGAGCTCTGTATTAAACGTTATGACAAGTTGGAAACAATCTGAGTTGAGTGAAACACTTAACGAACAGATAGTGCCGAACTTATTAACGATTGAGGATGCTTACCGCGATCTTTACCAAGCTACATCTGCAATCCAAGGTGTTGCTCTTTCTGATACTCAAACCGATATTGACCACCACATCGGTGAATACAAAGACAACGCATACAAAGCGCTGCCACGTATGGAGAAAATGATTGAGCTATCGCAAGCTGGCGTGATGTCTTCTTCACACGGTAATGAAGTGAGAAAGCTTGTCTCCCTAGGTGAAAAATGGTTGGCGAGTTATGAAGCGATGTTGCGTTTACCTCAATCACAATGGCTTGGTTACTACAACGAACACAAACACACCTTTGAAAATCAGTTTATCGAGGTAAGAGCGCAACTTAATGTTGTGAAAGATGCGATAGAAGAAAAGCAAAGCCAATTGAAGGACGAAATATCAGCGGCTGCAACAAGAGCAGAACTCATTCTTGAGGCTGGCATTGTGATTGTTATTTTTGCCGCTATCGCGATGGCTTTTTTGTTGTTACAAACGGTTGTGAAGCCTATCAATGATATTAAAAATGCGATGACAGAAATTGCGTCCGGTGAAGGTGATCTAAGTCAGCGAATCGATGTAAAAACACAAGACGAAATTGGCAATTTAGCAGACGCATTTAACCAGTTTGTGTCCAAAATTCAAATGACAGTCGCTCAGGTAATTGAAAGCTCAAATACCTTACGTAACGAAATGGCAAATCTTAGCTCGTTGACCACGACCATCGCGAATTCGACCGTTTCTCAGCAAAAAGATAGCGAGGCGGTAGCGGCGGCAGTGCATGAAATGCAAGTCACCAGCAGAAATGTAAGCGATAGCGCTAACGAAGCTGCGGTTGCGAGCCAAACAGCGAATGATGAACTTACCAATACCAATGTTATTTTGGATCAAACGGTTAGCTCAATTCGTAGCCTCGCAAGTGAAATCGAAAGCGCAAGCCACGTCATTAACACATTGGATCATGATGTGAGTAACATTGCGTCCGTACTGGATGTAATTCGTGGTATTGCCGAGCAAACAAACTTATTAGCGCTTAACGCAGCCATTGAAGCGGCTCGCGCTGGAGAGCAAGGGCGAGGCTTTGCTGTGGTAGCGGACGAGGTTCGTTCTTTAGCCAGTCGTACGCAACAGAGTACGGGAGAAATCCAAACCATGATTGAAAAGCTACAATCTGGTGCAGGACAAGCTGTAGAAGTGATGCGCGGTAGCCAAAATAGCAGTGATGAAACGATCAAGTCCGCTGGCCGAGCGAGTGAATCCCTTTCTGAAATCTTGAACGCGATTTCACGTATGAACGAGATGAATACACACATTGCAACGGCTGCGAGCCAGCAAAGTACAGTAAGTGACGAAGTAAATAGCAACGTACAAGGCATTGCAGACAGTAGCACTTCAATTGTGGAAATCGTAAACCAAGCGCAAGCTTCTTTAGCCATGTTGTCAGAGCAAACTCAACGTTTAGATCATCAGGTCAGTCAGTTCAAAGTATAAGCTTGAGAACAGCAATCTCACTGACGAAATAACCCGCTTCTTAGCGGGTTATTTTTTAGATAAGTGGCGAACCTGACTTGTGAAATTTCGACTATATTTACATTCCTTTCTCACTTTAGTTCGTATACCAGAGTGGGCAAATAACCCTAGACAGCGGTAACAAACTCTGTACAGCGTGATGATGCTTTTATCATCACTTTTGCTGCTTTTTAACCATTGCAATTGCACACAGGAAAATGTGATTTCCAACCCAAAATCTTCAAATTTGAGAACTTCATAACACCTTTACCATAAACGTTTTTCGTAAGCGTATAGAACTGTAAATTTTGTTGTATGTACAACACTGGGTATTTATCATCCTAATTAATTTGTTCTGGATATACATCCATTAGTCATTATTAAGTCATTCTAGAAGCTTTTAATAAGGAATCTTGAAGGCTTGTCGGTAGATAAGAGAGAAAAATTCATGAGACGTAAAACCACGCTATCTCTGCTGATTGCGTCGAGCCTTTTTGTGGTTGGATGTCAACCTAGCGAAGAAGGATCGAGCCAAGGTGGGGGGCCTGCGCCCGCAACCGAAGTAGAAGTGTTAACAGTGCAGCCAACGCGCCAAGCATTGACAGTAGAGTTGCCGGGTCGTAGCAGAGCATTCAAAGAAGCAGAAGTTCGTCCGCAAGTCACTGGCATTATTTCGGAGCGAAATTTTGTTGAAGGCGGCCTTGTTGAACAAGGACAGTCCCTATATCAAATTGATGATTCATCATTTCAGGCGGATTTGCTGAGCGCTGAAGCGGAATTAATCCGTGCGCAAGCTGCGGCAGAGTCGACCTATGCCACGGTGAAGCGTTACAGAACCTTGATCACCAAAAAATCCATCAGCCAACAAGACTTGGATGAAGCAGAAGCGGCATACAAAGAAGCGAAAGCGCAGGTCCTAGTCGCAAAAGCCAAGATCAACACAGCAAAAATCAACTTAGATTATACGCAAGTCAAAGCTCCGATTAGCGGGGTGATCGGTAAATCGAGTGTGACAGCGGGTGCGTTGGTTACGGCTAACCAAGCTGCCAAATTAGCGACCATTCAGCAGCTTGACCCTATCAATGTTGATATTGTGCAATCATCCGCGCAACTGCTGCGTTTGAAAGCATCACTCTCCCAAGGCCATATGCAAGAAGATGACTCTGCGCAAGTTACATTGATGCTTGAAGATGGCAGCACTTACGAACACAAAGGCACAATGAAATTTACTGAGGTCAATGTGAACGAAAGTACGGGCAGCGTGACGCTTCGTGCCGAATTCCCAAACCCTGACGGTTTGTTGCTACCTGGAATGTTTGTTCGTGCGACGGTCATTACTGGTGTCGACCCTGATGCGATTCTAATACCACAAAATACGGTATCTCGTGATGCGACAGGTAAAGCGACAGTGATGACGGTTAATGGCGAGAACAAAGTGGAAGCGAAACCAGTGAAGACAGCTGAAGCGATCAATAGCCAATGGCGCATTATTGATGGTTTGAACGCGGGTGATAAAGTCATTACCGCCGGTTTACAAAAGGTAGGGCCAGGTAGTTCGGTAACTATCCAAAACGGTGAACAGGAGTAATCATGGCACGATTTTTTATCGATCGTCCGGTATTTGCTTGGGTTCTCGCGATTCTAACGATGTTGGCGGGGGTAATGTCATTATTCAATTTACCCGTCTCGCAATACCCAACGATTTCACCGACGACGATCACCATCAGTGCTCGTTATCCAGGTGCATCAGCAAAAACCGTTGAAGACTCGGTAACGCAGGTTATCGAGCAAAATATGACGGGATTAGATTACCTTCGCTACCTATCATCGAGCAGTGATGCATTTGGTAATGCGACAATTACCCTGACGTTTGATAGCGAAGCTGATCCTGATATCGCGCAAGTACAGGTGCAGAACAAACTGCAATTGGTATTGACTTCATTGCCGATGGAGGTACAAAACCAAGGTATTGTCGTCAATAAATCTAATACGGCATTTCTCATGGTCGTCGCAGTTTATTCTGAAGATCCTGACTTTACAGAAAACGATATCGGCGACTTTGTTGTAACGAATATTCAAGACCCGATAAGTCGTGTTACTGGTGTAGGACAAGTGCAGGCGTTTGGTGCGCAGTATGCAATGCGAGTTTGGCTGGACCCTTTTAAGCTTACGCAGTTCAACTTGACCGCGATCGACGTAGCAAATGCAATCAGTGAACAGAACGCGCAAGTTTCTTCAGGTCAACTTGGTGCGGCACCTGCGCAGGAGGGTCAGTTGTTGAATGCTACGATTTCTTCTGCAAGTCGTTTGAGCAGTGTAGAAGAGTTCCAAGACATCATTCTTAAGTCTGACGCCAGTGGTTCGAATGTTTATTTGAAAGATGTAGCTCGCGTTGAACGTGGTGCAGAAAGTTATGATATTCGAGGCCAATATAATGGCTTCCCAGCATCGGGGTTAGGTATTTCATTAGGGACTGGCGCAAACGCGCTTGAGACAGCCAATGCGGTAAAAGAGCGCTTAGAACAACTGAGTGCAACGTTCCCAGAAGGGTTGCAGATTGCTTACCCATTTGAAACAACGCCATTCGTCAAAGCCTCGATTCAAGAAGTGGTTAAAACGCTGTTAGAAGCCATTCTTCTTGTGTTCTTAATCATGTACCTGTTCTTGCAGAACTTCCGTGCGACGATCATTCCAACGATCGCTGTGCCTGTCGTATTGCTCGGAACCTTCGCTATTTTGTACGCGACTGGATTTAGCGTAAACACGTTAACCATGTTTGCGATGGTTCTGGCTATCGGTTTGCTGGTGGATGATGCCATCGTTGTGGTGGAAAACGTCGAGCGTGTGATGCATGAAGATGGGTTGGAGCCCAAAGAAGCGACCAAAAAATCTATGGGACAGATTACTGGTGCCCTGATTGGTGTGGGTCTGACGCTTTCTGCGGTATTCGTCCCTATGGCGTTTATGTCTGGTTCTACAGGGGTTATTTACCGTCAGTTCTCGATAACGATTGTGGCGGCGATGACACTTTCAGTTTTGGTAGCGATAATTCTGACTCCAGCATTATGTGCAACATTACTGAAAAAAGGCGATGCTGAGCTTCTAGAAAAGAAAGGCTTCTTTGGCTGGTTTAACCGCAAGTTTGATGCGATGACAGCTGGCTATGAAACCGGCGTTGCTAAACTCCTCAAGCGCACAGGTCGTATGTTGGTTGTATTCTTGGCAATGAGTGCAGGTGCGGGCTGGCTGTTTATGAACCTTCCGACGTCATTCTTGCCGGATGAAGACCAAGGCACGGTATTCTCAATGGCCATTTTGCCGCCTAACTCAACGCAAGAGCAGACGGAAAAAACACTTGAGAAAATGCGCGACTTTTACCTTGTGGATGAGAAAGACAACGTGAAATCCGTCTTCTCCGTTGCGGGCTTTAGTTTTGCAGGCCAAGGCCAAAACATGGGGATGGCATTTATCGGTCTGAAAGATTGGTCAGAGCGTGAAGCACCGGGTGCTGATGCAGCTTCCATTACTGGTCGAGCGATGGGGTACTTCTCAACCATCAAAGAAGCACTGGTCTTTGCATTTGCACCTCCTGCGATTCAAGAATTGGGTAACTCGACAGGCTTTGATTTCTATCTTCAAGATTCGTTGAACAAAGGTCACGACGCATTAGTCGCTGCGCAAGGTCAACTGCTTGGCATGGCTGCACAAAACCCGAAACTTGTCGGTGTTCGTCCGAACGGCCAAGCAGATGCGCCAATGTACAAAGTGAACATTGACCACGTTAAACTGCGTGCGCTGGATGTTAGCATTAATGACGTCAACCAAATCCTGTCAGCGGCATGGGGCGGGGCGTACATTAACGACTATATTGATCGCGGTCGAGTGAAAAAAGTCATGATGCAAAGTGATGCGGAATACCGTATGCAGCCAAAAGACTTCGATTCGTGGTACGTGCGCAACTCAAAAGGTGAGATGGTGCCTTTCTCTGCCTTTGCGAGCGGAGAGTGGACGTATGGTTCACCTCTTTTGCAGCGTTTTGATGGTTTGCCAGCGATGAATATCCAAGGCGGCGCAGCTCCTGGCGTCAGTACTGGTGAAGCCATGGCAGAAATTGAAGCAATGGTAGAAAAGCTACCAGAAGGCTTTACGGTGAACTGGAATGGCATCTCTTATGAGGAGCGTCTGTCTGGAAACCAAGCGCCAATGTTATATGCGCTGTCTATCCTCGTCGTATTCTTAGTTCTCGCCGCTTTGTATGAAAGTTGGTCAGTACCTTTCGCCGTAGTGTTAGTTGTGCCACTTGGTGTGCTTGGCGCTGTGCTCGCGGTAATGACGCGAAGTATGGACAACGATGTATTCTTCCAGGTGAGCTTATTAACGACGGTCGGCTTGGCAACTAAAAACGCCATTCTGATTGTTGAGTTTGCGAAAGATTACTACGAGAAAGGCGCAGGCCTTATCGAAGCTACCCTGCATGCCGTTCGTGTTCGTCTGCGCCCAATTATTATGACATCGCTAGCCTTTGGTCTGGGTGTAGTACCGCTTGCTATCAGTTCAGGTGTGGGCTCAGCAGGTCAAAATGCGGTAGGTACTGGTGTACTTGGTGGCATGATCAGTGCGACGATCTTAGGTATATTCTTTGTGCCAATCTTCTTTGTGGTGGTTGAGCGATTGTTTGATCGACGTGCGAGAAAAGAATCGGAGGCAGAGTTGTCTGAGACTAATCCTAAACCAGCTCAGCAAAGCGAGTAAGACTTGGTTGCTGTAACTGAGTTATACTGGTGATAATAAACACGATAAAAGGGCGCTTCGGCGCTCTTTATTTTATGTTTTCACTTGGTGGTTACCGTCTTTGACGCAAACTTGAAGGGGGAGCGTTTTGCCTTATGCAGAATCTGCTTACTCCTCCGACCGAATGAAAGCCTAAAGAAGAACAAACGACGATGAAAGATCAGAAAATCTCCCCAATTTCCGTTTTGGATCAAAGCCCTATGTTTGTCTGCGGTGTGATGCAGCGAATGTATCGCAACCGTGCTCAAGCTGAGCTCTCTCGGCAAAATTTAATGACACTCGAGATGGCAAGTGCACTGGCCGCTTTGGAAGAGTTTCAACCCATGAGTCAGCAAGCGTTGGCTGACGCGGTTCGAACAGAGCGAAGTGTAGCAAAGCGAATGGTGGATAATTTGGAAAAGCGAGGGTTTGTTCAAGTTTCTAAAAGTAAATCGAATCAGCGTCTCAAAATGCTCAGCATGACAAAAGAGGGGGCAAACGCTTTAAAGCAAGTGCATCAAATCATGACGAACTTACAGAAAGAATTTTTTGCTTGTTTGTCTGAATCAGAAGCGAGTGAGTTTTTTCGTTTGGTAAGAAAGCTCACTTTTGCAAATCACGACCAGTAGCTTATCTTAATGCTATCTAACGCGCCTTTACTTTATCGGTGATCAATTATATTAAGTCGTAAAACTTAAGAAATAGAATGCCCAACGTACACGTGATGGTAGAAAGTACCGTAGTGAGTGCGATGATATTTGCGGCTAATGTGGCATTGCCTCCCATAGAACGTGCCATGACATAACTGGCTGCTGCCACTGGGGAAGCGTTCATAAAGAAAAGAATACCTAACTCAATTCCTCGAAAACCTACTAAGTAAGCACCAATAGTGATCATTATGGGTGCCACGATCAGCTTGTAACTGCTTGCAAACCAAGATGGACCTTTCTCTTTTCTCATCAAGCTAAAATCGAGTGAGCCGCCCGTACACAACAGCGCTAAAGGTAATGTCATTTTGGACAAGTAGTCCCCTGCATCAATAACAACATTCGGTACTGGAATAGAGAGCAAATAGAAAGCCATCCCTAGGACGATTGAGATTATCAGTGGATTCCTCGTCAGTGTTCGGCCCATCATTTTTGCGGCTTGTGGGACAGAAGTTGCGCCCTTGGGAGATAAGCAAATAACCGCTTGGACGTTATAAAGAAACGTGGTGACCGCGACATAAAGCGCTGCTAACGCCACACCTTGAGAACCATACGCATTGGCAACGTAAGCGATGCCAATAATACCTGTGTTTGCTCGAAACCCACCTTGGATAAGAACACCTTGGTCAGGCGATGCTTTGAACAGAAGCTTGACCGAAAGGTAGGTGAAAATGAAAAACGAAATGCTAGCGATGACGCCGAAATTGACAAAGCCACTCGCCGCGGAAAAATCGTGTTCTGAAGCCACAATACTGACAAATAACATCGCAGGTAGCGTAACTTGAAACACCAGTTTAGAGCCCACTTCGATAAAATTATCGTTGATCAGTCCAATGCGTTTGAACACCACGCCAAGTATTAACATCAAGCAGATAGGGCCGGTTATCGACAAAGAGAATTGCAACTGATGTAGAACAGCTTCCATGTAAGTACCCGCAGCAAAAGAAAAATATTCCTGCTGTCTATTAAGCCATAAACTCTGGGAGACAGGACAGAAAAGTGATGAAATTTTCCTCTTTTGTTGGTTCCAGAACCATTTGCATTCCAAGTTATGGACGAGGTCCCAGTTTAACAAAGCTGCACTGGTTCTATGCGCGATATGTTGGTTTACTACTTATCGTGATGCATCCACATGCGTATTAAATAAAAGGGTTGGTCATTGTGGTTATGGATAGGAGTTCATCGATGAAAAGGAAACACAACAAAACCGTACTTTGTGCATTTGTCTCAGGTTCGGTGTTTGGTGCAGCTTTAGTCATTGCGATGTCTTTACCAATGTAATCGTTTCTGTAGGCTCTTTGAATACTTACGCTAATTCAATACAAAAACAGATTGAGTTCAGCTTGATGTACTGTTAGTTTGAAAACATGAAAATACACGTTAGCCCTTCATCAACAGTCTTCTTTTGGTGGCGCTCTAAATAGAGCGGCACGGAATATTCACATTCTTAAGCTGCTGGATGGTAGCTAAGAGTGTTTGATCTTTTTATCTCCAGTAGCGATCTATTAAATACTTGGAGATAAATATGAACACCATTCAAAGTACATCACAGCGTGAAATTATCCTGACCGGCGATCGAGCGACAGGTCCGTTACACCTCGGGCACTATGTCGGATCATTGCAACAACGAGTCAAATTGCAAACGGAGCATGAGCAAACGATCTTAGTCGCAGATATGCAAGGTTTGACGGATAACGCGCATAACCCATCAAAGGTATCCTCTAATATTCTCAATGTCGTTGCAGATTATTTGGCTGTTGGTATCAACCCCGCTCAAACTACGATCACGTTGCAGTCTCAAATACCAGCGTTAGCTGAGTTAACGATGTATTACAGCAATCTTGTCTCTATTGCGCGTTTAGAGCGTAATCCCACGGTTAAAAATGAGATACAGAGTAAAGGCTTTGAACGCTCTATTCCTGCTGGCTTTTTAACGTATCCAATTTCTCAAGCTGCTGATATTACGGGGTTTCATGCGACGCTAGTACCAGTGGGTGATGACCAACTGCCGATGTTAGAGCAAACTAATGAAATCGTGAGAAAAATAAACCATCTGGGTGGAAAAGAGGTTCTTAGAGAATGCCGTCCATTACTTAGCGATGCACCTCGTTTGCCGAGTACTGACGGTAAAAATAAGATGTCTAAAAGCATGGGGAACGCAATCAACTTAGGGGCCTCCGAAAAGGAGATTTCCGCGGCAGTGAAATCTATGTATACCGATCCCAATCATCTGAAAATTGAGGACCCTGGCCAAGTCGAAGGGAATATTGTATTCATCTACCTCGATGCCTTTCACCCTGATAAAGATTACGTCGAACAGCTAAAAGACCATTATCGACGAGGTGGGTTAGGTGATGGTTTGACCAAGAAAGTGTTAGAAGAATGCTTACAAGAGATGCTTCGCCCTATTCGAGAAAAGCGCGCTATGTATTTGAATGATAAAGCGCAGCTGATTGATATTTTAAAACAAGGTAGTGAGCGTTCTCGTGAGAAAACTGAACAAGTGCTATTTGATGTGAAAGATGTATTTGGTTTGAATTTGTTCTGAATTAAAAGTAGAGAGTTGAACATAAGGCACGATGGCTTATTAGCAACGTGCCTTTTTTAGCTCCCAGTCAGTCAAAGCTGATTGTTAAGAAGAAAAAAATTCACGACGAAAATCCGCTACTTCTTGTTGGTAATAGCTTTGCCATTCCGGTTCTGACAAATTCGAATGGCTTGTGGCTCTCTCTTTTCTGAGTCTGGACTCAAGTTGTTGTAATGCTTGTTGGTAATCTCTGACTTGCTCTTTTTGCTCGGCAATTTGTTGCTGACGAGCGTGAATCTCTTCGCTTTCGTCCTTCGTTAAGTAAGTTTTTTCCAGCTCTGCGATGATAGTTTGGCGATCTGGAAAGCTCATGCTATTGGGTATCAGGGCGACTGCACGCTCATATTTTGCTTGGTCGTTTGTAAGCCCGATAGCCTCTGCATTTTCTTGCCAGTCTATGATGAGTTGCTCGAAAGCTTGCAAAAAGCTTTCTGGACTTTGCGTGTTGAGCTGTTGGGCCTCTAAATTGAAATCGTATAGGGCGAACTCATCCGCGAAAATAACATCAGCCAACTCGCCCCAAATGCCTCTTGCCTCGGCTTTTAGTTGTGCAATACGTGAGGCTAGTGGTTGTTGCTCATCAAACAACAAATTACCCACACTTTCTTGCCATTGACTGTTGAGTTGATGGTAGCTCGCCAAAAGTTGAAATCGTGCTGAAGATAAATAAGGCTCGAGCAAGGCTAACTGTTCCTCACAGTCGCGGTTCGACATGCACTCATGCCAAAATGACTCAAGCTCTGCGACAAGTTTCCTGCCTTTGAGTTGAGTTAATCGCTCAGTCGTTATTTGAACTGTGGAAGGGAGCTTAGCGGTTTGTGGTGAAGTATCTGTATCGGGCACGATGCTGCTTGTTTGTGGTGATGTACTGGGGACGTTCTTATTTTTTGTCTTTGGAGCAGAAGCGGACACGGCCGCTTCTTGCTGCCCATCTTGACTGAAAGTTAAAAACATCATGCCCGCCATAATGGCGGACATGATTATCAACGCGATTTTCTTCATGGCTTGATTGTTGCGCTAACTGGGAAATGGTCAGAAAGGTTGTAGTGTTTCCATAAACTTTCTGCGGTTGTGCGCGGCACGTCCACACGGTTGTCATTGAATGATTTCACACCGTATTCGCTACTCACCATGACATAGTCAAGGTATTCCACGTTTTTGCCGCCTGATAACGCTTCACCTGCGAAGTTATTGATACGGGGATCAAAGGTTGACTCCGTGTAACCTGAATACTGAGGTTCGATGGCGCTTAAGTTGGCGATCATTTGTTGGTAGTCACCAGGGAACTTTCTTTTGTTTACGTTAAAGTCGCCGCTGTATACCACAGTTTCGCTTGAAGGAATGTTGAGAGATTTAGCGAGTGCGCGGATTTGTTTGAACTGGCGCTGACGATACTCGCGAGCGGTGTCTGTATCGAAAGATGCGGTATGGGTAGCAAATACATGGTAAGCCTGACCACCTTTAATAATTTCCGCATAATTCACGCCTTTGTCGGCAAAGCAGTCTGTGCCAGAGCAGTCGGGGAAGACATATTGCGCTTCATTCACGATAGGATAGCGACTGACAATGATCACCCCACCATCATGAATATTAACGCCTTCTTTATCTAACATTTTAGTTTGGTACGGATATTCCTTAGCTAACTCACGTAGGAATGCTTCACGACCGCTTGCAAACACTTCTTGCAGCGCTAATACATCATAACCTTTGACGTATTGAGGAATCAGTTCGTAACGATCACCGATGTGCGATGCAATAGCCGTAAGAGCCCAGATGTTGTATGTCATCAACTTAAGGTTTTGTTCTTCGTTATCGACAGATTCATTTACTTTGCTTGGTGTGATGGTGTAATAAACATCGTCGTATCGAGCGGTACTGTCTGACTTAAATGCCAGTTCGGTTTCTCGGATGCCAAAAGCGTTAGTGTTGGCACGATGAATATTACGATCATCTTTAAGAGATAAATCGACATCGGCCGCCGATAAGCCATATTCAATGGTTGAATTATACCAATGACCTTCCATGACCTGATTGAGTGTTATGCTTTCACCTTTAGGGCTAGAAACCACAGTTTCAAAACGGTAAGTTTGGTTTGATTTCACGCCTTCCCAACGATTGAAGCTCAATACAGGTTTGGTTTCCCACGGACCAAGTACTTGCACATGTTGCTGCCACTCTTCTCCGTATTGAAGTAAATCACTGCCTTCGTGCTTTACTTGAATAGTTAAAGGCTGATCAGAGTTATTGGTTAGATAAACATCTGTATCTGCAATGCTTGGCAATGCCACCAAGCCACTTAATAAAAGACCCCACTGCGATAATTTCATCTTATTTTTCCATCATTTGAACTAGAGCAATCATTCTTGTTTATAAATATTACTTGCACGTTAAATATGGATGACATCGAAGCCAGTACTAAAAATTGTTATCAGAATGTGATCTTTATTCGATGGTGAGGAGTCGGGGTAGAGAGTTAATGGTTGCTTAAGCGGTTGTAAATAATAGCGATGGTTAACGAATCGTACTCACTGCAATCAAGTTGTCATCTTCGCTCTATAAGTTGTGCGGCGTCATTCATCCAGCCACATGGCTAGAACTTAAATTGATAGATGGAGCACCATGGCTAGAGCAGTAAATCCAATCGATGAAACCATAATTAAATTACTACAAGACCAAGGTTTGATTAGAAGCGAAGCAGAAGCTCGTTTAAAGAAAGAGGTATACCGCTTACAGCCTAATGAGATTGAAAAAGTCAAAAATTATGCCCAGCACTTTGGCATCAACGCTAAAGAAAAACTCATCGATGAGATCTTAGAGTTGCGCCGGGAAGCGCTCATAAAAAAATGTAGACACAATACGGAGCATGCGAGCCTATCTCTAAAATAGCACGTGATAAAAATATCAATTACTGGTCAAGATTTGATCTCTCAGGCCGATGTATATAAGAGCGCTCAATGATATCGAGCGCAAAAAACAGTGTGTTTTAGAGGTTAAGCTTTCACTTAAGTGAGAGGTTTGGAAAGGCTGCAGGGAGAAAGTGCATGCGTATTAAAGACTTAAGTGTCGTAAAGAAAATATCGGTTAGTTATTTAACCGTTTTTGCCGTGTTTGGTTTAGTGTCAGTGATGTTGGTACAAGGTTTGTTAACACTGAATAAAGACATCTCAGTGCTAACAGATAAAAGCTTACCTTCTGTTGCGATTTTGAAAGGTATCCAAGTTGATATTACTAAAGTGCGCAAAGATGAGTTCTCTTTATTGCCAAACGCAAATCACCCCCAAATTGGTGAGTGGTTAAAAGACCTCGACCAATGGCGTTCTGATGTGCAGGCTGGTATTGCAGAATACGAAAAGCTCGACCTTAATCAGCGTGAAACGCAGTCTTTTAACGTTTTTAAAGAAACCTGGAATCAATACATCAAAGAAACGAAGACTTACAACGCACTGCTAAGCCAAGGTGATGCTGAAAGTGCAAATGATGTGATTTTATCGAGTTTCGATACCTACTCAAAAGCGTTGAGCAGCTTGGATGATACCCTCGCGTTGAACGATGAGTTGGTGAATTTGATTGGCGAAGAAGTACAAAATGAAGCGGCATTTACACAATACAGCGCTGCTGTTGGTGCGCTTGTCGTCGCATTGGTCATGGTAATGTCTGCCATGTTGCTTTCTCGAGTCATTTGCGGGCCTGTTGATCGAGCATTGGAATTCGCTTCTAAAATCGCCAAGGGTCAATTGAATAATCAAATCGACGAAAGTGAATTGAGCAAAGACGAGTTAGGAACGTTGCTCAAAGAGCTTGTCGGTATGCAAACAAACTTACATTCGCTGGTTTCTGAGATTAATGACTCAACGATTCAGCTAACGGCAGCAGTAGAGGAAGTGAGTGCTATTTCTTCTCAGACCGCTTCTGGTATGCAAAATCAACAAATTGAACTTAGTTCGGTGGCTTCTGCGATGACAGAAATGCAAGCTGCTGTAAGTGAAGTGGCACAAAATACCGAAGTTGGCGCGACCTCTGCTTACTCGGCAACGGAAGTGGCTAAACAAGGAACAGCGACGTTACAACAAACTATCGCAGTAATTGAGCGTGTATCACATACGATCCAAGAGTCAGATGAACTGGCACGTGAGCTTGAATCTAGCTCAAACAATATCAATGTGGTCGTAGATGTGATCCGCGGGATTGCGGAGCAAACAAACTTGTTAGCACTGAACGCCGCAATAGAAGCCGCTCGGGCCGGTGAACAAGGACGTGGGTTTGCTGTTGTGGCAGATGAGGTTCGTTCTCTGGCGCAACGCACTCAAGACTCCACTTCACAAATTGTGGAAATTGTTAATCAACTACAAGAGAGCAGCAGCAAAATAGGGCATTCAAGCCGTGATTGTCAGGAGGGCATTTCTCAGTGTGTTGAGCAAGTCAATGACGCTGATAGCCAGATAAAAGAAATTGAACATTCTGTCGATAACATAGCGCAAATGAGCACACAAATCGCAACGGCTTGTAGTGAGCAGAATTCTGTATCCGAAGAGCTGAATCGAAGTGTGGAGCATATTAATAGTGCTTCAACAGAGATGGCTGAGGGAGCTTCGCAAACGGCTGTAGCTTGCCAGCAGATCAGTAGCCTAGCGCACAACTTGAAAACTCGAATGGGTTCATTCCAGCTCTAGTTATTTTGTTTCAGCTTTATTCCTAACCTCATTGCTACAAAAAATAAGCCGGACGAAATGTCCGGCTTATTTATTCTCTGTCTATATAAATAAGTTCAGAGCATGCGCAATCTTGGAGAATATGCTCGCTAGGCTGGAATACCACTATGGAACTTAAAATCTGTATCTGGCGTAGAAATTAAATCCGCCTCAACTCGGCCAAAATAGGCTATGCGTTCGCTGATGTCTTTGCCCGCGATTTGCTCTGCCAATACAAGATAATCTTGATAGTGACGTGCTTCTGAGCGCAGTAAAGAAACGTAGAATTTTGCGATATCGTCATCCATATGTGGTGCTAGTTTGGCAAAACGCTCACAAGATCGGGCTTCGATGTACGCACCAATGATGAGTTTATCGATCAGCGTTTCCGGCTCATGAGTCTTCATATGCGAAATCAGTCCTTTAGCATAGCGACTTGCTGGAATATTTTTATACTCAATTCCACGACTTTCCATGATCTCTAAAACTTGATAAAAGTGGTGTAACTCCTCTTTAATCAAAAGCACCATTTTATCGATCAAATCTTGGCTGTACGGTGAGTTGGACTTAGCCATGATCGCTTTGGAAATATTGCTCTTACCTTTTAATGTTTCTAGTGAGCCTACATTGCGATAAGCAAAATCTTCATAGGGTTTAAACCAGTCAAGCAGAGCATGTGAACTGGATTGGTCAACGGCATATTTACGAATTAAAAACATCGCAGATTGGCCAGCTTTTAGCTCACACAGTAGGTGGTCTAATAAAATGGTTTGAAGATTTTCTGGTTTCTTTGCTTCCTCTACCCATTCATCAGGTGTGCTGCATTGCAGAAATTGGTTAATGGGAGCAAGAAGATCTTGATAGGCGTCTAGATTCATCATTTTAGTTTTAGTACTTCACATTCTAATTGGGCATATCCGCTATCTTACGGATAGAAAAAAGGCTGCGATTGCAGCCTTTATTGACCTTAAGTGAATGTTACCACTTTTTCTTCTCGCCGAAGAGTGCTTCCATGTCATTGTCGCGCTCTTTATCGGCGATCTGCTGCATTTCGGCATCACTTTTATCTTGGCGTTTTTTATCTAGGTCGCCCAACATGTCTTCAAGCTTCTGTTTCGCTTGAATCGAGTAGGGGTCGCTCTTTGTACTCAATGCATCGATACCTTTGCGTAGCAGTTGAAGTGCTGTACCAGGTTGACCTCGAGCGATTGAGTCGTTTGCTCTTTTAATGACGTTTTCGATGTTGATACGAATCTGCATCGTTTCTAAACGCGCATTTTCAGCGACATAAGTCTGGGTGTCGATACGGCCTTTATTGTGTTCGTTACGGATAGTATCGCGAAGGCGCTTCACCAACTTAAGCATGACGATGGCTTGTTTATCACTGCTCGGCATTTTGAACGTGGTACTCTCGCCAGTGGGACCATTCTCTTTCAGTTGCTCAATCTGTTGCTTCATGTTTTCGATACGTTGAGCAAGCTGCTTATTCTTCGGGTCAAGCTCATGCATGCTTTCTAGCGCGTCAAGAATACGATTGTTTAGACATAGCAACAGCTCCTTGCTAAAAGGGATATGGTGCGCATGACCAATCAACTCTTCAGTGCCATCAATCAAGGCAACATAGCGTGCGGACTCCTGTCTTTTCGCAGTCTCTACCTTGACCTTATACTGCAACATAATGTTATAGCCTAGGATCAACACCAGTAGGATGGCTACCAAAGCGATTATTAAACCAATATTCATATCTTTGCGTCTGCTTTACTTTTCTACGGCTAGCGTTAAAGAATACATGAATCTTATCTTACTCGGCACCCTATTTGTTTGATTATTTTGTCTCTCCCACGTTTTAGCTACTGATAGAAGTCACATCATAGAAATTCAGTCATTTATTGGCTCAACTTTGTGCATATTGTTTCTATGTTGAGGATTATCAGTATGTGATTGAGGTATAAGTTAGAAATTACTGTTCATTTCGATTTGAACGCGTTATAACTAATTATTATATCGCTCGTCCGAGTGGCCAATAAATTCTCTCATGAACAAGTAAGGGATTACGATGAAACTGCAGCAGCTGAAGTATATTGTTGAGGTTGTAAACCATAATCTGAATGTATCCGCGACGGCAGAAAGCTTGTATACCTCTCAGCCAGGTATCAGTAAACAGGTTCGGTTGCTGGAAGATGAGTTAGGCATTCAGATTTTTGAACGTAGCGGTAAGCACTTAACACAGGTGACACCTGCTGGTGAAGAAATTGTACGTATTTCCCAAGAGATTCTGGCTCGCGTAGAAAGTATCAAAGCTGTAGCAGGGGAGCACACCCACCCAGAAATGGGGACGCTGAATATCACCACGACACACACGCAAGCGCGTTATGCTTTGCCGGATGTCATCAAAGGTTTTACTTCTCGCTACCCAAAAGTGTCATTACACATGCATCAAGGCACGCCGTCACAAATGTCTGAGGCGATTGCCAAAGGTACGGCGAACTTTGCGATTGCGACAGAAGCGCTTCACTTATATCAAGATGCCATCATGCTGCCTTGTTATCACTGGAACCGTTCAATTGTCGTGCCTAAAGATCATCCATTAGCGAAGAAAGATAAGGTAACGATCAGCGATCTTGCCGCTTATCCATTGGTCACTTATGTGTTTGGTTTTACGGGCCGTTCAGAGTTAGATACCGCATTTAATCGTGAGGGTTTAACCCCGAGAGTGGTGTTCACTGCAACTGATGCGGACGTTATTAAAACGTATGTTCGCATGGGTATTGGTGTTGGTGTGATTGCGAGCATGGCTGTGGATGAAGAGCAGGACAGCGATTTAGTCGCAATAGATGCGAGCCATTTATTCGGGGCTAGTACGACAAGTATTGGCTTCCGTCGCGGCACATTCCTGCGCTCATACATGTTCGATTTTATGGAACGCTTTGCTCCTCATTTAACTCGCCCAGTGGTAGAGCAGGCGATTTCGTTGAAATCTAATGCAGAAATCGAAGAGATGTTTAAAGACATCGAGCTCCCGGTGAGATAACACTTCATTGATGTTTCGATTCCCTCTACAATGCGCTCGTTGTAGGGGGAGTTATGAAAACGCAATTTCAATTTATTAATGACTGCTTATTGGAAAACGAATCGCTATGGCGGTTTGAACCATTTAAAAGTAGCATTCACACCTCATTACCTTGGCAAGAGCAACACCCTCAGTTGTGCCAGTGGTTAGTGTCTCTTTCTCCCTCTCAAATCGAAGAGTATAAAGCGGAACCTGAACTCGCCTTAAAAGCGATAAGCGCGTTCGTGCCTCAACTCGAACAACTCGCTTATCACACGCGTTTAGAGTCTTTAACCTTAAATGGTTTGGCACTCGCTCGTGGTTTAGACAACGGCATTCCCGGACGTAAGCTGGAGCAAATCAGCTCGATGGGTGAAGCTGCAATTCAACAACACTGTGGCGAAGAATGGTTAGAGTGGTGTTCAGGGAAAGGTTATTTAGGACGAATCCTGGCAACACAAACCGATCAGCCTGTGACCAGTTTCGAATATCAACAAGCACTGTGTGATTCAGGGCAACAAGCTGCGAATGAACACCATTGGAAAATGACGTTTATTCAAGGTGACGCGTTTGATAGCAAAGCAAAAGCGGTATTCAAGCCAACGCAACACGCGGTGGCACTGCATGCGTGTGGTGACCTCCATGTTCGTCTAATGCAGTACGGCAGTGAGAATGGGATTGCTGCGATGACCATCTCACCTTGTTGTTATCACTTGATTCAGTCGGAACAATACCAGCCGATGTCGAAACCGGGGAGGGTTTCTTCTCTCTCATTGTCTAAGCAAGAACTGCGTATCCCGTTACAGCAAACGGTGACAGGGGGGGAGCGTGTACGTCGCCATCGTCAGCAGGAAATGGTGTTTCGTCTTGGCTTCGATTTGATTACTCGACGAGCGTTAGGCATGGCAGAATATCAACCTGTCCCCAGTATTCGTAAGTCGCAATTAAGTGAAGGCTTTGAATCTTTGTGTCGCTGGGCGGCGGAGCAGAAAGGTATCGTTCTTTCTCAAGAAATCGATTTCGATCATTTTGAAAAGTTAAGCGAACAACGCTTCTGGCAAATGGAGAGAATGAGCTTAGTGCAACTGGTTTTTCAACGTCCATTGGAGATCTGGCTCGCATTGGACAAAGCACTTTATCTTGAAGAACGTGGTTATCGTGTTAGATTGTCAGAGTTTTGCCCTAAATCAGTTACACCTAGAAATATTTTAATTTGCGCATATAAGAATTAGTTATTTTTTATAGCTAAACGCTCTATATGAAAAAGCCCACTTATGCGTGGGCTTTTGTAAACAAAACGTGACAAATTGTGTTTTATTTTGTCATTAATTGAACATAGCGATAGCTTGAGTTGGTTCAACGTATTCCAAGTCAAAGCTTTCTGCTACTTCTTTACATGTTACTTTCCCGTGAATAACGTTTAGACCTTCAAGGAAGCCTTTGTCTTCTAGAAGTGCCTCACGGTAGCCTTTGTTTGCGAGTTTCACAATGTAAGGGAGTGTTGCATTGTTCAATGCGAAAGTTGAAGTACGTGCAACCGCACCAGGCATATTTGCTACGCAGTAGTGAACCACTTCATCAACGATGTAAGTTGGATCTGCGTGGGTTGTTGCGTGAGATGTCTCGAAACAGCCACCTTGGTCAATAGCCACGTCAACCACTGCCGCACCAGGTTTCATCTTAGCAATGTGCTCTTTTGTTACCAGCTTAGGCGCTGCTGCTCCAGGAATTAGAACGGCACCGATAACAAGGTCAGCTTCTAGAACATGCTTCTCGATAGCGTCTTCAGTAGAATAAACCACTTTAGCGCGACCTTGGAATTCTTCGTCAAGCTTACGAAGTGTATCTACGTTACGGTCTAGAATGGTTACGTCAGCGCGAAGACCAACAGCCATACGAGCTGCGTTTGCACCAACAACACCACCACCAACGATGACGACTTTCGCTGGCTCAACACCAGGTACGCCACCTAGTAGCAGACCACGACCGCCGTGTGATTTTTCCAATGTTTGCGCGCCAGCTTGGATAGACATCCGACCTGCCACTTCTGACATTGGTGCTAACAGTGGCAAACGACCCATATTATCTGTTACAGTCTCATAGGCTATACAGACAGCTTTGCTCTTGATTAGCTCATCAGTTTGTGGAAAATCTGGTGCTAGGTGTAAATAAGTAAATAAAATTTGCCCTTCGCGGAGCATTGCTCTCTCTACTGCTTGGGGTTCTTTTACTTTTACAATCATGTCTGCTTGCGCGAATACGTCTGCAGCATGAGGGAGAATGGATGCGCCGACAGCGATGTAATCATCGTCTGAAAAACCAATGCCGGCACCTGCATTGGTCTCAACTAAAACTTGGTGACCATGTGAGATGAGTTCTCTCACGCTTGCTGGGATCATACCAACACGATATTCGTGGTTCTTGATTTCCTTAGGTACGCCAATGATCATCCTGTATCCTCTTTCTATAATGGTTGTATTAACTGTTTGTAGGGTGTTATTGTCGAATTAATAACTAGTATAGTTATAGATTTGTAAAATTTGGCACCAAATATTAAAAAGTTGTAGTATATTTTTTTGCAAGGAAGTAATAAGGTGGAATAAAAAATGGCAGACAACTATAAAAAGCCGTCCAAGGAACTAGACCGTATCGACCGCAACATTCTTAATGAACTGCAGAAAGACGGTCGTATTTCAAACGTTGAGCTTTCAAAACGTGTGGGACTTTCTCCAACGCCATGTTTGGAGCGTGTACGTCGCTTAGAGCGTCAGGGTTACATCACAGGATACACTGCATTATTGAATCCGCAGTTCCTGGATGCGTCACTATTAGTATTCGTTGAGATTACATTAAACCGTGGTGCGCCGGATGTATTTGAGCAGTTTAACTCAGCTGTTCAAAAGCTAGACGACATACAAGAGTGTCATCTTGTATCAGGTGACTTTGACTATCTTCTTAAAACCCGTGTATCAGATATGGGTGCTTACCGCCGACTATTGGGCGATACGTTACTACGTCTACCTGGCGTAAATGACACTCGCACATACGTTGTAATGGAAGAAGTGAAACAATCTAACCAGCTTGTGATCAAAACTCGTTAATTTCTTGCAAAGAAAGCGGTATATGCTTCCGCTTTCGCCAGAGAGTAATTGGGTTTTTCTCTTTGATATGGTTAAATCAATTTACCGAGCGGCTTGATGCCGCTCGGAATGTTTTGCAATTTCCTATTTCATTTCCATATTCAAGTTGATTTATGTTCAAAGAGAACGCAAAGAAAGTCGAAACCATTATCAAAACCAGTGAAGAGCCCCAGTCTTCACGCTTAAATGGCTTCCAACGCTTAAAAGAGTGCTGCTTTATCGTTGGCGTTCTTAGCTCGGTATTGCTTGCGGTTGCACTATTTACCTTCAGTCCGGCCGATCCTTCTTGGTCCCAAACCGCATGGGGAGGGGAGATCGACAATGCTGGTGGCCTTTTCGGCGCTTGGCTTGCGGACACACTATTCTTCACATTTGGCTCTCTCGCTTATCCAATCCCTTTCTTGCTAGCTGCGGCTGCATGGGTGATTTGCCGTAAACGAGGAGAAGATGAGCCAATTGATTTCATGTTATGGGGTACGAGGTTACTCGGCCTTGTCGTCCTTATAATGACTAGCTGTGGTCTAGCCGATATTAATTTTGATGATATTTGGTATTTCTCGTCCGGTGGTGTCGTCGGAGATGTGTTGTCTAGCCTAGCTTTACCTACATTGAATGTACTTGGCACGACATTGGTACTGCTGTTCTTATGGGGAGCGGGTTTTACTCTCTTTACTGGCATCTCATGGCTTAACATCGTTGAGTGGCTTGGAGATCGTGCATTAGCGCTAATTGCGGCGCTTGCAAATAAGATAAGAGGCTCTGAGCAAGAAGTTTTAGAACCTCAGCTAGATGAGTTCGTGGAAGATAAAGTCTCTACGCCTAGACATAACGTAGACCATGACATTGATGATGAGCCGCTTCCTCATTTAACGGCGTTCGATGTCGATGAGCCGAAAGAATCGGCGCCTGCGCATGAATATCCTATTTATATGCCTCAAGCTAAACCTGAGAAGCCAGCGGAACAAATGATGGTGGAACCGACGCCGCCACAACACAAGGCTACGGTTAATGCTGCGCCAGTTTATGCTCAACCTGAGCACCAAACGCAACCTGTCCATGCGGTGAATACTGATAACGTTGATCCGCTTCTGGAGCGTACCAAACAGCTGAATGTCACGATAGAAGAGCTTGAAGCTGCAGCGCAACAAGCAGATGACTGGGGAACTGAAGAACAGGCAGCCCCATCATTTGCAGACACTTACTCTTCCTATGTAAAGCAACATACAGCTACAGAAGAACCGATCAGTGTTGAACCAGATTATGCGGAGTACGAACAATTTGAAGCAGAGCAAGTACAGCAGCCAAGTATTGAGCATCCTGTGCATGAAGAGCCTGTAATTGATTCCGCTGCGCTAGATAGCATCACGGAGCAAACAGAATCGAGTCAACACATTGAACCTACGATCTCTGATTTTGACGTGTTAGACGATGAAGACGAAGTGGAGTCACAGTCTGTACAACAAGTACAGCCAGCTCCAACAACACCTCATCAGCAAGTGGCAACACCTTCAACAACATTTGAACCTGCACTTCAAAAAGCGGAGGTTGAAGAGGTTCAAGACGGCGACGAAGATGTAGCGGCATTCCAAGACATGGTTTCTAGTGCACAAGCCAAAGTAGCAGCGACACAGAACCCATTTTTGGTACAGAAAGAAGAAAACTTGCCTGTTCCAGAAGAACCACTTCCAACGCTCGAGTTGCTTTACCATCCAGAAAAACGCGAAAACTTTATCGACCGTGATGCGCTAGAGCAGGTCGCTCGATTGGTTGAGAGCAAGCTAGCGGACTACAAAATCAAAGCCGACGTGGTGGGGATTTATCCTGGTCCAGTGATCACTCGCTTCGAGCTTGATTTGGCGCCGGGGGTAAAAGTAAGCCGTATTTCTGGTCTTTCAACTGACTTAGCTCGTGCATTGTCTGCAATGGCTGTACGTGTTGTAGAAGTAATCCCAGGCAAGCCTTACATCGGTTTGGAACTGCCAAACATGAGTCGTCAGACGGTCTATTTATCTGATGTAATCAGTAGTCCTCAGTTTGAGCAAGCAACGTCACCAACAACGGTTGTGTTAGGTCAAGACATTGCGGGCGAAGCTGTTGTGGCTGATCTCGCGAAGATGCCTCACGTGCTAGTAGCAGGTACAACAGGTTCTGGTAAGTCGGTGGGTGTGAACGTGATGATTTTGAGCATGCTGTATAAAGCTGGCCCAGAAGATGTACGCTTCATCATGATTGACCCGAAAATGCTAGAGCTTTCTATTTACGAAGGTATCCCTCATCTTCTTTCTGAAGTTGTGACTGATATGAAAGACGCATCAAACGCTCTACGTTGGTGTGTGGGTGAGATGGAACGTCGGTATAAATTGATGTCGGCATTGGGCGTTCGCAATGTGAAAGGCTTTAACGAGAAGTTGAAGATGGCGGCAGAAGCGGGTCACCCAATTCATGATCCATTCTGGCAAGAAGGCGACAGTATGGATACGGAACCGCCATTGTTAGAAAAACTGCCGTATATCGTTGTTGTTGTCGATGAATTTGCTGACCTGATGATGGTGGTGGGTAAGAAGGTAGAAGAACTGATTGCACGCTTGGCACAAAAGGCGCGTGCGGCAGGTATTCATTTAATTCTTGCGACTCAGCGTCCATCGGTGGATGTTATCACTGGTCTGATTAAAGCGAATATTCCAACTCGTGTTGCGTTTACGGTATCGACTAAAACAGACTCCCGTACGATTCTAGACCAAGGTGGTGCAGAATCACTGCTTGGTATGGGTGATATGTTGTACTTACCACCAGGCTCAAGCCATACGACTCGTGTCCACGGTGCATTTGCATCAGATGATGATGTTCATGCTGTTGTAAACAACTGGAAAGCGCGTGGTAAACCTAACTACATTGAAGAGATCATCAGCGGAGATCAAAGTCCAGAAAGCTTATTGCCAGGTGAGCAAATGGAAGCGGATGAAGATGTGGATCCACTCTTCGATCAAGTCGTTGAGCACGTAGTTCAGTCACGTCGAGGCTCTGTTTCTGGCGTACAGCGTCGATTTAAGATCGGTTACAACCGTGCCGCCCGTATTGTTGAGCAACTCGAAGCGCAAGGTATCGTGAGTGCACCGGGTCACAACGGTAACCGCGAAGTTTTAGCTCCTGCGCCACCAAAAGATTAATGAACTTGTTTTACTCACTTCAGTCCAACTGAGGTGAGTAACTTTAGGTCTTTGACCCTCTGATAGGTATCTGAATGAAAAAACGATTTTCAGCGAAACTTTTCTCAGCGCTAGTTTTAAGCGTTTCTTTCTTCTCAGCTGCGAATGCAGCATCTCCAAAAGATGAACTCAATAAACGTCTCGCAATGAACGAAGGTTTCAGTGCCGATTTCTCCCAGCAAGTGATCAGCCCTGAAGGTGAAACGGTAATGGAAGGTGAGGGCACGGTTGAAATCGCTCGTCCAAGCTTGTTCCGTTGGAGTACGACTTTTCCTGATGAAAACCTTTTAGTATCTGATGGCAAGACGTTGTGGTATTACAGCCCATTCATTGAGCAAGTAAGCATTTACTGGCAAGAGCAAGCGACCGAGCAAACACCATTTGTGCTGTTAACTCGCAATAGAGCAAGCGACTGGGATAACTATAAGATTTCTCAGAAAGGTAATGAGTTTACGCTCATTCCAACGGCAATTGACTCTACTCAAGGCCAATTCCAGATTAATATTGATACAAAAGGCGTAGTGAAAGGCTTTAACGTTATTGAGCAAGATGGTCAGAAAGGGCTGTTTACTTTTAGTAATGTTAAGCTTGGTAAACCAAAGGTAGACAGGTTTACATTCACAATTCCAGATGGTGTGGAAGTGGATGACCAAAGGAATTAATTGGTAGTGAGTAATTACACGTTAGATTTCTCAGGGGACGAAGATTTTCGTCCCCTTGCTGCTCGTATGAGACCACAAACAATCGAACAGTATATTGGGCAGCAGCATATTTTAGGTCCGGGTAAACCCCTACGCCGAGCGCTAGAGGCGGGACACATTCACTCGATGATTTTATGGGGACCACCAGGCACAGGCAAAACTACATTAGCGGAAGTGGCAGCAAACTATGCCAACGCCGAAGTTGAGCGTGTATCTGCGGTGACGTCTGGCGTTAAAGAGATCCGGGCTGCGATCGACAAAGCGCGTGAAAACAAAATGGCAGGTCGCCGCACTATCTTATTCGTGGATGAGGTGCATCGCTTTAACAAATCGCAGCAAGATGCGTTTTTACCGCATATTGAAGACGGTACGGTTACGTTTATCGGTGCGACCACAGAGAACCCTTCGTTTGAGTTAAACAACGCATTACTCTCGCGTGCTCGCGTTTACAAGTTGACTTCTCTTGACCAGAGCGAAATATCGCTGGCGCTTGATCAAGCGATTAACGACAAAGAGCGCGGCTTGGGTAATACACCAGCAAATTTCGCCGACAACGTTCTAGATCGCCTAGCAGAGCTAGTGAACGGTGATGCTCGCATGTCTCTCAACTACCTTGAGCTGCTATACGATATGGCAGAAGACAACGCGCAGGGTGAAAAAGAAATCACGCTTAAGTTGCTTGCGGAAGTGGCTGGAGAAAAGGTCTCTCGCTTCGATAACAAAGGTGATATCTGGTACGACTTAATCTCTGCAGTTCACAAATCCATTCGTGGTTCAAATCCAGACGCCGCTTTGTATTGGGCTGCACGTATGATCGCCGCAGGTTGTGATCCGCTCTACATCGCTCGCCGATTACTTGCGATAGCATCGGAAGATGTTGGCAATGCGGACCCTAGAGCCATGCAAGTTGCACTCTCCGCGTGGGACTGTTTTACACGCGTTGGTCCAGCAGAAGGTGAGCGTGCGATTGCTCAAGCTATTGTTTATCTCGCGTGCGCTCCAAAGAGTAATGCGGTTTACGTTGCTTGGAAACAAGCGCTCACAGATGCTCATAACTTACCTGAATATGAAGTGCCGCATCACCTTCGAAATGCACCTACCAGTTTGATGAAAGACATGGGTTATGGAGCAGAGTATCGTTATGCTCACGATGAGCCGGGTGCCTATGCAGCCGGTGAGCAATATTTGCCACCAGAAATGGCGGATCGTAAGTACTATCAGCCAACAAATCGCGGTCTAGAAACCAAAATCGGCGAAAAGTTAGATTACTTGGCTAAATTAGACGCAAATAGCCAACAAAAGCGCTATGAAAAGTAGGCGTTTTTGGATACATTTGTTCAGTAAATTTTTTTAACGCGTACGCTTGGAAAGTGCGCGTGATTTCACAACAAAAAGCATAGGATTAACAATGCTGGATTCTAAATTACTTCGTACAGAGCTGGATGAAACAGCTGCTAAACTGGCGCGTCGTGGCTTTAAGCTAGACGTAGAGACTATTCGTAAACTTGAAGAACAACGTAAGTCCATTCAAGTAGAAGTAGAAAATTTACAATCCACGCGTAACTCCATCTCCAAACAAATCGGCCAAAAAATGGCGGCTGGCGACAAAGAAGGCGCAGAAGAGATCAAGAAACAAATCGGTACTCTAGGTAGCGATCTTGATGCGAAGAAAGTTGAACTTGAGCAAGTAATGGCTCAACTAGACGAATTCACGCTTTCTGTACCAAACATCCCGGCAGATGAAGTGCCAGATGGCAAAGACGAGAACGACAACGTTGAAATCTCTCGTTGGGGTGAACCAAAGGCTTACGACTTCGAACTGAAAGATCACGTTGACCTAGGTGAAATGGGTGGCGGTCTAGACTTCGCAAGTGCAGTTAAGATCACTGGTGCACGTTTCATCGTGATGAAAGGCCAATTTGCTCGTCTACACCGTGCAATCGCTCAGTTCATGCTAGATCTTCACACAGAAGAACACGGCTACACAGAAATGTACGTACCTTACCTAGTAAACTCTGACAGCCTATTCGGTACTGGTCAGCTTCCTAAGTTCGGTAAAGACCTTTTCCACACAGAGCCTCTAGCGGAAAAAGTAAACGACGAAGAACCACGTAAACTGTCGCTAATTCCTACGGCAGAAGTACCTGTAACGAACCTAGTTCGTGACACGATTTCTGACGAAGCGGATCTACCAATTAAGATGACAGCTCACACGCCATGTTTCCGCTCAGAAGCAGGTTCTTACGGTCGTGATACTCGTGGTCTGATTCGTATGCACCAGTTCGACAAAGTTGAGCTAGTACAAATCACTAAGCCAGAAGATTCAATGAACGCGCTAGAAGAGCTAACTGGTCACGCCGAGAAAGTTCTACAACTTCTAGAGCTTCCTTACCGTAAAGTGGTTCTATGTACAGGTGACATGGGCTTCGGCGCTCGTAAGACTTACGACCTAGAAGTTTGGGTTCCTGCTCAAGAAACTTACCGTGAGATCTCTTCATGTTCTAACATGTGGGACTTCCAAGCTCGTCGTATGCAAGCGCGTTTCCGTCGTAAAGGCGAGAAGAAACCTGAGCTTGTACACACGCTAAACGGTTCTGGTCTAGCTGTAGGTCGTACCATGGTTGCTATCCTAGAAAACAACCAAGAAGCAGACGGTCGCATTGCAATCCCTACAGTACTTCAGAAGTACATGGGCGGCGCAACGCACATCGGTTAGTGCATTAGCCACTAGAACACCAAAACCCAGCCATAGTGCTGGGTTTTTTGTTATTTGCGTCGAGTGAAAATACGTTGTTATGTAATTAGCACACGCAATAGTGAAGAGCTCGCCCAGAATCTGGCAGTACGAGACAAATGATATTTTTCTAAACGGTTTTTCACGTGACAAGCTAATGGCATCATTTGCCCTTGTTGTTAAACGTTATGCCAGTAAATCATCTTTCATTGCTTGTTATTTTTGCGCTTACTTTGCTCGTTAGTAAGAGTGTTATCGCAAGTGAACTTATTCAGCCTCAATACTTAGATAGTGAGCGAACCGATCGCTTTTTCGCGCGCGAAATAGCGCAACCTTCCAAAGAAAATATGCAACTTCGTAACTCACTCGATTGGGGCTATGAACTTGAATTGAAACGTGCATCTGATGAAGAAAAACTAGTATCTAATTGCCAAGACTTAGCTACGGCAAACTCTACGGGCTTTACTGCGGCAAAAGCCTATGAATACGGCGCGTTTAAAGCATATTTAACTCAGTGCCAAACATGGAGTGAGATGGCAAAGTTAGCTGCCTCTAAGCGCTCATTTATATCAGACTTTAAGTTAGACGATACCTTTCCTAATTTCGCTCCAAGTGCACTTGCTTTTGTTATTTCTGACGAAAGTGCAGAGAAAGCAACGACACTATCAACGTGGGATGAAGCAGACCATATCCAAAGAACTCAGGTCATCAGTGAAGTCAGAGCAGAGTATTACGATTCGACTGATGGCTTTCAGGTTATTACCGTTACCGCAAAAGGTGATTACAACGCTGACGGCATCGAGGATATCGTTATTGAGAAAGAGAATAGTGTACTCAGTGGCTCGTATTCATCTTCACACGGATATGTATTAACCCGTATGTCTGAACAAGCGCTATTTACAGTGTTGGCTGAATGGTAATGAAACGATTGGCAGTCACTTTGGGTTTAAGTGTTGCGATGATGAGCACGTTTGCTGTTGCTAACACCTCGCCCAGAAAAGTCTTTGAATGCTCAGTGAACCAAACTATGAACTTTAGTATTTTTATAGAGCAAGGCAAAGGTGGGATTATCTTTAATGAGTCCATTGAGAATCAAAGCTCTGTTTTACAACGGATAAAACCTCAAGATTATCGTGTTGAACATTATCATCGAGCGTTGGTAGATGAGAAGTCTTTGGAATATAGTATTGGTGAGCGCGTCATATTAGTCAGTGAGTACTTTAGCGAGGAGTTTGGTGAGGTAGAGAAGATACTCAGTGTTACTTTGCGAGAGCCTGAGCAAACGCAGTACTTTGAATGTGAGGAAGGGAGTATGAGTAACCTTGCATTGCTTTTCCATGAGAGTGCCGAATAATCGATTGCAGAGTAATTATTACCAAAGCGTAATAGTGTTTTCGAATTTACCCTAATTATCTTATTATTTGTAATCGATATAATCATCCACCTTACCACGGTAAGTAGATTTTCTCATTCAAGTAACGAGGAGGGCTTATGGCCGTAGGGTGGGCAAACGACGATAGCGTCAGCCAACAAATTCAAAACACAATAGACGACGAGATTTCCCGTGTTCGTGGCAGTATCACAAAGGGTGAGAGCGCCTATTACTGCGATGAGTGTGGTGATGAGATTCCGGAAGCGCGTCGTCTTGCAATGAAAGGCGTTCGTTTGTGTATCGAATGTCAGTCAACTATCGAATTGGTCTCTCAACGCCAAGTATTATTTAATCGACGAGCGAGTAAAGACAGTCAACTTCGATAGCTTTACTGCTCTAATAAATAACGAGACGGTTTGAGTCTCATACTCAAACCGTTTTCATGTTGAATTGAACTATGAAGCGAAGCAGTCTTTGCGTTGTAACGCAGCATCAATCGCATTCACTAACTTTTCAATTTCGTCTGGTTTGCTGATGAACGGCGGCATCATATAAATCAGTTTGCCAAATGGACGAATCCAAACTCCGTATTCAACAAACAAGGCTTGGATGGTTTCCATATTCACTGGGCGATGCGTTTCCACAACGCCAATGGCACCCAACCAACGGGTGTTCTTCACCAAGTCGTATTTTTCAAGTTTTGGCAGTAGTTCAGAAAACAGCGTTTCAATTTGTTGGGTTTGTTGCTTCCAATCACCTTGCTCGATCAATTCCAAACTTGCAGTAGCTACAGCACAAGCGAGCGGGTTACCCATAAAGGTTGGACCATGCATGAAACAACCAGCATCACCACCACAAACAGTATCCGCGACGTGTTTGCTCGCTAGGGTCGCAGAGAGCGTCATGTAGCCGCCAGTGAGTGCTTTCCCGACACACAAAATGTCTGGCTGGATATCTGCGTGTTCGCAAGCAAACAGTTTACCGGTACGCCCAAATCCGGTTGCGATTTCATCTGCAATCAATAACAAGCCGTATTTGTCGCAAAGTCTACGCACGCCTTTGAGAAATTCTGGATGGTAGATACGCATGCCGCCTGCGCCTTGAACGATAGGCTCAAGGATTACCGCAGCGAGTTCTTGATGGTGCGTTTCAATCTGGTGCTTGAAGTCGGTAAGGTCTTCTGGCTTCCATTCATCCCAATAACCACAAGTTGGTGACTCCGCAAAAATATGTTCAGGTAAAAAACCCTTGTAGAGAGAGTGCATTGAGTTGTCAGGGTCGGTAACCGACATGGCCGCAAAGGTGTCGCCGTGATAACCGTGTCGCAAAGTAAGAAACTTCGGTCGACGTTCACCTTTTGCATGCCAATATTGCAGTGCCATTTTTAAGCTGACTTCTACGGCAACGGAGCCTGAATCGGCAAGGAAAACATGTTCAAGATTACTTGGTGCTAGGGATAGCAACTTCTTACACAAACTGATTGCTGGCAGGTGGGTAATCCCGCCAAACATCACGTGAGAGACTTGATCGATTTGCTGGTGAGCGGCTTGATTTAAATGCGGATGGTTGTAGCCGTGGATCGTCGACCACCAAGAAGACATGCCATCGACCAGCTCAGTACCGTCTTCCAATTTAATGTGAACACCATTTGCCGATGCCACTGGGTAGCAGGTCAGAGGTGTCAATGTTGAAGTGTAAGGATGCCAGATATGCTGGCGGTCGAAGGCGAGATCCATGTGCGATTCCAATAATAATTGAGATTAAAAGATAAACAGATGTAAACTTTGTTCTTTTGTGTTGTGTTGACAGTTTATCGAGACTCAGTAGACTGTCAACACAACAACAAAAGTGATTAAAGGAATACACGTGGAAGTTCGTCATAACTGGACGCATGCTGAAGTGCGCGATCTCATGGAAAAACCATTCATGGATCTCCTATTCGAAGCGCAGCTTGTTCATCGTCAATACCAACAAACCAACCATGTTCAAGTAAGCACGCTTTTGTCGATTAAGACAGGTGCTTGTCCAGAAGATTGTAAGTACTGTCCTCAGAGTGCTCGCTACACCACAGACATTGAAAAAGAGCGTCTGATGGAAGTAGAGCGTGTACTCGACGCCGCACAAAAAGCGAAAAACGCTGGTTCTACTCGATTCTGTATGGGTGCAGCATGGAAAAACCCGAAAGAGCGTGACATGCCGCATTTGACCGACATGATCAAAGGCGTGAAGGGCATGGGTTTAGAAACGTGTATGACATTGGGCATGTTGACGCCAGATCAAGCAAAGCAATTGGCAACCGCTGGTCTGGATTACTACAACCACAACCTAGATACCTCGCCTGAGTTCTACGGCAATATCATTACCACCCGTACTTACCAAGACCGTTTAGATACTTTGTCTCACGTGCGTGATGCTGGCATGAAGATCTGTTCCGGTGGCATCATCGGCATGGGTGAAAGTGCTAATGACCGAGCAGGTTTGTTGGTTGAATTGGCGAACTTACCGGTACACCCTGAAAGCGTTCCAATCAACATGCTCGTGAAGGTAAAGGGCACACCATTGGAAGAAGTGGACGACGTTGAGCCGTTCGACTTTATTCGTCTGATTGCAATAGCACGAATTATGATGCCCCAATCCGCAGTCCGTTTATCGGCTGGTCGTGAAAACATGAACGAACAAATGCAAGCGCTGTGTTTTATGGCGGGTGCAAACTCCGTCTTCTATGGTTGCAAACTTCTGACCACGCCAAACCCTTCTGAAGACAAAGACATGATGCTGTTCGACAAGCTCGGCATTAACAGCCAAGAGGTGTCTCAAAAACCTGATGAAATCGAAGAAAACGAGTTACTCGATCGCGTCGTAGAGCGCGTTGCTGCTCGTCCGACAAAAGACGACCTTTTCTACGATGCCAGCGTTTAAATCTCGTATCGAGTCCGCCCTTGCTGAGCGTAAGACGCAAGGGTTGAATCGTTCTATGAATGTGGTGTTTGCCGGTAACCAGTCCGTTTTGGAACACGAAGGCAGACGCTACATCAACTTCTCAAGTAATGATTATTTAGGCTTGGCTAATGACCAAGCGCTTGTTCGTGCTTGGCAGCAAGGTTTAAGCGTATATGGTAGTGGCAGTGGAGCATCACCGATGGTGACTGGTTTTAGTGCCGCGCACAGCAATTTAGAAGCGGCACTAACCGAATGGCTGGGTTACGAAAGGGCAGTCCTGTTTGGCTCTGGATTCAGTGCTAACCAAGCTTTGTTATTCACCTTGTTAGAAAAATCAGACGTATTGATCCAAGACCGTTTGAACCATGCCTCACTAATGGAAGCGGGGATGTTGTCACCAGCTAAGATGAAGCGTTTCAAGCACAATGACATCGAACACCTGAAGTCGCTGATTAATAGCGAAGACAACCATCTAGTTGTGACTGAAGGGGTATTCAGCATGGACGGTGATTGTGCCCCACTTGCTGATATAGCTGAAGTCGTTCGCAGTCATGATGCTTGGTTCGCCGTCGATGATGCACACGGTATCGGCGTTCTTGGCCAATCTGGTGGTGGTTCTTGCGAGTTGGCAGCGGTTAAACCCGAGATACTGATCGTTACTTTCGGCAAAGCGTTTGGTATGTCTGGCGCGGCTATTTTATGTGACCACGCAACGGGGGACTTTTTAACTCAGTTTGCTCGTCACCATGTGTATTCCACGGCGATGCCTCCGGCACAAGCCTATGCGCTCACGCATGCTGTCTCGATGGTTCAAGAGCAGTCTTGGCGACGTGAAAAGCTCACAGAGTTAAGTGAAGTGTATCGAGATAGCCTCAGCGACGTTGAGGGCTTTGTTGAGACTCAAACTTCGATTAAGCCGTTTGTGATTGGTGAATCTGATTTGGCTTTGCGAGTAGCAGGTGCTTGTCGCCAAAACGGTATTTGGGTTACTGCTATTCGTCCTCCAACAGTTCCGAAAGGGACGTCTCGTCTGCGAATCACACTCACTGCTAATCACACTAACGAACAAGTTAAAACGCTTTCAATGGCATTGAAGCAAGCATTAGGAACGCAGTAATGGATAATGCAGAGCAAATGAAGTTGGATTGCTTACTGCCTAATAAACAAGCGATCGCCGCTTCCTTTAGTAAGGCGGCTGACACATACGACAAACATGCCGCTTTCCAGCGTGATGTCGGCCATCGCTTACTAGACAAACTTCCGAATGACTTAACTCATCAACGTGTTTTGGATTTAGGATGTGGTACGGGCTATTTTTCTCAACTTCTTCAAGAGCGTGGCGCTGAAGTGTTTTGTGTGGACATCTCTCAAGAGATGTTAAGCAAAGCTATGGTGCGCTGTGGCCATGAACGAATGAATTATGTGCTAGCCGACGCAGAAAACTTACCTTTCGACGATACAAGCTTCGACTACGTATTCTCTAGCTTGGCTTTGCAATGGTGTGCCGATTTAAGTTATCCCCTGAGAGAAGTTCGTCGTGTACTAAAAGCTAATGGGAAGGCGGCTTTTTCTACACTAGCTGAAGGGTCACTGTGCGAGTTGCGTGCATCATGGAAAAAAATTGATGCATATCAACACGTCAATAACTTTCTATCGCTCAATCAGGTAAAAATTGCGTTAGCGCAATCTCGATGTGACAACCATCAACTAGACTTGACCACCATCACAGTTTGGTACGACTCAGCATTTTCAGTTATGCGTGACCTCAAAGGTATAGGTGCAAATCACGTAAGCGGGCGCTCACATGGTTTAACCAGTCGAGAGACTTTGTTGCAAGTTGAGCATGAGTACCAAGCGTTTAAAAATGATCAAGGTCTTCTACCTGCAAGTTATCAGGTTTGTTTTGGAGTAATACATCTATGATTGATGCTTTTTTTATTGCTGGTACGGATACTGATGTAGGAAAAACGGTAGCGTCTAAAGCCATTTTGCAAGCGTTGGCAGCAAAAGGACTAAACACTATTGGTTATAAACCAGTGGCAGCAGGGAGTGATAAGACTGAAGCTGGATGGCGTAACTCTGACGCCTTACATTTACAAGCGGCCGCGACACTTGATGTCGCTTATGATGATGTGAATCCATACGCTTTAGAATTGCCTGCTTCTCCTCACATAGCGGCAAAACATGAACATGTCGAAATAAAATACGAACTCCTCAGTGAAAAGCTGGCTCAACACAAGCAGCAAGCTGATGTCGTTCTCGTTGAGGGCGCTGGTGGTTGGCGTGTGCCTGTGTCAGATACCGACTGTTTATCTACTTGGGTACAAGCAGAGCAGTTACCCGTGGTCTTGGTGGTTGGTATTAAATTAGGTTGTTTGAGCCATGCTTTACTCACGGCAGAAAGTATTAAAGCAGATGGCTTGAATCTTGTTGGTTGGGTGGCAAACCGAGTGAACCCTGGCACCGAGCACTATGCTGATATTATCGAGATGCTTGAAGCGCGTATTGGTGCGCCTAAGCTTGGCGAAATCCCATACATTCCAAGTGCTAAGCGCAAAGAGCTAGGCAAGTACATTAATGTCGAGCCTTTGCTAAATACTGACTGATTGTGTTTAAAATACTAAAAACCAAAGGGCTGCGTAATGCAGCCCTTTTTTTATTGGTGTAGTCTATAACATCAGATTACTTATCTTGGCTAAGCCCCATCAATGCTTGCTGAGTTTCTGCAACACGCTGAGACATATGATGATCGGTTGAAATACCAAGTTGTTGCTTCGCCTCATCCTCTGAGATGCCTAGATGACAACGTAGTAAATCAATAGCCATTTGATAATCGTTAGTTTCTACCATGGTTTTTCCCTCAATACATGGAAGTTTTGAGCTCACCTAATGTACCTTTTTAATGTACTTAGAGTGGCTCTGTTTTGTTCATCTCACTTGAATCTAGCATGTCCATGTCGCCGCACAATAAGACCAAAGTCTATAGCGGGGCTAACATACTGTTTTTGGTCTAGTAAAATATTTCTAGCTAAGTTGCCCAGAGGTGATTGATTTAACATCAAGGTCATCCATTGATAGATGAGGTGCGATTCAAAGTACTTTTCATTACGGAAAGGAATGAATATGAATGGAGGTAATGGCTTTTATCAGAACGTGCCTAGAAATCGCTTGAACATAATCTTTCAGTCTCGAAAACAAATGTTGCAATTTATTGCTTAACCTTGTTTTTATCGCGGATAGACTATATCTATAACGCACGGAGCATGAAACTTAGCGGAATTGGCTTTTACAGCGATTACCACCTGTTCCTTATAACAATCCGTTTTAAAAAAACGATAAGCTTCCTCGGAGAAAAGTAATGAAGCGAATTATGTTATTCCTAGCAACTAACCTAGCTGTCGTGCTAGTGCTTAGTGTTGTTCTGAATATTGTTTACGCTACCACTGGAATGCAACCTGGCAGTCTTTCTGGTTTGCTAGTTATGGCCGCCATATTTGGTTTTGGTGGTGCACTTATTTCGTTGATGATGTCAAAGGGCATGGCACTGCGCTCGGTTGGCGGTATGGTCATTGAAAGTCCGCGTAACGAAACTGAGCATTGGTTAGTCGAAACTGTGGGTCGTCAAGCTCAGCAAGCGGGTATTGGTATGCCAACGGTGGCTATTTATGACTCACCAGATATCAATGCATTCGCGACGGGGGCAAAGCGAGATGACTCTCTTGTCGCGGTTTCCACTGGCCTTTTACACAATATGACTCGTGATGAAGCAGAAGCGGTACTGGCCCACGAAGTGAGCCATATTGCAAATGGTGACATGGTCACGATGACATTGATGCAAGGCGTTGTGAACACGTTTGTTATCTTCCTATCCCGTTTTATCGCCAATATTGTGGCATCGAACGATGATGAAGAAGGTCAAGGTACAAACATGATGGTTTACTTCGGTGTATCTATGGTGCTTGAGCTAGTGTTTGGTTTCTTAGCAAGCTTTATTACCATGTGGTACAGCCGTCATCGCGAATTCCATGCCGACGCAGGTGCTGCTCACTTAGTTGGTAAAGAGAAAATGATCGCGGCATTGGAACGTTTGAAGATGAGTCACGAATCTCAACTTGATGGCACAATGATGGCATTCGGTATCAATGGCAAGCAGTCATTGACTGAGCTTCTGATGAGCCACCCTCCGCTAGATAAACGTATTGCAGCGTTACGTAGTCAGCAATACTAGTTGTAAAAAACTGACAGCGCACACGAAAGTAATCGTTAATTTCCTGAAAAGGCTTGGTTTTGACCAAGCCTTTTTTTTGATCGATTGATCGCTTGCGAGATTCATCACGTATCTACCTACAGAAATAAAGTTATACAAAATAATTTTTGTACAACTTTTAAAGAATGAACTATCTTGTACATATAATAATTTTGTACAACTTGATGGGCATGTAGGAGTAAACACATGGACATACAGTCTGTTGGCAATATCTATCAAAAGCTGAATAAAGCGAACTTACATCTGCTTAAAGACGTATATCACCAAGATGTCGTCTTTGAAGATGCTGCCCATCGTTTAGAGGGGTGGCCTGCACTTTCAGATTACTTCACATCATTATATGCCAACGTCATAAGCTGTGACTTTGTTATCCACGAACATCAACAAGTCGGAGATACTGGCTTCCTAACGTGGACCATGGATCTTCAGCATCCCAAACTTCAAAAAGGTGCACCTATTCTCGTTAATGGTGTGTCGCATCTTAAATTCAGCGAAGGCCAAGTTATTTATCACCGAGATTACTTTGATCTCGGAGAAATGCTTTACGAAAACTTACCTTTACTTGGCTCAGTCGTAAAAACCATCAAGCAGAGGTTAGGACAATGAACAATACTATCTTAATCACTGGCGCTACCTCCGGAATAGGGAAGCAACTGGCTTTAGATTACGCGAACTCTGATTGGAGCGTTATTGCTTGTGGGCGAAACAAAGACGTTCTTGCTGAATTGGGGGCTGCTTCTTCTAATATCCATACATTGCAGTTTGACGTGACAAACCATGAACAAACTCAGCAGGCGCTGTCCAGTTTGCCTTTCACGCCGAGTACCTGGGTTTTTAATGCAGGGGATTGTGAGTATATGGACAACGGTGTGGTTGACGCGAAACTCATGGCGCGTGTGATGAATGTAAACGTCGTTGGTGTTGCCAACTGCGTAGAAGGTTGCCAACCACACTTAGATAAAGGGCATCGCATCGTTATCGTGGGTTCTATCGCTTCAGAAGTCGCGTTACCAAGGGCTGAAGCCTACGGCGCTTCTAAGGCCGCTGTGAGCTACTTTGCTCGCACATTAGCTGTTGATTTGAAGAAGAAGGGCATTCAAGTAGTGACCGTGTTCCCAGGCTTTGTGGAAACCCCGTTAACTGACAAAAATGACTTCGAAATGCCGATGATTATTTCTACGCGGCAAGCCTCGAACTCTATCAGAAAACAGTTGGCTGCCAACAAGACTCACATCTATTTCCCCGCGAGGTTTACCAGTATTTTACGTTTTATCTCGTTACTTCCATACAGTTGGCAAGCTCGCCTAACTGCTAAACTCGTGTCATAAGAAGGAATAAAAATGAAAACAGCAGGAAGAAAGAATATAGCGATTGTGGGGACTGGAATTGCTGGCCTTACGTGTGGTTACTATCTACATAAAGAGCACGATGTCACCGTATTTGAAGCTAACGATTACATTGGCGGGCACACCGCGACGGTGGATGTAAAACTCGATGGTAAAGAATATGCGATTGATACGGGCTTTATCGTTTACAACGATCGCACTTATCCTAATTTCATCAAAATGATGAACGAGATTGGTGTCGAAGGATTGCCAACCCAGATGAGCTTCAGCGTAAGAAACGACGGCAATGGCTTGGAATATAACGGTCATACCGTGTCGACATTATTTGCTCAAAAGCGCAATTGGGTAAATCCTAAGTTCTATCGTTTTATCTTCGAGATCCTTCGTTTCAACAAACTTGCCAAAAGCGTCGCTAGCAAACAATCGAGTCATTCTCAGACGCTAGGTGAGTTTCTTGATGAGCACAACTTCAGTACTTTCTTTTCAGATAACTACATTTTGCCGATGGGCGCTGCAATTTGGTCTTCGACTTTAGCGGACATGCGCGCATTTCCGCTGATGTTTTTCCTTCGCTTTTTCTTAAATCACGGATTGCTTGATGTCACTAACAGACCGCAATGGTATGTAATTAAAGGTGGCTCTCGTGAGTACATTCCACCTTTGACTCAAGGTTTTATCGATAAAATTCGACTCAATAGTCCGGTAGAAAAAGTGCTCCGTAGTGAGAATGGTGTGGGTTTAAAAGTTAACGGTGAAATGCACTGGTTTGATGATGTCATCTTTGCTTGTCACAGTGATCAAGCGATGAACATGTTAGGTGACATTAGCCCAGTCGAGCAAGAGGTGCTGGGTAATATGGCTTATCAAGCGAATGAAGTGGTGCTTCACACTGATACGAGTTTACTTCCAAAGCGTAAAGCGGCGTGGGCTTCGTGGAACTACCTACTGGAGGGCAGTGAAGACGAACAGCAACGTCTCCCTTCGCTCACTTACAACATGAATATTCTCCAACATGTTCAATCTGAGCACACATTCTGTGTCACGCTAAATAGCACTGAGCAGATCGAACCGAGCAAAGTATTACGGACGTTTACCTATCACCATCCAGTGTTCTCCACCGACTCTATCGCTGCACAGCAACGTAAAGAAGAGGTGCAAGGGCTGAACAATACTTGGTTTTGCGGCGCTTATTGGTACAACGGTTTCCATGAGGATGGCGTTCGCAGCGCGTTGGACGTAGTGAAAGGGCTTGAAGAGAAATATCGCGTTCATACTGCTGTCAACTTAGAAAAAGGTGCAGCGTGATATGGATAGCCAAATGAACAGCCAGTTGTTTGTTGGCAACGTTCGGCATCGCAGGTTCACGCCGATAAAACATGAATTAAACTACTCATTGTTTATGCCAGCTATTGACGTTGATGAGCTAAAAAAACTAGAGGAAAAAGTTTGGGGTTTTGGCTCTCGTTGGTGGCATTGGGCACGCTTTAAACGCAGTGACTATGTTGGTAAGGGCTGCTTAAAGGTGGCCGTACACGACAAAATTGAAGAGTTAACAGGTGTTCGTTGTATCGGCAAGGTCATCGCTGTTTGTCATTTGCGCTATTTAGGACTTTATTTTAGTCCGGTGAATTTCTACTACGTTTATAACAAAGAAGGGGAATGGAAATACCTCTTAGCTGAAGTCAGCAATACACCTTGGAACGAGCGTCATTACTACGCAGTCGCTGCTGAGCAAAACGATGAAAACTTTGGATGGGAACAAGAGAAAGCCTTTCATGTTTCTCCGTTTAATCCGATTGACCAACAGTATCACTGGAAGATTAAACCACTGACGGACAAGTTAAGGATTCATCTTGAATGCCACAAAAGCGAAAAGCACTTTGATGCGACGATGACAATGAAAGCTCAAGTGTTTTCGAGCAAAAGCTTATTGAAGTGTTTGATCGTTATGCCAATACAGACGGTAAAAGTAATGGTTGGTATTTATTGGCACGCATTAAAACTTTGGGTGAAAGGCGCGCCTTTTTATTCTCATCCTAAATATTCAACACACGACGAAATAGAAGCCGACACTAAAAAAACAGACAAAAAAAATAAAAAGCACAAGGAGAATTCTGCATGTTAAATACCAGTTCTATGACATTGCCGCGCAAATTGACGACAACACAAAAGGCGGCTCGCGGAGTTATTTTTCAATGTCTGCAAAAAATGGAAATCGGCTGCTTAACTGTTATTGAAAGCTTTAAGACGGAAACGACAGAAAGAAGCGAGCGCTTTAATGCGCCCAACGGTGAATACAGCGGTCAGCCTGTTGTGGCGACGATTGAGGTAAAGCATCCTGGCTTTTACTCGCGAATCTTGCAAGGTGGCAGCATTGCAGCGGGTGAGGCTTATATGGATGGTTGGTGGGACAGCCCGGATCTAACCTCGTTAATGAAACTTATGGCTCTCAATATGCGCGCGCTAGATAAACTTGAAGAGAAAGGAAGTTGGCTGACTAAAATACTGTACAAGTTCAGTCATTGGACCAACCGCAATTCTCAAGAGAACTCTCGTAAAAACATTCATGCGCATTACGACTTGGGCAACAATTTGTACGAGTCATTTTTAGACGACAACATGCTGTACTCATCGGCCTTATATGTGCAAGACAACGATACTTTGGAACAAGCGCAAATCAACAAAATGGATCGTTTGTGCCAGCAACTTGAGCTTCAACCATCCGATCGAGTGATTGAGATCGGTACAGGTTGGGGTGCTATGGCCATTTACATGGCAGAGCAATATGGTTGTCATGTAACGACAACGACGATTTCTGAAGAGCAGCATGCTTACGCTGAACAAGAAATTAGAGAGCGAAATTTGGGTGACAAGATCACTCTATTAAAACAAGACTATCGAGACCTTTCGGGTCACTACGATAAGTTAGTCTCGATAGAAATGATCGAAGCGGTTGGAAAACAATTTTTGCCTTCCTACATCAAGCAATGCCAATCATTACTCAAGCCGGGTGGTTTAATGGCAATTCAAGCCATCACTATCGCTGACCAGCGTTATGATTACTACAGTAACAACGTTGACTTTATCCAGAAATATATCTTTCCAGGTGGTTTTTTACCTTCGGTTACATCTTTAACTCAAGCTGCGACCAAATACAGTGACTTGGTGGTGAGAGACTTATTTGATATTGGCTTGGACTATGCGAAAACCTTGAGCGAGTGGCACTCTAGATTTAATCAAGCTGAAGAGCACGTACGCTCTCTCGGTTATGACGACCGCTTTGTCCGCATGTGGCGCTATTACCTGAGCTATTGTGAAGGCGGCTTTTTAGCTCGAAGTATCAGTGCCGTTCACATGACATTCCAGCGACCTTAAACCGTTATGAAGTTGCTGATTGCCTCTACATGGTTCCAGCTCTGTTGGTTCTCTGCAGTGCTTGGGACCTATCAATGGCAGTGGCTAACACTGATCTTAACATTTCTTACTCTTGTCTATTGTTGGAGGATGGACGCTTCTGCCTTGAAGCACATCGCGAGTATCGTTTTGGCGGGTGTAGTGCTCGATACGCTCAATCAACAGTTTTCTGTTTTTGTCTTTCCAACACAATGGTTACCCATTTGGTTGTTGTGCCTTTGGGTTTTGTTCTCTTGGTATGCCTATCAGCTCAAGCCTGTTTTGTACCGTTTCCCAAAAATCTACGTATCAATTGTAGGTGGCGTTGGAGGAACCGTCAGTTACTACGCCGGTTACAAGCTCCAAGTCGTTGAATATGGATTTAATACCAGCGTCACGTTGGTCATTCTATTTGCTGAATGGTTTGCCATGACACTTTTGATACTCAAGGTATACGGATATGAAAAGCTTGAAGAGAGATTTAACCCAGAGGCTGATTAAGGTAGTTGCTTCTCTAGTAGTTATGGGCTCCTTTGCTCTACAAGCTCAGCCAGTTGGAAACAGTGAAAACGCAGATAAGATGTCGAGTTGGAAGGGTTGGAAAACCGTCGGTGAGGCACAACTCACATGGTTCATCTTCGATATATATCAGTCTCGACTAAGCGCACCTGATGGAAAGTTCATTGTAAATGGCGATGTATCACCACACCCTCTGGCATTGGAGATTAACTATCAAAGAGACATCAGCAAGCAGCAGTTGCTTGATGTAACTGATGAGCAATGGGCAAAGCTTGGTTTTGCTGAATCATATCGAAAAAGTTGGATCAGTGAACTAAACCGTATGTTCCCTGATATAAAAAAGGGGGATGAGCTTACTTACTTAACCGATGGTAAAACTGGTCAGCTTCTTTACCGACAAGCTGGCATTGCACAAATTAAGACAGTCGGCTTCGTTCAAGATGAGCGAATGAACGATGCGTTTTTGTCTATATGGTTGTCACCTAATACAGAGTTCCCGAAACTTCGAAAACAATTAATAGGGCAGGTTAGATAGTGCTTAAACGAATTTTAAAATCAATCGCCTTGGTCGCTGCGGCCTTACTTTCAGCATGCTCAGCGGATATCGATCATTATCAATCTTCTACACCGACTTTTGATTTATTCGGCTATTTTGAAGGCGATACAAAGGCGTGGGGGATGGTCCAAGATTACACTGAACAACAAACTCGTCGTTTTGAAGTCGACATCGTGGGTACTGTGGAAGGTAACACGTTGACGCTGGTGGAAGACTTTGTGTTTGATGATGGAGAGGTTGACCAGCGAATTTGGGTTATTACCAAATTAGAAGATGGACGCTATGAAGGTAAAGCAGAGGATATTATTGGTGTAGCCACAGGGATTGAGCAAGGCAATGCGTTGCAGTGGCAGTATGAGTTTGAGTTGCAAATGGATGACTCAACAGTAGCGGTCGCTTTTGATGATTGGCTTTATCGTCAGGACGAGAAGCATGTTTTCAATCTCACCAAAATTAAAAAGTTTGGTATAGAGGTCGGGACAATAACCTTATTCTTCCAAAAACAGCCATAATAGTTGAGGGATTTATCCTCTTGCATTACTACCAAATAACCGAAATTATTTCTTCCTAACTAAAAAGGTTGACGCTTTCACGTCAACCTTTTCAATTGCAGATCATCAAGGTGTGATTACAGCTTATCTGTCAGCTCAACCGCTTGACCAATGTAGTTCGCTGGCGTCATCTCTTTCAGACGTGCTTTCTCGTGCTCAGGGAGCTCAAGACCGTCGATGAAGTTGCGCATTGCTTCGCCATCTACACGCTTACCACGAGTTAGCTCTTTTAGTTTCTCGTATGGCTTCTCGATGCCGTAACGACGCATAACTGTTTGTACTGGCTCAGCTAGTACTTCCCAGTTCTTGTCTAGTTCAGCAAGAAGTGCTTCACGGTTTACTTCTAGCTTGCTGATACCTTTTAGCGTAGAAGTGTAAGCGATGATTGCGTAGCCAACACCAACACCAAGGTTACGTAGAACCGTTGAGTCAGTTAGGTCACGTTGCCAACGAGAGATAGGCAGCTTTTGTGCTAGGTGGCCGAATACTGCGTTCGCAAGACCTAGGTTACCTTCAGAGTTTTCAAAGTCGATTGGGTTAACTTTGTGCGGCATTGTTGAAGAACCGATCTCACCAGCAATGGTTTTTTGCTTAAAGTGGCCTAATGCAATGTAACCCCAAACGTCACGATCGAAGTCAATCAGGATAGTGTTGAAACGAGCGATAGCGTCGAACAGCTCAGCGATGTAATCATGCGGCTCGATTTGTGTTGTGTAAGGGTTCCAAGTTACGCCTAGAGACTCTGTAATGAATTCTTCAGAGAACTTGTGCCAATCTAGCTCTGGGTAAGCAGAAAGGTGTGCGTTGTAGTTACCTACTGCACCGTTGATTTTCGCTAGGATCTCAACGTTTTCGATTTGCTTGAATTGACGCTCCATACGGTACGCCACGTTTGCCATTTCTTTACCCATTGTAGATGGAGAAGCAGGCTGGCCGTGTGTACGAGATAGAAGAGGAATGTCGCGGTATTCAACTGCGAGTGCTTTGATAGCGTCAATTAGGTTACGGATTTCTGGAAGAATCACTTGCTCACGTGCTTCTTTTAGCATTAACGCATGAGAGGTGTTATTGATGTCTTCAGAAGTACATGCAAAGTGGAAGAACTCATTAACAGCGTGCAGTTCAGGAACGTCTGCTACTTTCTCTTTTAAGAAGTACTCAACCGCTTTAACGTCGTGGTTAGTTGTACGCTCGATTTCTTTAATACGGCGTGCATCTTCTTCAGAGAAGTTAGCAGCAAGGTCGTCTAGGAATTGGTTAGCTTCTGCGCTGAATGCTGGCACTTCTGCAATTTCAGCAGTAGCCGCTAGCTTCTGTAGCCAACGAATTTCTACGATAGTACGGTATTTTAGTAGACCGTACTCGCTGAAAATTTCGCGTAACGCAATCGTCTTACTTCCGTAACGGCCGTCTACTGGTGAAACAGCAGTCAATGCTGACAGTTCCATGATGTTCTCCTGAATTGGGTTTCTAAATTTCGTGAGCGTTATACCAATAACTGTGGCAATTGTCACGAATATTGCGCAAACGTTTGCGCGGGATTTGTTTTATTCGAAAAAAAGTAGCTCGCGATAAACGCGAGCTAGCAGAGTATTCTATATTCTGGCTAACAGGATTTGAGCCTGTTCGACCATTTTCTTTCGGCCAAAAATTAGATGACGACGTTTACCGCCTACTTGGCGCCACAGAACGGCACTACGAATACCAGATAGCAGTAGAGCACGGACTTTGTGTTGGCTTGCCGTTTGTTGCAGTACAGAAGGCGTGCCTGTTACTTGAATGCGTGGTCCAATAGGGCTAACAACATCCAAGTAGATGCTTGCTAAATTGCTGATCATTTGATCATCTAGCAGCTCAAAATGCTCTGACTGACGTTTGGCCATTTGGATACGGTCACCAAGCTGGGACATGGCATCGTTGCGAGCGCTTAACTTACGCTCTAGCGCCATTAAGCTAATGATGTAACGAGTGATCTCACTGCCTGATGGGGTGCTATCAATCCCTTTAACCAGACACTCCAGACCGAGCTTTAGATCGGCTTCGCGACCGAATACGCCAACGGTGTTAGCAGGGTTTGTGTTCAAAATAGCGTTAATTGATGTTTCAAAAGCATCTTGATCACAATGCCCGTTTCTCGCAACTTGTTGAACCAAAGCGACAGCTTGGCAAATACCAGCGAAAGCGATAGTACGGTCATAAAGTGTATTCGCCACGTAACGACTCCTAAGCTTGAGAATATTTAATGCGTTGCTCGATGATGCCGCCACCTAGACATACGTCATCTTTATAAAACACTGCTGATTGACCAGGCGTCACTGCAATTTGTGGTTCATCAAAGATCACTTTAATGTTTTCATCATCGATCGGGATGATTGTACAAGGAATATCTTCCTGACGGTAACGAGTTTTCACTGTGCACTTCATAACATCGCGAATTGGCTCACGATCTACCCAGTGAAGTTGTGACGCAAGTAGACCTTCTGATTTTAGCATCGGGTGGTCTTTACCTTGGACTGCGATTAGCACGTTACGCTCTAGGTCTTTTTCACCAACAAACCACGGCTCTTCATTACCACCGCCGCCTTTACGGCCACCGATGTGTAGACCTTTACGCTGACCTAGTGTGTGGTACATCAAACCTTGGTGTTGACCGATCACTTCGCCTTCTGGCGTTTCGATATTACCAGGCTGAGCAGGAAGGTAACGACCTAGAAAGTCGGTAAATTTACGCTCACCGATGAAACAAATACCTGTCGAGTCTTTCTTCTTCGCTGTTACTAAACCTTGCTCTTCCGCAATACGGCGTACTTCAGGTTTCTCTAAATCACCAACAGGGAAGAGGCTACGGCCAATTTGTTCGTGGCTTAGTGTATATAGAAAGTAGCTCTGGTCTTTGTTGCCATCTAGGCCACGCAACATCGCTGGTTTCTCACCGTTATCCGGGAAAGAGCGACGTACGTAGTGACCCATTGCAATGTAGTCAGCATCAAGCACTTCATCAGCGAATTCTAGGAATGCTTTGAACTTGATTTCTTTGTTACAAAGAATGTCAGGGTTCGGTGTACGACCCGCTTTGTATTCAGCAAGGAAGTACTCAAATACGTTATCCCAGTATTCGGCAGCAAAGTTGATGGTGTGTAGATGAATGCCTAGCTTGTCACATACTGCCTGAGCATCAGCAAGATCTTCTGCTGCTGTACAATATTCTTCGTTGTCATCTTCTTCCCAGTTCTTCATGAACAGGCCTTCTACTTGGTAGCCTTGTTGCTTGAGAAGATACGCAGAAACAGATGAATCAACGCCGCCGGACATACCGACGATGACTTTCTTTTGGCTGTTATCAGACATTACTAAACACCACTTAAATAAACGGGATGCAGATTCTATCAGAATCCACAGACCGGTGACAGATCCGAGATCGAAATCACAATTCGTTTCGCTGCATTTTTCTTCAACAGAAATTCGAACGGGCAATTTCGCAAGTATAGAAGAGGTATATATGGCATAGTTGGCAAAAATCCAAGAGGAAAGTCCAAATGACCGAAGAAAACCAGTTTATGCAAGAAGCCGAGTTGATTGAAATTGTTGAAAACCAACTTGAGGACGGCAATCCATTAAAAGTTAAAGAGACGCTAATGCGCTTAATGATGACAGGGACACCTAGAGAAGAAGCGGTTGCAATGATGGCATGTGCCATGTCGATTGAAATTTTCGATGTGATGAAAAATGAAGGTGAGTTCAACCTAAAGCGTTACTGCGAGCACCTTGAGCAACTGCCAGATCTAAGTTTTATGGAAGGTGAATAAGGAGTCTAGAAGAAAAAAGCGGCTAGCAAACGTTTGCTATAATTGCTTTTATTGCCGCTTTATTATTAGCAGTATAGAATCCGTTCTCCTTTTCATCCCCTTACTCAGACTGACAATATGAAATTTCCTGGACAACGCAAATCGAAGCACTATTTTCCTGTTCATGCTCGTGACCCGCTGGTGAGCCAAGCACAAGAAAGCAAGAAGATGACGCGCACTCACATCATTGGTATTGACCAAACTTTGGTTGATATTGAAGCTAAAGTTACAACGGATGTGATTGAAAAGTACGGTCTGAGTAAAGGTCACTCTTTGGTTATTGATGACGAAAGAGCAGAAGAGTTGTACCAGCAACTTAAAGAAGAGAACTTAATTACCAATGAGTATGCGGGTGGCACAATTGGTAACACGCTACACAACTACTCTGTGCTAGCAGATGATCGCTCTACGCTGCTTGGAGTGATGAGCCAGGATATCAAAATTGGCAGCTATGGCTACCGTTACCTTTGTAATACATCAAGCCGCATGGACTTGAACTACCTACAAGGTGTTGATGGCGCTATCGGTCGTTGTTTCGCTCTTATTACAGAAGATGGTGAACGTACTTTTGCGATCAGTGAAGGGCAAATGAACCAACTGCATCCTGATAGCATTCCAGAAAAAATCTTTAAAAATGCATCGGCGCTTGTACTAACGTCATATTTAGTACGTTGTAAAGAAGGCGACCCAATGCCTGAAGCAACAATGAAAGCGATTGAGTACGCGAAAAAGAATGATGTGCCCGTTGTTCTGACTCTTGGGACGAAGTTCGTTATTCAAGATGACCCGAAATATTGGCAAGAATTCATTCGAGATAACGTTTCAGTCGTTGCGATGAATGAAGATGAAGCAGAAGCTCTGACGGGTGAGTCAGACCCACTTGCTGCATCTGATAAAACACTGGAGTGGGCAGATCTAGTATTGTGCACCGCGGGGCCTGTAGGCCTATTTATGGCGGGTTATACGGAAGACAGCGCGAAGCGCGAAACTTCTTTGCCATTACTTCCGGGGTCAATCGCTGAATTTAATCGCTATGAATTTAGTCGTCCGGCGAAAAAAGACACATGTGAAACACCAATAAAAGTGTACTCACATATCTCGCCATATATGGGTGGTCCAGAAAAAATCAAGAATACCAATGGTGCAGGTGATGCTGCGTTATCTGCTGTTCTTCATGATATGGCGGCAAATAAATACCATAAAGAAAATGTGCCTAATTCAAGCAAGCACAGTAACGAATATTTAACTTACTCTTCTTTTTCTCAAGTATGTAAATACGCAAACCGTGCGAGCTACGAAGTTCTCGTGCAACATTCTCCACGTTTGTCACGTGGGCTTCCTGAGCGAGAAGATAGCCTAGAAGAAGCATACTGGGAACGTTAATACACAGTAGTTTAATTAACCATTCTATAACTAAAGTAAAAGGCGCATTAAAAAATGCGCCTTTTTTATTTGTAATGAACCAAATAAAAAAGGCTCCCATTGGGAGCCTTTTAAAAATAGCGCGGATTTAGATCAGGAAATCATCCAGAGATTTACCTGCATCAAGTTGCTCTTGAATTGCAGAAGGTGTACGACCTTGGCCAGTCCAAGTCTTCTCATTACCGTTTGAGTCTGTGTATTTGTATTTAGCTGGACGAGGTGCACGCTTCGCTTTGCCTTTCGTCTTAGTTTCGCCAGATAGCGCAGTAATAAGCGCTTCTACGTCAATACCGTCTTGAGCAATTTTCTCTGCGATCTCTGCTAGCTTAGCTTCTTGCTCAGCTTGTGCTGCACGTTCTGCTTCTTCTGCTTCACGACGCTCTTCTACAACAGTAGTTAGTTTATCTAGAGCTTCTTCCAATTGTTCTAGAGTCAGCTCACGAGAAAATGCACGAAGGCTACGGATATTTAGAAGGGTTTTAGTCAGCTCTGACATAACGATTCCTATTAAAAGGTTAATGTGTTGGGCACTTTTTATCGTTACGATTAAATAATGCCAATCTATAAATAAACAAAGAGTCCTTATATTTAACTTTATCTTTTCCTTATGTGCAAATACTAAATCAAGATTTTGTTTAAATTTAGCTATTTTTTTAAAGCAATAAATATTATTACACTCGAAATAAATCTTATTAGATGAGAATTGAAATCAACACTCGTTATTGTATAGAGATAGAGCCAGCTTGGTTTTTATAAAAAAAGTTGAGTTATTACTTAAAAATATGAAGCGTCCATCTTTGATGGAGTGTCATATATCCTTAATTTATTGATACAAGATAAACCATGATATTTTTAAGGTAGTAATAATGTTTCATAAATAACAAAATTGATGTGATTTCAGTTGCACAAAACTAACTTGAAGTAGACAAGGTTTATAAATTATCTCAGTCATTATTTATTTGTTTAATTTAGTTTGATGTGTTGCATTGACTCTCATCATAAGTACAATGGCTGCTACCTGATGCAATATTGCAGACAATTTGTTGTTAATTTGTACAGTTAGTGGTTAATTGTTTGTTGTTGCCGTAGAGGCGCGGTCTCGAAGAGTAGCTATTATTGGGGTGATGCCAATGAATAATAGTGGAAGGCGAAGATTGCCGAAGTAAGTAACTCATCAAAGTTACTTGCTGGGGTTGTATCTGAAAGGAACAACACTGCCATAGTATATATTCACATTAAACTATGGAGCGCTACTGTAGGGTTGGGTGGAGTGTTCGCTTCCCTGTCGCTAAGTTCAACATGAGCACGTATCGTATGCTACGTGACTTGTCTGCAGTAGATCTCTAGCCAAACTTTGGTTTTTGAAGATCATGAATTTAATAGATTTTTCTAGTTCTCCTGTTTCATTATTGCCACCTATTGTCGCTTTGACTTTGGCGATTTTGACTCGACGTGTATTAGTTTCCTTGGGTGTAGGTATCGTGCTGGGTGCGGTTCTACTTAATAGCTGGTCTATCGGTGATACCGTTAGTTACGTGAGTTCTCAAGTTTCTTCTGTCTTTATTGAAGATGGCGGAATTAACACTTGGAACATGAGCATTGTTGGTTTCCTAATCTTATTAGGTATGACAACTGCATTATTAACGCTATCTGGTGGTACTCGTGCATTTGCCGAATGGGCACAATCTCGAGTGAAGAGTAAACGCGGCTCCAAACTTCTTGCTGCCTTTTTAGGCGTATTCATTTTTGTCGACGATTACTTTAACAGTCTTGCTGTTGGTGCCATTTCTCGTCCAGTAACCGATCGTTTTTATGTGTCTCGCGCGAAGCTTGCATACATTCTAGACTCAACTGCTGCACCAATGTGTGTGATCATGCCTGCTTCTAGCTGGGGTGCTTACATTATTACGATTATCGGCGGTATCTTAGTCTCACATGGGATCACTGAGTATTCGGCTCTTGGCGCGTACGTTCGTCTTATTCCAATGAACTTCTACGCAGTTTTTGCACTGCTTATGGTGTTTGCTGTGGCGTGGTTTGGCCTCGATATCGGTAAGATGCGTGAGCATGAAATCTCTGCATCTCAAGGCCGCGGCTTTGATAAAGACAAAGAAAACGACTCGCAAGAAGCGCATGATCTAAACGAAGAGCTAGATATCCGTGAAAGCGAAAAGGGTAAAGTGTCAGACTTGGTACTTCCTATCGTGACGCTGATTATTGCGACTATCGCTTCTATGCTTTACACGGGTGGCCAAGCATTGGTTGCTGACGGCAAAGAGTTTGCGCTTCTAGGTGCGTTTGAAAATACAGATGTAGGTACATCACTAATCTACGGTAGCTTGCTTGGCTTAGCAGTTGCACTGTTTACTGTTGTGAAGCAAGGTCTTCCAATGGGTGAAATTGCACGCACACTTTGGATTGGTGCGAAGTCTATGTTTGGCGCGATTCTAATCCTGGTATTTGCCTGGACTATCGGTTCGGTTATCGGTGACATGAAGACGGGTTCTTACCTTTCTACAATGGCGCAGGGCAATATCAATCCACATTGGCTACCAGTTATCCTATTCTTGTTGTCTGGTCTAATGGCATTTTCAACAGGTACTTCTTGGGGTACGTTCGGCATTATGCTTCCAATTGCGGGTGATATGGCTGGTGCAACCGATCTTGCGCTAATGCTCCCAATGCTAAGTGCAGTTTTAGCCGGTGCCGTTTTTGGTGACCATTGTTCACCTATCTCCGATACCACTATTCTGTCGTCGACTGGTGCACGTTGTAATCATATTGATCACGTATCGACCCAGTTGCCTTATGCATTGTCCGTGGCGCTAGTTTCCTGTGTTGGCTTCATTACTTTGGGGATGACTGCGTCAATTGCATTCTCATTCATTGCTGCATCAATCACATTTATTATTGTATGTGGAGCACTTTCTTGGTTGTCGAAGTCTAAAATGGCATCGTGCCAAAATGTCTAGTACAGCTCAGTATTTTTAATAAAGAGGAAGCTCCGCTAAATTTAGCGGAGCTTTTTTTTAACGCGATTTAGGTGAGGGGGGCAATCGCGTTTTTGGGGATAATCGTTTCGTGTTAAAAGCGAGCTATTTGTGTTCTGAGCACTCCTTTCTGTGCTGTGATAGAAAATCTATCAACCGACTTCTTCTTAGCTCTAAGCAAAGAAAGCAAAGACTATGCCTAGTTTAAGTTGTTGATTTTAAAGGCGGTAATATCAAGAGATTTATGATGAGGGGCTAAGTAAATGATATATGATGAGTTGTCTGTTACACAGTGTCACGTTACACCTGTACAGCAACTAAACATTTAAGTTGTATTTCTTTATTAGACGATAAAGCGTTGTTCTTGAAATACCAAGATGACGTGCGGCCGCACTCATATTGTGCTTATTTTCTTCGATAGCTTGCAGTAGGTAGTCAAGATCAATTTGGTCCACTGAAGGGAGTAATTGCCTTTCATTATTATCAAGGCCCAAGTCAGCGACGAGAAGCGTGTGATCTTCACACATGACAATCGCTCGTTGGATTACATTTCGCAGTTCTCTTACGTTACCTGGCCAACGATGCTTGAGGAGCTTGGCTTTCACTTTATCCGACATTTTTTGTACCTGACCATGAGACAAATCTGTTAAGAAGTGTTCTGATAACATAAGGATATCTTTCCCACGCTTTCTCAGTGGAGGAATAGTTAATGGCAAGATATTAAGCCGATAGAATAAATCTTCACGGAATCCGCCTTGTACAACCTCATTTTTCAAATCCACGTGGCTCGCAGCAATGACTCTACAGTCCACATCAATGAATTTATCAGCGCCGACTTTATGGATTTGCTTACTCTCTAAAAAGTGCAGAAGGTGGATTTGTAGATCCGGCGGCATATCACCAATCTCATCTAGGAATAGGGTACCTTTATGCGCTTTTTGAATAAAACCGATACGATCTGAAATCGCTCCTGTAAATGCTCCTTTTTCGTGACCGAAAAGTTCGGACGCAATAAGACCACTTGGAATTGCGCCGCAGTTAACTTCAACAAAAGGTGCCGAGTGTCTGTTCGACAACTGATGAATAAGACGAGCACAGAGACCTTTGCCCACCCCTGTTTCACCCTGAATGAGTACTTCAGCATCACATTGAGCGTACTTTTGGATTGCCGTGCGAAGTTCTTGGATACATGCACTATTGCCGATTAATGGGTATAGTGTTGTATCGCTGAAATCCACAGCTTGTTTGTTACTACCGTTACGCAGTTTCATGGTTAATCACTATTTTTTGCCCCACTCAAATAATAGTTTTGAATGAGTCGTCTCAAACGTGAGTGGATGTCTCTTTATTGAGAATGATGTCAATTACTAAGGGCGGTGAGATCTAAATAGTTGTTTTGATGAAAATTCATACTATTCTTCTTTTTCTTTAAGAATAGGGTTGAATAGAAACCTAATTTCTACCCATATACTCAACTGAAATTAAATTTAAATCCTTTAAAATCAAGTAATTATAAAAAATAGTTAGAAAATGCTAAATTCAGTATTGAAAAATATAGAATCCTTGGTTAGTGTGGTTACTAACGAAGCAACTCAATAGAGCCTTAAATAAGTATGCGTAATTTTGTAATGAACATTCATCACCATCATCACCCAATCTAGTCTTTCGGGCGATGCACGCATACCCGGGAGGCAGGAAACTCCCGGAGGTGAAATCAAAGTAAAAGCAGATTTTAAACCCTCGGGAGACTCCAATCTCTCGAGGGTTTTTTAGTTTTATTAATTCAAAAATTACTTAGATATCAAAATCTTGCACAGGGAAAAAGCAATGCAGACACAACGCTTAAGAATCGCAATTCAGAAAAAAGGTCGCCTTAGCAAAGAGAGCCAAGCTCTGCTAAAACAGTGCGGCGTAAAATTTAATGTAATGGGTGAGCGTTTAGTGGTTCACTCGGAGAACATGCCAATTGATTTGCTTTTGGTTCGTGACGATGACATCCCTGGTCTGATTATGGATGGTGTTGTTGACTTAGGTTTCATTGGTGAAAATGAACTGGAAGAAGTTCGTCTAGATCGTAAAGCCCTGGGTGAACCATGTGAGTTTGTACCACTTCGTCGACTTGACTTTGGCGGTTGTCGATTGTCTATCGCTATCAACAAGGATGAAGAGTACAACGGTCCACAAGACTTAGCTGGTAAGCGTATTGCCACAACTTACCCTCAACTCCTAAAAGCTTACATGGATGAAGCAGGCGTTCCATTCTCCACATGTATGCTAACTGGCTCTGTAGAAGTTGCACCTCGCGCAGGTCTAGCTGACGCTATTGCTGATTTGGTATCGACTGGCGCAACGTTAGAAGCGAATGGCTTAAAAGAAGCGGAAGTGATCTTTAAATCTAAAGCGACGCTGATTCAACGTATCGGTGAGTTTGATGCAGACAAAACCGCACTGATTGAAAAACTACTGACTCGCATGCAAGGCGTACAACAAGCGAAAGAGTCTAAGTACATCATGCTTCACGCGCCAGCTGAAAAGCTCGATCAAATCAAAGCACTACTTCCTGGTGCTGAGGATCCTACTGTTCTTCCTCTTTCTGCAGATAAGCAGAAAATGGCTGTTCACTTAGTGAGTTCTGAGAACCTGTTCTGGGAAACCATGGAACAGCTAAAAGAGTTAGGTGCTAGCTCAATCCTAGTGCTACCAATTGAAAAAATGATGGAGTAAACATCATGAGAACAGTCGTTTGGCAATCTTTAAGTGAAGAGCAGCAAGATTCGATCTTAGAACGTCCTGCTATTGCAGAAGGTGCAAATATCACTGCAGCAGTGTCTGAGGTTATCGCTAAAGTTAGAAATGAAGGCGACTCTGCTCTCAACGAGCTGACAGAAAAGTTTGATCGCGTTAAACCTGAGTCCATTCGTGTTTCTTCTCAGGAAATAAAAGCCGCTTCAGAGCGCTTGTCTGAATCAATGAAAAACGCATTAGAGCAAGCTTATGCCAATATTTCTAAATTCCACAAAGCGCAAAAGCCACAGCCAATTAAAGTCGAAACTCAACCGGGTGTGCTTTGTGAACAGGTAACACGTCCAATTCAAAAAGTGGGTTTGTACATTCCTGGTGGTAGCGCGCCATTGCCATCGACGGTTTTGATGCTGGGCGTGCCTGCGAAAATTGCTGGCTGTCGTAAAGTTGTGCTTTGTTCTCCGCCTCCAATCGCTGACGAGATCCTTTACGTAGCAAAATTGTGTGGCATTGATGAAGTGTACAACGTCGGTGGTGGTCAAGCTGTTGCTGCAATGGCATATGGTACAGAGACCGTATCAAAAGTTGATAAGATTTTTGGCCCGGGTAACGCTTACGTGACGGAAGCAAAGCGTCAGGTGAGCAATGATTTCCGTGGCGCAGCGATTGATATGCCAGCGGGTCCTTCGGAAGTTCTTGTGATTGCGGATGAAACAGCGGACCCAGATTTTATTGCGGCGGACCTTCTAAGTCAGGCAGAGCATGGACCTGACTCTCAAGTTGTACTTGTGACGCCATCAGCCATTATTGCAGATCAGGTGACAGATGCCGTTCGTCGTCAATTGAAAGAGTTGTCTCGTTCAGAGATTGCAGAAAAAGCGCTCGCATCGAGTTTAATCATTATTGCTGAATCGATTACCCAAGCGATCTCTATTTCTAATTATTATGGCCCTGAGCACTTAATTGTTCAGACTAAGAACCCACGCGAGCTTCTGCCTCTATTAGACAACGCAGGTTCGATCTTCCTTGGTGATTGGTCGCCTGAATCTGCAGGTGATTACGCATCGGGCACTAACCACGTTCTTCCTACTTACGGTTACACACGGACATATTCAAGCTTAGGTTTGGCTGATTTTTCTAAACGAATGACGGTTCAAGAGCTTTCAGCTGACGGTCTTAAAAATCTTGCGCCAACGGTTGTCACCATGGCTGAAGCAGAAGGTCTGGACGCCCACAAACGTGCTGTTACTATCCGTGTAGAAAAATTAGTAAGTAAGTAAGAATAAGAGAGTAAAGAGATGGAAAAGCTAGCGCGTAAACAAGTCCAACAACTAACACCTTATCTTTCGGCTCGCCGAATTGGTGGTACAGGTGACGTATGGCTGAACGCCAACGAATCGCCATTCAACAATGAATACAAAACAGACTTTGCTCGTCTTAATCGTTACAGCGAATGCCAGCCGAAAGAACTGATTTCTGCTTACGCCGCGTATGCTGGAGTGAAGCCAGAACAAACGCTGACTTCTCGCGGTGCAGATGAAGGTATTGAGTTATTGATTCGTGCTTTCTGTGAACCGGGTGAAGACGCGATTTTATACTGCCCACCGACTTACGGTATGTACGCCATCAGTGCAGAAACCATCGGTGTAGAGCGCAAAACGGTGCCGCTAATGTCAGATTGGCAACTAGACCTTGCAGGCATCGAAGCGAATCTAGATAACGTAAAACTGGTTTTCGTATGCTCGCCAAACAACCCAACGGGTAACTTAGTTAAGCGTGACGATATTGTCTCTCTGCTTGAGATGACAAAAGACCGCGCAATCGTGGTCATGGACGAAGCGTACATCGATTTTTGTCCAGAAGCGTCAACAGTAGATTTATTGGCAGAATATCCAAATCTAGCGATTCTGCGTACTCTGTCGAAAGCTTTCGCGCTTGCTGGTCTTCGTTGTGGATTTACGCTAGCAAACGAAGAACTGATTAACGTCCTTCTTAAAGTGATCGCACCATATCCAGTACCGGTGCCAGTTGCAGAAATTGCTACTCAAGCGCTCTCAGAAGCAGGATTAGCGCGAGCGAAGTTCCAAGTTCTCGATTTGAACGCGAACCGAGCTTACTTACAAGTTGGTTTGTCGATGATTCCGGGTCTGGAGGTTTTTGAAGGGTGGGGTAACTACTTATTGGTGAAATTCCCAGATGGCGATGCTCTTTTCAAAGCCGCTTGGGATACGGGCATTATCCTGCGTAACTCGCCAATTGAGAACTGCGTGCGTATCAGTGTTGGTAACCGCGACGAGTGTGAAAAGACACTGGGTTTCATTAGAAACTACTATTCATAAATAGAATTCTCAACGTTCTCGGTTTATGCCGAGAACGAAACAAGATTATTAATAAGGAAGTTCGAGTGAGCAAGCAACAAAAAATCCTATTTATCGACCGAGATGGCACGCTGATTGTTGAGCCACCGATTGATTTCCAAGTTGACCGCTTGGATAAGTTAAAACTAGAGCCATTTGTTATCCCAAGCCTGTTGTCGTTGCAGGATGCTGGATACCGTCTAGTGATGGTCACTAACCAAGATGGTTTGGGTACTGACTGCTACCCACAAGCTGATTTTGATGCACCGCACAACATGATGATGGAGATCTTCGAGTCTCAAGGTGTGAAGTTCGATGACGTGTTGATTTGTCCTCACTTTGAAGAAGATAACTGCTCTTGCCGTAAGCCTAAGCTAGGCATGGTGAAAGAGTACCTTCAAGGTGGCAAAGTTGATTTCCAAAACTCTGTCGTGATTGGCGATCGTCAAACCGATCTTCAACTTGCAGAAAACATGGCAATTCGTGGTATTCAATACAACCCAGAAACCATGGGCTGGAAACAGATCCTGAAAGACCTCACGGTGAAAGCTCGTATTGCTGAAGTGATTCGTACCACGAAAGAAACGGACATCAAAGTTGCGGTTAATCTTGATGAGCAAGGCGGTAATGACATCTCAACGGGTCTTGGTTTCTTCGATCACATGTTGGATCAAATTGCGACGCACGGTGGATTCCAAATGGTGTGCAAAGTAGAAGGTGATCTACACATTGATGATCACCACACAGTAGAAGATACCGCGCTGGCCTTGGGTCAGGCGTTGAAAGAAGCGCTGGGTGACAAGCGTGGTATTGGTCGCTTTGGTTTCAGCCTGCCAATGGATGAGTGTTTAGCACAATGTGCACTAGATCTATCTGGTCGTCCTTACCTTAAGTTCGACGCGCAGTTTAGTCGTGAGCAAGTGGGGGACCTTTCAACAGAGATGGTGGTTCACTTCTTCCGCTCTTTGACTGACACATTAGCATGTACGTTGCACCTTTCTTCTGCGGGCAACAATGATCACCACATCATTGAAAGTCTATTTAAAGCGTTTGGCCGTACGTTACGCCAAGCAATCAAAGTAGAAGGCACTGAGCTACCAAGTAGTAAAGGCGTGCTTTAAGGCGAATCTTAGCAAGGAGAAAAACAGTGACAGAACAGAAAGTTGTCATTATCGATACTGGCTGTGCCAACGTCTCTTCGGTGAAGTTTGCTATTGAACGCCTAGGCTATGACGTGACTATTTCAAAAGATCCGCAAGTCGTATTGTCGGCAGATAAGTTATTCCTACCGGGAGTGGGAACCGCCAGCGAAGCGATGAAAAACCTAGAAGAGCGTGACCTTATCAGCTTGGTAAAACAGGTAGAAAAGCCGCTATTAGGTATCTGTTTAGGCATGCAGCTGTTGGGCAAAGTGTCTCAAGAAAAAGGCCAGAAAGCAGACGAGTTAGTTGAGTGTCTTGGACTTTGTGATGGCGAAGTGAAGCTGCTACAAACTGGCGACTTACCGCTGCCGCATATGGGTTGGAATACCGTTTCTGCAAAAGCAGGCAATCCGTTGTTCAAAGGCATTGAAGAGGGTGAGTACTTCTATTTTGTGCACAGCTTTGCGATGCCAGTTGGAGACTACACCATTGCTGAATGTGATTACGGAAATCCATTCACTGCTGCGGTTCAAAGCGGTAACTATTATGGTGTGCAATTCCACCCAGAGCGTTCTTCAAAAGCGGGCGCGAAGCTTATTCAAAACTTCTTAGAATTATAAAAGGGATTTAGTGTGATTATTCCAGCTCTTGATTTAATTGAAGGACAGGTGGTTCGCCTTTATCAAGGTGATTACGGCCAAGTAACCGAGTACAAAGTCGACCCAGCAGAGCAGTTCAACTTGTACCACCAAGCAGGTGCCAACTGGCTGCACTTGGTGGATTTAACTGGCGCGAAAGACACGACAGCACGTCAACTTGATTTGATTGCAAAGCTACTCGCAAGCACGCCAGCGAACATCCAAATCGGTGGTGGAGTGCGTACAGAGCAAGACGTGATTGATCTGTTAGAAGCCGGTGCTCAACGTGTTGTGGTTGGTTCTACAGCAGTAAAACAACCAGAGCTTGTGAAAGGTTGGATGGAAAAGTATGGCGCGGAGAAAATCGTTCTCGCTCTAGATATCAACATCGACCAAGACGGCACGCGTAAAGTGGCGATCTCTGGTTGGCAAGAAGATTCAGGTGTGACTATCGAAGCTTTGATCAACGATTATCTGACGGTAGGTCTACAGCATGTGCTTTGCACGGACATTTCTCGTGATGGTACGCTAGAAGGCTCAAACGTTGAGCTTTACGTCGACTTATGTAAACAGTACCCACAAGTGCAGTTTCAATCTTCAGGCGGCATTGGCTCATTAGCGGATATCGAAGCACTAAAAGGCAGCGGTGTTGCTGGTGTGATTGTTGGTCGCGCATTGTTAGATGGTAAGTTCACAGCAGAGGAGGCGTTTGCATGCTGGCAAAGCGAATAATTCCATGTCTTGATGTTCGTGATGGACAAGTGGTGAAGGGCGTCCAGTTCCGCAACCACGAAATCATTGGTGACATCGTTCCTCTGGCGCAGCGTTATGCTGAAGAAGGCGCTGACGAGCTTGTGTTCTACGATATTACCGCTTCAAGTGATGGGCGTGTCGTTGATAAAAGTTGGGTCGCTCGCGTTGCAGAAGTGATTGATATTCCGTTCTGTGTGGCTGGTGGCATTAAATCAGCAGAGGACGCGGCGCGCATTCTTGAGTTTGGTGCAGATAAGGTATCTATTAACTCTCCTGCCTTGGCGAACCCTCAGTTGATTACTGACCTTGCTGATAAGTTTGGTGTGCAATGTATCGTCGTTGGTATCGATTCATACTATGACAAAGAGACGGGCAAGTATCAGGTTTACCAGTTTACTGGTGATGAAGAACGCACCAAAGCGACCCAATGGGAAACGCGTGATTGGGTGCAAGAAGTACAAAAACGCGGTGCTGGTGAAATCGTACTGAACATGATGAACCAAGACGGCGTGCGTAACGGCTACGATATTGAACAACTTAATATGGTGCGTGAAGTGTGTAACGTGCCATTGATTGCATCGGGTGGTGCAGGTGCCATGGAGCACTTCGCAGAAGCCTACCAAAAAGCAAATGTGGATGGCGCGCTTGCCGCGTCGGTATTCCACAAGCAAGTCATCAATATTGGTGAACTAAAGCAGTATTTGAAACAACAAGGCATTGAGGTACGACTATGAGTGTGAAAGCCGCCGAAGTAAGTTCGCTAGCTGAGCGAATCAACTGGGAAAAGGTGGATGGTCTGGTACCTGCCATCGTACAAGATTTTCAATCAAGCCAAGTGCTGATGATGGGTTACATGAACCAAGATGCGTTGGCAAAAACGGGCGAAACGGGTCAAGTGACGTTTTTCTCTCGTACCAAAGAGCGTCTTTGGACCAAAGGGGAAACCTCAGGCAATGTATTACAATTGGTGAACATGCAGCTCGATTGCGACAATGACACACTGCTAGTTAAAGTGAATCCTATTGGTCCGACTTGCCATACTGGAACAACAACTTGTTGGGATGGAGATCCGCAAGAGGAGTCACAAATGGTGTGGCTTCATCAACTTGAGCAGCTATTGGCTGCCCGCAAGAGTGCCGACCCAGATTCCTCTTATACTGCCAGTCTTTATGCCCGTGGCACCAAGCGTATTTCGCAAAAAGTGGGCGAAGAAGGCGTTGAAGTCGCGCTTGCGGCGACGTCGGGCGATAAGGCGGAGTTAGTGTGTGAATCAGCAGACTTGATTTACCACTTAATGGTATTGCTTCAAGACCAAGGCTTATCGATGAATGACGTAGTGAACAAGTTGAAAGAACGTCATAAGTAAACTTGCTTATAGATAAGTGAAAGCCCCTATGCTCTCGAGTCTAGGGGCTTTTTTTAATTTAGTGTTCTTGATTCGGGGGTAAAAACCGGCAACAGTGCTGGTGGCGATTAGATTCTGAATCACGCTCGTCCCTCGCTGTTCAGAATGACGGTATATTTTCTAATGGTATTTGAAGTCGCGTTATCTATTTCAAACGAAAGTACATATTCACGTTATTCCGACGAGCTTAGGTGAGATCAGGAATCTCATTAAAGCGAGCTCAATAAGCTAAGCGTGGATGCCTTTACCCACAACACTTCTTAAACTTCTTACCGCTTCCGCAGATACACGGATCGTTACGACCTAGCTTTAGGCTATTCACTGGCTGGCTCAAGCGTGGATCCTGTTCTGGTTCTTCTTCTGGCTCTTCTTCAGGAAATGTGCCGTCAATGTAGTACCAAGGCCCATTTTCTTTTACGAAGCGAGAACGTTCTGTCATACAGTAGCGTTTGCCGTCTTCATCAAAATAAGCGCTAAACTCGACAAAGCCTTCATTGTCATTACTGCCAGCTTCTGTTTTTAATACTTCAAGCTTGCACCAATCGCTGTCGATAGATTGGGCAATGCCTTCTCGTTGTTCTTCTGCATTACAGCTTGGGTGGTACGTGTTCACCACGTAATCTACTAGACCTAACACATGCGCACTGTAACGAGACCGCATTAACTGCTCCGGAGTGGTAACGTCAGCATGGTTATTGTGGGCAATTTCACAACACTGTTGGTAGGTGCGGTTAGAGCCGCAAGGACAAGAAGAAGCCATAAAATGAAATCTCGATTAATTAAGCGGTAAAAACAAACAACCTCACAATTGCGAGGCTGGAGGTGAGGCATTATAGCGGTTTAGGGCGTTTGAGACAGCAGTTCTTGAGCCCACTCGGTAGATTGATTAAAAGCGTCTGCTAATTGAGGCTCGGTTAATTTAAGAACGGTGCAATACCGCTCAGCTAATTCCCAGTCTGCTTTTTCGTAGGCGATCGTCATTGAAAGTAAGTGGCCAAGTACGCCTTTTCGACTGGTTAATGCGAGTTTTATATCTTCGTCAACGGGGATATCTTCAATGACATCCGAGAGCGGTTGATCGAGCAAAGATCCGAGTAGAGAAAACATTCCTGTCAAAAAAGCCTGCCCAGGGTCATACCTAGTGTTCATTTGACTAAGTAACAGTTCACACATTCTTGCACGCTGAATCGCTAAAGAGTAAAGAGAGTCAGGTTTATCCTCTTGAACGGATGCAATTGCAACTAAGGAAATAAAGCGTCGTAGTCGCTCTTCACCCAGATAAATAAGTGCCTGTCTGAACGATTTGATCTTAGTCGTTAATGTATATCCTGAATTTACGTAAGTAAGCAACTTGTATGACAGCGTCACATCAATCGAAAACAGACGTTCAACCTCATTGAAGTCGATGGGCTTATCTGCAATCTCTTTACACAGCTGTATGACGGTAAGAAACGCGGGGTTCAACCGTTTTTTCTGGATCATCTCAGGCTTGCTGAAAAAATATCCTTGAAAATAGTTAAAGCCGGCTTCTAAAGCTTGCTCAAATTCTTCATAGGTCTCAACTTTTTCAGCAAGAAAGTCGATTTTAAATGGGCTTAATGCCTGAATAAAAATAGCGGCTTTCTTGATCGGTACGAGTCGAATGTCAAACTTGATCATGGAAACGTATGGAAGAAAACGTTTCCAAGCCTTCGTCGGCACAAAATCATCTAAAGCAATTTTGTATCCGCACTCATGAAGGTGCTTGATGGCTTCTAGCAGCTCTTCTGTCGGTTCACAATCTTCAAGGACTTCAATGACGAGAGACTCTTTGGGAAACAGAGTTGGGACTAGATTCACCAAGCTTTGATGCGGAAAGTTAACAAAGCCAAGTTTGTTCCCTAATGTGTTGTAATGCGTCGACAAAAAATGATCGGATAGCAGTCGACTAGTAGCCAGCTCTGGTTCTACTTCAGGGAAGGTATTTTTAGGACCGTCTCGAAAGAGAAGTTCGTAACCAATGGTTCGTTTTTCTCTATCCAGAATCGGTTGGCGAGCTACGTAAGAATACTTCAATTAGGTACTTCGTTCTGTTTAACTTAGTATTATGATAATAGCGATTTTTTACAAAATATCTACGACTTGAGCGTGAATCTTCTACACGCTCTACATGCTTAACGCAAATTCTGTATGAATGGTCTCGTTTGTAGGTCAAAGCCATCAGAATTTACTTGTAAAACTGAGCCTTGCGTATACCAATCCCCTAAAACTATCCGGGTCTTTTTAACGCCATCGACGTCAAAAAAATGTGTATTCGGGCGATGAGTGTGACCATGAATCATTAAGTTGACGCAATTCTGAGACATCACTTTCTCGACTTCATTTTGATTGACGTCCATGATGTCTAAAGGCTTGCTCATTTTATCATCACGAATATCGGATTGAACTTTTGAGACAATTTTCTTCTTAATAAACCAAGGAATGTGATTAAACAGCCATTGCAACCAAGGTTGATGAACAGTCTTACGGAATTTTTGATAATCAATGTCGTCAGTACACAGGGTGTCACCGTGGAGAATAACTGCTTTAGTACCATAAAGGTCTATGAGGCTAACTTCATCTAATAATGTAATGCCTGTCTCTTTACAGAAGCGTTTTCCCAATAGGAAGTCGCGATTGCCCTGAATGAAATAAACAGGAACGCCAGCCTTTGTTAGTTGCTGGAACTCTGTACGGATTTGATTGGCAAAAGGAGTTTTGTCATCGTCTCCAACCCAAAACTCGAACAGATCGCCTAATACATAAAGTGCATCGGATTTCGTTGCTTCTGTTCGCATGAACGTCACAAAACATTCCGTAATATCCGGACGCGATGGGGTGAGGTGAAGATCGGAAATAAATAATGTTGTCATAGAAATAAGGGGAAGCGATGCCTCCCCATTAACTTATCTCTTAGAAATAATTCTTACGAATTATTCTTCAATTGTTGTACCAGTGATTACTACGTCCTCTAGAGGTACGTCTTGGTGCATGCCGTAAGAACCAGTGCTAACGCCTTTGATCTTATTTACGATGTCCATGCCTTCTACAACTTCACCGAATACACAGTAACCCCAACCATCTAGGCTTTCGCTACGGAAATCTAGGAATGTGTTGTTGTTTACGTTGATAAAGAACTGAGAGCTTGCTGAATGCGGTTCCATAGTACGTGCCATAGCAAGTGTACCCACTTTGTTGCTTAGGCCGTTGTTTGCTTCGTTCTTGATAGGTGCACGTGATGCTTTTTCACGTAGACCAGGTTCCATGCCACCACCTTGGATCATGAAACCGTCAATAACACGGTGGAAAAGAGTGTTGTCGTAAAAGCCATCGCGGCAGTACTGAAGGAAGTTTGCGCTAGTCTCTGGCGCTTTCTCTTCGTTTAGTTGAATCTTGATGTCACCAAAATTAGTGTGAAGGGTGATCATGCTACTTTCCTTTACTGTGTTGTGTTGAGCCCGAGATTCTAGCCTAAGTTCTAGTGCTTTAAAAACTCAGGAAGAGGAAATTCTTCGTTTTGTGCTTGAAGTTTAGCCGATTATCGTTTTATCGGTTAATTGCTATTACCTAACCAGGTCGGAGTTGATATACTCGACTTTCTTTTATTCATTCACAATCATAGATAGAGATCATGTTAAAGATATATAACACACTCACAAGACAGAAAGAGGAATTCAAACCAATTACAGCTGGCAAAGTCGGCATGTATGTCTGTGGAGTTACCATCTACGATCTCTGTCACATCGGTCACGGTCGCACTTTTGTCTCCTTTGACGTGGTATCACGTTACCTTCGTTACCTAGGTTACGATCTAACGTTTGTACGCAACATCACAGACATTGATGATAAGATCATTAAACGTGCGGCTGAAAATGGCGAGTCTTGTGACTCATTGACCGAGCGCTTGATCGGTGAAATGCACGCAGACTTCGACGCATTAAACATGAAGCGTCCTGATATTGAGCCTCGTGCAACCCAGTTTATTCCAGAAATCATCGAACTTGTTCAAAAACTGATTGAACGTGGTTTTGCTTACGTTGCGGATAATGGCGATGTAATGTTTGAGGTTCGCAAGTTTGACGAATACGGCAAACTGTCTAAACAAGATTTGGATCAGTTGCAAGCGGGCGCGCGCGTTGATGTCGAAACAGCCAAACGCAGCCCACTAGACTTTGTACTTTGGAAGATGTCTAAACCAGGTGAACCTACGTGGGAATCACCATGGGGCCCTGGTCGTCCAGGCTGGCACATTGAGTGTTCTGCTATGAACTCTTCAATCCTAGGCGATCACTTTGATATTCACGGTGGCGGTTCTGATCTTCAGTTCCCACACCACGAAAACGAAATCGCGCAATCATGCTGTGCACACGACACTAAGTATGTAAATACTTGGATGCACAGTGGCATGGTGATGGTAGATCGCGAGAAGATGTCTAAGTCCCTAGGCAACTTCTTTACTATCCGTGACGTACTTGGTCACTACGATGCAGAAACGGTTCGTTACTTCCTTATGTCTGGTCACTACCGTAGCCAGTTAAACTACAGCGAAGAGAACCTAAACCAAGCACGCGCTTCGCTTGAGCGTCTATACACTTCTCTACGTGGTTTGGACCTAAATGCTGCTCCTGCTGGTGGTGAAGAGTACGTATCTCGCTTTACAGCAGCGATGAACGATGACTTCAATACGCCAGAAGCGTACTCAGTTCTGTTCGACATGGCGCGCGAAGTTAACCGTCTGAAAACAGAAAACCTAGAGAAAGCGAGCGAGCTAGGTGCGCTAATGCGTGAACTAGCAGATGTGATCGGTATTCTTCACCAAGATCCAGAAGCCTTCCTAAAAGGTGATGCAGGTAACGATGATGAAGTGGCTGAAATCGAAGCTCTTATCAAGCTGCGTAACGACTCTCGCGCTGCGAAAGATTGGGCGAATGCAGATATGGCTCGTGACAAGCTAACCGAAATGGGCATTGTTCTGGAAGATGGTCCAGAAGGCACAACGTGGCGTCGTAAGTAATTGAATTTTCAATTTTAAAGGGCTGATAATTCAGCCCTTTTATTTTCCATTTCCATAAATTAAAACTTTAACTTTAGGTAATGCTCTGTGGCTCAGATGTATTTCTATTACTCAGCAATGAATGCGGGTAAATCAACAACGCTTCTTCAATCCTCTTTCAACTATCAAGAACGCGGCATGACGCCAGTTATTTTTACGGCTGCACTAGATGATCGCTTTGGTGTCGGTAAAGTGAGCTCTCGTATTGGTCTTCAATCTGACGCACATTTGTTTCGTCAGGATACCAATTTATATCAAGAGATCGCAGCTCTGAATGAGGTTGAGAAACGTCACTGTATTCTTGTTGATGAGTGTCAGTTCTTGTCGAAAGAGCAGGTTTACCAACTTACTGAAGTTGTTGATAAACTGCATATTCCAGTATTGTGTTACGGCCTTCGCACCGATTTTCTAGGCGAACTTTTTGAAGGCAGTAAGTACCTGTTATCTTGGGCAGACAAGTTGGTTGAGCTCAAAACGATCTGCCACTGCGGTCGCAAAGCGAATATGGTTATTCGTACCGATGAACATGGCGTGGCGATTAAAGAGGGCGATCAAGTTGCGATCGGCGGTAACGACAAATATGTCTCCGTGTGCCGTCAGCATTACAAAGAAGCACTCGGTAAATAATCCGTATTAATACAGAAAAGCCACCGTAATCGGTGGCTTTTTGTTGTCTGCTAGAAAGGGCTTAGACTAAGTCAAAACCAAATTTCTCTAGCAAAACCTGATAAGATGATTCTACCTGCGGAGGGATGTTCTGCTCGGTTTGAAATCCTTTCTCTGGATAGCTTTTTACGCGAGAGAAATCTTCCATTAGTGCTTCTAGCACCATCATTAATGGCATGTCTTCATTAATATATTCAAAAAACGGATGAGCCGTAGAGCTTACTTGGATCTGGGAGTAGGGTGACTGCCACTGTTTTTCAAATGTCGCTATAGCTCTGCGTTCCATAAATGGTTTTTGTACCAGAATAAATGATGAGCAATGTTTTCCTTCTTCTTTCAATCGTTGCTCAGTAAAGCGAACGTTTTCGCCACTGTTGGTGGATTCAGTTTCGAGCAAAATTGCTTCACTTGGCACACCTGACATCTTGGCAATCTCGGCAAAAGTTTCCGCTTCGCTTTTTTCAAACAGTCCATCGGTAAAACGACCTTCTCCCCCTGAAAATACAATCAAAGGCGCTAACTTTTGGTGGTACAGATTTGCTGCATGCTCTGCTACACGCACATCGTTACTGCACATCACAAATAAACAGTCTGCGGGTTTCAGCTCATGTTTGAGTTGCATGTAATCCCAAAGTGTTTCTATGTGTCGATAGAGTTTCATAGCGCGTCCAAAGTTGAGTTGAAATGAAATTGATAGCCAAGTGAGAGTAGTTTGTCTGCGAGAATGCGCTTATCTGTTTGTTCTGTGACTGGTGGAAGAGGTATCTCACTTTCGCTCTTATTTATAGCGGCTTGGTAGAACTCCGCCTTGCTGACGGTATGTGGTGTGGTCACGTTAATAACTTGGTTGCTTAAATTATCTAAAGCAAATTTGACCGCCGATACCGCATCATCTTGATGAAGCATATTAGCAGGCGCTTTACGACTGACTTGTTTTAGTCTCATAGCAAAGCGAGAAGGGTGCCTATCTGGCCCAATTAGCCCGCTACAACGCATAATGACGAAGCTAATATTAGAGTCGATAACATGCTGCTCGGCTTGTAGCATAATACGTGCATTGTCAGAGAAATAAGGGCTGTCGGCTGCTAAAGAGAGTGACGCATCTGCTTCTTCCATATCTGAAGCTAGGTTGGGATACACCGTTGTAGAGCTAATCATAACGAGCTTTTCAACGTTGTTTTGCTTTGCTGCGTTGGCGAGCATTTGCCATTGTTGGGCGTATTCTTGTCCGCGTCCTTTACGAAAACCAGGGGGAAAAGCACCGACAACGTGAGTAATTTGATGTTGCTTAAGCAACTCATCTAGCCGTTTCGCCGCGTTAAGTTGATTAAAATCGAATAATGCGGAGTGAGTTAATGAAGCGGGTAACTCGTTTAACCGAGCTTGGTTACGACGAGTAACGACAACGTGGTGTCCGTCTTTCATCAAAGTTTCTGCTAGCGGAGTTCCGAGCCAGCCTGCACCTACGATCAATGTATTTGCCATTTGGGTCTTCCTACTTACTTATTTATGTCTGCTCGAATAGATTGAGCAGCTCTGCTTTGGCTTGTTGATGGAGGGGATCTGAATGCCATTTCTGATGTTGAATAAGGTCAACATTGACTTGCCAAGCCAGCTTTGTGAAATCATCCCCAACTCTTGTCAGTGTGTTCGGTGAATACGCGACTAAATGCTCCGGAAGAAAGCACCAACCAAACCCTTTATTCGCTAATTCCAACAAAATATAGTAGTTATCAGCGTACCAGATATCCGGGCTGAATGCTTGATTGAGACCACATGGCTCTGCGTTTTTGGAGCGTATGACCAGTTGACGATGTTGTTTGAGTTGATCAATGTGAGTGACGCGTTGTTGTGCCAGAGCGTGTGTTGAAGAGACATAGACATCGAACGCAATGTTACCAAGATTAGTGAAATCGATATGTCTTGGCATTTGCAAGTCACTCAAAATAATCCCAGTAGTGGCGCGCTCCGATTTGACCAATTCAATGATATCCGGACTTGAAGCTGTTAAGCATTCAACTTGCAAGTGTGGAAAGCGTTGCTCTAAATTTTTTAGCACGTCGGGCAAGCGAGTCAGAGGAATCCCTTCATCAATGGCTAAAACTAATTTATTAGTTGGTGTTGAAAAAAGCTGTGATGCTCTGTTGTTCAATCGGTCGAGTTGGCTGATTGCCGCTTGTGCATAAGGTATGAGCGCGAGGCCACTCTCGGTTAATTTCGGATATCGACCAGAGCGATCAAATAGATCAACACCACAGTCGACCTCCATATTTATGATGTGTTGGCTGACTACGGATTGAGCTCGCCCCAGTTTTCTTGCCGCGCCTGAAAACGATCCGGTTTCTGATGTAGCAATGAAAGCTTGCAGTTGTTCGATGGTAAACATATCGCTTTTACCGATGGTATCTAACTTTTTGTTATCTGAATAATAGATAAAATTCTAAGCATTGAGTAGAACTATTTGGACAGAGAAATATGACTCGTAACGAACGAATTTTTCATGCAGTACTTTTTGAGTTAATCGCACTCGCGATCATTGTGCCAGCGGCTTCATTGATCACCGGAAAGGGATCGAGTGATCTCGCGTTGGTTGGGATTGGGTTGAGCATGTATACCGTTGTGTGGAATTACATCTACAACTTGTACTTTGATAAGTGGTTTGGCAGCAATCGAACTGAACGAAGTTTAGCGATGCGTTTTGGGCATACAATTGGATTCGAGGGAGGGTTGATCTTTATCTCTATACCCGTCATTGCTTGGTTCTTAGAAATTACGCTTCTCCAAGCTCTGGTGTTGGAAGCTGGCTTCCTAGTGTTCTTCCTATTTTATGCCACAGGCTTTAATTGGTTGTACGACAAGGTTCAGCCATTTAGCGAAATGAAAAAACGATTAGCACCGCAGGTTTCGGCAGGAACAAAATGCAGGGACCAATAAAAAACGCCACCGAATTCGGTGGCGTTTTTGTTCAAATTACACAGAAAGGACTCTTAAAATCTTATCTGCATGCTCTGCGACTTCAATACCTTCATCTGTTAAATAACCACCATCAGGCTGTGTACAAAGTTGCTTCTCGTATAGACGAGCAACGGCTGCCTGCATTTCTTCTGACGCGTCTGTATGAACTTTAATACCAGTTGCAGCACTACTTAAGTCGAACTGAAGAAGTAGGTTCAATTCGGCGATATGTTCAGCTGAATATTTCATAAATGATTCCTTTACGCTTTTTTTACCAAGCTAGTCTGAAAAGAAGAGTTGAGCAACATTAAACGATAAGAAGTGTTAAGTATGGCGCTATCAGGCTGATATAACGCAGGATCTTTGTTCGAAAGGCAGAATACTTGTTAAGTATCAATGATAGTTACGATTGCTAATGATAGTTGACCTTTATTGGTTGATCTCTCGATAACAACATTTTTAGTAAACATGTTAAATAGCGCTTGAAAAAGTAGGGAAATGGAGCGATTATCCGCGCCTCTTTAATTGTTTCTAAATGTTACACCACAATGAACTTCAATCAGTTTGACTCACTATTACCGCCTCAGGCTGCGGAACGCGCGGCTGAAGTGGGGGTAGGTAAAGCAACTAAAGCACCGATCAAATCTTTTTTATTGGCAATTTCTGCCGGACTTCATATTGGTATTGCGTTCATCTTTTACACCACGGTGACAACAGGCGCAGGCGACCTTCCATGGGGTATTACTAGGCTAATCGGTGGCCTAGCCTTCAGTCTTGGTTTGATTCTTGTTGTCGTTACAGGTGGTGAGCTTTTCACTAGCTCAGTATTAACATTGGTAGCGCGAGCGAGTGGAAAGATCTCGTGGCAAGCGCTAATCAAAAACTGGTTTGTAGTTTATTTCGGCAACATGGTTGGTGCTCTTTTGTTGGTAGCATGCATGTTGGTCACCAAGCAGTATATGTTTGATCACGGCCAAGTTGGCCTCAACGCGATGGCTATCTCTCAACATAAATTGCACCATGGTTTCTTTGCTGCAGTTGCGCTTGGTATCATGTGTAACGTGCTGGTGTGTATTGCTGTTTGGATGACGTTTAGTGGACGTACATTAACTGACAAAATAGTGGTCATGATTCTGCCAGTGGCTATGTTCGTGTCGGCAGGTTTCGAGCACTGTATTGCGAACATGTTCCAAGTACCCATGGCGATTGGAATCAAATATTTTGCACCGGAAGCATTTTGGCAAATGACAGGGGCGGATATTGCAAACTATGCGGACTTAAACATGATGGGTTTCATCGTAAATAACCTTATCCCTGTAACGATAGGGAACATCATTGGTGGCGGTGTATTCGTTGGTATGTGGTATTGGATGATTTATCTACGTGATGAAGACAAGCATTTACGATAAATCTAAAAGAATAAAAGAAAGGCGAGCCAAATGGTTCGCCTTTCTTTTATTCGTGTCGATAAGTTTCACACAAATCGAGTGAGTTAAATCAGCTCTTCATTGATGCCAAAATCGGTTGGGAGCCAATGAGAAGTCACTTCCTTTGGTTCTTGAACGAGCCAGTCCAGAGGTGCATCGGATAGGAGTTCATCGTAATTTTCTTTGATCATTAAGACATCCATGTACGTCTCTCCAAGTTTGTGGTCACTATCTTTACTCTAAAATTAGAATATGTCAGGCAAGTGATCAAAGCATGACGATTAGATTGATCACTTATGCTGCTATGTTTCTGGTTGCGTATGGGTTTAGGGTGTTTATCCACATTTTCTGTGGATAACCTGTCTCAAAGGCCGTGCGTATCTAAACTTGCAAAGAAAATTTCATAAAATTAGAGGCTTATACTCGAGAGAATTCTGTCTGACTTTTCTCCAGAAAGCGTCTTGATGAATGTTTAAAGAATGGATGAGTTATTCAGTTAAAAGTGCGTTTGACTTGATAATACAAGCCCTTCCACTGGCTTTGTTCACACGCTTAAACTATCTATGAGTTTTGGTAGGTTCTGGTTGTTGGATTTTTATTTTGATCCGGCCTTCTTTCGTTTGTACCCAGCTCAGTGTCATCTCCAGCGTAATAGCGACGGAGGTACTCAACATGACGAAAATAGCCAGCATAATCACCAACTGATATTTAATTGCAACCATCGGGCTTGCGCCACCTAGAATTTGACCAGTCATCATGCCTGGCAAGGTAACCAGCCCTGTAGTGGCCATAGAGGCTAAAGTTGGAGCAAGTGACTTTCTAAGGGCCTCTTGAATGAAGGGGAATGATGCATAACGAGGAGAGGCACCAAGTGAGATAGCAGCCTCGTATTCTGATTGTCTCTGTTCAAAAGCCGTAAATAAATTCTGCAGTGCGATGATGTTACTACTTAAGCTGTTACCCAATAGCATGCCCGCAAGTGGGATCATGTACTGGGCGTTGTAAATAGGGGATGGCTGCACTAGGCCTGCGGTAATCGCTATAAGAAGTGGAATTAGACCACAGGTTAAGCCTGTAAGAAGAGGAAGCATAAGTGGCTTTTTAGGCAGGCGAGCTTTTCCTGCAATTGAGCTTGCGCCAATCAGTAACATGATGGCAAGCCAAAGTATATTGACAAGTAAGCTGTTTAATTGAAAAAGATATTCTAAATACACGCCAATCAATATGAGCTGAAGTGTCATACGAATAACACTAATTATTGTGTCTTTCGCAATCCCTAATTTGTAGCGGGCATTAATAAAGAAGGGAACCAACAAAATCAGACCAAACAATGCCAGTTTGGTCCAACTTATATCCACCACGCTATCCATAATCGCTCCTCGAAAATCCGCGAATAATTGTAACTAAGCTCCTCCTTTATATGAACATCAATGTGCATTTTTTGATGTTCTCAACGTAAACCTTTAGCGCTATTCTTGTCATTATTTCGCATCATTTTATTCACAATTGATTATCTTTTGACGGGTTTTTAAGCCAATTTATGACCCGTTAATTACTATCCAAATGTAACTTATGTTTGGTAAATGTTGTTATTTTAACAATTAGTTAAAAGACTTATTTTGTCACATCTGTTCATGTTTTTTAATAAATAACATCAATCAATCACATCTCTGGATGAGCTCAAAAAAGTGTTGAATTACAAGGCCTGAGAGCTCTTATTTGATTGAACCTTACTATTAGTATGGTCTAACATTTTCCATTAGAGATTGTAAAAAACTTAAGCTTGGTTACGCGGGCTTTTCAATAACACTAGATACAAAATAGGCAAATGTATGAGTGATGTTAATAAAATTGAGAGTGGTGAAAAACGCTCCCTGGAGTGGAAGTCGTTCCTCTTCATTGCAGTTGTTCTCTTCCCAATTCTGAGTGTGGCTTTTGTCGGCGGTTACGGGTTCATCGTTTGGATGTTGCAAGTGTTCTTCTTTGGACCTCCAGGCGCGCACGGCATGTAAGCCTGTGAGCTCATAACCACACTTTTGAAAAGATTTTAAGAGAGCAAATAATGAAATCATTAATCATTAAACTGTGGCGTACCATGACGCGCCCAGCTGTACATATCAGCCTAGGTGTGCTGACTATGGGCGGCTTCATTGCTGGTGTTATCTTTTGGGGTGGCTTTAACACCGCTCTAGAAGCAACCAACACAGAAGAATTCTGTATTAGTTGTCACACAATGCGTGACAACGTGTACGTTGAGCTGCAAGAAACGGTTCACTGGAAAAACCATTCAGGCGTTCGTGCTACTTGCCCTGACTGTCACGTTCCTCATAACTGGACAGACAAAATTGCTCGTAAAATGCAGGCATCTAAAGAGGTATTTGCACAGGTATTTGGCAACTACGATGAACCTGGTGTGTTCGAAGAGCGTCGTATCGAACTTGCGAAACACGAATGGGATCGTTTCTCGGCAAACAAATCTTTAGAGTGTAAGAACTGTCACAACTACGAATCGATGGATTTCGAGCAAATGTCTCCAACCGCTCGTATCCAAATGAAGCAAGCAGCAGAGAAAGATCAAAGCTGTGTTGACTGTCATAAAGGTATCGCGCATAACCTGCCAGCAGGTATGGACAGCATCGGCGGTATCGTGGGTGACCTAGAAGGTATGACTTCAAATACAGATTACTCTGTAGGTCAGCAACTAGTGAGTGTTCGTCACCTACCTATTTACTTTGATGCACAAGGCACTAAAGAAGCCGGTCTTCTTAACCCAGCATCGACCGTTAAAGTTCTTGAAGACAAAGGCGAGTTTGTTGAAATCGAAATCGATGGCTGGCGTAAAGCGAAAGGTTTTGGTCGCGTAATTCAAGAAGACTTCGGTAAGAACATTGCGACTGCGTCTCTGATGAAAGAAGCAGCGACAGATAGCAACATTGTGACGACTGGTGAGAAAAAAGTGGATGAGCTAACGGGTCTTCCATGGGAAAAAGTGGCAGCGAAAGTATGGCTTAAGAAAGAGTCTATGCTGAACGACATCAATCCTGTTTGGGAAAAATCTCGTGAAGCGTACAAAACCAACTGTTCAGTATGTCACACGCAACCTGCGGAAGCGCACTTCGACGCGAACACCTGGCCAGGTATGTTCGACGGTATGTTGGCGTTCGTTAACCTAGATACAGACAGTGAATCCCTGATCTTGAAGTATCTACAGAAACACTCTTCAGATTATGCTGAAGGTCACCACTAATAAGCGTCGGATTGGAGTAATTTAAATGGCTATTACACGAAGAAGTTTTCTTAAAGGTGTAGCAACCACAAGTGCAGCGTCAGTTATTGGTCCTAGCTTATTGGCGTCAGCCTCTGCCAATGCTGTTGAGACGACAGGTACTTGGAAAGTAACAGGTTCTCACTGGGGCGCGTTCCGCGCCCACATCTACGCGGGTAAAGTTCAAGAGATCAAACCGCTAGAGCTAGACAAAAACCCAACTGAAATGCTAAACGGCATCAAGGGCATTATTTACAGCCCTTCACGTGTGCGTTACCCAATGGTTCGTCTAGATTGGTTGAAGAAACACAAATACAGCGCGGATACTCGCGGTAACAACCGTTTCATCCGCGTAACTTGGGATGAAGCGCTAGATTTGTTCTACCGCGAACTAGAACGTATTCAAAAAGACTACGGTCCATGGGCGCTACACGCAGGTCAAACGGGTTGGAACCAAACAGGTTCATTCAACAACTGTACCGCGCACATGCAACGTGCAGTGGGTATGCACGGCAACTTCATCACGAAAGTAGGTGACTACTCGACGGGTGCAGGTCAAACCATCATGCCTTACGTACTTGGTTCAACCGAAGTTTACGCACAAGGTACGTCTTGGTCTGAAATCCTAGAGAACTCTGACAACATCGTTCTTTGGGCTAACGACCCAGTGAAAAACCTTCAAGTAGGTTGGAACTGTGAAACGCATGAGTCGTTCAAGTACCTAGCACAACTAAAAGAAAAAGTAGCGAAAGGTGAGATAAACGTTCTATCTGTAGATCCAGTGAAGAACAAGACTCAGCGCTACTTAGAGAACGATCACTTGTACATTAACCCGCTGACAGACGTAGCGTTCATGCTTGCTGTGGCGCACGTGCTGTACAACGAAGATTTGTACGATAAGAAGTTCATTGATACTTACTGTCTAGGCTTTGAAGAGTTTATTCAATACGTTCAAGGTAAGACAAAAGATAAAGTAGAGAAAACACCAGAGTGGGCTGCGGCTATCTGTGGCGTGAAAGCGGACAAGATTCGCGAATTCGCGCGTATGCTAGTCAGTGGCCGTACACAGATCCTGATGGGTTGGTGTATCCAGCGTCAAGAGCATGGTGAGCAGCCATACTGGGCAGCGGCTGTGGTTGCTGCAATGGTTGGTCAAATCGGTCTACCTGGCGGTGGCATCTCTTATGGTCACCACTACTCAAGTATCGGTGTGCCTTCTACTGGTTTCGCGGGTCCTGGTGGTTTCCCTCGTAACCTTGACCAAGGTATGAAGCCGAAGTGGGACAACAACGACTTTAACGGTTACAGCCGTACTATCCCAGTTGCACGTTGGATCGACTGTCTGCTAGAACCAGGCAAAGAGATCAACTACAACGGCGGTAAAGTGAAACTGCCAGACTTCAAGATGATGGTGATCTCGGGTTGTAACCCATGGCACCACCACCAAGATCGTAACCGCATGAAGAAAGCGTTCCGCAAACTTCAAACGGTTGTAACGATCGAGTTTGCTTGGACTGCAACATGTCGTTTCTCGGATATCGTTCTACCTGCGTGTACGCAATGGGAACGTAACGACATCGACGTATACGGTTCATACTCGAACAAAGGTCTGATTGCAATGCATCGTCTCGTCGATCCATTGTTCCAATCTAAGCCTGACTTCCAAATCATGAGTGAACTAACTCAGCGTTTTGGTCGCCGCGAAGAATACACTCGTGGTATGAGCGAGATGGAATGGATCGAAAGCCTATACAACGATTGTAAGAAAGCGAACGAAGGTAAGTTTGAAATGCCAGAATTCAACGAGTTCTGGGAGAAGAGCGTACTAGACTTCGGTGAAGGTAAACCTTGGGTTCGTCATGCGGACTTCCGTAAAGACCCTGAGCTTAACCCACTAGGTACGCCGTCTGGTTTCATTGAGATCACGTCTCGTAAGATCGGCCGTTACGGCTACGAACACTGTCAAGAACACCCAATGTGGTTCGAAAAATCAGAGCGTTCACACGGTGGCCCTGGTTCAGATAAATACCCATTCTGGTTGCAGTCTTGTCACCCAGACAAGCGTCTGCACTCTCAAATGTGTGAATCTGAAGAGTTCCGTGCAACTTACGCGGTGCAAGGTCGTGAGCCTGTTTACATCAACCCAGCGGATGCGAAAGCGAAAGGCATCAAAGACGGTGACTTAGTGCGCGTATTCAACGGTCGTGGTCAGCTATTAGCTGGTGCTGTTCTTACTGACAGCTACCCACGTGGCGTTATTCGTATCGAAGAAGGTGCATGGTACGGTCCTCTAAACGAGAAAGAGGGCGCAATCTGTACTTACGGTGACCCTAACACGCTAACGCAAGACATTGGCTCTTCTGAACTTGCGCAGGCGACTTCTGCGAACACATGTATCGTAGACTTCGAGAAGTTCACCGGCAAAGTACCGCCAGTGACTTCATTCGGTGGTCCAATCGAAGTTGCTTAATTAATGCAATTCACATCAATCGAAATACCAGCCTTCGGGCTGGTATTTTTTTAACCAAAATTTCAGTGAGCGTTATCTCAATAATAAATTTGTGACGCTAAACGACAGTAGGATTCGTGACGTCGATAACGAATTGGGTGGGACAAGCAGGGGATAATGAACCAAGCTAAACAATAATAATTAAGTGAGTAGACTCTTTATGGCTCAGAGCATTCAATTGGCAAATCACATTGAGATCACTGTGAATAACAACGACCTCCAAGTTGAAGTTGAGGGTAATCAATTACATTTTTCTTTTGCTGGGCTTCACAATAAAACGTTTACCGACCGTGAAGTGTTGTTCGAGATGCCGTTTTTATACGAGCACGAGGCCAATGTGATTGGCGATGGCTTCCAAATGTTGGCGCAAACAGCGGGAACGGTTAGCCATCCCGTTGATATTGGTCGCTGTCCAGACAACAACCCTTCTTATCGAATCTATCCCAAAGATGCGCCTAAGCGTTACTACAACTATTTAGTGGTGGAAGGCTCGGCTGGCTATACCTTGTTTGGCTTTACTTCATGTCACCGTTTTGCGGGCTATTTTGATGTTGTCCTGCGTGATGGACATTGGGTTTTATCGGCCGCGATTGATGGTGAGTTTACTCAAGTGGCGGATTGGGAAAGTAATCAACTTGAATCCGTGGCGGTACTCTGCGGCCAATCTCTGTCTGAACTTTATCAAATCTATGGAGAGATGATTGCAGAGCATCATCCTGTTCGCCAAGGTGTGACACAAGGTGCGCCTGTCGGTTGGTGTTCGTGGTATGCCTACTACGCAGACGTGACAGAGCAAAACATCATGCAGAACGTTGATTGCATGCAAGATAAGCTTGAAGACCTAGAGTGGGTACTTCTGGATGATGGCTATCAAGCCTTTATGGGCGATTGGTTAATCCCATCGGATAAGTTTTCTGGTGGTGTGAAAGAGCTCATTCATAGTATCCGTGCAAAAGGCAAAAAGCCGGCGATTTGGATGGCGCCCTTTATTGCTCAACCTGAGTCGGAGATCTTCAAACAACACCCAGAGTGGTTTGTTCGTCACAAAGGTGGAAGCTTACTTAAAGCAGAAGATGTCACATACGGTGGTTGGCGCTGCACGCCTTGGTACATACTCGATACCTCAAATCCAGAAGTGCAAGACCATCTGACGAATGTGGTCTCTGTCATGAGACAAGAGTGGGGCGTTGAATTGTTCAAGCTAGACGCGAACTATTGGGGCACCTTGAAAGGTGTGCGTAAACAATCTGGTATTACAGGCGTTGAGGCGTATCGCTTAGGAATGGAAGCGATTGCTAAAGGCGCTGGTGATGCGTGGCTTTTAGGTTGCAACGCGCCAATGTGGCCATCTCTAGGGCTTGTGGATGCAATGCGTGTTTCTGATGACGTAGAGCGCCATAGTCGTCGTTTCGAGCAGATAGCCAAAGAAACCTTTTACCGTAGTTGGCAGCATCGAAAACTGTGGCAAATTGATCCGGATTGCGCGACATTCACGTCATTAGCTAATCAAGCCGCATCCAGAGAAGAGTATGAATTTCATCGCACGGTGTTATTGGCGTGTGGTGGTTTGCTGCTGTCTGGCGATCCGCTCCCTGAGATTACGCCATTTGCAAAGAAGACATTGGCTAAGCTCATGCTACGTCAACAACGTAACCAAGAGTCAGCAAAGTTCACCGCTTTGAGTTTAAATCATGCGTTTTTAAAACTAACGACGAAGAATGACCTTCACTGCTTGTTTAACTATGCCAGCTACGGGGCGATGGAATTTACGCTGACGTCTGATCAACCGATGGATTGGTATGATTACTGGACAGGAGAAAAGCTAAACCAAGAACCTTGTCAGTTATTAATGGTGAGCGTGGATAAAGGGCTAAATGCGAAAGCGATCGTCACGGCATAACGTGAAGCAAATCGTTCGATTATAAAAACAAGAAAGGAGCCTACTGTGGCTCCTTTCTTGTTTTGACGTCCTGAGCGTTAGAACTCGAATAAAAAGTAATACCCGTATCCAACGATAAAAGCAGGAATGGACGAATAAATAGTCGCGACCAAAGCGGCTTTCGGTGCCATAGCAATGGCGGGGAATAGGGCGTCACCATCATTGGAAATCGCATTTGCCAGCTGCGCCGAAAGTGGCGCTGCACCAGAGATGTACAGGCTGGTGACTAAAATTTGCGGTCCGCAACCAGGCAGCATACCAATGGCTAGGCCAGCTAATGGCATCCATATCCCCCAATGAGAAAAGGTTTCTACGAGATTGATTCCAGAAAAATAGGTCGTCAGTTCAAACGCCAGAAACGCCACGATCACCCAAGCACTGACGAAGTTTGTGTCTTGAGCCGCTTTTTGAATTGGGTGCGAGTCCACAATTTTTTCATCTTCAGAGACCGTTGACTGATAATCGCCGAGCTCTTTTGTCATAGCCCACAACGACATTGTGATCACCGCGAAGATAGCGCCCAGCCATTCAATGGTATTGTCCTGCAAAGACAACAGCTGATTAATATCGATTTGGAAAGACATTAACACAGCAACGACGCTGGCAGGTACAATAAGCCATTTCCAAAACGCGCCTTGCAGATTGATTGCACGTTGTTCAAGAGGCGTGTGTCGGTCTGTCTGGTGTTGGCAACAAGCATGTGTCTGAGGTGCTTCTTTTGGCTCTGGGCGCAGAAAGTTATCAGCATGAAAAGCATTAACGACCAGCCCTGAAAGAGTACCCACGATTATGCCTAATCCAACCACGCCTAATCCAACACTTGGCTTGGCGGCAAGAAGTAAAAAGGCAGCGTCACCCATTGTTGAAGTAAGTACCGCGACAATCGCACCAAATCCTACTCGACCACTAATAAATTGCGTTGTCACAACAATAGCGCCACCACAGCCAGGCAAAGCACCCAATAAAGAAGCAAAGAAAACCTGATGATTACGCGAGCGATGGTATAGCTCAGTAATTCGATTGGTTTTCGATATAAAGTTTGAAAGATAATGATAAATTGCCAAGGTGGCGGCAACATAGCATGACACCGCCCAGAATGAGTCGGATAGCGTCTGTACGGCAACGTCACGTGTATTTTCATTGCCTAGCAAAATGAGCATGACGATAGGGAGCAGCAATCGCTTATAAGCTAAACGAAACTGAGTAGGCTGAAACAACTGTTGTGCAGAGTGTAAAAATTGGGTCGCGTTCATCGTTTACTCAAATGCAAATAGGAATAATTATCATTATATGTAAATGAGATTTATTCGCAATAGCATTGTGAACTTTTCTTCGTGTCAAACTCTCTGAAATCAGGTAAAGTATCGGCCTTTGTGAGCAAACACGCCCTAATTAACTGTATTAGGTGGCGTATAAAATTGACTTGAATAGGAAGAAACATGATTCTAGTTGTAGGTCATAAGAACCCAGACAGTGACAGTATTTGTAGTGCACTCGTTGCAACTGAACTTCTAAAAGCGCGTGGCGTTGAAGCTATGCCAATTCGCCAAGGCGAAATCAACCGTGAAACTCAGCACATCCTAGAAGTTGCTGGCGCTGAAGTTCCTGAGCTTCGTACATCAGTTGCGGGTGAGACCGTTTGGCTAGTAGATTACTCAGATCTAGCACAAGCACCAGACGATATCGCAGAAGCTGAAATTGCGGGTATTGTTGACCACCACCGCCTAGGTGATGTGATGACAGTAAACCCAATGGAAGCATGGATCTGGCCTGTTGGTTGTACCAACACTGTTCTATTCAACATGTTCAAGATTGAAGGTCACGCGATTACTCCACAAATCGCTAAGCTAATGATGTCAGCAATTCTATCTGACACAGTAGGTTTCGCTTCTCCAACTTGTACACAAAAAGACAAAGATGCTGTTGCTGAGCTAGCGGTAATCGCAGACGTACAAGATGTTGACGCATTCACTAAAGATCTTCTAATTGCTAAGACAAACATCGAAGGTCTATCTGCGGCTGAGCTTGTTGAGAAAGACCTTAAAGGTTACCCATTCAACGGTCGTGACGTAGTTGTAGGTCAGGTTGAGCTTGCAACACTAGAGCAAGTTGACGGTATGATCGAAGCACTAGAAGCGGATCTAGAAGCGCGTTGCGAAAAAGATAACCTTGCATTTGCTGCTGTAATGCTAACAGACATCACGACTGCTCAAACTCGTCTTCTATACAAAGGTGAGTGGGCTGAGAAGCTTGTTAAGCACGAAAAAGACGGCATGCTAATGATGGAAAACACGCTAAGCCGTAAGAAGCAAGGTTGGCCTTGGCTTCAAACTGAGCTAGCTTAACTTTCTAGCATATACTTTAAATGCCCGCCTAGCTGCGGGCATTTTTCTATGGGAAATAGGAGACGAATATGTCTGAGCAACTGACCCAAGAGCAGATGGATACCATCAATCGTTACAACGAAGAGCAACGTTTAAAGTACTGCGTAAAAGAGATTGTGGCGAATCGTAAAGTTTGGATTCTGAAAGATGAACATGGCTGTGTCATGTTAAATACAGAAGATGATGATTGTGTACCAGTATGGCCAAACGAAGAGTTTGCTTTGCAATGGGCTAATGGTGATTGGGAAGATTGCGATCCAGAAGCGATCTCTCTAAATAAGTGGCACAGTCGTTGGACATCTGGTCTAGAAGATGACGAATTATCTGTTGTTGTATTCCCAAATCAAAATGAAGAAGGGGTGGTTTTGTTTCCTGATGAGTTTGATTTTGAACTGCGCAAACAAGCGAGCCGCCGTTAGTTTTTTGATTAGTACCCATACAATAAAGAAGCCTGCTTTAACGCAGGCTTCTTTACATTTGAACGATGACATCTTTAATAGGCTATTTTGTTTGGTGGCTTGGCGCCTTATAGAAGTGGCTTTCGACTAGGCGTTGAGTAATCGGATGTTCTGGGCTAGTGAGTACCTGGTTAGTTTCGCCAAACTCGACCACTTCACCTTCATGCATCACCATCACTTTGTCAGTAATGTGCTTAACAATGCCAATGTGTTGAGATACATACACAAATGACAATCCCATCTCTTCTTGTAACTCGAGGAATAAGTTAATGATCTGTGAGCGCATTGCCATATCCAAACCGTTTAACGCCTCGTCAGCGACAATGATGGAAGGTTGAAGAATAAGCGCACGAGCTAAACACACGCGCTGTTTTTGACCTGCCGCTAGCATTTGTGGATAAAAATAGGCGTGTTCAGGCAACAATCCGACGCGGAGTAGGGTGTTCTTCACACGCTGCATGCGTGCATCTGGCGGCATGTCGGTATTTCGCTTTAACGGACCTTCCAAAATACGGCCAATCTGGATACGCGGGTTGAGCGATGTGTTTGGATCTTGGAAAATCATGCGAATGAGCTTGCAGCGTGTCGCGTAATCTTTGTGCTCCAACCGTTCGCCATTCACACGGATCTCTCCGGAGCTTGGCTCTACAACACCAGCAAGCATACGGGCAAGAGTGGATTTTCCTGAACCGTTTTGGCCAATAAAACCGATAGTTTGCCCAGGCTCCAACGTAAAGCTCACCGGTTTGACAGCCTCATTAACCTGACGTTTGAATAGTCGGGAGCGCGTAACAAACTGCTTCGATAAATTATCGACTTCAAGTAACGCACTCATGACTTTTTCTCCGTGTTCAATGGAAAGTGGCAGTTAAATTTATGATTCTTAATTCGTCTGGTGTGTGGAATTTCAACACATTGTTTCTGCGCATACGGGCAACGTGGACCGAGTCGACAACCGATGGGCAGATGCTGCAATGGCGGAATCGATCCCGGTAGGGATTGGAGTTTTTGCTTGTGTGGTACCCAATCATTAAAGTCTGGCATCGCTTTAAGCAAGGCATCTGTATACGGGTGCTTGGGTGCCGCAATGATTTTACTGGTATCGGCAGACTCTACCGACTGACCACAATACATTACCGTAATGCGGCCCGCCCATTGTGTGATGGTCGCTAAGTCGTGACCGATAAGCAGAATGGTCGTGTTATTGAGCTGGTTCATACGGCTCAATAAACGCAATATTTGCGATTGGGTAATCGGGTCTAAGTCGTTGGTTGGTTCATCTGCGATCAGCAACTTTGGTTTGGTCGCTATCGCCATGGCAATCATGACTTTTTGACACTCACCATCGGTCAGTTCATAAGGATAGCTACCCATTAAACGCTTGTGATCTTTAATGCCTACTTTATGCAGAAGCGCGATGGCCTGTTTTTTACGCCATTTAAATCGCTCCCACCATTTCCCTTCAAACGCACGAGATGGAATGGACTCGATCAATTGACGTCCCACTTCTTCTGAAGGGTCAAGACAAGTTGAAGGCTCTTGGAAAATCATCGCAATATCACGAGCAATGACGCGCCGACGCTCTTTTGGCGTAAGCTGAAGCAAGTCAATATTGCCAAGGCGCATACGGTCCGCGGTAATGCGCCAGTTATCTTTACTTACCCCGACAATCGCTTTTGCAACTAAGCTTTTCCCTGAACCAGACTCACCTACAAGACCACGAATTTCGCCTTCATTCAAAGTTAGGCTCATTCGGTCCACGGCTTTGACCAACCCTTGAGGGGTTTCAATCTCAATAGTCAAATGTCGAATATCTAACAACGGCATTATTCGATCCCCGCATTAAGCGCTTGACGTACACCTTCACCTACTAAGTTTAGGGTAATAACGGTAAACATGATGGTTAGGCCGGGTAGGGTTACGGTCCAAGGTGCAATATAAATCAACTCGACAGAGTCACCTAATATCGCTCCCCACTCAGTACTTGGTGCTTGTGCGCCTAAGCCAAGAAAACCCAGCGCAGTAATATCTAAAATCGCAGCAGAGAGCGCGAGCGTGATTTCAGCAGCAATAACCGTCAATATGTTGGGAAGAATTGAACTCCACAACAAGTAGAAATCGTTCGCGCCATCAAGACGTGCTGCCATGATGTAGTCTTTTTCAACTTCGGTGTGGACTGCGATATAAACAGAACGAATAAAACGCGGAATCAATGCCAAGCAGATCGCGAGTAAAATGTTGAACCCACCAAAACCTAGAAATGCCACAAAAATGATCGCTAATAACAACGAGGGAATCGACATTACAGTATCGAGCAAGTGATTGAGGGTACTTGAGAGTAAGCCTTTCGTCATACCTGCTAATACGCCAATCAAACAACCTACGACCGCGGCAATCGCAGTGATGGCAACGGCTGCACCAAATGTAAGTTGAGAGCCCATGATCAAGCGTGACAGAATGTCTCGGCCTAAGTCATCGGTTCCCAAAAAGTAATCAACTGTTCCAGCTGGGGCCCATGATGGCGGCACAAGCAATTCGCCTGACTGTGCTTGGGCATCAAACGGCGCAAGCAGTGGCGCAAAAATGGTAATTAGGACGATAAATACCAAGCACCATAGGCCAAACATGGCTAGCCCGTTGGCGCGGTAACTTCGCCAAAATCGCTCAAACTGAGTTGGAATGCGTTCTTCCTGATAAACGTTATTTGTTAGCATACCATTCCTTTCGAACTAGAGGGTTAATCATCGCGCCAATCAAATCAGAGAGAATATTAGCGGTGAGAACCAAAGTCGCAAGTACCATCACGCCAGCTTGGATTGATGCATAATCTTGGTTTGCCAATGCATCTAACAACCAACGACCAATACCTGGCCAGTTAAAAATAGATTCAGTGATGATAGCCAAGGTAATCATACTGGAAAGCTGAACACCGACTTTGGGGATGATAGGCGGTATCGCATTACGCAAGACATGTTGAGTTACGATCTCGCGGTTAGAGAGACCTTTGATTCTCGCTGCACGAATGTAGTTTTGGCTCATCACTTCCGCCACCGAAGAACGCATTAGTCCGACAACCTGCGTGGTTGGAGCCAAAGCAAGCACCAAACATGGCAGCACCATATGCTCAATGACGCTTTGCAGTGCGTGAGCGCGGTATTCACCTTTCGCCATGAATGCGTCGATAATGGCAAATCCGGTTACATGATCAATTTCGTAAAGCAGGTCATATCGTCCTGCCACGGGAAAGAGTTGGTATTCCAATGAAAAAACCATGATAAGTAACAAAGCCACCCAAAAAATTGGGGCGGAATAACCAGACATCGACATGAATGAAATGCTGGTGTCGAGCCATTTACCTTGCTTCATCCCAGCCACGGTTCCAAGTGGAATGCCGATCAAAAGGGACACCAAAAAGGCAAAAAAGCACAGTTCCAAAGTGGCAGGGAATACGACGGCGAGCTCGTCATAAATCGCGTTGCCGTTTTTACTTATGCCAAAATCAAGCTGAGAAAGGTTGATTAAGTAAGTTTGCCAACCAGACCAAAAATCAACGTTTGCCCAGTGCGAGAGAGGGTCAAGGCGCAGCAGAGAAAAGCCCACTAACGTGAGGATCATCAAAGTGATGAAAAATAGGTTAAAGCGTCGAACGGTATACCAAAACATCAGTGAATTCTCTCAACTCTATCAAACGGTTGGGCATTGAAAGGGCTTGATTTGAAGCCTGTCAGTGATTTGTCGTGAACACGGAATTGCACACCATGTGCCAGAGGAATTACCGGGAATTCTTGATTTAAAATGTTCTGCGCTTGGCGATATAGGTTCAGACGGTAACGCGGTTCTTGGGTTTCCAATGCCAAATCGAGCAAGAAATCGAAATCATCGTTACACCACATCGATACGTTGAGGCCAACGCGATCAGACTCACAAGATAATAACGGGCGGAAAAAGTTGTCAGGGTCCCCGGTATCGCCAATCCAGCCAGTTAAAAGTAAATCGATGTCATTGATGTTCTCTAAATCCACACGTTCGAATCTATCATCGGTTAGCAACGTTAACTCAACCCCAATATCGGCAAAATTCGCTTGGATTAGCTCCGCGGTCTTGCGAGGACTTGGGTTAAAGGCGCGTGGTTCAAGTGGTACCCACATGGTCAGCTCTAGACCGTCTTCATAGCCAGCATCACGGAGTAGTGCTAATGCATAGTTACGGTCATAACGAATTTTTACGCTGTCCTTTTGATAGGCCCATGAATTAGGCGGTAGCAATGTATAAGCTTGCGAGCCAGTTCCGTAGTAAACCGAATCTAAAATATTCTGACGGTTAATCGCTAAGTTAAGTGCTTGGCGGACGCGAGCATCACTCAGTGCCGTCGTTTCAGTGTTGATCGCAATAAAGGATACGTTGTTGGCTGGCGTAGCAGTTAGCTCAAGATTGTCATTTTCTTGAATAACGGGTATTTGGCTCGAAATAGGCGAAGAGAGCACATCGCACTCGTTTCTTAAAAGTTTCGCCAAGGTACCAGTGCCTCGATGAGAGATATCGAACACCACTTGTTCCATTTTCGCGGGTGACTTCCAGTAGTTAGAGTGACGTTCCAAACGAATCAAGTCGTTCACTTGGTACTCTTTTAGTTGATATGGGCCGGTACCGATAGGAAGTTGGTCGATTTCTTCTTTATGATCTTTTGCTGCCAGTTGCTGTCCGTACTCCGCAGACAATATGACAGCATGGCTGGTGGCAATATTTGCCAAGAAGGAAAAATTTGGCTGAGATAAGGTAAACCTTACCGTATGCTCGTCAATCGCAGTCACGTCTTGCAGCAGGTTTTGAAAATCTAACCCTGCAAACCATGGATAAAAACCACCACCTACTTGGTGAAAAGGATGGTCTACATCAATGATTCGCTTGAAGCTAAATACCACATCCTTTGCATTCAATGGGCGAGTGGGAGTGAACCAGGACGTGGTTTGGAATTGAACATTACGTTTAAGCTTAAATGTGTATTCCGTTCCTGACTCATTCACAGACCAACTCTCAGCGATATTTGCTACTGGCTGATGTGATTTAGGATCGAGCGTGAGCAGCGTATCGTACAACTGCGGGCTCAGTGCCTCTGCGGTAATACCGCTATCAATAAGCTGAGGGTTAAACGTGGTTGGCTTACCTTGTCCGCAAAACACAAAGCCAGCTTTGCGAATGTCATTGTGGTCAATTTCATCACCACAAGCGGTCAGTAGGCTAATCCCAATAAGGCTCAGCGATAATCTTATAAAAGCATTCATAATATGAAATGTTCATTGGATCTTGCTTGTTTCATTTGATCTTACTCTTTCAGAGCTAACAAGCGAAAATGATCTCGCTAATTTATCACCTTTGTGAACTCGCTCCAAACATAAAATCCATACACTGTAAGGTGTTATGCTTGAAAGACATACAAATTAGAGCGCTGTCTCTCGCTCGCTAACCGATCAAGCACCTTCGACCCAGCTAGCTTTGCCCGACTAAACCATATTTTCTAACCATCCCTCGTAATTGGTGGTAGCTCAAACCAAGTAGCTCGGCTGCTTGTCGTTGATTAAACTTGGCCTCTTCCAATGCGCGATTGAGTAAGTGGATGTCTTGCTCTTCTTGCCACTGTTTATAGTCTAGAGGGAATTGAACTGCGCTGCTTGGTGCTTCCTCCTCTTGCTGCTGTTCGGCTTGCTCGGCATTATGACCAAGCGTGTTATTCCAAACTGTTTCAAAAGGATTGAAAATCAGTTCATCAATTGGATCGGCACTGAGACCATGTTGGTAAATAGCACGTTCAATCACGTTTTTTAGTTCACGGACATTACCTGGCCATTCATATTCAAGAAGCGAATGCTGTGCTTTTGAGGTAAAACCGACAAAATATTCGAGCTGAAGTTCACGGCACATCTTCATCGCGTAGTGCTCTGCTAAAGACAGGATGTCTTCCTTTCGTTCACGAAGAGGAGGCAGCATGATGACGTCAAACGCTAAACGATCGAGTAAGTCCGCACGGAAATCCCCTTGCTCCGCCAATTTTGGTAAGTCCGCATTGGTTGCACAAACAAGTCGAACATCCGCATTGAGAGCGGTATGACCGCCAACTCGTTCATATTCACCATATTCGATGACACGCAACAGCTTTTCTTGAACTAAAAGTGGTGCGGTGGCCAGTTCGTCAAGAAACAAAGTGCCGCCCTCGGCGCGTTCGAAACGTCCTTTATGCTTGCCCTTAGAGCCTGTAAAAGAACCGGACTCATGACCAAATAGCTCTGAATCTATTAGTCCTTCGCTTAAGGTCGCACAGTTGAGTGATAGTAGTGGCTTATCCCAACGTCTTGATAAATAATGCAAACGCTGAGCGATGAGTTCTTTACCCGTTCCTCGTTCACCGATAATGAGGACTGGACGCTCAATAGGCGCAAGTTGTGATACTTTATCTAGTACGGCGAGAAAAGCAGGTGATTCACCAATCAGGTTTTGCTTCATAAAGTCCTTCTTATTTAACAGCCGAGCCATGATTTACATATGGAGTTGGTGAATTTCACCAACAGTTGGTGAAAAACATCATAGCATAATAGTGCATAACGACAACAAAATGCATAAATTGCTGATTTTAAATGTAATTTTAAGTTGGCATGCTACTTGTAATGTATTCAGGGAGACGCAAGGTCAATCACCACCTTGTCGAGTTTTAATAGGAAAAAAGAGGAGTTCCGTTATGGGTATTTTTTCTCGATTTGCAGATATCGTTAACTCAAACATCAGTGCATTGCTGGACAAGGCGGAAGATCCTGAAAAAATGATCCGTCTTATCATTCAAGAAATGGAAGACACACTTGTTGAAGTTCGTACTAACTCGGCTAAAGCGATTGCAGACAAAAAAGAGTTGGCTCGTAAAGTTGAAACGTTAGAAGAGCAAATTGGCGAATGGAGCCAAAAAGCGAGCCTAGCGTTGGTAAAACAGCGTGAAGATTTGGCTCGTGCAGCATTAATTGAAAAGCAAAAGCTTGAGCAAGTGATTAAAGGCCTTCACACTGAGCAGACGTTAGTAGAAGAAACGATCGACAAGCTTACAGGCGAGATCGGTAAGTTAGAAAGCAAAATTGCAGAAACGCGTGCAAAACAGCAAGCACTAGCAATTCGTAACCAAACCGCCTCTAACCGTCGTGATGTGCAAAAACACCTGCACACTAGCCGTACTAATGAAGCGATGGCGAAGTTTGAGCAGTACTCGCGTAAAGTGGATGAAATGGAAGCAGAAGCAGATTTGTACGCACAAACTGGTAATGCAAAATCGCTAGAGCAAGAGTTTGCAGAGCTTCAAGCTCAAGACGAAATCGAAAAAGAGTTGGCAAAACTGAAAGAACAGATGTCATCGAAAGATAAATAATAAAGGAGCCATTTATGTCGACATTTTTATTTGCAGGACCAGCAATTGTCTTTCTGATCTTTGTCGCTCCTCTATGGCTCTTCTTACACTATCGCAGTAAACGCAAAACGGATAGTGCACTGTCGAGCCAAGATTTAGAGCGCCTTCAGGTACTATCTGAAAAAGCGGAAGCGATGCAGTCCCGAGTTGATACATTGGAGCGCATCTTGGATGCTGAGTCACCAACATGGAGACGCAAGTATGACTAATCGAGAGCTGTATCGTGACCCAGTAAATGGTAAAATCTCCGGTGTTTGCGCCGGAATTGCCAACTACTTTGGTGCAGAGGTTTGGTTGATTCGTATTGTAGTGATTTCTGCAGCTCTGTTGGGCGGTACGTTTTTGGTGTTGTTAGCATACGTCGCGATGGCGTTTATGTTAGAAAAGCAACCAGTGACGTATTCTGAAAATATCCGAGCGCAACAAGAGCACACACTTAAAAGTAAGCCTTGGCAGAAAGGACAAAGTCCGGACCAATTGCTCAGTGTGTTGGAACGCGATTTTGACCGTCTTGATGGCAAAATCCGTAACATGGAAGCGTATGTTACGTCTGATACATATAGGGTGAATCGGGAGTTCAGTAAGCTCTAAACACTCCGCATCCAAAGAAGATTTAAACGAAGCAGGTGCAAAGCCTGCTTTTTTGTCACAAATTACTAATTTTAAAGCACTATTAATCTTTTCAACTCTGGAAGTTCGCCCAGAATTCATCTACTTTAAAAATAATCCCTTAATTTTTTATGGATGAATGTAATGAGAAGATTGCTCATTCCTGTCGCCATCTCGGCTGTGTTGTCGGGGTGTGGTAAAGAACTTCCCCCTGTTCCAGAACCTGAATCCCGCCCCGCAAAGCTATTTACAGTATCTGTTGGCAATGCCCAATTTGAACGACACTTTCCTGCCACGACGGAAGCTGGTGATAAAGCGGTACTGACGTTTCGAGTTCCTGGACTTCTTCAAACGATTGAGGTGAATGAGGGTCAAGTCGTCAGCAAAGGCGATGTATTGGCTTCATTAAACCCTGATGAATATTCTCTGCTTGAACAGCAAGCTCGGGCAAATTTCGCGCTCGCAGACGTGCAGTACAAGCGATACCAAAAGCTACGTAAAGACCAAGTGGTATCCGAACAAGACTTTGATGAGGCAAAAGCGAATCACAACTCAGCCAAAGCTCAGTGGAATCAAGCAAAGGCAAATTTAAGGTATACCAAACTTGTCGCGCCATATGATGGTACGATTTCGTATATTCCAGCAGAAAACCATGAGTATGTTGCCGCAAAAGAAGGCGTGATGAATATCCAATCCAACCAACTGCTTAAGGTGATATTCCAAGTCCCTGACTATCTGCTAAACCGTTACACGCAGGGGAGCGATGTCTCTGCCAGAATGGTCTTTGACGCTTTCCCCGAGCAGTCATTTGACTTGACCTTTCAAGAAATCGATACAGAAGCCGATCCTAAAACCGGTAGTTACAAAGTCACTATGGTTATGGAGCGACCATCAGAAATAGGCCTTTTACCGGGCATGTCTGGCAATGCTTACCTCCTATCTAAAAATGCTGGTGCAACAAAAATTCCTAATTCCGCGCTGCTAGAAGAGAACGGCAAAACATACGTTTGGCGTGTTGATGAGCAAGGCATTGTGTCCAAAGCCGCTATTGAGATGAATGACAAAAACCAAGTGTTAGCTGGGCTTAACGATGGCGATCAAATCATTATCTCTGGTGTTAGTGTAATTGAACCCGGAATTAAGGTAAGAGCCTGGATTAAGGAAAGAGGGTTGTAATATGAAAGGAACCATCTCTCTAGCGGCATTATTTTCAACGTTTCTTCTTGTTGGTTGTGGCGATAAGGCACCAGAAAAAGCTCTTGAGACACCGCGTGTAAGAGTTACCTCATTAGCGGGAAATCGGGTGGATGACAACTTATATTTCCCTGCGGTTGCGAATGCAGCGGATCGCTCTCATTTGAGTTTCCGAGTGGCAGGAGAAGTCAGCCGCATCATGGTAAAAGAGGGCGATAAAGTCACGAAGGGTGATGTTATCGCAACGTTGGACCCTACGGACTATGAGTTGGATGTAGATAATGCGAGTGCGCGTTTTTCTGTTGTTGACAGTCAGTATCGCCGTTCACGTCCTTTGGTTGATAAAGGCCTATTAGCTAAGTCTCAGTTTGATGAAATTGCAGCACAACGACAAATCGCTCTGGCTGAGCTTAAGTTAGCGAAACTCCGTTTATCATTTACTACCTTAAAAGCGCCTGTGGATGGGATCATTTCTCGAGTTAATATCGAGCAATTCGAAAGTGTCCAAGTCGGACAGCATATCGTCAATATTCATAGTTTGGAGCGAGTAGAGGTGCTGATTCAACTTCCAGACCGGCTCTATGTTAACCAACCGCCAACGGAAGAAAGACTTACCGCGATAAAAGCATTGGTGCGCGTCCCTAGTGGTAACGAGTACAACGCGACCGTGAAAGAATTTACGACTGAGCCAGACCCAACCACAGGCACGTTTACCGTCACATTATCGCTTCCTATGCCGGAAGAAGAATACATCCTAGATGGGATGGCAGTTGAGGTGACCTCCAAAGATAAGAACGTTGGCTTGGATCTCAATTTAGGAATTAATGTTCCTATTGAAGCCATTTTCAATGCGGACGGTGACGAGCTGGGGCGGGAAAACAAATTTGTTTGGGTACTGAATGATGACAATACGGTATCGCGCAGACAGGTTCGAGCAGGTAAAGCATCTAAAACATCCATTCAAATCCTTGATGGTCTCATGCTGAAAGACAAAGTTGTGATTGCCGGTGTTTCTCGGTTAAGGGATGGCATGAAAGTGGAAGTGATACAGGAAATGGCTACGCAGGAGGCCGGTCTATGAGCGATCTTAATAAATCAGTGCCTCAAAGTGATGATGATGTGACCGGTATTGCTGCGTACTTCATCCGAAATCGTGTCATCAGCTGGATGGTCGCACTGATCTTTTTGATTGGTGGTATCGCTGCATTCTTTGGGTTAGGGCGTCTTGAAGACCCTGCTTTTACCATCAAAGATGCCATGGTGGTGACCTCTTATCCTGGTGCGACGCCGCAACAAGTCGAAGAAGAAGTGACTTATCCGATCGAAAAAGCGATTCAGCAGCTTACTTATGTTGATGAAGTGAATTCGATTTCTAGCCGAGGATTATCGCAAATCACAGTCACAATGAAGAACAATTATGGCCCTGATGATCTGCCACAAATCTGGGATGAGTTACGCCGTAAAGTGAATGACCTTAAAGGGACGTTGCCTCCGGGTGTGAATGAACCTCAAGTGATCGATGATTTTGGTGATGTTTACGGGATTTTGTTAGCGGTGACTGGCGACGGTTATAGCTACAAAGAGCTACTGGATTACGTCGATTACTTACGCCGAGAGCTCGAACTGGTTGATGGCGTGAGTAAAGTTTCGGTATCCGGGCAACAGCAAGAGCAAGTTTTCATCGAAGTATCGATGAAAAAGCTGAGCAGTATAGGACTTTCCCCCGATACGGTCTTTAATCTTCTCTCGACGCAAAACGTGGTTTCTGACGCAGGGGCGATCAGAATTGGTGACGAGTACATCAGAATTCAGCCGACTGGCGAATTCCAGAGTGTGGATGAGCTAGGCGATTTGTTGATTACTGAGTCGGGAGCTCAGGGGCTCATCTTCTTGAAAGATGTAGCGGAAATAAAACGTGGTTATGTAGAAGTCCCGAATAATATTATTAATTTTAACGGCAGCCTCGCACTAAACGTGGGTGTTTCTTTTGCTGAAGGCGTCAATGTCGTTGAAGTCGGAAAAGCGTTTGATCATCGCCTTGCAGAGCTAAAGTACCAACAACCTGTCGGTATCGAAATTTCCGAAATTTACAGTCAGCCTAAAGAGGTGGATAAATCGGTTAGCGGTTTTGTTGTCAGCTTGGCTCAAGCTGTCGGTATCGTCATTATCGTACTTCTGTTCTTTATGGGGCTACGTTCAGGTCTGCTTATCGGTTTAATTTTACTGCTGACGGTGTTGGGTACGTTCATTTTCATGAAGTATCTCGCGATAGATTTGCAGCGGATTTCATTAGGTGCTTTGGTTATCGCGTTAGGTATGCTGGTGGACAATGCAATCGTCGTGGTGGAGGGGATTTTGATTGGTACCCAAAAAGGGCGAACTCGACTCCAAGCGGCGACTGATATCGTTACCCAAACCAAGTGGCCATTACTTGGGGCAACTGTGATTGCGGTAACTGCATTTGCGCCCATTGGACTGTCTGAAGACTCGACGGGTGAATACTGTGGCACTTTGTTTACGGTTCTGCTGATCTCATTGATGTTGAGTTGGTTTACCGCTATCTCGTTGACACCATTCTTTGCTGACATCTTCTTTAAAGGCCAGAAGATTAAACAAGGTGAAGGGGAAGAAAATGATCCATATAACGGGGTTATTTTCGTTATTTATAAAAAGTTTCTCCAGTTCTGTATGCGCCGTGCTTGGTTTACCGTTGTGGTGCTGATTGCGGGATTAGCGGCAAGTGTTTATGGATTTACTTTTGTGAAGCAAGCGTTTTTCCCATCGTCGACAACGCCTATTTTTCAGTTAGATGTATGGATGCCGGAAGGAACTGATATTCGTGCCACCAACACAACGCTTAAAGAGCTAGAAAGTTGGTTAGCCAAGCAAGAGCATGTCGACCATATCACGACGACCGCGGGTAAAGGCTTACAGCGCTTCATGTTAACGTACGCGCCAGAGAAAAGTTATGCGGCTTATGGTGAGATAACCACTCGTATGGAAAATTACGAAGCGTTAAAACCATTAATGGCGAAGTTTCGAGAGTATTTAAAAGCCAATTACCCAGAAATCAATTACAAGCTCAAACAGATTGAGTTAGGCCCTGGTGGTGGTGCAAAAATTGAAGCGCGCATTATTGGTTCTGATCCAACCGTCCTTCGTACGATAGCCGCTCAGGTCAAGGACATCATGTACGCCGATCCTCAGGCAACAAATATCAGGCATGATTGGCGTGAACGAACCCAAGTTCTTGAACCTCAGTTTAACGAGAGTCAGGCACGTCGCTATGGCATTACCAAATCGGACGTCGATGACTTCTTGTCCATGTCATTCTCTGGAATGACAATAGGCCTCTACCGAGACGGCACGACGCTCATGCCTATCGTGGCTCGTTTACCTGAAGATGAACGCATTGATATTCGTAACATTGAAGGCATGAAAATATGGAGTCCAGCACAGAGTGAGTTTATCCCACTTCAACAAGTCACAATGGGTTACGACATGCGTTGGGAGGATCCTATCATCGTACGTAAGAACCGTAAGCGTATGCTAACTGTGATGGCAGACCCTGATATTCTAGGTGAAGAAACCGCATCGACGTTGCAAAAACGTTTACAGCCCCAAATCGAAGCGATTCAAATGCCTCCTGGCTATTCACTAGAGTGGGGTGGTGAATACGAATCTTCTGGTGATGCTCAAGAGTCGCTGTTTACTACCATGCCAATGGGGTACTTGTTCATGTTCTTGATCACCGTATTCCTATTTAACTCTATCAAAGAGCCACTCATTGTTTGGCTTACCGTGCCGCTGGCGTTAATTGGTGTCACCACCGGTTTGTTGGCACTCAACACGCCGTTTGGTTTTATGGCATTGCTCGGCTTCTTAAGCTTATCGGGAATGGTGCTCAAAAATGGCATCGTATTACTGGACCAAATTGAAATAGAAATGAAATCGGGTAAAGAGGCTTATGATGCGGTCGTTGATGCTGCGGTAAGCCGTGTTCGTCCTGTGTGTATGGCTGCAATCACGACGATCCTTGGTATGATCCCACTATTACCAGATATTTTCTTCAAACCAATGGCGGTTACGATTATGTTTGGTTTGGGCTTTGCGACAGTCCTGACACTGATTGTCGTGCCAGTGTTGTATCGTTTGTTTCATAAAGTGGCAGTACCGAAACAGGCTTAGTGCTACTGATATAACGATGAAAAGTATCGCGCCTCTAGCTCATCAGTTAGAGGCGCTTTTTAAGGAAGAATAATGACAGAACAAAAAACGTGTGCGTGGGCGATGAATCACCCATTAGAGCGCGAATATCATGATTCCGAATGGGGCGTGCCAGTATATGACGACCAAGTCCTGTTTGAATTTATTACGTTGGAAGGTGCGCAAGCTGGCCTTAGTTGGATCACCATCCTTAAAAAGCGCGAAGGTTACAGAGAAGCGTTCGAGAATTACGATCTAGATGCGTTGGAACAAAGAAATGAAGAACGCGCTGAATACATCGTGGAAAACTTCGATGTTGTGAGACATCGCGGAAAGATTAACTCGGTATTCAGTAATGCCAAAGCGGCCAAAGCGTTAATTGCTGAATACGGGAGTTTATCAGACGCGTTGTGGCAGTTCGTGGACGGCGAACCAATCGTCAATCAATGGCAGCATATGAGTGACGTACCAGCTTCGACAGAGCAATCCAAAGCCATGAGTAAGTTCCTAAAAAAGAAAGGCTTCAAGTTTGTCGGTGAAACCATCTGTTATGCTTTCATGCAAGCCGTCGGCATGGTGGATGACCATATCGTTGGATGTCCTAAAAAGCAGAATAAGTAACGTTTGGCTTATTAAGTTTATGTTGTTAGTTCTGGTTATCATGAATACGTTCCAAAGCTTCGATTCGACGCCATTGAGCTGCATCGAAGCTTTGTTTTCTTAAAGCAATGATTTCTGCCTGTTTTTCATCTTGCCCTAGAGAATCCCTATTCAGAATATCTTGACGCTGTTTTAAGTAAGTGGCGAGTTGAGTCTCAAATGATGCTCTTTGCTCATCAAGCTTTTGCAGCCTTTGCGCTCCAGCGTCTCCCACCAATGCAACACGGGCGATGTACTTATCTTGTGAATCAAGCTGAGAAGCTTGCTCGAGTTGCTCCGTTAATGCGTTATTGCGTTCACTCTCTCGGATGTAATCCGGTTGTTCTGATAACGCTTGATTGAGAAGGTGTGTTTGACTCTCGATATCCGATGCCTGTTTTTTAATCGTCAGCTTTTCCAATGCAAGTTGGCGAAGTCGGTTTTCTTCGTCAAACAATTGAGCTATCTGGACCTCGCTAAAGTATTGAAGTTGTAAATTCAGTATCGCTTCATTCAGCATGGTTAACTGTTCAAGCGTTAGTTGGTTATGCTCAAAAGGCTCCAATGCAGAGAGCGCTTGCTTGTAGGAAAGGTAGGTCTGGAAGAGTTTGGCATCAATATTCAGTGTTTGTTTTGCTAAAGTGTCATCATTGACTTCCGCTTTGATCGTATCGAGATCTTCTTCGCCCAGTCGGCTAAGAGAATATTCGAAGAAGTCTTTTGGGGAAGAGACATCGGCGGCTATATCTTGCTGAGATTGCGAATGGTTAGAGGTTGTCTCTTGTTGTTTGTCGCTTTGCAACAGAGAAAGCGCTCCCATGCCAAACATCGAGAGCAGGATAAAAGTGGTGAGAGCGACTTTCTTCATTGTGATGACCTCTTATAAACCTTGAAGTTTGAGACGATTTGCATGTTGGCGATAAAGTGTGACTGGATCGGTTTCAAAAAGATGATGAATACCGAGTAGGCCGTTAATTTCATCCAAATGGTTCATTTGATAATCATCACGTATGACTTTGCCTAAATGTGTGCTGCACGCACCAACTAAGCCATCATTCGGCCCATCAAAAGCTAAGCCAAGTACCATCATGGCAGCGTCGGTCGGATCGAAAACGTTTGTAAAAGTGGATGATCCAGTCCATGAGTAGTAATAAACGCCATTTGAAGCCAGCAAGTCACCATTACCACATTCACTGGTAGGGACTCCCTCTGGGTAGTGTTGGTTAAACGCCAATGATCCTTCCGTGGTTAATGCTGCTAATGAGGCCAAAGGGTCTTGGTCGAGATCAGAACCGCCTGATAGAAGATTAATAAGAGTGGTTAAGCCTTGCGCCAGTTTTACCGCGACCTGCTCGCTACCAGAACCCTCAGATACGGTGCCACGAACTAAATCTGCTACTTTAGACCCTTTATTAACGCCACCGATACTCGTAACTGATGCGACTAGGTCAGGACGGACAGAGGCGACGTAGCGCGTTGTTGGACCACCATGACTGTGACCAATGAGATTGACTTTCTCTGCGCCTGTTGCTGCTAGTAAGGTTTCTACTTGAGCAAGCAGTTGCTCCCCTCTAACTTCGCTGCTGTTGGTCGCGGATACCTGCGCTACATAAACTTTAGCGCCGTCTTTCGTTAAGGAATGTGGTATTCCGAAAAAGTAATCTACGCCTGCGAGGGTATCAAAACCAAATAATCCATGAACCAGAACAATCGGATACTTGGTTTGGGTATAACCCGTTGCGGCGTGTACGGTGGTTATTGGGACGGTAATTAAGGTAAAAAGCATTAGCGCTATGAATTTGAGTTTCAAAACTATCTCCTTGTGGTATGACCTCTTATGAATGATAAAAAGTAGGAGAGAAACTCTAAATTTGGAAAGCCTATTTGTGGCACATTATTTCATTCTGTGACTGCTCAATTGAAAAACAACACAAATGATTAACATTAACGAATGGGTGGTGGGAATGTTAGGTAATTCTAATTAAGTCAGCGAGTTATAAAGACGCCCCGCGAAGCAGGGCGATTCAATTACTATTTTAGAGAGACTTCTTTTTCTAAAATTAACGCGTTATAGCGTGCAAAACCAGCCTCTAGATCGGCGATCAAGTCATCCACGTCTTCTAAGCCAATATGAATACGAACTAAAGTGCCCTCAAAGTGTGGGTGCGCTACGGTTCTCAAGCTGTTAAAGCTCTTTGGTTCGTTAGCTAGAATGAGGCTTTCATACCCGCCCCAAGAATAACCCATACTGAAGTGTTTCATACCGTCAAGCAGAGCCGTCGTCGCTTTTGGATAAGACGTTTTGAGAACAAATGAAAACAAGCCGTTTCCACCAGTGAAGTCACGTTTGAAAAACTCATGGCCAGGGCACGATTCCAATGCTGGGTGGCGGACATGATCAACTTCCGGACGAGAAGCTAGCCACTTGGCGACTTTCAAGCTACTTTCTGCGTGTTGTCTTAGGCGAACATCCAGCGTGCGAATACCACGAAGGCCTAGGTATGCGTCGTCAGGAGAAACGCACTGACCCATCAAGTAGCTTTGTTCACGCAGTTGGGGCCAGTATTTTTCGGAAGCTACGGCTGTACCTAACATTACATCAGAGTGACCAACTATGTATTTGGTGGCGGCTTGAATGGAAATATCGACACCATGTTCAAATGGTGAGAAGTTCACGCCAGCTCCCCATGTGTTATCAAGCATCACAATAATATCGTGCTCGTGAGCAATGCGCGCCAATGTTGGTACATCCTGCACCTCCATTGTGACTGACCCCGGAGATTCTAGGAAAAGGACTTTGGTATTTGGTTGAATCAAATCACGAATACCTTCTCCAATCATCGGATCATAATAGGTAGTTTCGATGCCCATTTTCTTCATGATGGTATTACAAAAATCACGAGTTGGTTCGTAACAAGTGTCCACCATCAGAATGTGATCGCCAGTTTCGACGAAAGAAAGAATCGCATTTGAAATTGCTGCCGTGCCACAAGGGTAGAGAGCACAACCTGAGCCACCTTCAATCTCAACCATTGCATCTTGAAAAGCGAAGTGCGTGTTGGTGCCTCGGCGACCATAAAACAACGTTTTGTTTGCACGATTAATGGTGGCTTGGTTCTTTTCTGCAACGGTATTGAATATCACAGTTGAAGCGCGTTGAACGGGTGGGTTTACAACACCATTTGTCCACTTTTTATCGCGGCCAGCGGTAATGAGTTTGGTTTTTTTTCCCTCTGACATAAAAGTTCCCTGTCTTAAATATTACGATTTTGATTATTTAAAACATGGACGACATAACGTTTGCAAGGGAAAAGTCAACTATCACCCAATAATAGCCGAGATTATCGAGTGAAGGCGTCAAAGCTGAAAGGTTGAGTTGTAGGCTTAGAGTGTATCGCTAAGGTGGAAAACGTAAGTAGAACAAACCTCCAGCAAGATGTTTGAAGCGCTGGAGGTTTTTTTAGTCGGTGTATTTGAGGTATTAGAGGAGTGGATTGAAGAGATAGAACACTCGCTCTAAGAATCGAGAAAATAGGCTTCTTTTCTCCCATTCTTCCAATACAACAGTGTGAGATTGCTTAATATAGCTATCTTGTAACCAAGACATTTGCTTCGTGAACTCTTCGTCGTCAACGGCGAGGGTAACTTCGAAGTTCAGCCACAAGCTGCGCATATCCATGTTTACGGTGCCAACTAAACAGAATTGGTCGTCAATTACGACGGATTTCGTATGCAGCAAACCACCGTAAAACTCATAGATGTTGACTCCTGCACACAAAAGCTCACTATAAAAAGCGCGTGACGCCCATTGCACCATCATTGAGTCATTTTTATGTGGAATGATCAGTTCAACATCAATGCCTCGTTGTGCTGTCATCTTTAACGTTTCGAGTAAATCAGCATTGGGCACGAAATATGGCGTTGTGATTCGTACTGAGCGATTGGCTTGGTTGATTGCTAATGTTAATACTTGATAGATCAGATATTCCGGCATACCAGGGCCAGAAGGCACAACCTGAATAGGGTGTTGGAATTCACTCTCATCGATCTTGCATTCAGGTAGTCTCGGTAAATGACGTTCGCCAGTTTCGACTTCCCAATCCCAACAGTGGATAGCACTCAATACGTTTACCGTTGGTCCCGTAATGCGAACCATGATGTCCACCCAATGCCCGACGCCACTGTTTTGCTTGAAGTAAGCCGGGTCAACCAAGTTCATTGAACCTGTATAAGCAATTTCATCATCAATTACGATGATCTTGCGATGTTGGCGAAGATCAAGACGACGTAAGAAAATACGCCACATCTTCACTTCTAGCGCTTGAATAACCTCAATTCCAGCATCCTGCATCATTCGATACCAAGGACTTCTGAAAAAACGTGGACTACCTGCTGAATCGAGCAATAGTTTGACATCTACGCCGCGTTTAGCCGCTTGGATAAGTGCAGAAGCGACAGAGTCAGCCAAACCACCTGGATGCCAAATGTAGAATACCATTCGAATACTGCTCTGCGCGTTTTCGATGTCTTCAATAATGGAATGCAAAATCTCATTAGGTGACTGTTGCAGCGACAATGTATTACCGCTCAATGCGGGAAGACCAAGGCGGTTGTTACAAAGTTCATCAATTCGGTAGATGTGCCTTCCCATCGTTTCTGGGTTGTGCGCGTTACAGTCGTTAAGCTGACTGAACCACTTCTCGAATGGTGTAAACATCTCTTTTGCGCGTTCGGCCCGTTTTCTGCCTAAGTTCAGTTCACCGAAGAGGAAATAACACGCGACACCCAGAACGGGAAGGATATAAATGATCATTAGCCAAGCTAAAGACACGCTCACTGCACGGCGCTTTAAAACGACACGAATGGTCACACCTGCGACCAGTAACCAATATAGCCCGATGCCAGCTAAAGTAAGAAAGTGATAAAACTTGTCCATATACGCTCAGAGTAATATGCCCTTCTAGGATATTAAGCATAAAAGTGGGTTGGGGGAATAGATTTCCCATTTAGACGTGGGATTGACCTTATATGAGGAACAAATCTCATAACAGCTGATTCTGTTATTTTAATGTGAAAAATAAGGTCATTCTTTAACTTTTGAACAAAAAAGCAGCATTTAACCTGCGTAACTCGACACTTGTGCGATAAATGTACTTTTTTGGGGTTCCAATTTTAAAGGGGAGCTGCTTTACTTTCTAGACATAGTGCGTCGAACGCTTATTTTATAAGTGTACAATAATTTTTACATAAACTTTTTAGACGCCTATCTCTATGCATACACAACAAACTAATTTTGGAGAAAAAGCGTGGCTACAACTAATACAGCAGCACCACGTGATACGTGGGGGTCTAAACTAGGCTTCGTAATGGCAGCAGCGGGGTCCGCTGTCGGTTTAGGCAATATATGGAAATTCCCTTACACAGCGGGTGAGAGTGGCGGCGGTGCATTCGTTGCTATCTACCTTATCTTTGTTATTTTTATCGGCTTTAGCGTGATGCTGACAGAGTTCGCTATTGGTCGTAAGACAGGTCTTTCTGCCGTAGGTGCATTCAAAACAACTGACCGACGCTGGACGTTCACTGGCGTTATGGGAGTCTTCAGTGGTCTTTTGATCATGGGCTTCTACCCAGTGGTTGGTGGTTGGGCATTGGCCTACATCTTTAAAGTGGGCGGTGGTCTACTCAGCGCGCCAGAAGCAATTGGCGACAGCTTTGGCGGTTTCATCTCAGATCCGATTCAACCTTTAATGTGGATGGGTGTTTACCTGTTCCTTAACGTCATGATTGTGATGAAAGGTATTTCGGGTGGTATTGAGAAAGCCGGTAAGGTTCTGATGCCGCTTCTGTTCTTAATCCTAATCGTTGTTTCTGTTAAAGGCTTGATGCTGCCAGGTGCAATGGCTGGCCTTGAGTTCTTATTCATGCCGGACTTTTCTAAAGTCGACAGCAATGTGGTTCTTGCTGCACTAGGGCAGGCGTTCTTCTCACTTAGCTTAGGTATGGGTTGTATGATGACGTACGGTTCTTACCTGAAGAAGAAAGAGAACCTAGTTCAAACAACCGGTATGGTTACTGCGATGGATACAGGTGTAGCGATTCTTGCTGGTGTTGCTATGTTCCCTGCTATGTTTGCCTTTGGCATGGAGCCTGCGGCAGGCCCTGGTCTTGTATTCGTTGTCGTTCCTCAGCTATTTGCTGAAATGGGTGGTGTGATTGGGTTGCTATTCGCGTTGCTATTTTTCATCGGTTTGACGGTGGCGGCATTAACTTCTTCAGTATCACTATTGGAAGTTGTCGTGTCTTACCTAATCGACGAGAAAGGCATGAAGCGCTCTAACGCAGTTCTGTCTGCAAGTGCAGTTATGGCGGCATTATGTATTTTTGCGTCACTATCGTTAGGTGGAATGGGGCCAACGCTGTTTGGTACAGGTGCCTTTGATATCTTCGACTTGCTAACGGACAAAATCTTCCTAGCGGTTGGTGGTATGTTGGTTTGTATCTTTGCTGGATGGCGCCTAAGCCGTGCTGAGCTAGAAAAAGAGATCACTAATGACGGCGAAGTATCCTTCCCGCTATTTGGATTGTGGTACAACCTAGTTAAATACCTGATTCCTGTTGCGATTGCTATTGTTGCCTTCATGGGGATTAAGTCGGGCTTTGACAGTGGCAAAGGTGAAATCATGCTGCTGGGTATCGCGATCATTGGTCTTGCTGGTATTTTCTCTAGAAAGCTCTAGCTCAGGCCTTGGGGCAAGCCTCGATAGCTTTGTCCTATAACTTATGTATACTGCTGGCTCCAAACGTGGAGCCAGTTTTTTATGTTCGATATTCTACATACCCATCCCGATTTTCTGATCATCAATAAGCATCCCAACGTCTCTGTTCATAAAGACGATGGCGACACAATGCTGCTGCAAGAAGTGGCTAAGCAGAGTGGTGATGAGCAGCTTTATCTTATCCATCGCTTGGATAAAATGACATCGGGTATTCTGCTCCTCGGACGCAACGCCAAAGCGGCCAGTGCGTTATCGCAAGCCTTCGCTGACCGCCAAGTGGAAAAGTTCTATCTGGCGATTGGCTCTAAAAAGCCGAAAAAGAAACAAGGTTTGGTCGTTGGTGATATGGAGCGTTCGCGCCGTTCATCATGGAAGCTGGTCAACAGCAAAAATAACCCAGCCGTTACCCAGTTTTTCTCTCTTGCGGCAGAGCCCGGAGAGCGCCTATTTTTATGTAAGCCACACACTGGTAAAACGCATCAAATCCGCGTGGCATTAAAATCGGTTGGCTCAGGTATTGTTGGTGACCCGATTTACAATGCAGGCAATGAGGCTGATCGCGGTTATCTGCATGCATTTTCACTTTGCTTCCAATACCGAGATGAGCAATATCGCTTTGTTTGCGACCCACGAGAACACAAAATACTTGGTAACAAATGGCACAGTGAAATCGTCTCTCAGGGTTTGGATACTTGGCTTTCCCCTTGGGAACTGAACTGGCCTACGATCAAATAACCGTCACAAAGAAAACTAATAAGAGAACTCGATGCAAGCATCACAACTTCAGCTGTTTTTTCAGCATCTAGAAACCGAGCTCGCGCAAGCTCCGAATGAAATTCGTCGACTGTTTCATGGTCGTGGCCGTCGTTTTGAGGGCCTAGAGCAAATTACCTGTGACTGGTTACAAGGTCAGTTGATCATCAACTTGTTTAAAGAAGTCGACGACGCGTTTCTCGCTGAGCTGAAAGACGGCCTCAATGCGTTGGCACAATCACAACTGTGGGCAGATAAGCAAGGTCGCACTATGGTTCTTCAGCACCGTTATGCCGATGGTGCGCCTTCAGAAGTGCTTGTCGGTGAATTAGACGCTCGCCCTGTCGTTGAAGAAAGCGGTTTGAAATACCAATTGGATATTGGCCGCAATCAAAACTTCGGTCTGTTTTTGGACATGCGCTACGGTCGTGATTGGGTACGGGAAAATGCGAAGCATAAAAACGTGCTTAACTTGTTTGCTTACACGTGTGGCTTTTCTGTCGCTGCCATTGCGGGTGGCGCAGATAAAGTGGTTAACGTCGACATGGCAAAAGCGTCGCTGTCTAAAGGTCGTGAGAACCACAAGCTAAATGGTCATAACATCAACCAGGTAAGCTTTATGGGGCACGATATCTTTAAATCGTGGGGTAAGATTAAAAAATCTGGTCAGTATGACTTGATTATCATCGATCCGCCTTCATTCCAGAAAGGCAGCTTTGCGCTGACGAAAGATTACAAAAAGATTCTACGTCGATTGCCGGATTTGTTGGCAGAAGGCGGTCAAGTGATGGCATGTGTGAACTCGCCATCTGTGACAAGCGACTTCTTGATTGAAAGCATGAAAGAAGAAGCGCCAGAGTTGACATTCCGTGAGCGTCTGGATAACCCACCAGAGTTTATGGACGTAGACAGCGAAGCAGCATTGAAAGTGTTGTTATTTAGTTAAAAGACTTTTGTTGCAACAGAAGTAACATCAAAAAAAGCGCCGCGAAACAACTAGACAGACGTATCGCGGCGCTTTTTTGTATTTGGAAAACTAACCGATCTGCACTTCAAGATCCGCTTCGATGGTTGATGAGCAGGCGAGCACATAGCCTTGTTCAATTTCTTCTGGCGTTAATGTTTCTAGGCTGGTGGAAGAGACGTTGCCTTGACGAACCTTGCATTTGCATGAGCCACAAATGCCGCTACGACAAGCGACGATTAATGGTAAGCCTGCGCCTTCAAGCACATCGGCCAGTACCTGACCTTTTTGCGCATCGATGGTTTGAGCAAAGTCAGGAACAGAAACACGAACAACTTCATCGGAGATCGATGTTTCTGCGCCAGTCGCTGGCGTAAAACTCTCTTGGTAGAAGTTCGTCATGTCAAAACCAAGGTCATTCAAATAACCGTGAACATCTTGCATAAACTGGCTTGGACCACACAGGTAAACGGTGCGTTGCTTGAAATCAGGAACAAGCTCTTTAAGCCAGTCGGCATTCAAACGACCTTGTGGATGTGACGTTCCTTCGCGGTTTTTTAGCAACAGCTTTAAATGGAAGTTGGGATACACAGCGTCGAACGTTTCTAGTTGATCGTAGTAAATCGTCTCTTCTGGGCTGCGTGCGATATGAAGAAATGCGATGTCCACATCGTTGTCGTTTTCATAGTGATTACTCAGCCAGTGTTTTGCCATCGAAAATACGGGCGTGACGCCGCAACCTGCACTGATAAGCAAGGCTTTTGTTTCGCCATCACGTAACACGGGTGGGTGGTCAATGCAGTTAAATTCGCCCGCTGGTGGTAATGCTTGAACGGTATCACCGAGCAGCAGCGAGTCAACGATGTAGTTCGATACTTTACCGCCAGATACTCGTTTGATGGTGAGTTGAAGGTGATCGTCTTCATTGATAGAGCTGATTGAATAGGCACGAAACTCCATTTTTCCATCAATTTCGACGCCCAAGTTAATAAACTGGCCAGGCTTAAACTGAAACAGAAGTGATTCGGTTAGTTCGGCCAATTTTATGCTGACGGTGTCGTGTGTTTCGAAGTATTTGTCGATGCAACGGAGTGTGACGGGTTGGTTACCTTGCCATTCAAAAAACATAACAATCTCTTTGGTTGTGGCTATTTTTGGTTCGAAATAGATAGCGCCTCCGCGTAAGGAGGCGCGTAACAAGCAAGTTTATTAGGCTGCTAGGATGGCTTTTAGATCATCCTGAACATTGCCAATACTGCGCATATCGAACTTCTCTTGGATGATGGCGATTAGGTTTGGCGTTAGGAATGCTGGTGCAGTAGGGCCTGTGTAAATGCCTTTCACGCCCAATGCAAATAGCGTTAGCAAGATAACGATCGCTTTTTGCTCGAACCAAGAAAGCACAAGCGTGAGTGGCAGTTCATTGATGTCACAGTCAAACTCTTTCGCTAGTGCAAGTGCAAGCTGGATTGCAGAGTAAGCATCGTTACATTGGCCCACATCCAATAGGCGAGGAATGCCGTTGATATCGCCAAACGTATTCTTGTTGAAACGGAACTTACCACACGCCAAGGTCAGGATTAGCGTATCTTCTGGCGCTTCAGCCGTAAAATCGGTGTAGTAGCTGCGTTCCGCTTTATCACCATCACAACCGCCGACTAGGAAGAAGTGTTTGATGTTGCCTTGCTTCACTTGATCGATAACCGCAGGGGCGGCGTTCATCAGTGCATTGCGACCAAAACCAACCGTGATGTGGTGTTCGATTTCATCGTGTTGGAAACCGTCTTGCGCTAGAGCACATTCAATCACTTGGCTAAAATCATCGCCTTCGATGTGAGCCACTCCAGGCCAGCCAACAATACTACGGGTGAATAGACGGTCTGCGTATTGACCCACATTTGGATTCAACAAACAGTTTGACGTCATTACGATTGCGCCTGGGAAGTTGGCGAATTCTTTCTGCTGGTTTTGCCATGCGCTGCCGTAGTTACCGACAAGATGAGAGTATTTCTTCAGCTCAGGGTAGCCGTGTGCAGGCAGCATTTCACCATTGGTGTACACGTTAATGCCTTTGCCTTCGGTCTGTTGCAGGATTTTTTCTAGGTCATGCAAATCATGGCCAGAGACAAGAATACATTTGCCTTTTACTGGTTTGACGTTCACCGTGGTTGGTTCTGGATGGCCGAAGGTCGTTGTTTCGCCTTGGTCGAGCATTTCCATCACTTTGTAGTTCATCAGGCCAATGCGCATTGAGCAATCAAGTAGTTCGCCAAGATCTTCAGGATCTGTGCCCAACCACGCCATGATTTCATGGTATTCGGCATAGATATCGTTGTTGGTTTGCTCAAGAACACGTGCGTGCTCCATGTACGCGGCTGCACCTTTAAGTCCGTATAGGCAAAGTAGGCGTAGGCCAATAACATCTTCATGTACTTGGTCCTTACCACGGTTAACCGCGACTTGAGGAGCAAAAGCTAAGATCGCTTCTGCGCTGTTTGGTAGCTCGAAGTGAGCAACCGCAGGAATGTCAGCGACTTCGGTATCGGCAAGCGTTGTTGCAGACATCACTTGCTCTTTTAACAATGCTTTGTACGTTTCGGCTTGAGAAGTTAACTCTAGGATGCGTTCAGGGTCGAAGTTAACGTTCGTCAATGTAGAGAAAAATGCCTTGGGTGCCCATTGGTTGATTTCATCGTTAATGATGTTGAATTCAAGTGCTTTTGATGCCCAAAAAGAAACCCCTTGCAGTGTGTAAACCAACACGTCTTGTAGGTCTGATACTTCAGAAGTTTTGCCACACATGCCTTGTGCAAAAGAACAACCTTTAACAGCAGGGGTTTGAATTGTCTGTTCACATTGAATACAGAACATATTGGGTTCTCCAGTGATGGTTTTAATAGTCGTGATGTTGACCACTAGAGAGCAGAAAGCGTGCCAATTTTTATCTTATTGATTTATATTTAATTTTATCGTTTTTAGATGAGTGGTTGATGTAATTAAGACAACGCATATGATGTCTTAATTACATCGGCTTCTTGTGGTTGGTTATTTATTGATCCCGAGCTTTTTACCCATCCGATATAAGTTCCCGCGATCCATTTGCAAAAACTCCGCTGCTTTTGCCCAAACGCCACCAGTTTGGCTCAAAGCATGTTCAATTAAATCACGCTGATAGCTTTCTATTAGCTCTCGCATTGGCTGGCTTTCTTTAGGCAGATAATGCGATGTGTTTTTTACATCATCGAGAGCCAGTGAGGTGTCGAAATGGTTAAGCATGATCGTACTTGCGCCTTGTTGAATGGCGTGTAAAGCCGCGCGAGTTAAAGTGTGTTCGAGCTCGCGTACGTTTCCGTACCAAGGTAAAGACTCCAACTGAGTCAACACTTTAGGATGAACGTGCAGATTGGGCGCATTAAATTGTTGGCGTACTTTTTCTAACAGGTATCCTGCTAAAACGGGAATATCACCGTCACGGGCACGCAGTGAGGGGACTTGGATTGGGAACACGTTCAAACGGTGGAAAAGGTCTGCTCGAAACGTGCCAGCTTCGACCTCTTTTTCTAATTGTCGATTGGTCGCGGCGATGATGCGCACATTGACCATCAAATGCTGATCGCTACCTACACGTTGTAGCTCGCCTTGTTGGATCACACGTAGCAATTTTGCCTGTAAAATCAAAGGCAGTTCGCCCACTTCATCAAGGAAAATCGTTCCACCGTCTGCCAGCTCAAACTTACCGGCGCGGTGGCTATTGGCTCCAGTGAATGCGCCTTTGACATGGCCAAACAGTTCACTCTCTGCCAGACCTTCTGGTAAAGCCGCACAGTTGACGTAAATCATCGGCTTATCGCTACGATGAGATTGCGCGTGTACCGAGTGCGCGACCAGTTCTTTACCAGTACCGGTCTCTCCTGTGATAAGTACCGCGTAATCCGATTGAGCAACGGTCGCAATGTTGTTTCGTAACTGATTGATCTGCGGGCTCAAGCCCACCATTTCGCCATGTTGGGAACGGGCTTGCTGGATAAGGGTTTGAGTGACGCTTTTCTGCTTTTGGTTTTGTGCTTTGAGCGCTTTTAATTGCGCAATGTTACGCAATGTTGCAGCGGTCAAAGCCGCAAAGGTTTCGATAGCGACAGGGTCAATGTCATCAAACGCGCCCACCGTTAGGGCATCCATAGTTAGTGCGCCAACAAGTTGGCCTTCCACATGCAAGCTAAAGCCCATGCAATCGTGAACATCAATGCACTGGTCTTCGGTTAATAGTGTGCCGTCAAAAGGATCCGGCAGTGAACAATCGGCATCGAAACGCACAGGTGCGCGGCTATGAATAATGGCATCTAAGCGTGGATGTGCTTTGGGGAAATAGCGACGACCTAAGACCGAGCTGGATAAGCCTTTTACCGCGACAGGAGTCAGAAACCCATCCTCATCGAAGATAAACAGGCAACTAGCATCACATGGGAATACTTGCGCGACCCCATCAATGAGGTTTTGATATTGCTGTTCGTGAGAGCGATTAGAGCTGAGGTTTAGCGCGATATTAAGGAGTACATGGTCAACAGTCGGAGTCATAACAAGCCCAAAGTTATCTGGAATGGGCTCATGCTAGCAACTTGATGTCATTTGAACATCGAAAGGTGTGGGAGATTGATGTTCCATTGACGACGATCAAACTTGATACAAATAGAATCGCGCAAGCCGATGAGTAAGCAACGTACGCTTGCGCGGATTAAGCTCTTTGAAACAAAACAGCAGACCAATGGAACGGAGTCATCGTGTTCAAATTAGCGAGGTACAACCCTTGCGTCATTACCAGACATGTTGATTTGAACCGCTTGGCCTGGCTGAAAAATCATGTTTGGGTTTGCTTCTTGAACGACAGAGATTATTTTTCCATCCTCTAAGCGAATGGTCAGATTCACACCATTTCGTTTCGCGGTTGCTTCAGCGGCTTTACTGCCGGCATAACCACCCAACAGACCACCACCAATAGCTGCGATATCCGAGCCAGAGCCGCCCCCGACTTTTGAGCCTAATATACCACCCACGGCGGCACCAGCGATTGTACCTATGGCGTTGGATTGGGTAGAGGCATCAATGGTTACTGGTTCAACTTTTTCAATCGTTCCGTAGTAAACCTGCTGAACTTTGCGTGTGTCTGAAGAGCCGTATGCATCTCCGTACGGGTTAGGTGAGGTACAGCCGCTAAGCATAACAATACAAGACATGATGAGCAGCATACCTAGCTTGACGTATTTTTTCATATAGCCTCCGAATGATTTCTCTCCATCCAAAGAGTATATACCCCAATTTAATATATGCTTTAGTGTTATATAAAACAGGTACTTAGCGGCTGTTCTCTCAAGAAAACGTGAACTTCTAAGTGGTTTAATGGCCTTTAAGCGTATGAAACCCAGAGTAAATACGTGTGAATGTGGTAAACCAACATGCTGCACCAAAGATATAAGCAATGACGGCAAAGTGTTGCGGTAACAAACAAAATAGCACCAAACAACCAATGGTTTCAGTACCTTCGGTTAAACCGCTCATGTAGTAGAGAGATTTGTGTTTATACACTGGATTATCGATGCCTTGTTTGCCTGCCATGATGGCAAAAGCCAAAAAGCTGCTTCCCGTCCCGACAAAGGAAAAAATCAAAAATGCCCCTGCAATGGCATTTTGTTCTGGGTTTGCCAACACAAAACCAAAAGGAATCAGGGAATAGAACAGAAAATCCAAGCTGATATCGAGAAAACCACCCGCATCGGTAATGCCTTGAATTCTCGCCAGTGCGCCGTCTAATCCATCACAAATTCTGTTCAGCAAAATAAACAGCAACGCCAACAAGTACTGTTCGGCGATCAAAGCTGGTAGGGCAAAACAGCCAAGCACAAAACCAAATACTGTCGTCTGATTTGCGGTGATGCCACATTTATCGAGGTATGTCGCACTGATGGCCAGCGGTTTGCGGATGAGCTTTATACTCAGGCTATCAAGCATGGTTTGTCTCCCACGGCCAATTTAGGCAGCGGCTGCCATTAGGAATATCATCCTCATCGTGCGTTACCATCAAAGTAGGGATGTTCGCTTGCTGTAATTGTTCGACCACCCAATTGCGAAATTGTACACGCAGGTCTTTATCCAACTTGCTATAGGGTTCATCAAGTAGCGCAACTTTCGGCTTTGCCAGCAGCATACGAGTCAATGAGATACGGGCGCGTTGTCCTCCGGAGATTTGATCTGGGAAGGATTCGGCAAGTTTGGTCAATGCAATGTTCTTCAGTGCTTGCATGGCGTGTGCTTTACGCTCCTCACCTTTGATTGAGTTTGGTAGCGCGAATGCAAGGTTCTCCCACACCGTTAAGTGAGGGAAGAGCAAATCTTCTTGGAACAGAATACCAACCTGCCGCTTATGTGCAGGGAGGGCATCCAACTTTTCGTTATCAAGCGTAATGGAGCCAGAGTAGTTGAACTCGGCGGAGAGGTGTCCAGCAATGGCATCCAACAAAGTGGATTTACCACAACCGCTTGGTCCCATCAGAGTAACAATTTCACCTTTCTCTACGGTCATGTTGAACGCTGAGAAAAGCGTGTCGCCATTGGTTTTACGGATGGCGAGGTTTTCGAGACAAAGACTCATTCAGTAGTAAACCTTTTATAGACAAGCGGCGATACTTCACGTGTAAGCGGCTTAGTAGTATCGCAAAAGAGAAGAACAAGAATGGCAGCAGAGCTTGCCAAATGGCGTAAATCGCGGTAACACGTCGGTCAAAACCACTGGATAGAGCAACGGCTTCGGTTGTGATGGTGCTAATGCGCCCAGCTCCTAGCACCAATGTCGGTAGGTATTGCGCCAGACTTACGCTAATACCGACCGCCCATGCGAATGCAATCGCAGGTAGGAGGATTGGCAGTTTCACTTTTAACCAAGCTTGCATCGGTGTTTTACCCAAGCTGAGTGCGACGTGAGTTAAGCCGTTATCGAAGCTGCGCCACGGTCCGTCTAGCGAGAGGTAAATAAATGGGAATGCGAAGAACACATGCGCCCAGCATACCCAAAAGAAATACGCGTTACTGTTTAAATACAGCGTCACTATTTGCATACCGAATAGCACCGATAGCTGAGGAATCAGCATTGGGATGGCGATGATGTAACCGGGCACCTGCCAGCGATAACGAAGTCGATACTCATGTGCGATCAAGGCAAGGGCTAGAGCGACGGTCGCGCTGATAACGGCAATCAGCATGCTCTGCTCCAGTGTGCCAAGAATGCTGTGCCACTCATATTCCCAAAATCGCAGGCTATAGCGGCTCGGTAGTAAATCTGGAAAGCGCCAGCGTTGAGCAAAGCTCCATACCACCATGAGTGGAATCATTAGAAGAGCGAGTAGCGCAATCAGTGAAAACAGGGTCTTACCGGGTAAACGAAACCCGTTTCGACCAGAGTACTGCCAGCGTTTGAAGCCTTTGGTAATACACCATTCTATCAAGCGTGCAAATCCAATCAAAAGGCTAGCGATCGCAAACAACACTACCGCGCCTGCGGCAGCTCTTGGTAGTAGCGATAAATCAGGGTCGTTAAACCACTGCCACACTAAAACCGCAAATGTTGGTGGGTTGGTAGGGCCAATAATCAATGCAACATCGACAACCGACAAGCTGTAAGCCAATACCGCCAGCATTGGAAAGCGCAGTTTTGCTATCCACTGTGGGAACACGCATTTCAACCACGCTTGCGCCGAACTGTAGCCCATTGAGTGACTGACTTTTTCAATCTTATCGACTTTCAATTGCTGAAGAATTGGAATACTCATCAACAATAAAAACGGCACTTCTTTAATCGCAAGCATGATGATCAAACCGAGTGCATGCGGATCTTTAATCAGCAATGCTAAGTCATTCACCGTTTGCGCATTGGGATCGTAACCAAACAGTTGGTTGAGAACCCTAACGCCCATACCAGTTGGGGCAAACAAGAACGCAAAGCCAATCGCAAACGCTACGTGCGGCATGGCAAGAAGTGGTGAGAGGCTTACTTCAATTTTTCGCCAAAACTTGCTGCCCCACGATGCTTGCAAAATCGCAAATGTGATCAAGCAAGCCAAGTAGCTACTGAAAATGGCAGAGTAGAAAGTCAGCCCGATGGATGTCCAAACACCCTCCCAATCAAAAACAGCGTTAAAGCCATCTAAAGAAAAGTGGTGCAAGCCGATAGGAGGCACATAACCGAGCGCAGAGACCACCACTCCGAGTAGTCCCGGAATGGTAGGCAAAATACAAACTGCGATAATGACTAAATATAGCGCTCTTAACATGGGCTCTTATTAATTTCCGTAGCGTTTCAACCATTCTTTTTCTAAGGCAGATTGCCAGCTTGGATGTGGCTCAGCGATAGATTTGAATTGTTGCGTGTTTTTGGCCGAACCAGTTAGGTATTGGCTGCTTAGCACTGAAGGATCGCCCCAGATGTTAAGGTTACCTTTGCGAGATTGTGCTTCAGGGCTCAATAAAAAGTTTATCGCAACTTGCGCACCAGCACTGGCATTTGCGTTCCAAGGAATCGCTAAAAAGTGGATGTTTGAGAGTGCACCAGCGTCCATCGCATACGCTTTGGTGGTTTCTGCAAGGTTACCGCTCGACTGCGCAGAGAAAACCGCGTTCGGGTTAAAGGTAATTGCCAGGTCAGTCTGACCATCATCCAGTAGTTGAAGGGTTTCTGCTGTACCGCCTGGAAACTGTTTACCACCGCGCCAAGCGACTTTATGGAACTCATCTAGGTAAGCCCATAGCGGTTGAGTAACTTGTTCAAACGTGTCATCGGTAACTGGTTGTTGCAGAGCAGGGGCGTTGTTAGACAGTTCAATGAGTAATGCTTTAATAAAGCTTGTGCCATGAAACTCTGGTGGGCGAGGGTAAGTTAGGCGATTTGGAAACGCCTTTGCGTAACTCAGCATTTCAGCAAATGATCGAGGAGGGTTATGCAGGGTTTGCTCATCATGGATAAACACTAATTGCCCCACACCCCAAGGTGCTTCCAAACCTTCAGTCGGCTCTGAAAAATCCACATCAATTGGCAATGATTTATCGACGTATTGCCAGCTTGGCAAACCTTCAACAAAAGGACCAAACAGCAATTGGTTATCCTTCATTGATTTGAAGTTTTCGCCATTGATCCAAACCATATCAACACTGCCACCGCTGTTTTTACCTGCGGCTTTTTCTGCGATAAGTCGAGTGGTGGTCTCAGAAATATCGGTGACTTTAACGTGGTTTAGCGTCACGTTATAACGCGATTTTAGCTCTCTACTCGCCCACTGGATGTAGCGATTAATTTCTTGGCTTCCGCCCCAAGCATGAAAGTAGACGGATTGTCCGTCGGCTTGTTGTTCGATTTTTTGCCATTCACTAGCAACCGGTGAGTTGGCAAAAGAAGATGTCGCGAAAGTGGTGGCTAAAATGCCAACGGTACTGAGTAGCTTTTTCATATCTATTCCGTGTTATGTCTTTTTATTCTCGTTTCCGACGTTATTGACGTCTAAACAAGTCGCTCCGCTTTGTTACAAGGATAGTAATCCATCTCTCTCTATTATCAATGCCAATCCCAAACGGAATCACTCATTGATTCAAAGAATTATTCTCAATGTGAAGCAAAACGAAGAAAGGACAATTCTGATGTCGTTTTAGGTATACAAGAGCGGACCGCTTGTTTGACGATATTCTTTCAAGTAATTGAAAATTATTGTCCTCAAGCAACTTCGATATGTTGATTTGGAAGACTGAACCCGCGTCGTAGACGTGGCGTTGAGGGCGTAAAGAGGGAAAGAGTTTGTCGTTTTAAACGATTTTGCTAACCGAAACGTGCGAAACAGACATCCTGCCTGCTTTGATATGGATTAGGAGGCATAAAAAAAGCAGCCATTTTATGGCTGCTCTTAGAATATGAAATGGGACTTAGTTTACCCAATCACGCAACTGAAACGTTAGTTCGTGATCGTCATTTTTAAGCATTAGCCCTTCTTTGGTTAGCGTTATATCACTCCATTCAGTAAGAGTTTCAGACATCGCTTGCTCAATTTTCATTTGGTCATCCATACACATCTTCATGGTCATTCCCATTTTTTCGATGCGTAGTTGATTGTTTTTTAGTTCAGCTTGACCAAAGAAGTTGTTACACCCCGCGTTACCATTTGCAGTCAGATTTTCTCCGATTTCTAAGCGAGGCGCTTGCTGACGTTCTTTTAATTCGATGTTTTTACCATCAATCTGAACCAGCTCCCAATTATGGTGCTGTAAATCTTGAGCCGTAATTTCTTTCACATTGTCACCGTTGCTAGCACATGCAGTCATAAGAACAGGAAGAGAGATTGCTGTAACTAACGTTTTTAGGCTAAGCTTCATTTTATAGACTCCGTTTTTAGAAAACGTGGTAAGTATAGGTAATAAAACACTGTTTTTGTCAGCATAAGGTAATAGTTTCGTATTACTGTGACAGAGTCCAGTTTATATACTCACACGGCTTCGAGGTGCAAGATGTATAGCACGGTTGGGAGCGTATATTGAAGTCGTTATAATATCATTACAGCACAGCGAGCAAAAAACGGTTAGAGCATGGAGCAACTAGAGTTTTTTACCGTCCCAAACCCTTGCGTTGGTATTTGTAGTGTTGACGAGAAAGGGTATTGCAAAGGATGTATGCGTAAAAGAGAAGAGCGATTTAACTGGCTCACTTATACCCCTGCTCAACAGTTGCATGTAATTAAGCTATGCCGTCAGCGCTATAGAAGAAAGGTATTGGCAGGGAAGGGAAAGGCAGAAGAGTCTCAAGAAGAATTATCACCACAGCAAGATCTCTTTTAAATTTCGAATTATCCCGGCTCGGCAATAATCAATGATGAGCCGGGACCGTATTAGCTCTTACTATGCGGTGCGTGTAAGGCAAGTTCGCTAAATTCGCGCTACTTCATTGACCAACGGTCACTGACCCATCCCCCAGCATGTTCGTCAAAGTGGCTTCCTGAAAATCGATGATTGAATTCAACATCTAATTTACTTGTCGGGCGTTCATCCATCAGCTGATGAATGTATCTCGCCATAGGATCCGTGCAAGCTTCGCGCTCTCTACGGGTAACCACTTCTTTGATCATTTGAAGTCTGTAGCTATTGCTGGCTCGTTTCATTTTTGACCTCCTGAACTCGATGGCAGCAGTTTGAACATATTGACGTCCAGATCGCTGCTCATTGGTGAACGCTTGGCGGCGAATCACCTTCGTTTTAGGTCAAAAAGACAAATTGTTTGAGAGCAGTGTTTGTAACGCCATTCACATCTTTCCTAGAATCATCCACTAAGCTACGAAACTTCATAGCGAAAAGTTAGTTGATGAATCTGTATTTTCGAAAGACCTTATCAAACATAGAAGCCCAGCACATGGGCGTCAACAACACAAATGAATAATTTTTGAACACTTTATGAAGGGCGATAATTTTCAGCACTTTAACGAAAATAAAAAAACCGAAGCGTCACGCTTCGGTTTTTAGGGAGGCTCTGACGGAACAACTTCTAAAAGCTCTTCGCGTCAGAGTGTAAGGTGTTTTAGCTATTAGTTGCTGGGCAACCTTTCACAGCTTGACCGTTACTGAAGTACTTGATGTTTTCTAAGTTCTTGTTGTAGCTATCCGCAGAGATCTGTGGGTTATTTACGAAGAACTCACGTAAAACGTATGCATCGGTTAGCTGGGTGGATTGAACATCGATGATTGGATAGTTATCGCCACCAGCAGCACTGAAGCTGATTACAGAGAATGTGTACGTTGCGTCTAGATCGAAGCCTTTATCGTTAATGTCGGTAATGGTTACTGAGCCAGCATCACAATCTACATCTAAAGTGATGTTATCCAGTTGAGCGTAAGCACCAGAGCCTGCAGATTTCGTTGCTACGACATCAAGGTACTCTTTTACTTCTTGACCTGTCATTGTCGCTTTAGTCACGAAGTTACCGAACGGCTGGACTGTAAGTACATCACGGTAAGTGATGTCACCATCTTGGATTGAATCACGCACACCGCCAGAGTTCATCACACCAAAGTCAGCACCTACCGTTTTGTAAGTACGGTATGCCTCGCCCAGTAGATGACCTAGGTTAGTTTGTTGAGAGCGAACTACGTTACGATCACCTTCTAACTTACCCGTTGTATTAGAAATCTTCTCATCTAATAACTCTTGACCTTGCTGTTGGTATGGCAGTAGTAACGCTTTTACCGTCGCATCTTGTTGAATGCGTTCACCGATCACTTCATCGTTGTCGTCCAGAAGGTTTACAGGAATCAGTGCGTAGTTCGCTAAGTGAAGCTTGCCGTCGTAATATTCGAAGTCCGCACGACCCACATATTTACCCCACTCATGCGCTTGCATAATCCAAGTGCCTTTTTGTTGGTCTGGCGCGCAATCATCACCAGGTTTGAAATCAGCATACTCATTGGTACCTGGCTCCATACACACTGGGTTTTGTGAGTGACCACCGATGATAGCGTCTAGTTGTCCCTCTTCGAGAGAGCGAGCGAGCTTCACGTCCCCTGGTGCTTCACTACCATTATTACCATCTTGGTAGTGACCCATGTGCGTCGTTGCAAATACTAGGTCTACTTTTTCGTTTTCTTCGATTTCCTTAAGTACTTTTTTGATTTCAACTTGAGGGTCTTCGAAGTGGATGTTTGATACGTTGTCTGGATTAACTAGCTTCGCCGTGTCCTGGGTGGTTAGACCAATAACAGCGATCTTAAGGCCGTTGATAGTAAATACTTTGTAAGGGTCGAAGTAACGCTCATTGGTATCTTTCTTATAGATATTCGCAGCCAGCATAGGGAAGTCAGCTAGCTCAGCTTGCATATCGAGAATATCTAGTGAGTTATCAAACTCGTGGTTACCGACAGCCATTGCATCGTAACCAAGTAGGTTCATCCCTACGAAGTCTGGAACCGCATCTTGCATGTCTGATTCTGGTACGCCGGTATTAATATCACCGCCAGATAGCAGAATGGTTTCACCGCCTTTTGCTTCGACTTCTGCGCGAATAGATTCGATTAAAGTGTGACGCGCAGCCATGCCATATTCGCCGTCGCTGTTATGCCAAAAGCGACCGTGGTTATCGTTAGTGTGGAGAACGGTGAACTTAGTACAAGAATCTTCAGTCTCGCAGGTTACTGGAGAATTATCGCTGTCTGAGCCGCATCCTGCTAGCGCAGCGCCCACTGCCATTACCAAAAGAGATTTGGAAAACTTCATAAGGGATCCTTTCTTTGTGATTTTGTTATTGTTACGGCGTGAAATATACGGAATTAATGTGAAACTTTAGTGATCTATCTCTTATTTATACTTCTATCGGAGACATGAATTAATAAGCCTGCAAACTACGTCTCCAATTAAACAGAAATAGTTTTTAGTATATTGAAATTAGAGGGAGGGGGCTATTTTGTGAAGTGGCCAATTGAATGAATGTGGTTTGTGTGAATCAATGCGCATTTTTGCGAAGTATAGCGCTGATTTTGGTGATTATTTTGCCAAGTTCATGTTTTTCTTAGCAGCTATGACACAAATCGTTATAAATTTTCGCTCTGATGATGAGGGAAATGTTTTGTATATAAAATGATCACTGTAAAACCCAAACTCGTTTGATCTTGGCTTACTCTGTTTAATACAACCAGAAAGGGTATTTCTCTCTGTACTATAATTGCGACCGTTTAGAAATCTTATGCCTTAGATATCGTTTATTTATTCTTATTCGATACCTTACCGTGTTTATCCCGCTTTCGATACCCGGATGTTAAAACAAATAGATTCAATCTAATGAGCGAAAGTGAAACGTAAATAACGAGGCGTTTTCTTCGGATATTACGATGTGCACTATCATTGAATTAATGAAAATGAAATGGAGTAATGTAAAGCGTTGCATCTGTGGCTGCTCGCTTTGAGCTTCGATTTAAAGAGTAGGGTTGAAAGAATTTGTAAGTGGTGAATTTTAAGAAAGGATAGTAATGAGATACACAGTAAGGAACGCAGTCAGAGAGGAAGCAACTCAAATCGCCAAGATACATGTTGATTCGTGGCAGGTAGCATACAAAGGGTTAATGCCACAGAGCTACATCGATCAGTTTACGATTGAGCGCCGAGAAAGGATGTGGACGCGAGTCATGACTGAGCAACTGGCCCAATTGATCGTCGTTGAGAGACAAGGGGAAATCGTCGGCTTTTTAAGTTACGAACTACCTAACCACACCTGTGAAGATAAAACGGCGTGGGTAACATGTTGCTATGTCTCTCCTTTGCATTATGGGCAAGGGGCAGGGAGTGCATTGTTAGATGAACTAGAAACGCGTCTACTCTCTACGCCCGTTATGCAGATAAGCCTGAAAGCACTGGATACCAATAAACAGGGGCTTAACTTTTACAAGAAGTGTGGTTTTGTACGTACTGGAGAGGAAGAGACGGAAATCATAGACTGTATGACGCTGACGGATCTCACTTTAGTGAAGTACGTTGCCCGTTCATAAATCAATTGTTATATGCCACATATAGTAAAACCCCGGAGGTGGTAAGACTCCGGGGTTTTGAAATTTTTTAGATGTCTCGGTTGGTAAGTCCGATTATCTTTAATGCAAAAGGTTTGGATTTAATCCGATTAATTCCTTGGTAGGGAATTAGATACGGATGAAGTCCATGTGTTCAACTTTTGGCTTGAACGCGTGACGTTGAACGTCTTGTGGCTTAACTTTAACTTCTTTGCCATCGATAACTAGAACTAGGCCTTCGTAGAATTCAGGCTTGTCCATTTGGTTTACGATCTCGTCGTGGTTAAGAACGATAGCTACTGCTGCTTCTTCACCGCCGTATACAACTGCAGGGAATTTGCCAGCGTGACGTAGGCGGCGGCTCGCACCTTTACCTAGTTCAGTACGTACTACTGCTTCGAATTTCATAGTATTTACTCTCAAATTAGTAAAAATCAAATGTTCACAATCAACAATGCGACCTTGTTGTTCGTGGTAAAGCTTGAAACAGGAACTGTTCAAGCGAGCGCGGATACTATCATTCCACTTATAAATGGGCAACCCAAATCGTCCCCAAATCAACAAAAAGGTATGATTTATCTGGGTGTAAGGCTATCCCTTTTAACGCTTTGCTTGGATTTTGTTCACATCGGCTTCATTTTCATCGGTTTACTAATCATGGTCCGAAGAACAAAGTTTATGCGTTATATGCTTTATGTTCGGCTGAGATGCAAGACTAAAGATGCTTTTAAGCCACCTAAAGCGCTCGCTTCCAGTGTTAATTGACCTCGGTAACTGTGTGCCATTTCACTGACTATATTTAGACCAAGACCTGACCCAGGGGTCGCTTCATCCAATCTAACGCCTCTCTTGATTACTTGACTCAGTTTCTCTTTAGGGATACCTGGTCCGTCATCTTCAATGATGATGTGTATATTGTCTTTATCCTGAGAGGAGTGCACACGAATCATGTTGTTGGCCCACTTATAGGCATTTTCAAGCAAGTTACCCAGCATTTCGTCGAGATCGGTCTGCTCTACCGCTACATTCAGCTCTGAATCAAGTTCATTAATTAAGGAGATATCTCGGCTCGCATACACTTTATCAAACGCCATTGATATAGCATCTACACGCTCTGCTGGGTTCGATTTCACTGATAAAATATTCATAGACCCCGCCATGCGAGCACGGCCCAGATGGTAATCGATATGATCTTGTATTTGATTGATCGGAGTACGCAGACGGGATTGCGTATCAGGTTCTAACGTCTGTACTTCATTTTTTAGGACAGAAAGTGGGGTTTTTAGCGCATGTGAGAGATTGCCTGCATGATTCCTAGCTCGTTCTAACAACTCCTGGTAATGGAAAAGCAGAGCGTTGAGGTCGAAGATAAGAGGAGAAATCTCTTTCGGATAGGTTTCTTCTAGACTCTTTTTGTTACCAGACTTCAGCTCGGCCAACTCTTTTTGTAACTTCGTAAGCGGACTCAATGACCATGCAATTTGCAGCAAAATGACGGCAAGAACCCCTGCGAATAATAAGCCTAAAATAAGCCAGAGTTGCCCGATTAGCGTTTGCAGGGTGCTTTTGATAGGCTCTTCGTCAATACCAATAATGATATGGATAGGCCCATCGTAATCTGGTAAGTACAGAGCTTTTTCTATGGTAATCAGCTTTTCGCCTCTCGCGCCGTAAGCATCGTTATCCAGACCTTTGTATTCGATTTTTTTGTCCCACAAAGAACGAGAACGCTCGAGACTCGTCTCAGTAGAGGCACTCCAATATAAACCACTGTAAGGTCGGTTAAATCGAGGATCTGAGAGCAGAGCAGCGAGTGAGAGGTGCCCAGTCTCATCGACTTCTAACTGAGCGGCGATTTCATCCATAAAAATGCTCAGCTGTGAGCGAGTGTCGTCAACCATATAGTTGTACACTTGGGTCGGTATCGTCACACCAGCTGCGAGGATCATTGCCGTCAACCAAACGATCGCCGCTAAAACGAGGCGACTTTTGATACTCAGTCGTTTTATTGCGTTCAACGGTAGCCTGTTCTTATTCGGCATTTAATTGGTATCCCAACCCTCGGACAGTTTTGATGATCTTTGGCGCGATTTTTTTGCGAATTCGGCCGATAAAAACTTCGATTGTGTTGGAGTCACGATCAAAGTCTTGTTTGTAAATGTGCTCGACGAGTTCGGTGCGAGAAATTACTTTTTCTGGGTTATGCATAAAGTAAGCGACCACTTTATACTCCAGCGCCGTTAAGCTTACTGCTTGCCCTTGCCACATTACTTTAGAAGTGCGCGTATCCAAGCTCAAGTCGCCAATTTGCATCACAGGAGAGGCGTTACCTGATGCTCTTCGCAGTTGCGCGCGAATACGAGCGATAAGCTCAACCATTTCAAACGGCTTAGTTAGGTAATCGTCTGCACCTGCGTTTAGACCTTCAACTCGCTGCGTTAGGGTATCGCGAGCACTCAGGATAACGACAGGGGTATTGATGTTTTCATCTCGAATGCCTTTTAGCACGGTAAGGCCATCCAATTTCGGCAGTCCTAGATCAAGAACAATAGCGTCCCATTCTTCCGATGTCGCGCGATACAGAGCGTCTATGCCATCTTGAGATAATTCTGGTACCCAGCCGGTACTTTCTAATGTTTCGATGATTTGCTCGCCTAAACGAGGGTCATCTTCAACGACAAGTATTTTCATATTGGTGATTCTTATTATGTTTGGAGTGTTATCGAAGTAAGCTACGCATTGTGTCGGGATTACGCATTAGACCAGTTTAGTTGTTTTGTGGCTTTAACGCTTTGTTAAAGCTGCGACCTTTGATCTCAAGCATTTCCAGCGTGGCGGCGTCATACTCAACTTTCAAGACGCTATTGTTGTACAGGATTTTCAATTCATAAACCCAAGCATCATCATCTTCTTCAAGTTCGACCTTGATGATGCGGCCGTATAGGTCGTTTTCTACTGCGGCGTAAAGGTCCGAAAATGGTCGTATATATCCTTGTTGAACCGCGCGATAGACCTCATCTTGATCTTCATCGAATTCAATACGTGTTCCAGGCTTTTCGACATCTTGCACGATGGCGTGACCATTTTGTGATGCATAGTAGTCGTCATGCTTGGCGAAACTTGGTGCACACATCAATGTCGTGATAAGGCCGAAAAGTAACGCAGAATGTTGAGAAGTCGTTGCTTTATACATAGTCAAACCTTTTCTAGAACGTTAGCCGCAGTATATCGGATATAGATGAACAGAGAGTGAATCATCGAGTTCAGTTTTACTAAATGTTGCAGACGTTATTTCAACTCGTCTTCAAAAATTTTGTCTCGCAATTTCCAAAAGCGACCGGATTTCCTTGCAATAACAAACTGAGGCAAACGGAAACGATGTTGATTGGCAACAACACGTGTCGGTGAAGCCTCTTCAAAAGGGCGATGCTTGTCTGCCAAGTGAGGGCGCACAAATTGGTCTTTAAACGTTTGTTTTTGTTTTTTGGTACTCAATGACCAAAACTCATGAACTAACGCATTGCCTTCTCCTTGGTATGGTTCACCAGAATACGTCACCTTGAGTTGAGATTTACCATCACTGGACTTGAATACTGACAGGTCCATTTCTGTGCATTCAAATATCAATGCATCTTTCAGATTAAGGGCTTCTTTTAATTTTTTATCTGGATCAACAAGCGTTGCGTCACACTCATGACAAATGCGCGCAGCGATATCGTTGTCGGCACCACACTCACCACAGTATTTGGCACGAAAACGGTATCCACAGTGTTCACGCTCGCCTGTGTCTTCATCTTCAAAGTAACCTTGGCAACGTCTGCCAAAGTGTTCAACCAAGAAACCGTTATTATCCAACTTACCCCAGAAGTTGTTATTGAATCCGCAAGCCGGGCAGGGAATCGTGATAATTTCACTGTCAGAGTTTGGTTTGGGATCACCGACTTCAGGTTGGTATAAATCGTAGCTGTTGCCTGCGTAATCAAGCACTAAACATTCTGATTTTCCGTCTGATAAGCGTAATCCTCGCCCTACAATCTGCTGGTATAGACTGACTGACTCTGTTGGTCGCAAAATCGCGATTAAATCGACATGCGGCGCATCAAACCCGGTAGTCAGTACCGAAACATTGACCAAATATTTTATTTGACGATTCTTGAACGCTTGGATGATCGCATCGCGCTCCGGCGTAGGTGTATCACCAATGACGATTTCAGTTTCGCCTTCAGGCAGTAAACTGTGGATCTCTTGTGCGTGTCGGACAGTCGCGGCGAAGATCATGACACCTTGACGTTCTCTCGCATATTGCATGATTTGCTCAACAATTTGCGGAGTCGCACGTTTGGCTTTATCGATCACCATGTCCATTTCTGCTTCTTTGTAGCGTCCGGTGTTTGCGGGTTTCAGTTGCGAGAAGTCGTAAGACAAAACAGGCGCGTCCATCATTCGTGCCGGAGTGAGGAAGTTTTCGTCGAGCAAGTAACGGATCGGCAGTTCGAAAATACAATCGCGGAAGAATCGAGGCTCTTCGGTGCGTACTTGACCTCGGGTGTGATACTGATAAATCCAGCCCATTCCTAAACGATAGGGCGTTGCAGTTAGTCCCAGCACCTTAATGCCTGGGTTCAGTTCTCGTAAGTGAGTAATAACTTTTTGGTAGCTGCTGTTTTTGTCATCCGGCACACGATGGCACTCATCAATAACGAGCAGAGAAAACTGATTTTTGAACGAATCTAAGTTACGCACCACCGATTGAACCGAAGCAAACACGACTTGCTGGTCAGTTTCTTTTCGCCCCAATCCTGCTGAGAAGATGGAACCTTTTAAACCATAACCTTCATACTTCGCGTGGTTTTGCTCGACTAGCTCTTTAACGTGAGCGAGGACTAACACTCTCCCTTTCGCAAGGCGAGCAAGCTCTGCGATCACCAAGCTTTTTCCGGCACCAGTAGGCAGTACGATCACTGCTGGTGTCGAGTGTTTACGAAAATAATGAATGACTGCTTTAACCGAGTCAGCTTGATAAGGGCGAAGTGTGTACATGAAAATATGTGAAATTGCTCAACTATTCGAACGAGGAACGCTATAATACCTGACTTTTATACCCAAGTGACCTTTAAACCGAGATTTGGAGGTTACTTGGGTATAATTCAATGAGGTATTCATGCGTTTAGATAAATATTTGTGTGACGCTCTGGGTGCAACACGCAAACAGGCAACAAAGATCATCAAAAGTGGTGACATCACCGTTGACGGTGAGGTTCAAAAAAGTGGTGCATTTAAAGTACCTGAAGGTGCGGAAGTAATGTGGGAAGACCGTGTTATTGGTGCTCCTGGCCCTCGTTACATTATGTTGTACAAGCCTGCTGACTTTGTTTGTTCACATGAAGATGGCTACAACCAAACTGCATTCGCATTGCTCGATGAGCCTAAAATTGAAAACCTTCACTTTGCGGGCCGATTAGACGTCGACACAACCGGTTTGGTGTTGATTACGGATGATGGTAAGTGGTCTCACCGCATTACCTCACCGAAGCATAAGTGTGAGAAAACGTACCGTGTTTGGCTTGTCGATGCGATTCAGCCTGATTACGCGGAAAAGCTCGAACAAGGCATCATTTTGCGCAATGAATCAGAAGCAACATTACCTGCTCGTTTGGAGATCGTGAACGAGGCAGAGAATGAAGTATTGTTAACTATTGTGGAAGGTAAGTATCACCAAGTGAAACGCATGTTTGCGGCGTTAGGAAATAAAGTTGAGTACTTACATCGTGAGCGTATTGGTTCGATTGAACTCGATGAGGCACTAGAACCTGGTGATTATCGCTACCTCACGCAGGAAGAAATTGATTCTATTTGGAATTAATTATCGGCATGGGAAATTCTTTAGTTCCCAATTGGAACTAGTTTTTTGGTAGGAATTGGCTCAAAATTAATTTTCCTACCAAAATTAGTGCCTAGACAATTCCGGTGTGCTTACTCATCTGAGTGATATGCCTTTGCATTTAGCTGAGCCATGCATACTCTTATTGCAAAGCATTCGGCTGTGGTGAATAAATGGTGGAATCAATTCCATCATTTTTACTGCATTGTGTTTATTTCCCATAAACACACTTCGCTTTCACACGCTTTTCTATGTCGAGTTCGTCAAGGTCACACCTTGGTACATATTTGCCCTTATGATTCTCGAACGTTGATAGAACAGGCCTTTGGCTTCTAGGTATCAGCGATATGAGAACCGTCCGTTATTTTCACTTTGTTCTGCAAGTATTGACGAAAGGGCTCCAACAAGAGGTAAAAGAATGACAGAAAAAGCTCAAAGCGCTCCGCAATCCCAAATCAGTTTTCTATTGTTTCTTGTATTAGGAGCGATTGGTGCTTTGACGCCTTTGGCGATCGACATGTATCTGCCTGCAATGCCGACAATTGCGAAAGATTTGGGGGTCGCGCCTGGCGCGGTTCAGATTACGTTGACGGCTTATACGGCAGGTTTTGCGATTGGCCAGTTAATTCATGGGCCGCTTGCCGATAGTTTTGGCCGTAGACCTGTACTGATTTTGGGTGTGCTTTTCTTTGGATTAGCGGCGGTAGTGAGTGCGACCACAAACGGCATCGATGCATTGACTTATGTGCGAACAGCACAAGGTTTTGCTGGCGCGGCAGCGGCGGTCATTATCCAAGCCGTCGTGCGTGACATGTTTGACCGTGAAGACTTTGCCCGTGCAATGTCCTTCGTCACTTTAGTTATCACCATGGCACCCTTGGTCGCGCCTATGATAGGTGGTCACCTAGCTATCTGGTTTGGTTGGCGTTCGATCTTTTGGGTGTTAGCCATTTTCGCTGTGGTGGTAATTCTACTGGTACTTTGGAAAATCCCAGAGACGTTGAAACCAGAAAATCGTCAGCCGCTTCGTTTTCGCACTACGATGAGAAACTACGCCAGATTATGCTCCAACCCTGAAGCGATAGGTTTGATGCTTTCTGGAGCGTTTTCATTTTCCGGAATGTTTGCATTTCTGACCGCGGGTTCGTTTGTTTATATTGATTTATATGGTGTTCGACCAGACCACTTTGGTTATTTATTTGGTTTGAACATTGTTGCGATGATCATCATGACCAGTATTAATGGTCGCTTGGTGAAGAAAGTTGGCTCTCATGCCATGCTTCGTTTTGGGTTGTTCGTGCAACTTTTGGCGGGGATTGGTTTATTCGTAAGTTGGTTAATGGACTTCGGATTATGGGGTATCGTACCTTTTGTTGTGCTGTTTATCGGTACATTGTCGACGATAGGTAGTAACGCGATGGCGCTGCTTTTAAGTGGCTACCCATCAATGGCGGGTACAGCTTCGTCTCTGGCGGGGACGTTAAGATTCGGTATCGGCTCATTGGTTGGCGCGCTGGTGGCATCACTACCAGGTAATGTGGCGTGGCCGATGATCATTGTGATGTTTGCTTGTTCTGTGCTTTCAGCACTGTTTTATTGGACTTTAGGAAGAAAGGCGTAATGTCGAATTACACCAAAGAAATTCAAAACTTAGTTAACTCAGCACTTGAAGAGTTAGATCAAGAGCATCGCTCAGGTAAGTTAGCCAATGCCCCTGTTGCGAATAACCATTATTTAGTGCGCTGGGTTACCAAAGCACTTAAATCTCAGCGTTTCGGTCGAGCCGTAGGCGATGACTTAACACGTTGGCAAAAAGCGGGTCGTTCAAAGGGTAATGACGCTGGTTTGTTGTTTATCTTCAAGCGTATTTCCGCTTTTTACGCTCAGTTTTTTCCTGAAGGTGAAGAGTCCAAAGTGATAAAAGACTCCGATATTGAATCATTTCTTGATTTGATGGAGCAAGCTGGCTGGGAAGTATCAACGTCTGAGCAACTTGTTGGTTGTGGCAAAATCCAAATCTTCACGGAAGGTCAAAATTCTTTGGCACTATGTGCAGACCAATGCGAAAGCTGCTTCGACGGCGAGTTGCTCGTTAAACCAATGAGCTGGTTTGTGCGTGGCAACCATGCTGAGTTTGTTGAGAAAGCAGCGCAAGCGGGCTTTATGGTGCATAAAGTGACGGACTACAAATCGATGGTGAAATACCACGGCGAGTACCTTATCTTCCCTGCAAACGAAGGTAACCAATTGGCTGAGATTCCTTTGAGCTTCCAAGCTTAATCAACTTCTCACAGCAGTAGAATTGAAATACGAAAGCATCAGGCGCTTAAACGTCTGATGCTTTTTTGTTACGTCACACTGTGCTTAAAAGCGATATTTCCAATAGACGCCGCCATACAGACCTTCATAGCTTTGCAAAACGTCGCCCATCGTTCCGGTTTCGTTGTTAAACAAGTAATCCTCTTCTGAGTAGTCTTCATAACGGAGGTTAAGCTGCACGTTTTGATTTTCAGATACTTCATAGTCAGCGATGACCTCAAATCGGTACGAGTTCGCCTCGTTATCGGGATATTGGTAGCCACCAGATGTGGTTGAAGATTTTCCATCAGCTTGGCTGTAGCTGTAATCAAACGAGATAGAAAGTTTGTCGTCTAGTAGCTGCTCCTTACTCACACCAAAGCCAATGGTTGTGATGTCATCTTTGAGTTTGGTGGTGTAGCGATTCCAACCGACAACGTCAGAGTTTGCTTGTTGTTGCTCGGAGCGGATGACCTGTTGATTGTAAAAAACATGCCCGTTTAGTCCGTCGAGTAAATTGAAGTTGACGCTGATATCGTAGCCGTAATCTTCTCCTTCGCTTAAACCTATATCGGGTTTAACATAGTCGTCGTTTCCGTACCAAAGCTCAGCAAGTAACTGGACATCGTTTGTTACGTCATAGCCGCCGTCGCCACGGAGCTCAATCCTCTCTTTATCGGCTAAATAGTATTGGCGCAAATTAGGCGAGTCGCTGCTGTCGTCCTGCCAATCAGAGCCATCGCGAAAAGAGTAGGAGACTTTACCGCCTAATTGCCACGGTCTATTTGGTCGGTACTGGGCCCCAACAAAAACGCGTTGTTCATCGGTACGTTTTCGGTCGGCATAGCTTCGCTCATCTTGTCTAAAATGGTAACCCGTATTCACTTTTACATCAGAAGTAACACGATGCTTGAGTGTTGCTTCCAGTTTGGTTTTGGTGTGGTCGTATTTTTCTCTCGTCGATCCGATGATGGTGTTTCTATCGGAGTTATCGTCTTTATCTGAATAGTCCGCAGAAATGGCGAAAGCAGTGTCTCGCGAAAGTTTGTTGTGGTAATCCGCGCTCATTTGCCAAGTGTTAGTTTCGCCATGGAATGTATTGGAGTTAACGGGGGACTGCGGGAATGGATTTAACCCGCCTTCAGAAGACGTCTGTGACCAAAGTAAGCGGCCACTGAACGTTTGTTGATTCAACCGATAATTCCCCGTGACAGCAAATTGGTGAAAGTCGTTGTCAGGCTCATACGCAAGGTGGTTGGCGTAAGGGTTAGTAACACCGCCGTAATAGAGTGCGGACTTTTCATTGCGGAAAAATGAGCCGCGATACGCAATATCCACCAGCCACAAATCTTCAATGTAGCTCACTCCTACTTGAGTATTTAAGGTTTCATGATCGACGGCTTTGGGTATGAATCCCGGCGCGTTGGCGTAACCCGGAATGGTCGATGAATAGAGCGAAGTTGTGTCTTCTTTACGTTCGTGCTTCATGGATGCATATGGCTTCCATGGCGTATGTGGTGTGTACTTGAGTTCTAACTTAAACGTCTCTCGCGTCACTGAGTTTTCATATTTCGATAGGTCACCACTAACGAGTGCATCTTCTCTTGGATGATACGCACTGAGTGAGGACTGATTCCAGAAATACGGAGTTTCACTGTAACTGCCGAGGATACGTAATCCGTCGTACTGGCCCATTTCCCACTGCAGTAAGAAGCGTTGCAAACCAAGATCTTCGACGACGATTCGATTGTAGAACCCGTCGTCTTCATATTGTTCGATATCGGCTTTTAGGCTCGCGTTAAAGTGTTTGTTGTCAGAGTTTGTACCGTAAACGGGCGGATTCCAATTATAGAATCGAGAGGAACCGTCGTTGTTAAGGTAACCTACGCCCGCGCTGACTTCTCCACTCCATGTGCCGTCGCTGCTGCATTCACTGCACTGCCAGCGGCTAGTGTCGGCTGGTTGAGAACGTTGTAACGAATAATCGTTGGCGTGCGCTTGCACAGCAAAAGCAAGGGAAATAGCGATGCACAGTTGAGATAGTTTCATGCCTCCCTCCTAATAACTTAATGTTTGACCACGTGGGTGGTTAGAGCCATGCACTTGATTGTGGCAGTTCAAACAACTTCCGCCGCGCACTCTCAAGTCGTTTTCAGGAATGGCTACGTTTGCATGTGGCACACGGTGACATTCCTGACAAAGCATTGGCAGCCGTTTATTGAGCAGGGCTTTGTTCACTGAACCATGAGGTGTGTGGCAGGATGTGCAATCTTCAGTTACTGGCTCATGCTCCCATAAAAATGGGCCGCGTTTTTCCGCATGACACTCGTAACAAGCGTTATTGACGGTTGACCAGTTCAGGCTTGCTTCATTTAATGTCTGATGTGGATTGTGGCAGCTAGAACAAGTCATGACGCCGTCGATAATAGGATGACGACTGCGTTTGTGGATATCCGATTTGGTGCGGGAGTGACAATCGGTGCATTTGTCTGCTTGCATTTCGGCAACCATCATCGGATCGTCTTTTTGATGCAGTTGGTGACAGCTTGCACAAGAAAGCCCTTCAAAAGCGTGCTCGCTACTATGCCAAGTCGAGCGTTTCGCATCTTGGTGACAAGATAAACACACGCTGTTTTGCTTTTCGGCTGGAACAGGGGAGTTTGGTCCAAAAGTGATCATTGGCTCGCGAACTTGTCCTTTTCGCGGATTGCGCTCGTGATTGTTCGCTGGGCCATGGCATGCTTCACACTGTTTATCATTCATTGGCCCATGCAGGTTTGCGGACTTGCCATGAATGTTGTCGAAAATACCCGTTGCAGGTTTATCTGATGTATCGTCATGGCAACGAAGGCAGCCATCTGGCCCGCGGCGTGAATATTTCCCCTCGGAAAACTTGGTGTCTAATATGGTTTCAATTTCTTCTTGAGTTAACGTCGCCGCTTCGGGTTCTGGCTTGGCGACATCTTCCGAACTGACGGTGAAGATGACGCCTAACCCAAGTATCCCAGCTACCAACCACCGCAGAAACATTGCTTTCATAGCTCTTCCTTTTCTTATCCTTAGTTGTCAAAGCATTGTGTTCAATGACGAATTCAACGGTAGTCGTATACCTTGTGAACCTTATCTACCCCTTGTGACTGACCAATGGCATGGCAAGTTGCACATTGCTCGGAGCCCATGGCTTGTGCTGCTGTGTCTGCTCCAAATACCGCGCCGTGATTCAGCATATGGTTTAGAGTCGCATCTCCTGCCACACTATCCGGGTCAGCATTAGCTAAAGATGACTCTAAGTGACACGCGCCACAGGCGACTAATGCAGGACTAAAGTACTTACCACTCGCAAGAGAAGGGCGCGTATTTTGTTGGCTAGGTAAGTTGTATTGAGCATTGGTATGGCAGGCCTCACAGTTGTTGACTGCGCCAGGGAAAGGCGCTTCACCGCTATGAGCGGAGCCAAAGGCGTGGAATGAGTGCACGTGGTACTTTAGATCAGCTGCCATCCCAGGATAAAACGCAGAACGTTCAGAGTTATGGCAATTTTTACATTGTTGGAAGTCGGTGGCGGCATGTGGATGCTCACCAAGCTTATGGATAGTCAGCTCTTTGTGACAATCGTTACACGATGAAATGTCCGCGCCCACTGGCAGTTTGTGTTGCTTGTTGATACCAGACACATCAAACGAGCCGGATGCGTTATTGGCGGCAATGACGAAAGGCGATTTGATAAGATCGATGCCTTCAAACGTGACGCATTCGGCGAGCTCGCCATCTCTACGGTTAGCGCAAAGTGGCATGTCGGCGATGTTAACCGTCAACGTAGAGTTGGCGATTGGCTTAATCGCAGCGTCAGTGAAGTCTTTATGACACAAGAATAGGCCTTCTCCTTGAGCCTCACAGCCGTCACCAAGTGCGCCATCATCGGCGACGTAGAGACTGTTGTTTGCAACCATCGGGCCTTGGCCGTTATCCCAGTTCAGCAACAAATTGAGGTGCCCATGTTCATTAATGAAAGGGGTCAGTTCTTTGATGGATCCAATACCTGTGCCTGCTTGCGACACTCTTAGTTCAACCTCAAACTGGTCATCAATAAATCGCGCGCTTTCAACGTTGATTTCAAGCGAATCACGCGCTTTTGCAAGATTCTCTAAACGCATTACGTGAACCGTTTTAGCACTTCGGCTCGCGTCTTGGCCGATGATTGGAGCGCCATTGTCGTCTCGGTCATAAGGTCGGTGACAGCCAGAGCAGGAGTTTTGTGGTTCGCCGTTTCTTACCCAAGCCGTACCGATTTGGTTATCATGCGCGCCTCTGTCTCGGTACAAGTGACAGGTCTCACAGGCAACTTGACTTGGGTTTTCAAACCAATTGTTGGCGTCTGATGCTTTCGCAACATCGGTTGAATGGCAGGTTGTACAGTTGCGGGCATCTTGCGGGAAAGGGTTGCCTTCAATGACTAAACCATTGATGTCGGTAACGAGCGCGTCATTCTCGTCGACAGGCTGTTTGTAGGTGTCGGTGTTATTTCTGTCGCTACCTAATTTGAAAACATTACCGTGGTATTGATGAACAACGGCTGCGAGAGGGCGTCTGGCTGGCGCGGCGCCTGGGTTACTGTCATTGTGGCAAGCGGTACAAACGGCAATGTTGTTATTAATTGAGCGATAGCCCGGTCCATGATGAAGCGGTTCGCCCATATGACAGTTTTCACAGGTGCCTGTTTCAATCACGTTGCGGGAGACTACTGCATCTGAACTTTCTTGCGGCACCCATTCAAACACGTGGGTGAAACCGTTGCCTTGCTCGCCATACGCCATGACGATTCGGTGGAGTTTATTCGCATCCCAAGCGATAAAACCATTGTTGCTAGAAGAGTCGGCAGTATAAGGATCGGACACTTTCAAAACGTCAGGAATGGCAAACGTGTAGCGATATCCCTCGTCTGTTTTTACTAATGTTCCATCCCAAACACTCTCCATGCTTGCACGGTTATTTACGGTGTTGCTTGAGTGATGGAAACTCTTCCAATAAGTGTTTCCATGACGCCCATTGAAGGCAAAGGCTGGATCGCTCGAGTTTTGTGTATCGACACGAGAGGGCATTGCTTTAAGAAGTGCGATGCGAAAATCTCTCGTTTCGTCTAGCTCATGAGGTCTGCCACTGGCGTCTTTGACGGTAAAATTGACCACCAGTTTGGTTTCTCCGGTTTCTTGAGTGACCAATGATGGCTTGGAAACACTGATCTCGAAATCACCAAGTGCAGGTGGTGGTGTATTCTGATCGTTTTTGCTGTCTGGACCACATCCGGTGAGCAGTAAAATAAACAATATTAATGTAGCGATCGACTTTAAACCGTTCATAGTCCCTCTCGATTCGTCCTAAAGTAAGTGGGAATGCATGGGAATGGTTGAATATTCCAATAAACGATTGATTGAAATATTAATTTTATATTCAAGACAAAAGAAAAATATCCATATTTACATCGCTTGAATAAATCGAAATACATGGCTTGTAAGAGTATAGACGCAATATGAAATATTATTAAAATAAACCGCTATTTTTGTGTGTGAATTTGGGGGTTGAATTTATTATCATTTTAAATCAATTGTTTGGGTTGGATTTTCTGCGATTTAAGAGGTCGGCGCAGAAAAAGTAAGGGTATTGAACTACGCTACTTTAAATAGTTGCGGCTTAATATTTTTATCTTGGATATCGTTGGTTTTAAGTCGCGTTTATAAATTGATTTTCTTATCGTTTATTCGCTGTCTGGTTTTGATTAATAAAGATAATTACTACGGAGTCAGTCTAATATGCACCAGATAATTAAACTCTCACTAAAAATTTCCTCAGTGTTAGCCATCAGTTCTGCTTTGGTTTCCCACAGTTTAGCATCACCAAGTGAGCTAATTTCACAATACGAATGTGAAGCCTGTCATGGGCCAGACGGTGTTAGTTCCGACACGAATATTCCTACCATCGCAGGGATTCCCGAATTCAATTTTTTTGACCAGATGCTACGTTACCTAGAAGGTAGGCCTGCAAATTCTGTTAGTCACGCTTACGGAGACACGAGCAAAAAAGGCGACATGGTGTCGATAGTTAAATCTTTATCTGAGGCGCAGATTGAAGAGTTAGCAAAACATTATGCTGGGCTCGAGTTTGTGCCAGCTAAGCAGTCTTTTGATCAAGCGTTAGCGATGAAAGGTAAGGCTATCCACGCGAAAAGTTGCGAGAACTGTCATTCGGATGGTGGCAGTAACGCTCTGGATGAAGCTTCGATTTTAGCTGGTCAGCAGAAGGGCTATCTCGCCACTACGTTGCAACAGTTTAAGCAAGGCAAACGCTCCGTTGATAAAAAAATGGATGAGGCGTTCAAAGGGCTTAGTGCCGATGATTTAAACGCGCTCGTAGAATACTATGCGAGTTATCGCTAGCGCTGCTTTGGGATGAACACCAATGAGTTTATGGCGTAAACCAAACAGAAAATGGATGCTCGGCATACCAATTGGTGGCTTATTGGCGTTTATCCTTGGTGGGGCGGCCCTCAGTGTTTTTCACGTTGGTATGGATTACACCAATCGCAACGAGTTTTGTTACAGTTGCCATATTGGGATGGATACGATAGTTGAGGAGTACCAAGCATCTCCACACTTCAAAAATGCTCAGGGTGTGGTTGCCGCTACGTGCAGTGATTGCCATGTCCCTAGGGAGTTTTTTGCTAAAATCGCATTGAAAATCGGCGCTACAGCCGACATCTATCACAAACTGACTGGAGAAATTACGTTAGAGAACTTCGAGGCGGAGCATCGTCCGAGGTTGGCTGCTGAAGTCACACAGCAGTTTATCGAGAATAAATCAAAACAGTGTCGATATTGCCATTCTGTTGACAAGATGGATTTCGAAGCGCAAGGACGAACCGTTGCGCGTCGACATCAGATGATGGAAAGTCGAGAGCAATCGTGCATTGATTGCCATGCGGGGATTGCTCATCACCTGCCTATTTCTCTATATTCTCCAGAGACTGTTCCTCCTGAGGAGTAATACTGATACTTTCGGCTTCTTTCGCGATGGCTTTGACCATGCCTTTGAATATGAATAGATGGGCTGGCATCATGGCAAACCAGTAAAGTAGCCCGAGAAATCCCTGTGGGTGCCACCAAGCGGTGATATCCAGTTCTCGTTCATCACCATGGTCTTTGATGGTAATCTCTAAACGTCCAAGCCCTGGGCCTTTCATCCCAAAAAACAGTGAGAGGAACTGATCTTCCTCGCAGCGAATCACTTTCCAAGAGTCAATATAATCGCCGACTTTGAGTTCCGGCCCCAGAGGAGAAACGCGAATCGGTTTCCCGCCACCAAAAAAGATGTCGAGCCATTCGCGTGTGCGCCACAAAATGTTGGCAAAGTAATAGCCTTTTTCACGACTCCCGATTTTTTGAGCCACTTTCCATAATGCCGCAGCGGAGGCTTGAGTTTTTATGCTCGCACCGGCTTGTTTAGGGTAGTAGCCATACCCCGGTTGCCATCGACGAAGTGCCGCTGGCTCAAAGCCCCAAACATTACTGCGCACAAACGTGCCTTCATCTTGGATGGTATCGGATACCGCTTGCTCGTAGCTGATCAGCGTTTGCGGAAATCGTGCTTCAATCGCTTTGGAATCGGCAATGTAGTCATGCTCTAACCCCGCGAGTAATGCTTTGCCGATGTTTGCTGGTACAGAGGTGACCAAGCCGAGCCAGTACGATGCCATTTTGGGGGTAAGCAACGGTGTCGACCACAGCCGATAAGGCTTGTTGGTGATTCGGCAAATGACTTTAAACTGCTCGCGGTAGCTGAGTGTATCTGGCCCACCAACTTCATAAATTTGGCTTTCTTCTGGGGGTGATGCTTCGGCCAACTGCAATAAATAGTGATTGAGGTTGGGTAGGGCAATAGGGTTGGCTTTTGAGTCGACCCATTTAGGCGCGATCAAAATAGGTAAGTTGTAGACAAAATCTCGCATGATCTCGAAAGCCGCGGAGCCGGGGCCAATGATGACGCCAGCACGCAATTCAGTTACTGGAACGCCAGACTGTCGGATAATTTTGCCCGTTGCTTTGCGAGCGGCTAAATGGCGCGAGTTTCCGGTTTGCGGTTGGATGGCACTTAAATAAATGACATGTTTGACACGGCTTTGCTCCAATGCGTATTTAAAGTTCAAAGCAAGGTTTAGTTCGTATTCAACAAAGTCATCGCCTTGTGCCATTCCGTGCACTAGGAAAAATACCAAGTCAAAATCGTTCACCACAGCGAGCGTGGCTTCTGCGTCGGCTAGGTCTAGATACCGCAACCTTAAATTAGGATGGGGCCGAGTCCTTGACTCCAAATAATCGATATGTCGCGCCGCAGCCGTGACGGCGTAACCTTTGTCTAAGAGTAACGGAAGAAGTTGAGAACCAATGTAACCCGAGGCGCCTAGCACCAACACCTTTTTCATTATCTATCCTTTTAATCGTTGGTGGAATAAACACCACAGAGTATAATCATGAGACACTTTCCCCATTCTATCAATAAGTTGTCGTTGGAGCGCTTGTGACTTTTCTCTCTCAACTCTCAATACATGCAGATAAAGCATTCTTACGTCGCTTATTCGCGATCGCGCTACCAATTACACTGCAAAGCATGATGTTTTCTAGCCGAAGCCTCGTCGATGTGCTTATGCTCGGCCAACTTGGTGAAGCTGAAATAGCCGCTGTTGGGGTAGCGGCGCGCGCGACGTTTGTTACTACCATCATGTTAGTTGGGGTGACGACGGGTGGTGCATTACTGACCGCACAATATTGGGGGGCAGGCGATAAAGTCGGGGTACGTCGCAGTACCGCTTTAACATGGATGATAGCCATGGTGTTTGCCGCCATTGCCGTTGCTTTGTTTGTTATTTTCCCACAGCCAGTTATGAAACTGACTACAGACTCACAAGAAGTGATTGAGTTAGGGGCCAGCTATCTAATTATTTCATCCGTTAGCATGTTTGCTGTTGCGTGTGTCGCTAGTATGTCGGTGGGCTTGAGAGCGATGCACCAACCGGGGCTGAGCACATTTTTTAGTGGTATAGGCATTCTGTCTAATGTTTTCCTCAACTGGGTGTTAATTTTTGGTCACTTAGGTTTTCCTGCTTTAGGGATTACAGGGGCAGCCATTGCAACGGTTATCAGTGGCGCTATCGAAGTCGGTTGTCTATTTGGCTATTTATGGCTGAAGAAACACATAATTGCATTTGGTTGGGATGATATACGCGCAGGTTTGGTTTTAGACAAAATAACGCGTTTCTTGAGCCTTTCCTTACCGACCACATTTAACTTTTTGGCATGGGCTGGTGGATTGTTCGCTTACCATGCCATCATGGGACAAGCGGGTGTGCAAGGTTTGGCAGCGTTGTCGGTGATGACGCCTGTTGAGTCAATCGCTCTCGCTATGATGATTGGCCTATCGAATGCAGCTGCGGTTTTAGTGGGTAACCAACTCGGCGCGAAAAACTTTGAACCTGTGTATTACCAAGCTTGGGCTACGGTCATTTTGAATGTGTTTATCGCATTTGTGGTCGCAGTTGTATTGATAGTGTCCAATCAATGGATCCTTAATGCGTTTAGTGCACTGACAGCGGATACTCGCCAGTTAGCTGAACAGTTTATGGTGATTCTTGCTTTAGGTGTCGTATTACGCTCGGTGCCGATGATGGTCATTGTTGGGGTATTACGTGCGGGTGGCGACGTTAAGTTTTGTTTGTATCAAGACATTCTTGCGCAGTGGGTGATTGGGATTCCACTCGCGGCATTTGCAGCGATTCAGCTCGGTTGGGAGCCGCAATGGGTTTACTTACTCTTTTTGACCGAGGAAGTTGTGAAGTGGACGATTTGTCTGCCAAGAATGGTGAGCCGAAAATGGATGAAAAACCTTATCGGTCAATAGAGGTAAACAGAGCTTTCTGCAGCTGCAAAAATCTGCTCAATACGTCAACAAAATTAGGAACAGAAAGTGAATCGAGTTGCATTTGTACTCTCATAGTGTGATCAAGCATTCAAAATACTTTCTACTAACAGGATTTTAGTGTAGATTCTGATCCCAATTTTTAAATACCATCCGAGCGGCATAATCAATGTTAAAACTGTCAGACCTATGTAAAGGCTATGTAGACGGGGGAGAATTTCACCCTGTATTACAAGGGGCAGAATTAACATTACAGCAAGGTGACCAAGTCGCTCTGATGGGAGAAAGTGGTTCGGGTAAAAGTACTTTGCTGAACTTAATTGCCGGACTGGATACTGCAGACTCTGGTGAAGTTCAGTTTCCAAATTTTGCCATGCATGATGCGCCAGAGCATTTGAGAACCCTTTATCGCCGCAACAATATTGGTAATATCTTCCAACAGTTCAACCTGCTTCCTACGCTCAATATTGCCGACAATATTCGTTTTTGTCGTCAGTTAAAAGGTTTGCCAGAAGATAAAGAGTTGTGGCGTCAAATTCTTTCTGCTCTGGATTTAATGCCTCTGCTAGGCCGTTACCCGGAAGAAGCATCTGGTGGTCAGCAACAACGTGCTGCTATTGCTCGCGCACTCTATATGGAACCTAAAATCCTACTCGCTGATGAGCCAACTGGTAGCCTAGACGAGCGAAACGCAGAAGCGGTAATGCGCTTATTGACGAGTCTCGCTCGCCAACTGGAGTGTACTTTGCTGTTAGTGACGCACAGTGAAAAAGTGGCGGCCCATATGGAAGGTAAGATTCGACTTCAAGGAGGGCAACTGCATGTTATGGCCCGTAGTTAAGGCACTACTCGGTCATTACCGTCGTTACCCACTACAAATTATTCTTGTCTGGCTAGGGTTAACCTTAGGCGTGTCCCTTCTTGTTGGTGTTACTTCTATCAATCAGCATGCAAAACAAAGTTATGCGACAGGAGAAAAGCTTTTCTCCAATCCTTTGCCATACCGAATCCGAACTAAACACTCTGCCAATAAAATTCCTCAAGGTTTCTATATCCAGTTGCGCCGAGCTGGGTTTAACCAATGTGCGCCGTTTGACGTGCTGCATCTAGATGCTAAAACCGACATGAGCTTGATGCTGGTGGGGATTGATCCTGTCGCGATGATTCCATTGCAGCAAGGCAAATCTTTGGGTGAGATGCCCGTTCTATCATTAATGAAACCTCCTTATCCCATTCTAGTTAGTCAAGATTTGGCCGCTTACATGAGTTGGCAGGATGGGGACTTTATTGAGATGAATGACGGAAGTCGTCTCGGACCAATTCAAGTCGATAAAAACAAAATGCTCTCTGGGACTCGGCTGGTTACCGACATCTCATTACTGCGTATGCTCAAGCGGAGCTCAGGTTTGTCTGCGATTTCTTGTGGTGAAATGCCAGAGGAAAAACTAATAGCACTGAAAAACATGCTTCCCAATGGCATGACGCTCGTTAGGAATACGCGTACGGAGCTTGAGTCGTTAACTAACGCATTCCACATGAATCTCACTGCGATGGGGATGCTGTCATTTTTGGTCGGGTTGTTTATTTTTTATCAAGCGATGTCTTTGTCATTTATTCAGCGACAACGTTTGGTGGGTATTTTGAGACAGACGGGGGTCAACGGAACGCAGTTGGCTCAAGCATTGTTGTTAGAGTTATCGTTGCTCGTCTTTATTGCGTGGGCGTGTGGTAACTTTTTTGGTTTGACCTTGGCAAATGAGCTAATCCCTGCAGTCTCATCGAGCCTGAGCGATTTGTATGATGCCAACGTAGGCTTAACAATAGGATGGTCTTGGCAGTCCAGTTTATATAGTCTGATCATGGCAGCGATGGGCGCATTAATATCGTGTTTGTGGCCATTGATTCGTTTGTTGAAGTCACAGCCAATTCGTCTATCTTCTCGACTGTCATTAATGCGATTTGCAGGGCGTGAGTTCTCTTGGCAGGCTCTTGCTGCGTGTGCGTTTTGTGTCGCGGCAATCGCAGTGTATCAAGCACCGAAAACACAAGAAACTGGCTTTGCCATTATTGCGCTGATGTTGGTTAGTGTGGCCTTGTTCATGCCATTTATTATGTGGCATATGTTCCAGAGCTTTTCTTACACCATGCGTTGGGTACGTGTACGTTGGTTTTTTGCCGATGCGGCTGCAAGCATGAGTTATCGCGGTGTGGCAACAATGGCGTTTATGTTGGCACTGGCGGCAAATATCGGCGTAGAAACGATGGTAGGCAGTTTTAGGGATACAACCGATAAATGGCTCAACCAGCGATTAGCAGCGGATATTTATATCTATCCGACAAATAACTCAGCAGCTCGGATGAGTGCGTGGCTGCAAAACCAACCAGAAGTCAACTCGGTTTGGTGGCGTTGGGAAAAAGATATGCCAACCGAACATGGTGCTTTGCAAGTGGTGAGTACAGGCTCTTCTGAAGGTGAGCTAGATGCACTGACGGTAAAACTAGGTGTCCCGAATTACTGGTATCAACTGCACGCGACCAAGAGCTTGATGGTGAGTGAATCGATGGCCTTAAAACTGGATATTCGCCCAGGGGACTTCATTAACTTGCAGGAACCACTAGGTGGAGACTGGCAAGTCGTTGGTGTTTATTACGATTATGGAAACCCGTATAGCCAGGTGATGATGTCGCACCGGAATTGGCTGTATGCATTTGCAGGGACGGGCAATGTTGGCCTTGGTGTAGTGTTAAAAGATAGCGTTAATGGGGAGGGTCTGAAAAATCGCTTAGAAAATGTATTCCGCCTCCCGCAAGACCGTGTGTTTGATAATGGTAATATTTATAGTCAGGCAATGAGGGTATTTGATCATACCTTCGCTATTGCAGGAACCTTGGGCAACATCACACTGATTATTGCTGTGTTTGGTTTATTCTTCGCGACATTGGCGGGCGAGTTGTCGCGGCAGCGGCACTTCTCTTTGCTGAGATGTATGGGTGTATCCGGAAAGGAACTTGTCGCATTGGGTGGTTTGCAGTTGTTTGTCTTCGGGGCCATTTCCGCGATTATTGCGGTGCCACTTGGTCTGGCACTTGCACACTTGATCGTTGATATTATCATTAAGCAATCATTCGGCTGGTCTCTGGAGCTTCAAACGATCCCTTGGGAATACGCTCAAACTATTGCTTGGGCGATGCTTGCCATCATGATTGCTGGCGCATTGCCAGTTATTAGAATGATTAAGAGTACGCCAATGAAGTCATTAAGGGATGCGTTGTAATGAAAAAAGTGGGCTCTAAAAAACGCTTGTTAGTTTCAACGATCATTGTTATTACGTTTGCCTTTTTGACCGGGGCTGCTTTTTACTCAACTTTTTGGTTGGAAGCGACAGCAACACAAGAAAGCGAGCTTAATTCTATTCTAACGCGTGAAAATCAAACGATTTTCGAACCTGTATTACCTGACGAACATGTCTCTTTACCGTCAGATTTTCGCTTTCATCCCGAGTACCAACATGAATGGTGGAACTACTTTGCGAAACTGAAAGATGAACAAGGGAAAATATACAATGTTCAATGGAGTTACTTCAGGGTCGCGACGGACGAGCGAGAAACCAGCGGATGGCAAAACCCTCAACTGTACATTTCACATGTTGTCGTTAGCCATGGTTCGCACGTCTGGAAAGAGCAACGTGTAGCGAGAGGCGGGATAGGCCAAGCAGGCATGACTAATCGTCCTTTCAGGTTATGGATTGATAATTGGACGTGGCGTTCACTTGGTGCAACGCCTTTCCCCGGAAACTTGAATGTGACTACCGATACGTTTGGTTTAGATCTCAATACTATGACAAATGGCCCCTTTGTTGTGAATGGAGACAAAGGTTTTCAGGTTAAACACGCGTTGCAATCTGTTGCCTCTTTCAGTTTTAGTGCGCCATTTTTAAAGGTGAAAGGGAGTTTGAACATTAATGGTAAACGCTTCTCTGTTGCTGGCTCTGCTTGGGCTCAGAAAGAGTGGGGCAGTGGCTTAATTGGTGAAGGGCAACAGGGTTGGGATTGGTTTGTATTCAATTTAGATGATGGTCGAGCACTGACAGTCAGCCGCTATCGCCACCATGGACAAACACCGCACGTGTTTGGCACCTTGTCCACACGCTCAGGTAAAGTCATCAATCTCTCAGATGATATCAGTATTAAACCAATGCAAGTGACCAGTTTATCAAATGGAAGAAGGCTGCCTTTGCAGTGGATTATTAATATTCCAAAGCATCAAATTAACTTGACCACTCGTATTATCAAATCAGATATGTGGCTTCCTTTTGTTATACCGTATTGGGAAGGTCCTACCTTAGCTTCAGGCTCCAACGAGGCTTGGGGCTTTATGCAGCTCACCGGTTATTAAATTCTGATAAAAACCACCCCAATGGGTGGTTTTTTAGTGGATGAAACTTCCTGAATTTTTCTCAAAAGTATGGGGTTATCATGACAGTACATGCCATGTTATGCTGATTTTCTCATAATCTTGATAAACATTTGGCGCGATAACAACAAGTACGCGCTGTGATCAAAATTGAGTGTTATGTTGGAAAATACGATGTATAGTAAACTTCATATCGGAAAAATCGAAGTTTATACTCTGAAGAAGCGATTATTCTAAAGTTTTCGACCGCTATACACTCTTATCATTCTTTGTTAATCGTTTATTAAGATAATAAATATAAGGACGAAACCATGAACGATGTCATTCGTGACTTTTTCAAAATGGAATCAGCTGGTGGTATTCTTCTCGTGATTGCCGCGGCAATTGCGATGACCATTGCTAACTCACCGCTGGGCGAAACTTATCAATCTGTACTGCATACTTATGTATTTGGTATGTCAGTTTCTCACTGGATTAATGACGGCCTAATGGCTGTTTTCTTCTTACTCATTGGCCTTGAAGTTAAGCGAGAGCTACTTGAAGGTGCGTTAAAATCAAAAGAAACCGCAATTTTCCCTGCGATTGCAGCGGTTGGCGGTATGTTAGCTCCTGCTCTTATTTACGTAGCCTTTAATGCCAACGATCCTGAGGCGATTTCTGGTTGGGCAATTCCAGCGGCGACAGATATCGCTTTTGCTTTAGGTATCATGGCGTTATTAGGTAAGCGTGTACCAGTAAGCCTAAAAGTGTTCTTGCTGGCGCTTGCTATCATCGATGATTTAGGAGTGGTTGTTATTATCGCGCTATTTTACACCGGTGACCTGTCGACCATGGCGTTGCTTGTTGGCTTCATCATGACTGGTGTCCTATTCATGTTGAATGCGAAGGAAGTAACAAAACTTACGCCATACATGATCGTCGGTGCGATCTTATGGTTCGCGGTGCTTAAATCCGGTGTTCACGCAACATTGGCAGGTGTAGTGATTGGCTTTGCTATCCCACTAAAGGGAAAGCAGGGCGAACATTCTCCACTTAAACATATGGAGCACGCGCTTCACCCATACGTGGCATTTGGTATTCTGCCTCTATTCGCATTTGCCAATGCGGGGATTTCGTTAGAAGGTGTATCGATGTCAGGTCTGACTTCAATGCTGCCACTCGGTATTGCTTTGGGTCTACTGGTTGGTAAGCCTCTAGGTATCTTTACCTTTAGCTGGGCAGCGGTAAAAATGGGCGTTGCTAAGTTACCTGAAGGGGTTAACTTCAAGCATATCTTTGCGGTATCTGTGTTGTGTGGTATTGGCTTTACAATGTCTATCTTCATTTCCTCTTTAGCGTTCGGAAATGTAAGTCCTGAATTTGATACCTATGCTCGACTAGGCATCTTAATGGGTTCGACGACAGCAGCATTACTTGGCTATGCCTTACTGCACTTTTCTTTGCCTAAGAAAGCGCAAGCGTAAGATAAAAATGCGCTATTTTGTAAAGCCTCCCAATCGGGAGGCTTTTTTATACCCATAGTTCAGTACATCAGCGACTTAATAGCGACACTTTCGTATTGAGCGGATGTCTAGACCATGGAGATGAACGGAATCATCGAAAAGTAGGTGGTAGATCTGCGGGCGAAAAAAAGCCCAGCCGAAAATTTGACTGGGCGGATACAAACATAGGAGTTAATAAGAAAAAAGCAGCAACGTAACAATTAGATGGAAACAAGTTTGACGGCCAGTGAAACTTAAAATGCCCTAGTTGTTACATTTATTCAGACCGAGCCTTTTCCAAACAGTTCCATTTTTTTTCAAAAAAAATTCGATTTAATTCTTTCTGCCTGCTTGTATCGTAAAGAAGTAAGAGAAGAGGCGAACAGCGTAACCAACTTAATGGCGGTTTGAAACTCGATAGCCCTCTTTTCTATAGTAGCTATAAACTTAAATTGCATTTCAAACCCGCACCTCCTGCTCCGACCGCCCAACGACATTGCTAGCGTTTCAAATACGATGGTTTGCGAAACTTGGTCATTTTCTTCAGGCGAGCATCATTTGCTTATTAGACTTAAATTCAAAAGATTAGATCACACCTTCTAAGTTCTGGTCAGACCAATTGGTGAAAGTGTGATGTTAATCATTTGTTAATCTAAAGTTTCAGGAGTATATTTTCAAACAGTTGTTTAATACGAGTGATTAAAATGGCCCCGAGAACATCAACAAAAGAAAAAATACTCGATGTCGCAGAAGGACTCTTTGCTGAACATGGTTTTAATGATACTTCGCTAAGAACGATAACAGGTAAAGCGAACGTCAACTTAGCATCGGTAAACTATCACTTTGGCGATAAAAAAACGCTAGTTAGAGCGGTTTTAGATAGATACCTAGAAGCGCTCATGCCGAGCATTAAAACCTCACTAATTGAGTTAAATACGCGTGATAGCTACGACATGGACGACGTCTTTGAGTCATTGCGTTTACCTTTGCGTACATTAAATGATGTGCGCCCCAATGGTACTGCATTATTCATGTTGTTAATTGGCCGTGGTTACACAGACGTACAAGGTCATCTGCGTTGGTTCATCACCACTCGATATGAAGAGGTACTTAACCTCTTCACCTTCTCGATAATGAAGGCAAACCCGGAACTATGTGAGGAGCAGCTGTTTTGGCGACTGCACTTCACGCTAGGTACCTGCGTATTTACGATGGCTTCAAGCCAGGCTCTTTCGGAGCTTGCTGAAAGTAAATTTGAAAAGGAAGTCGATGTGAAATCTGTCGTCGATTTACTGATTCCTTATTTGTCAGCAGGAATGTCAGCGAAGCAGTTGGCACAAGACAAATAAGAAAGTTAAACCAATAATAAAATTATGCCCAGAGCGGTTACGTGAACAAAAGGATCTGAACTATGAGCTCTCTACGAAGAAAATGGATTAGTGACCCAGCTTTTAAAGTGTTCAAAAAAGTATTGCCACCTCTCTCTAGCACCGAGAAAGAGGCGATGGAAGCGGGTAGTGTGTGGTGGGATGCCGAACTATTTTCAGGCAAGCCTAACTTCACTACATTGCACCATTATCCAACGCCGACACTGACAGCAGAAGAGCAGTCATTTATGGATAATGAGCTTGAAACCCTGCTAGAAATGCTTGATGACCAGAAGATTGTCAAAGAAGACAGGGATTTACCGCCTGAAGTATGGGAGTACTTACGTAAAGAGCGATTTTTCTCACTGATCATTTCAAAAGCGTATGGTGGTCGTGAATTTTCCGCTTTAGCGAACTCAACCATTGTTTCTCGTATTGCGACTCGAAGTATCAGTACCGCGGTATCGGTAATGGTACCGAACTCTCTTGGTCCAGGTGAGCTTTTATCGCACTATGGCACGCAAGAGCAAAAAGATTACTGGTTGCCTCGTTTAGCTGATGGTACCGACATTCCTTGTTTTGCATTAACAGGGCCCGAAGCGGGATCTGACGCCGGTGGTATACCAGATCAAGGCGTAGTTTGTTATGGCACTCACGAAGGCAAAGAAGTGCTTGGCGTGCGAGTTAGCTGGAATAAACGCTACATCACACTTGCGCCAGTGGCGACAGTGCTCGGATTAGCATTTAAGCTACAGGATCCAGAAGGGCTACTTGGTGATAAGAAAGAGGTTGGAATCACATGTGCGCTGATCCCCGCTGACCATGAAGGTGTCGAGATAGGCGAGCGCCATGATCCTCTGGGGTCTGCATTTATGAATGGTCCGACTCGTGGTGAAGATGTCTTCATCCCTATGGACTGGTTGATCGGTGGCGCTGATTACGCAGGTAAAGGTTGGCGTATGCTGGTTGAGTGTCTTTCTGCTGGTCGTGGTATCTCTCTCCCAGCGCTTGGCACAGCGATTGGTCATCTTACTACACGTACAACTGGTGCTTATGCTTACGTGCGTAAACAGTTTGGTATGTCGATCGGTAAGTTTGAAGGTGTCGCAGAAGCAATGGGGCGCATTGGTGGTCTTACTTACCTACTAGAAGCGACACGTACGCTGACGACGACTTCTCTCGATATGAAAGAAAAACCTGGGATCGTAACCGCGATTGCCAAGTACCACATGACGGAAATTGCGCGTACTATTCTAAATGATTCGTTTGATATTCATGCAGGTCGTGCGATTCAAGATGGCCCAATGAACTATCTTGCTAAACACTATCTCGGTATTCCAGTTGCTATCACTGTTGAAGGCGCGAATATTCTGACTCGTAACCTGATGATTTTTGGTCAAGGTGCGACTCGTTGTCACCCATATGTACTAAAAGAAATGGAAGCTGCTGCGAATCCAGATTCTGAACAAGGGGCGAAAGAATTTGACAACTTGCTCTTTAAACACATCAAACATGCGGTAGGCAATACATTTGGTGCATTTGGCGCGGCGCTAACTGGTTCTCGGTTTGTAAAAGCGCACATGAGTGGCCCAACACAGCAGTACTATAAAGAAATCACAAGATTAAGCCGAGCGCTTGCCGTTAGTGCTGACTTCGCGATGTTAACACTAGGCGGTGATTTGAAGCGTAAAGAAATGATTTCCGCACGTCTGGGTGATGGCTTAAGCTATCTATATATGGCGTCTGCCGCACTGAAAAAGTATGAAGATGAAGGACGTCAACAAGGCGATCTAGATTTTGTCCACTACGCCGTTCAACACTGCTTGTATAACGCATCTAAGTCATTAAATGAGGCTTATACCAACTTCCCTGTGAAATACGTTGGCGGTGTGCTGAAAGGGTTATTGTTCCCACTTGGTAATCATTTTAATAAGCCAAGCGATGAACTGTGTGTGAATCTGGCGGAAGCGATGATGACGCCAGGAACACAACGCGATCGACTCACGCATCTTTGCTACATCGGAAAATCCGACGACGACAGCGTAGGCTTAATGGAGAAAGCCTTCCTCGCAATGTACGAAATCAAACCTTTAGAGCGTAAGCTTATGAAGGCGGCGAAGGATGGGAAAGTGGCTCGTAAAGGTCTTTTACACGACCGTTTGCAGCAAGCATTTGAAGCTGGCGTGTTAACTGAGCAAGAAATTGACCAAATCATGGCGGCAGACAAATTGCGTTACAAGGCGATTCAAGTTGACCACTTTAGTCATGACTTTTCTGAAGTGCGAACTGATTGCCCAAAAAAGTCGCATTTGAACCCGGCGGCATAGTAAACCGTTAATACTAAGAAAAGCACCTCAATGAGGTGCTTTTTTGTGTTCTTGCAGAGTGGATGTTGGGATAGTGCTCCAACCACTTGCCTTTTCAGAGCATTTTTACAGAAATTAGATGCGAAATCCCGACGAAACTTTTATCCTAACAAGGTTTTTTAAAGGAAGTTGAATATGATCATCAAACCTAGAATTCGTGGATTTATCTGTACTACAACGCACCCTGTTGGTTGTGAAGCTAACGTAAAAGAACAAATTGCGTACACTAAAGCGCAAGGCCCAATCAAAAACGCACCTAAGCGCGTTCTTGTTGTCGGTGCATCAAGTGGCTACGGTCTATCTTCTCGTATCGCTGCGGCATTTGGTGGCGGTGCATCAACTATCGGTGTTTTCTTCGAAAAAGAAGGCACTGAGAAGAAACCAGGTACGGCAGGTTTCTACAATGCAGCTGCTTTTGAAAAGCTAGCGCGTGAAGAAGGCCTGTACGCAAAAAGCCTAAACGGCGACGCTTTCTCAAATGAAGCGAAACAGAAAACTATCGAACTGATCAAAGAAGATTTAGGTCAGATCGATATGGTGGTTTACTCACTGGCTTCCCCAGTACGTAAAATGCCAGAAACTGGCGAGTTAGTTCGTTCAGCGCTTAAGCCTATCGGTGAAACTTACACATCAACTGCCGTTGATACCAACAAAGATGTGATCATCGAAGCAAGTGTTGAGCCTGCAACAGAAGAAGAAATCAAAGACACAGTAACCGTTATGGGCGGTGAAGACTGGGAACTTTGGATCAATGCACTGTCTGATGCTGGTGTTCTTGCTGAAGGCTGTAAGACAGTCGCGTACAGCTACATTGGTACTGAGCTAACTTGGCCAATCTACTGGGATGGCGCACTAGGTAAAGCGAAAATGGACCTAGATCGTGCGGCGAAAGCGCTAAACGACAAGTTAACAGCGACAGGCGGCAGTGCAAATGTTGCTGTACTTAAATCTGTTGTAACTCAGGCAAGTTCCGCAATTCCTGTTATGCCACTGTACATTGCAATGGTATTCAAGAAAATGCGCGAAGAAGGCGTACACGAAGGCTGTATGGAACAAATCTACCGTATGTTCAGCCAACGTCTGTACAAAGAAGATGGTAGCGCAGCAGAAGTGGATGAGATGAATCGTCTACGCCTGGATGACTGGGAACTTCGTGACGACATTCAGCAGCACTGTCGTGAGCTATGGCCTCAAATTACGACTGAGAACCTAAAAGAACTGACTGACTACGTAGAGTACAAAGAAGAGTTCTTGAAACTATTTGGTTTCGGTGTTGAAGGCGTAGATTACGAAGCGGATGTAAATCCAGCGGTTGAAGCTGATTTTATCCAAATCTAATCGAATGACTGATTAGACAACCGATATACAAAAGGCGCTCATTGAGCGCCTTTTTTGCTTTCATCAGTCAAAGTTATTAACTTAATATTATCAGGATCGTACCGGCTAACGTCATCAGAATATTAGCAATCGCATAGGTACCCGCATAGCCAAGAGCAGGGATGGTGGATTTAGCGTAGTCGTTGACGACATCCATAGCTGGGGCACAAGTTCGGGCACCAATAATGGCACCGAAGAGCAGGGCACGGTTCATCTTGAGTATGTGTGCGCCCACTAAATAGGCCAGTACTACAGGCACAACACTAACAATGAATGCTAAACCAATCACCTTTGGACCAACTTGGGTCAAGTGCTCGAACATCTTTCCGCCTGCACTTAGACCTATTCCCACCATAAAGAACATCAAACCCAAATCTTTGACCATATTCAGCGCCCCCTGCGGGACATAGCCGAAAGTAGGGTGATTTGCTCGTAAGAAACCAAGTGTAATACCAGATAACAAAAGACCTACCGCGTTACCCAAGCTGAACGAAACCTGGCCGAATGTCATCGTGATGAGGCCAAACAGAATACCCAAAATAAAGAAGCTGCAAAAAGCGAGTAAATCGGCCATTTGACTGTGGATCGAGATGAAACCGATTTTTTCCGCGAGTCCATGTACTCGGCTTTTCTCGCCGCTTACCTGAAGGACGTCACCTTTAGCGAGAACAATGTCTAAATCCATCGGCATTTCTATTTGCGCACGTACCACGCGGTTTAAGAAACAGCCAAACTCAGATAAGTTTAAATCAGATAAACGCTTGCCTGCGATAGCGTCACTTTTTACGACAATTTCTTCTTCAACGATGCGCAAATCAAGCAAGTTACGATCAAATACTTCTTTACCGTTGCGGAAGCTAGGATCCAAGCGAGCATGGCTATCAGGGAAGCCAACCAGTGCAATTTCATCACCTTCTTGCAAAATAGCATCACCATCTGGATGGGCGAGAATACCGTTACGGCGGATTCGCTCAATGTAACAGCCAGTTTGACGATAAATGCCTAGTTCACGCAAGTTCTTGCCGTCAGTCCAGTCAATCAATTCTGGACCGACTCGGTAAGCACGAATAATCGGTAAGTACACTTTTCTTTGGCTTGAATTTCCAAGGCCACGTTCTTGAGCAATTTGCTGCGCAGAATCAGACAGGTTCTGCTTCTGTAGTTTTGGCAATAGCTTCGCGAACATGATCATGCTAATTAAGCCGACCAGATAAGCCATCGCGTAACCCACGGATAGATTTTCTAATACCAAAGAAAAATCCATATTGCGCGGTATAGTCGCAAGGCCAGAGTTAAGAGCGTCTTGTGCACCAACCAGTACAGGTGTTGCTGTCAACGCGCCAGCCATCATACCGGCTGACAAGCCAAAATCGAGGCCGAAATAGTGGCTCAAGCCATACGTTAAGCTGACTGCGGACACGAGAACGGTCATACTTAAGATAAAGTAATGCTTACCATCTCTGAAGAATATGCCAAAAAAGTTTGGTCCAGCTTCAATGCCAACGCAATAAATAAACAGCATAAAGCCAATGGTTAATGCTTCTGCATTGAATGAGAAGCCAAGGTGACCCATTACCAACGAGGTAATTAGAACGCCTATGGAGTTGCCTAGTTGTAATTTGCCAAATCGGATTTTTCCGATGGCAAGGCCAATGGCTAATACGACGAAGATTAGAAGGATAGGGTTTTGCTCAAGAAGGTATACGACGTCTATGTTCACTGTGTGGCTCGGTAAAGTGTGTGCCAAAAAGATTAAGAATTGCGAATTGTAACTAAATATAGCAAAAAGATAAGTGAATTTTTTTAGGTTTTACCATTAGTTGACGTAAGGTAATAACCAACTGAAAAATAATAAAAAAGCCGCATGAAGCGGCTTTCTTAAAAACTGTCTTGATTACTCGTCAAATAGACCTAGGTGCTCTTTCGCGTATGCTTCGAACTCGTCGCAGCCACCGATGTGCTCTTGGTCGATAAAGATTTGAGGAACAGTTTCAACTGGTTTACCAACTGTTTTCTCAAGATCTGCTTTAGAAATGCCTTCAGCATGGATATCAACGTAACGGTAGTTGAAGTCGTCACGCTTCGCTTTTAGCGTTTCTGCGTGTTCTTTTGCACGAACACAGAAAGGACATGCAGGGCGACCAAAGATAACAACGAACATAATCTTATTTCTCCTAAATCTATTCTTTTTTGAAAGCGTACAAAACATAGCGGCTGAGTGCGCTCTCTTTTGTTGCAGTAACTATGCCCGATCCAGATACGGAAATAAAGCGGCAATTACCTCTTGGTTCTATAGGTGAAATCTATCGAATAAAAACTAAACGCGCTCCCTTATTCTATGGCTCTAAAGTATGTGAAGTGACGCATAAAAAACATACATTTTAAGGGGTTAATGATGGCAAGGTGGAATTGGTCAATTTTTTTTATTCAAAAACATAGCAATCTAATCTGGCTATACGCAAATGACTTCAACTCTTACATAAGTGTTAAATCAGAGGGCAAGAGGTTATTTGGGTATATTATTTTGGGAGGATGTGTATGTTTCAGTTTATGACTGCAACAAGGATTATATTTGGTGAAGGTGCACTTCAGTCTTCATTATCCGTTATCAACCAATTTGGCTACAGTGTTTTGCTGGTAACTGGGAAGGACACCCAACGAGCCACGCCCATCATTAACTACCTTAAAGCTCAAAATATGCGTTACCAACACGTAGCAATCAATGGCGAACCTTATATCACAATGGTAGAAGAGACCGCGGTACTCGGTAGAAAATTCCAGCCTGATATGGTGATTGCTATTGGCGGTGGCAGTGTCATCGATATGGGTAAAGCCCTAGCCGCTATTATTCCTAATCAAGGCAATGTTTACGATTACGTCGAAGTGGTAGGAAGAAACGTACCATTAAAGGCAAAACCTCTTCATTTTATTGCAATTCCTACGACAGCAAGCACGGGCTCAGAGGTGACTCGAAATGCGGTGTTGAAGTCTGGACAAGATAAAGTGAAAGTGAGTCTTCGAAGCCCTGATATGCTGGCAGACGTTGCCATTGTGGATCCGACGCTCACTTATGGAACCGATCAATACACATCCGGGCGTGGCGCGATGGATGCGTTCACTCATTTGATGGAAGCGTATGTGTGTGGTGAGCCAAACCCTCTTACAGATATGGTGTGCGAAGAGGGACTTCGTCGTTTAAGCCGTTCAGTGATTGCTGCTTGTAAGCAAGATAATCATAAGGCTCGCTCGGATTTATCATTCGCTGCGTTGCTCGGTGGCATGGCCATTACTAATGCCAAATTAGGTGCTGCGCATGGGCTTGCGTCGGCGTTAGGAGGTAAGTTAGATGCTCCCCACAGCGTGATCACGGCGCGTCTTGCACCGCACGTGATGCAGGAAAATATTAACGCCGCGAAGCTCGCTGGCAGGAATGATGTGATTCATCGTTATCGTAAACTTGCCCAACTGGTTACCGATCGTGCGAACGCGAATGAGCACGATGGGGTTCTTTGGGTAAATATGGTGTTAGATAAGTTAGCGTTGCCGTTACTTGGCCAATTCGGAGTATGCCAAACTTCTTTTGAACAAGTGGCGAACGATGCGCTTAAGTCGATGGCGATCAAAGGCAACCCGTTACCCCTTAATCAGGAACGTTTGATATACATATTGCAGCAAGTCTGTGATTGCAGTGGAGAGTGTGTGGCAGAGAGCACACAACACGTGAGCTCTGTAGAAGTACTTGAATCAAGGACAGACTTATCGAGTGTGAATGACTTGGGTTGATGTATTGCTCTAAAGCACATTGAAAAAAAGGGAGCGTTGAGCTCCCCTTTATTAAATCTTTCACTAAACACCAGTAGTTAGTACTGACTTAGTTTGTCATAGCGACTGTCTTTCAACGCATCTTTTACGCGTTTTAGGTTCTCACGGAAACCTGTACCACGGCGGAGTGTGAAGCCAGTTGCCAGTACATCAATCACCGTCATCTGTACAACTCGACTCGCCATTGGCATATAAACGTCGGTATCTTCAGGAATATCAAGCGTAATAGCGAGTGAACTTGCCTTTTCTAGCGGTGAGTCCTTTGCTGTAATCGCAATGACCGTCGCGCCGTTTTCACGAGCAAGGTTTGCTATTTCGACCTGACTCTTCGTTCGACCTGTGTGAGAAATAAGAACCACAACATCATTATCACTGCAGTTAATACAACTCATGCGCTGCATGACAATGTCTTCAAAACAAGTAATTGGAATGTTAAAGCGAATAAACTTGTTTTGTGCGTCTCGGGCTACAGAAGATGATGCACCAAGGCCAAAGAATGAAATGCGCTTCGCTTGCGTTAGCAAATCGACCGCACGGTTCACTTGCATTGGATCTAGGCTGTTTTTCGCGACATCTAAACACGCCATGGTCGATTCGAAAATCTTATGGGTGTACGCGTCTGGGCCGTCGTCTTCTTCCACGTTACGGTTAACGTAAGGGGTACCGTTGGCTAGGCTCTGTGCCAAGTGAAGCTTAAAATCTGGAAAGCCCTTGGTGTCCAGACGACGACAGAAGCGGTTTACAGTGGGCTCACTAACATCAGCCATTTTAGCCAACGTTGCAATGCTTGAATGAATTGCAGTTTGTGGAGACGCCATAATTACTTCTGCAACTTTGCGCTCTGACTTACTGAAATTCTCCAGGTTTTTTTGAATTTTTTCTAATGTATTCATAGTGTTCACGAGGGTATAGAGAACAACTCGCTGGCTCTGTTAACGAAAGGAAACACGAAGATTCCAGAGTAGAGTGGGGCGTTAACGAAAACAACCAGCGCCATAGAATCAGTATAAACCTGATCTTCAATCAGTCTAAACCAATAACGGATACTATTTAGTGAGAATTTGACAGGCCTCAAACAAAATGTTGTAAAAACTACAGAATTGGATGTGTAATCGATGTTTTGTTGCGCCAGTCGCACGAGAATGATGTTTGAGTTACATCAAAACGAAAAAAAATTTCAAATTGATGTAACTCTTTCGGGCCATTAAGACGATTGGATATTAGTGACCACCTGCTGAATTCTTTCCATCAAATTTGGTGCTTGCTTGGCGATTTCACGCTGTTCATCAAGCACCGAACTCAAAATTTCTTTGGTCGTCAGCGGATTTGCCAAAACCACTCGGAACACAATCGTGTTCATGCGCTGCCATTGGTCTGGGTTCAGCCTTGTACGTGAAACAAACGATTTGCCCGTTTCACGCTGACGCTTTTGAATAAACTGTGTTAATTCATTAATCAGTTCATTCAGTTGTTCTTTTTGTGAACCTTCCGCTTTTGCTAATGCCTCACGGATGAATGGCGGCAAGTAGCGGTATGTGAGCAGACAAAGCTCTGGTTCAGAAACCAATTCGAAATCATCTTGCTGCTTGATTAAATCTGCAAAGTAGCGAGCTTTTTCAATGCTTTGGTCTATCAGCAGCTCATAGCCAGGGCGGCTGATGATGTGCATTGCGGCATAGACTAACATTGCCATGCCCGAACGAGAGCCTTCTAATGTATGGCTGCCTAGGTCTTTTGAGCCTTTACGCAAGATATATTGAGCGTGATGCTCTATGGATTTCATTGCGTCAGGGTCTTTGAACAGAACCATACCAGCGCCCATCGGGATGTAGAGTTGTTTGTGCGCATCAATGGTTACTGAGTCTGCCATTTCCACACCGCTAAGAAGGTGACGATGGTGATTAGACATAAGTGTTGCGCCACCCCATGCGGCATCCACATGGAAATAACAACCGTGAGCTTGGCAGACTTCTGCGATTTCAGGTAGCGGGTCGACATTACCTGTCTCTGTTGTACCAGCTACACCAATAACAGCAATAGGCTTGATGTTTTGTGTCTCTAGTTCAACAATTTTCGCTTTAAGGTCGTCGACAATAATACGGTTGTTGGCATCCGTTTTAACCGCAACCAAGCCTTCTTGACCTAAACCTAGTACATCGGCTGCTTTCTTAAGGGAGTAGTGACCACGCTCAGACACCAATACCGCTAAGCCATCGTAGCCATAATGCTTCATGGCTTTAAATAGGCCTTCTTTCTCAACGCCTTTAAATGAACCATTGGCTCTTAACGCTTTGTTACGCGCTACCCAAAGTGCAGTGATATTGGCAATGGTACCGCCGGAGCAAAATGCGCCCAATGAGTGGTTTGCGCTATGCATCCACTGATCGTAAAACGTATCGCTCTGACCATAGATCAAGCGATGTAGCATGCCCAAAACTTGACGTTCAAGCGGGGTAAAGGCTTTAGAAGTCTCTATCTTTACCAGGTTTTGGTTTAAGGCGATCATGATCTTTGACAGTGGCATCAAGAAATAAGGCAGTGCTGATGTCATATGACCAATGAAGCTTGGTGAAGAAGTGTGAACGGAGTGCGACACCAAAGTGTCGAGTAAGTGTTCTGTATGATCTGACACGAACTCTGGCTGCTCAGGAATCTGAGCAGAAGAAAAGTCTTTTTCGATTTCGCGTAAAGGCTTTTCTTCTGCCACGATGTGTTCACGAAGAAATTGATTTAGATTTCGCGAGAGGCTCTCGTCAATTTTGGTTAACGTTGAGTCAGGACCTTCTGGGACAGTGAAGATCTTTAGCAAGCTCTCAAAGCTAACGTCAGCGGTTTTTTGTTCCTTAACCATAGCAAAGAATCTTTGTAGTTATTTTGGTAATGCGAGCGGCACAATCTAAACTAAAACGGGCGCAAAGTCCCGTTTTAATTGTTGAAACCCATGTTGCTGAAATGAAAATTTTAGGTGAGGGCTACAATCTTCACATTAAAAAATCGTTGATTTTAATGTGTTAAAACACTCGGCGTTTTCGAGCATCCTCAACGATTAATTAATCACACTTCTGCTTTTCAATCTTCTCTATTGACTGATTGTACTTATTAAGCGCGGTATCAATTTGTTGTGGATGGCTAAGCAGGTCGGCGAATGCTGAACGGAGTTCGTAGTTTTTTGGATGGTTAGTCGATTGACGGTCACTAAACGTTTGTTTTGCGACTTCACCTAACTTATCACTTCGGCTTGCTAGCTGCTTAACGTCGTGTTGTTCTAATTTTAGCCATGCTTCGATTGGCTGTTCTGTTGCAACACGGCTAGGATCGTTCTCTAGAAAATAGTGCACTGCTTCACGGTTTAATTCAAAGTGATGTTTACGGCCGTCCAAGAACCACTGGCTAACTTCTTTTAGATCTGGATACTGGGTAACCGTCAAATCGACAAGATCTTGATACCACTGTAGTGAGGCATCAACATAGCCGTCGTATTTGCTTGCAAGACATTGTTGATCTGCGGCAAACGTAAAAGTTGAGCTTGTAGCGAGGAGCGCTGCAACGACAAAGCGTTTCATTCTTCTTCCTTCTGGTTGTTATCCCTTTATTAACGCAAGGCACATAAGTTGATGTTTCACCCTTCTTTCTCTTTAGTCGTGATAAATCATTGGGCTAATTGACAAAAAGAAAGCGGATTATTGCCAAAATCTTGATCACTTTGACGTTAACTGGGTATTTGAATTTTTGCCGTATTGTAATGGATGTTAAAGCGAAAACCTGAGATCTAGCTAGCAAGTGATACAAAGAAAAGCATCATAACTGGTACCAGTAAACTCAAAATAAACCCACTAACGATGGCGACTGGGACACAACGCACACCGCCTGTAGTCTGAATAACAGGTAGGGTAAAGTCCATTGCTGTTGCCCCTGCATAACCAATTGCTGTGCACGGATAGCTGCGAATAAAGAGAGGAATGGCTACCAGCGCGACCAGCTCTCTCATCAATTCGATCAGGAAAGATGCTCCCCCAAACACGGGGCCAAAAGCGTCTCCCATCAAAATTCCTGCGAGTGAATACCAGCCAAAGCCTGAAGCCATCGCGAGGGCTTGATAGAGAGGAAGGTCCAAAAGTATCGCTGCAATAACGCCACCAAGCATACATGTTGCGATCACAACTGCCGCAATGGCCATACCCTGTTTATTTAATAGAATTTGGCGAAGAGTAAGCCCACTATTGCGAAGCTGAATACCAATAAAAAATAAGAGCAGGAAGAGTATCCATTCGCTCGCTGTATCCACCCAACTTAAATCGATGGGTAACAGCAGACCAACTACTAGCCCGCCACCAACGACAACAATCAGCTTTACTGATTCTAAAGCCATCGAGGATAGTGGCAGCTTCTTTTGATTCTGATTGGTCTGGAGAGGAATAATCCTATCGATAATAGGCAGCGCCAACAGATTACAGGTACTTAAACATAAAAAGAAAGTACTCGCATAGAGAAGAATACTCTGTAAGTTGCTACTTAAGTTATCGAGCGCTGCTAGGCTAAGTCCCATCAACGACAAAATGACGTAAATAAGGTAGGACGTTGATTGATTGATCTTCTCCAGTAACGAGGCTCGAGATATAGGAATTAGATACCCCACAACAAGTGGAGCGAAAATAAATAGCATCCCTGAGAACATAAAGCTCTATGATTCCTTTTTTGAGATAATACCAACACACATAAATCAAATTATTTATCGGTTGAAATTAGAGAGATATTTCACCAAATACCAAACGCTGCTCAGCCTTGAGCGAATCGTTTATCGCGAATTAGGTGTGAGAAAACGATAAATTACAAGCCGCTAGCACTTAGCACTGCACGTATTTGGTCATTAAAGTCAGTATCACTCATATTGCTGAGTTCATACAAGACCTCTGCACCTGTTAAGTTGAATTCAACTTCGTGTTCATCAATGCGTTCATCATGATTGCGGAACATCAATAGGTGATGCGCGATTCTTGCAATGTCTAAATAACTTACTTCCGGTCGCGTTTGCTCGTACTTCTCGTTTGAGGAGACCTCTCTAAAGTCATTGTCAAATCCCCAGCGCTCGAGCACCAGTTTGCTTGTTGCTGAACAACGAGTTTGGAAGATTTGCAACGCAATTTCAGGATCTAGGTAATTGCCTCTATCTAAGTACAGGTGGTACTCGTTAATTAGACAAAACAAACCGATATCGGCTAGCAGACCAACCAGCAATGCTTTTTCTTGCTCCAAGTGCCCATAAGTACCTGGCTCGTGTTTACGAAACGATTGAACCAATATCACCATGACGGCACCGAGTTCTCGGGATACCGCTGCACTTTTCACCAAGATGGCATTACATTCTTTGGTTAAATTTACTGAATGTTTAAGTTGTTCAATCGCTTGTGCGGTAACAATATCACGCACGCGCAGTATACCAAGGCGAGATACCGCGGTAGTTAAGTCGTTGCAGGTAATGTTTCTACGATTGAAAATTACAGAGTTTGCTACTCGCAGAACGACCGCCGCCAAGCCGGGATCTTCTAACAAACAGTTAGCAACATCTGAAATAGTGGTGTGTTCTTCGACACATAACTGCTGAATTTTAAGCACGACATCAGGAATAGGGGGTAATGAAATCTTACCCGTTGAGATGGACTGTTCTACCAGCTGAGCAAACTCGGATTCCAGTGCGTTTATAAGCTTATCTTTATTATTTGGCAGCCAAAAAAATGATAAATGTTCCATTGTGACGCTGTACTTGAGATCTTTCGTACAGTGTACCCTTACAGCGTATTCTTTATCAATTAAATGCGTATCACGTGCTCGTAATTGCCAGCGAGATCATAATGATGGCGTGTTTTGGGCATGCCGTGCGTCAAAAAAATATCACCACATGAATAATAAGTGTGAAACTAATCACGTATGCAGAATATATACTTTTTTATATGTGACCTATGTCCTAACTTATTTTTCAACGTTAAGTATGATTAAGCAAGTTGGTGAGCACAACTCACAAAAATATCGCCAACAAATCGACATTTATAATTCGCTATAAGCTGCTGTTTATCTGGTGACATCGCTAATCGGGGTAATTTATTCAGATTAAAGAGGTCAATGGACATGACAGACCAAGCTTTTTTTAAATATGTACGCAACTTTAGTGAGTATCAAAAACGTTCTATGTTCGGTGGTATCGGTTTATTCACCGATGACGCTATGTTTGCGCTTGTTAGCAATGATTGCTGCTACTTACGTGGTGGTAATGGATTGGACGAAGTATTTACTCAACTGAATTGCGAAAAATATAAGCACGTCAAAAAACAGACGACGGCAACCGTAAATTATTATGACGTAACAGATTTGTTTGAATCCGGATATGCAGGACTCGATGAACTGGTACAAAAATCAATTGAATACTCAATTAAGGAACGAAAATATCAAAAGTCTTCTGCCAGTAGACGTTTGAGAGATCTGCCAAATATGCAGTTAACTCTTGAGCGAATGGTCAAGAAAGCAGGTGTTGATGACGTAGAAACCTTTTTAGAACTTGGACCTGTAAAAGTCTTCAACAAAGTTAAAGTGGCTTATGGCAATAACGTTGATGTTAAGTTGCTTTGGAAATTCGCTGGTGCAACTGACGGTGTTCATTGGAAACTGATTCAAGAGCCGCGTAAAAAGCAGTTACTGGCGCTGTGTGAGTAAGCAAGCTGAACGCACGATGATTGACTCGTTTTGATGGAGTTAGCGGGTCGTAAAGGCAAGTGTTGAAAGCGGAAAAAGGACATTGAAGTTTTTGACCACTTCATTGAGTTAGTCATTAGATTAGACAAAAAGCCGAGGCATGGGCCTCGGCTTTTGTTTTTTAATTTGCAATTTTCTTAAAGCACAAATCTTAAAACTTAAAACGCGTGGTGAACATTACCTGATCACCATAAAAGTCGTTGATACGCGCTTCAGCGCCTAGAGAGAAAAGCTCAGTTGAGTGGAAACGAGCGTATGCTGCACCGGTCCAGTCGTCATCGTTATCAATAGAAACGTAGCCGACTTTGCCGCCTACTTCTAATTGAGGACCTAACCATTGACGAACACCTAAGTTCAGTTCCATACCTACGTCAGTGCTGCTATCGCTTGAAGGTTGTACAACGCGCATTAGCATTTCACCTGTAAGGTCAGCCCAGTTGTTTAGTGGCGAATGAAAGCCAAAACCAGCGGCTGAGTCAAAATCACTTTCAAACTCAGAGTCGATACGAGCAATAACATGTGCGTTAGGGTGAATTGATTTGCTGAATCCAGCACCAAATGTCACAGGACTTGCGCCAATACGTGCTTCGAAATAGTCGTAGCTAAAGTTGCTCATAGTTGCTGGCGCATTGCGGTCGTTTGCGGCTAGGGCATGGCTTGATGCCACTAGTAAGGCAGCGGCTAATAGTGTTTTACGCATAACTAACGATAAACCTTGTTCATTATTTCCATGGATTCAAGCAACCACTTGAACCGTAATCTGATTTGTCCGACATCATAATAAAAAGGAAGGTCCACGACCAACAAAAATGTGTCGATGTTTTGTCAATTAACTTAATAGTTAGTTGGTTTAAGCAAAAACTACGCCATATACATAACGTCTAAGAGCATCAATCGGATAAATAGTGATGCTTTTCCATACTCGCGCTATTGCGCGAAATAACGTGGATCAGCTGGCTTTGGTGATATTCAAGCTAGAGCCACGCATATTACTCGCCGAAGCTTGCTCTGCGTTCAGCCATGGCATTGAGGATCGCCTCAGAATCAAGGACTTGAGTCCAAGATAATAAGTTATCATCATTTGCAATCATAAAAGCAGTAAGCTGAGACACGATTGCTTTTCTCAACTCTTCACCTCTCCATGGTTTGGCTATGTAATAGTCCAGACTTGCGTTATTGACGGCCTCAACGGTGTCTTCTAAGCCGGCTTGTCCTGTAAGTAAGACTTTGCGGGCCGCTTTTGTGTCACCATTTTGACTGAGTTCGATTAAGAAGCTAATCCCAGTTTGCTCCGGCATAATGTGGTCGCATAAAATGAGCGCAAGCTGAACTTCCTCTTCCGCCATCTCCTCGATCACTTGCCTTGCTTCAGTGACTGATTCCGCTCCTTCGACAATAAAATGTTCCTCAAAGGGAGCGAGATCCTGGAGCACGCTATCCAAGACTTCTCGTTCGTCATCGACACATAAAATTAAATACTTGGTCATATTTCATCTCCTTTTTCGATGACTGGTAACCAGACTGTCATTCGTGTGAACTTGTCGAGTTCTGATTCGACGTCAATCCATCCCTTATGTGCTGTCACGATTTGCTGGCAGATGGACAGCCCAATGCCTAAACCAAAGTTGCCTTCTTTTTTCGTCGTGAAGTTGAGCTCGAAAATGGCATCTCTTTGCGATTCAGGAATGCCACACCCATTATCTTCAAACGAGATAACGGCGTAATGTGTATGATCTTTTTCTGCAAGACGTGTTTGTATTTTTAAAACGCCTTTTTCCGGAAATGCATCAATGGCGTTAGAGACCAAATTCGTCCATACCTGTTGGAGTGCGATTGGTTGACAAAGGATAGGAGGTAAATCCGCGTAATTAGTGGAAACCTGATGCATTTTTAGTTTGTTTTCGAAGATCACCAAGGTGTCTTCAATACCTTCATGAATATCAGCATATTGCAGGGTCTCATCATCTGAGCGTGCGTAACCTTTAAGGCTTTTCACCATATCTGCAATTCGCGCAGCACAGACGTTAATTGAGCGAAGAGTAGAACCTGCTTTGTGGTATTGCTCAAGAGTATCGAGAACATGAGAAGATACTTGCTGTTTTTTCGTTAGTTGAGTGAGTAACTCGTGATCTGACTCTAGACCAAGGTTCACCACTTTCTTTGCCAATGTTCGGTCTGGAAGGGCATGATTAAGTGCTTTAACGCGTGATCTGAGCTCAGCGGTTGAAGCGGGTTTTGCGGTTTGAGCTTTGCTCAACAACTCAATGCCTTTGGTTTGTATATCGGAACTGGGTATTTCGTTAAGTAATCGTTCCAGCGTATGCGTTAAATTTTCTACGCCCCTCAATATCGCTGCTATCGGATTATTTAGTTCATGCGCCACGCCCGCAACCAACTGGCCGAGCATCGCCATTTTTTCTCTTTCAATGAGTTGCTGGTGGGCAGACTCCAGCGATTCGAGCGTTTTTTGAAGTTGCAACTTGGTGTTGATGCTTCTTTGTAATCGACGGTTGAAGTGGCGTAAGAGCAAGTTTGTAAAAAGAGGCAGCAAGTTTGAGTCGCTTTGCATCACTTTATTGAATACGTTGCGATCGAGTTTGATGACCTCTGTCTTTGTCAGCGTTAGGGCTGTCGAGAAAGAACATTCTCCAGTAACAAACGACATGCCTCCGACAATATTACCTTTGTTATGGCGTACAACCTCTCGCTGCATGCCTTGCTCATCGCGCTTGTACAGAGCCACTTCACCATCGGTGATAAACCATAAGAAGCTATTTGGCTCGCCTTCTATGGTTAATAAGTGTTCAGTTGAATAGGTGCGGCAGGCTCTTGTTTCGTCATTGTCTTTGAAAAACTGCTGGAGAGCGGAGATCACTTGCTCGGCTAACTCGGCATCAGACATCGAGTGGTAGTCGTGTAAGAATCCGGCTTGATAATGGCTCATCTGATTATTGATGTGCGCTTGCAACAACCTGTGATGATCCAATATCTGGCTGTAACTTAGCAGGTCTTCTTTGCCATTTCGCAATATAAATTGGGTCAGCTCTTTTTGCACTGTGTTAAATAAGACGTGATCTGGCAAAGGTTTAGTGAGGCAGTGGTCGAGCCTGCCCTCATTAACGGCAGTGAGAATTGCCTCTATATCAGACGAGCAGCTAATAAGAATTTTTCTTGCTTGCTCGGTATGCGGCATCCGGTCTAAACCAATAAGAAAATCCACGCCATTAAAATGAGCGTGATGGCTCGCTATGACTAAAGCAACAGTCTGTTCTCTTTCTTCTAGATACTCTAAAGCGCTTTGAGCCTCTTCTATCGATTCGACAGAAAAAATATCAAACTTACTTGAGAAGGCAGACAGCTCCAATCGAAACTGTTCAGCACTGATTGGGTTGTTGTCGAGACACAACACAGCATAACGATTCACAGATGTTTTAGCTCCGGTTAAAACTTCGCCACGCAAACTTTAACAATAAAAGGACATGATGAGTGGGAGCCAAGTATGATTCCTGATTAATGGACTAGAATAAGCATCAATAGTCTGATTTGTCTCAATGTTTTCTCCGCAGAAGGTTTGGGGTAGACTGACCGAAAATACCTAATAAGTGACGTTATGCAAAATCTTAAAAAAATCGGCGCCATTGGTGGTGCTATCTCATTAGCGCTGTGTTGGCCATTGGCTGTCGGACAAATTGGTCAGTCCATCATTGAAGATGGTATTACCAATATGAATGATGAAATGATTAAAGGCGAGGTGGTCGAGTATCAGCGTGGCTATTTGTCTTCAGTCGTGCTGACTCGTTATTCAGTTGTTGACCCTGAGCTTAAAACGCAGCTAGAGCGTGATGGCATGCCAACGACGTTTGATGTAACCAGTGATGTTAGCCATGGTCTAACAAGCCTAACAGCAGATTCAAAATTGGTGGACAATGACTTTTTGCCTCTCACGATGCATAGTCAGACCCAACTAAATGGCAATACGGCATTCACCCTTGACCTAGACAGTTGGCATTATCGTAACGAAGCGCAAGGTGTTTCTGTTTCTACAAGCCCTGCAAAAGTGACAGGGGATGTGACGGTATTGGGTGATCTCAATTACCAAGTTTCTGTTCCTTCTGTTCAAGTGGATTTTGAAAACGGTGAAGAGCTTCATCTGAATGCATTGACAGGTCAGGGTAAAGGTAAGCAAGCAAAAGGCTATTGGCTGGGTGAGCAATCTTTTTCTCTAGAGAAGCTGGATGTGGTTGATTCGAACTTAACACCTGTCTTTTTGATTGAGAATGCGAGTTACCGCGGCAACACTACGATGAATGAGTCTGGTGATAAGCTGAACAGTCAGCTGAACCTAGATGCTAAGAAACTGCGTTTAACTGATGGTACGGATGTCGATAACTTTAAGTTGGATTTCTCAATTGCAGATGTGGATAGCCAGTCATTTGACCAAATTATGTCTATCTATCAAAGCTCTCCAATGTTAGACGAGCAGGAAATTGCGAGCTTATTGCCGCATGTTGACACGCTGTTTAGCAAAGGTTTTGATTTATCCGTGAATGAGCTTTCACTTGCGTTTGGTGACGGTAAGTTCCATAACGAGTGGCAATTATCCATTCCTGAAGGTACTGACCACATTACTCAAGACCCAATGAAGTTGATGACGGCGACTACTGGTGAGCTCAGTACTTACTTCTCTGACGAATTAGTGACGCACTACCCATTTATTCAAGAAGGAATCGATGAGCTGCTCATCATGGAGTTGATCGAGAAAGTCGAGGGCGGTTATCAACTCAAAGCAGAAATCGGTGAAGGTAAATTGAAGTTCGAAAATGGACATGAGTTCCCATTAGTGGCGCTACTTATGCCCGCCTTGATGCAACAACAGTAGCCAAGTATTGTTGCGGAATTAATCCAATTTAACGCTTAGTCTTTAAAAAGAGGTCGTAAGACCTCTTTTCTTGTTTTTATCGCTGCGAAAACGTGATATTAATTTCGTAATATTTACATAGCAGGAGCAATGAGCATCATGGAACAAAATACGGACAACGTATTTAACTTCAGTGCAGGGCCAGCAGGTCTGCCTAAAGCAGTTATGCAGCAAGCACAACAGGAACTAATCGATTGGCAAGGCCTTGGTACTTCGGTCATGGAAATCAGCCATCGAAGCAAAGAGTTCATCAAAGTTGCAGAAGAAGCCGAGCAGGATTTACGTGATCTTCTGAATATTCCGGACAACTATAAAGTGCTGTTCTGCCAAGGTGGTGCTCGTGCTCAGTTTGCTGCTGTTCCTCTAAACTTACTTGGTGATGCCGAGACGGCAACTTACATCGACGGCGGTTATTGGGCTGAAAGTGCGGTAGCTGAAGCGAAGAAATACTGCGAGCCAGACGTATTTGATGCAAAAACAGAAATCGACGGAAAAGTAGCCGTTCTACCTGCAAACGAATGGAAAATTGCTCCAGAAGCGGCTTACGTGCATTTCTGTCCAAATGAAACCATTGACGGTATCGAGATTAACGATCTTCCAGTCACCGACAAACCAATCGTTGCTGACATGTCTTCGACGATTCTTTCTCGTGAGATTGATGTATCGAAATACGGTGTGATTTATGCGGGCGCTCAGAAAAACATTGGTCCTTCAGGCATTGCTATCGCTATCGTGCGCGACGACTTGTTAGGTATGGCGAAGCAGGTACTGCCAAGTATCTTGGATTATACTGTTCTGGCTGAGAAAGAATCAATGTTCAACACGCCACCAACCTTTGCATGGTACCTGTCTGGTCTTGTTTTCAAATGGTTGAAGGCGCAGGGTGGGGTAAAAGCGATCGAGCAAGTGAACCGCGCTAAAGCCGCACTACTGTATGATTACATCGATCAGTCTGATTTCTACCGTAATGGCGTGCACTCAGCAAACCGTTCTTTGATGAATGTGCCATTCCAACTTGCGAAACCTGAACTGGATGCGACGTTCCTTGAACTAGCCGATGCCAAAGGGCTGAAATCACTAAAAGGACACCGAGCCGTTGGTGGTATGCGAGCTTCCATTTATAACGCCATGCCGCTAGAAGGTGTACAAGCGTTAGTCGATTTTATGCAAGAGTTTGAGAAAAACTACGCATAAAATCAAATTCACTGTTATTCATGAAAGCGTCGCAATTGCGGCGCTTTTGTTTATCTCAACTCACATCACTCCAGGAAGGTAATATGACCAAGGCGAATATTGAAGCGCTGATCAAGCAGTTCCCACTCTTGGCGCCACTTATCGATCTTAAGGAGGTTTGCTGGTTTAACCCAAACATAACCTCTTTAGCAGAAGGTTTGCCCTATGTGAGGCTAGATGAGAAAGATATTCAAGCTGCGAGTGAACGGCTAGCACGATTTGCGCCTTATTTGATGAAAGCGTTTCCCGAAACGGAAGCTTCGTATGGCATCATTGAGTCTTCTGTGGTGGATGTTCCCAAGATGAAAGTGCGTTTGGAGCAGCAATACGACACGCCAATATTGGGTCGTTTAATGCTTAAAAAGGACAGCCATCTGCCAATTTCTGGTTCTATCAAAGCGAGAGGTGGCATTTATGAAGTGCTCACCCATGCAGAAAAGTTGGCGTTTGAAGCTGGCTTACTCTGCGAAACCGATGATTACAGCAAATTGTTCAGCAATGAGTTTCGGCAGTTTTTTAAGCAGTACAGTATTGCTGTTGGTTCAACGGGTAACCTCGGTATGTCCATTGGCATCATGAGTGCAAAGTTTGGTTTTTCAGTCTCGGTTCACATGTCTTCTGATGCGCGGGAGTGGAAGAAAAATAAGCTCCGATCACATGGCGTCAAAGTGGTGGAGTACCAGCAAGACTATGGTGTTGCCGTTGAGCAAGGTCGTAAAGAAGCTGAGCAAGATCCTAGCTGCTTCTTTATTGATGATGAAAACTCGCAGACGTTATTTCTAGGTTACTCTGTTGCGGGTGAGCGTCTTAAGCAGCAGTTTGATGACTTGGGAATCGTGGTTGATGAGCATCATCCGCTGTTTGTTTATCTACCCTGTGGTGTTGGCGGTGGGCCTGGTGGCGTGGCATTTGGTTTGAAAGTCGCGTTTGGTGATCATGTTCATTGTATTTTCGCAGAGCCAACACACTCTCCGTGCATGTTGTTGGGCGTGCATACCGGCTTGCATGACGAGATTGCGGTACAAGATTTGGGTATCGACAACATAACTGCCGCTGATGGTTTGGCAGTAGGGCGTGCGTCGGGATTTGTCGGTAGAGCGATGGAAAGGCTAATTGATGGCTTTTACACCATTGATGATGCTCGTATGTATCACCACTTGGGTGAGTTAAGTGAACTAGAAGGCATTAATCTAGAGCCTTCTGCATTAGTCGGTATGGTTGGGGTAGTGCACGTCTCGAATAATCATGCTTATCAGTCTCGAATGCAATTTGACGAAGAAAAACTCAGAAACGCCACGCATCTTGTTTGGGCAACAGGTGGAGGCATGGTTCCGGAAGATGAAATGGCGGCTTATCTCAAAAAATCAGGTAGGTAAATCAGCTCTGTATACGTACTTAACTAGGCAATTAACAATACAGGAATAACAAAAGGGCTCATCGTTTGATGAGCCCTTCTCGTCACTGAATATCGAATTATAGAGACTGTAATAGCTGGTAGTAACGACCTTTCTGAGCGAGTAGCGTTGGATGATCGCCTTGCTCGATGATCTCACCTTGTTCCATCAAACAGATGCTATCCATACTTTCTAGCTCTATCAGTCGGTGTGTAATGAATACTACTGTCTTATTAGCAAAGTGTTCATTGAAAAGCGCCATCACTTTTTGTTCCGTACGCTTATCGAGGCCTTCAGTCGGTTCATCTAAGAGTAGGATTGGGGCATCACGTAGCAATGCTCGAGCAATACCGATTCGGCGTTTCTCACCACCAGATAACTGACGACCACCGTCGCCTAACCAAGCATCTAACCCTGGAGCCTCAAGAAGGCCACCAAGTTCGACTTTTTGAAGAATCTCAGACAGTCGCTCATCACTTGCTTCTGGAGCGGCCATAAGTAAGTTGTCACGCAGTGTTCCATTCAGTACATCAACGCGTTGACTGACCACTGTCATTGCTTCTCGCAGGTCAGACTCGCTCCAATCTTGCAGTTTTGTACCACCGATTCGAACTTCACCTTGGTTTACATCCCAGTAGCGACAAAGAAGCTGAATCAGTGTTGATTTACCTGAACCTGTTTGACCTACAATCGCTGTTTTAGTGCCCAACGGTAGTGAGAGTGACAAGTCTTTCAGCACCTTTTGCTGACCGTCAGGGTAAGTGAAGTCAATGTTGTCGAATTCAATGTCTAACGTTGTGCCTTTATGTTTCGATTGCTCAGGGAAGACAACGTCAGGTTCAGCCAAAATTACTTCATTTAAACGACGAGCAGAAGTCAACGTTTGACCCAGGTACTGGAACGCGCCCGCAATAGGCATCAAAATTTCAAAACTTGCCATCGTTGCAAATGCAAACAACGCAATCCAAGGATCAGGAGTACGACCTCCTACGCCGTCTGCAGCAAACCAAAGCATCACAACCAGTGTAAGACCGTTCACAAGCATAAGCAGGCCTGAAGCCATGCCCGTTAAATTCGCGTTCACAAACTGATTAGACAACAGCTGCTTTTGCTTCTCTAGAATGAGATTGCGATAACGCTCTTCTGCTCCAAAGATACTCAGTTCGCTGTAGCCTTGAAGCCAGTCCAGTGTCGCCACTCGTAATTGCGCTTTATGATGAGTGAGATTCTCGCCATTGTTTTTACCCAGTTTATAGAACAGTACCGGCCATACAAACAACATGACGGTAAGAATCGAGCCAAGCAGTAGGGCGAGATGCCAATCAAAGAACGCCAGGACAGCCGTTAAACTCAATATGCCAAAAATACCAATCACGACAGGGCTGATAAGTCGAAGGTAAACGTGATCCATCGCATCTACGTCCGCCACTAGGCGGTTGAGCAGATCGGCATCACGCATCGTAGAAACACGACCTGGAATCAGTGGTGCAAGTTTCTTAAAGAAGAAGATACGTAAATCGGTAAGCAGCTTGAACGTTGCATTGTGGCTAACGACACGTTCTCCCCATCGACCTGCGGTTCGAGCCATTGCAGCGCCGCGTACCCCGGCACCTGGTAACATGTAGTTGAAGGTCTCACGAGCAACCGTCAAGCCTGCCACCGCTGCGGCTGAAATAAACCAACCCGATAGCGTTAATAAGCCAATAGATGCAGCTAAGGTCAGAAATGCCAATAGCATACCTAGCGAAAGACCAAACCAATGTTTCTTATAGAGTTTTAGATAAGGGAGTAAATCACGCATCTAAGTTCCCCTTGTCTGTTTCACGTTGTGCGAGGTTCGCTTCCAACATGTCTTTAAATAAGCCATCTTCTGTCGACAGTGTGTCGTAATCACCACGTTGAACAATCTGGCCGTCCTGCATAACAAGAATTTGCGATACGCTTTGTAAAGGTGCCAACTGGTGAGTAATCATCAAATTCGTTGTGGCATGTGCGTACTTGTTAATGCCTTCCATGACGAGTTTTTCACTACGAGCATCTAAGCTTGCGGTCGGTTCATCTAATAACCAAAAACGACCATTTTGTAGCATAGCGCGAGCCAACGCTAAACGCTGGGCTTGGCCGACAGATAAACCACCAGAGCGGTCAGATATCGGGTAATCCAACCCATGCATTTCAACAAATTCAGCAGCATGAGAGTCATTCAAAACAGAATGAACGTCGGCATCTTGAATGTTGTGTTTGCCTAACGTGACGTTATCTCGAATGCTGCCATGTAATAGCATCGGGTTTTGACCAATCCAGCTTACGGCCTCTCGCCATGTGGCTAGATCCAGTTGTGACAATTCACAACCATTAATCTTCAAGCTACCTTGATAAGGCATGAAACCGAGGATGGTGTTGACCAAGCTTGTTTTACCTGCGCCACTTGGTCCAACTAAAGCCGTACTTTTGTTGGCTTCAAGAGAGAAGGATAGGGGACCTGCGAGCTGCTTACCTTCCGGACTAAAAATGGTTAACTCGTCCGCTTCAATATGGATAGGGCTGTTTTTATCTAACGCTTGGGTACCATCTTTGATTTGATCGACTTCCAAATCCAGAAACTCGACAATACTTTCTGCTGCGCCAACCGCTTGCTGTTTCGCATGGTAGAACGTGCCCAAATCACGTAATGGCTGATAAAACTCTGGCGCAAGAATCAGAATGAACAAACCAGCAAACAGCGTAACACCTGTGCCATAGTAGCCGAAATCGAGCTCTCCGATATAACTAAAGCCAAAGTAGACGGCGGTAATTGCGATAGAAATGGAAGTGAAAAACTCTAAAACCGCAGAAGATAGAAACGCGATTTTCAGAACGTCCATGGTACGAGTACGAAAGACTTCCGAAGCACCCTTAAGAGTTTCAGTTTCAGATTTTGTTCTATCGAATAAGCGAATGGTCGTCATTGCTTGCAAGCGGTCATAAAAGTGACCGGACAAACGCTGCATCGCTTTAAAGTTTTTACGGTTTGCTTCTGCGGCTTTCATCCCAACCAGTGCCATGAAAATAGGCACTAGTGGTGCGGTGACGAGGAAGATCAAGCCTGCCGCCCAGTTTACTGGGAATACGACAACCAAAATAATGAAAGGCACTAGTACCGATAATGACATCTGAGGCAAGTAGCGAGAGAAGAAATCTTGCATATCTTCTACCTGCTCTAAGATGAGCGTCGCCCAGCTGCCGGCAGGTTTGCCTTTGATGTAAGCTGGCCCAAGTTTATGAACTTTATCTAAAATGAGTTGGCGAATATAAACTCGAATTTGCTCACCGCAACGGTAACCGGCAAGCTCTCGACCCCAGGTACAAGCAGCTCGACCGATAACCGTGCCACCAAGCCCAACAAAATGCCAAATGAGGTCGGCTTTGTCGACTTGGTCAATGATTAACTGGTGCAGAATGGAGGCGAGCAGGGCTGCTTGAGCCAATAAAAACACGCTTGAAAGTACGCCTAGGCCTATCGCAATCATAAGCCAGCGCTTGGCTAACTTACTTTGTTGCTTAAGCCACTTATTCAAGCTGCTTTGCTTTTTCTTATCCATCGTGAAGGCTTAATGATAATTGTTTTAATGAGGCGGTAGTATACAAAAGAAAACCCAGCGGGAATACCGCTGGGCTTTAAGGATATGACACAAATGTGAAAAGTTATTTGTCACCAAGTGAGTCTAAGAAACGCTCAGCATCTAATGCCGCCATACAACCTGTACCTGCTGATGTGATAGCTTGACGGTAGTTATGGTCCATAACGTCGCCTGCTGCAAATACACCTTCAATGCTAGTTTGTGTCGCGTTGCCTTCTAGGCCAGACTTAACGATGATGTAGCCATCTTTCATGTCTACTTGGCCTTCAAAGATTTGTGTGTTTGGCTGGTGGCCGATCGCAATAAACGCGCCCATCACTTCAAGGTCTTCAGTCGCACCTGTGTTGACGTCTTTAATACGAACGCCAGTTACGCCCATGTCGTCGCCAAGTACTTCATCGAGAGTTCGATCGGTATGAAGAACGATATTACCGCTTTCAACTTTATCCATCAGACGTTTCACAAGGATCTTCTCTGCACGGAATGAATCGCGGCGGTGGATCAGGTGAACTTCTGACGCAATGTTAGATAGGTAAAGTGCTTCCTCAACAGCAGTGTTACCACCGCCCACAACTGCAACTTTCTGATTACGGTAGAAGAAACCGTCACAGGTTGCACAAGCAGAAACGCCGCGACCTTTAAATGCTTCTTCAGACTCAAGGCCAAGGTATTTTGCTGATGCACCTGTAGAAATAATCAATGCGTCACATGTGTACTCGGCAGAATCGCCTTTTAAACGAAATGGGCGTTGTGATAGTTCTACTTCGTTGATGTGATCAAACACGATCTCAGTTTCGAAACGCTCGGCGTGCTCTTTCATGCGATCCATCAATGCAGGACCTGTCAGACCTTCAGCGTCGCCGGGCCAGTTTTCAACTTCAGTAGTGGTGGTTAGCTGACCACCTTGTTGCATTCCCGTCACAAGCACAGGGTTTAGGTTGGCACGCGCTGCGTAGACGGCAGCTGTGTATCCTGCTGGACCAGAACCAAGAATTAATAGTTTACAATGTTTTACGTCGCTCATTATGGCTCCAAAAAGGGCTGAACATTTCCCTCGATTGTATGGAAATTCTTAGTGCTTTAAAAGCATAAACAACGATTGTGATCGAATAATTGGTTATAGATTAGAACCCACTAAAGATTGATAAAGAACGTTGACTTCTAGCATAAAATTCTATTCGTAGTAGAGAAGTCTAGTTTCAAATATCGCCAAAGCGCAAAACTGAAACATGACTCTGTGTTTTTGCTTTGGGTTGGTTTGTTATGTTGTTTTTGTTATTTTGTTGAAGCTATCAACGTTAAAAGCTGGCAATTGCAGAATATTTGCGTAACCTAGTGTGTAAATTAAATGTTAATTAATGTGCCTCATTAAAGGAGACAATGATGTTACATTCACGTGAGAATACTCTGCATTTAACACAGCTCAGCATGGCAGCAATTGAGCAGCTTTCCCCATCGTTTGAAGAACTGCCTCGTACCGAGCATGCAGATGGTCAGTATCGACTAAGACGTTATTCTGTGGTTGGTTTTGATAATGGCAAAGTCATTGACTTAAACAAAAACAGCTTTGTTCAATCGTCTGATATCAACCGATTCCAAGGTGATGTTGTAAGACAATTTGAGCCGATTGAGAAGGATATTCTCACCAGTGATGGTTTCCGAGAAATGTGCGAATTGTTTGTCAATGCGAATCATCTGCCTAACGGCCAGGAAATAGAAATTCACCAAATCCGAATCACAGCGCTAGAAGAAGAAACTCAAGTGGCACCTGAAGGTGTACACCAAGACGGTTTTGATCACATTGCAATGGTTGGCGTGGGACGTCATAACATCATTGGTGGCGACATCATGCTGTACAGCAGTCATAACCAAGCCCCATTTTTCCGTAAGGTGTTAGAAACGGGTGAGGTTGCAATATTGGCAGACAGTAAACTGTGGCACAACGCGTGCCCAATCCGTTCTGTCATTGATGATGAAGCGGGTCATATGGATGTGTTTGTACTCACGGCTACGGATAAGCGCAATGAACTTCAATCTTAATCTGATCAGAGAGCAGTTTCCGGCACTCGCTCAATACCATAACGACAAACCTGTGACGTTTTTTGATGGTCCAGGCGGATCGCAAGTGCCTCAATCAGTGCTAGACAGCATGGTGGGGTATTTAGGTCGTTTCAACGCCAACTTAGGTGGGCATTATTTTTCTAGCCAAAAGACGGTTGACGTGATGCAAAATGCACGCGAGTCAGCGCAAGCTCTGCTAAACGCGCCGTCATCTGGCAATATCGTCTTCGGCGCGAACATGACATCGTTAACCTTTCAGCTTAGTCGTGCGATTAGCCGAGATTGGCAAGAGGGAGATGAGATCATTGTTTCTGCTTTGGACCACTATTCGAATGTGTCCAGCTGGCAACAAGCGGCAGAAGATCAAGGCGTTACGGTTCATCAGGTTCGTATCAACGAAGATGATTGTACGTTGGACTTGGAGCATTTAAGCAGTCTTCTTTCTGATAAAACGCGCCTTGTAGCGGTGACCTATGCATCGAATACGACTGGTTCTATCGTGGATGTGCAGCGAGTAGTAAGCATGGCGCACAACGTCGGGGCACAAGTTTATGTGGATGCCGTTCATTACGCGCCGCATCACTTGGTTGATGTTCAAGCGTTGGGTTGTGACTTTTTAGCGTGCTCTGCTTACAAGTTTTTCGGCCCGCACGTTGGTGTTGCTTACATTGCCGATCAGTGGCTGCACAGTATTCGTCCGTACAAAGTCGAGCCTGCTACCAATATTGGCCCAGGCCGATTTGAAACGGGAACGCAAAGTTTTGAAGGTCTTGCTGGTGTCGTTGCTGCGGTTGAGTATCTGGCTCAATTTGGTGAAGCCGGTCTACCTCTTCGTCAACGATTGGAGCAAAGTTACCAATTGTATGAACAACATGAGCAACGCTTGAGTGAGCGTTTCTTACAGCGTCTGAATGCACTAGATGGTGTCAATCTATTTGGCATTGCGAAAGAAGATAGCCAACTCCGCACGCCCACTTTTGCGCTAACATTCGACCGATATTCTCCAGAATTTATCGCGAAAACGCTGGGTGAACACAACATCTGTGTTTGGAACGGCCACTTTTATGCGCTGGGCTTAGTTCGTCAACTTGGTCTAGAAGAGTCGGGTGGTGTAGTACGAATTGGTTGCATGCATTACAACACAATAGAAGAAGTCGATATGTTGTTCGATGTACTAGAAAACATCCTTGATGCGTAACTGATCATATCTTCCTGATAGAAAAACAAAAGCTCGAGTCAAACTCGAGCTTTTTCGTTTTTATTTCAATAAACCAGCTACATATAAAACTAGGCGCTTACTTCCACTTCATAGGAAGTGAATTTTCTTACGTTGATCACGCCAGTGTCAAAAATGAGGTATTGACCTTTGATGCCTTGCAAAGTACCAGTAACAACCGGGTTTTTATCGAAATTATGCGAGGTGATCTTAGTTGGGTGCTGTTGCACCGGATAGCTAAGGTCGGTAATGCTTTCGCTTAATACTTCAATTGCATCTTCACCGAATTGCTCTTTTATCTCAGCAATCTTGTCTTTGACTAAAGGCAATAGCTCAGCAAAACGATCTTGCAGTGCCATTGGTTCACCATCGCCTTTCAGCAGTGTGCGCCAATTGGTTTTATCTGCGATGTGTTTCGCCAGTTCAACTTCAATTAAACCGGAGATATGGCGAGTTTTTACCTTAAAAATTGGCAAACCCTGAGTCGCACCTTGATCAATCCAACGAGTTGGGATTTGCGTATGACGAGTGATACCAACTTTTAAGCTGGATGTATTGGATAGGTAGACAAAGTGATCCACCATGCAGTTCTCTTCGCCCCATTGTGGCTCGCGACAAGTCCCTTGGTCGTAGTGACAAGTCTCTGGTTTCATGATGCACATATCGCAGCTTGCTAGCTTTTTCATACAGACAAAACAATGGCCTTGCGAATAACTCTTTTTCGTTTTCTTATCACATGAGCAACAAAAAATATTGCCCGTGTGAGTCAGTGTGAGCGTTTTACCCAGAAACGGCGATAGATCAATCTCTTCCTCACCAACAGGTAGACGGTAACTAACAGCACCGTCCAGAGATGCACGCATTTTATTTAGCGTACCAGTTGCAATTAATGACATGACATTACTCATTATTGTGTTTTTGCACAGTATATCCGAAGTGGTGATGAGATGCAGGGTTGACAGACACATTAAAGCGAAATGTATCGTTCTGAAATGTTATGCACTGGCCTTCATGGGTTAGGAAATACGGCTGTGAAATGCTTCGCAAATAACAAGTGAACCGCATTTTTGAGAGATTTAAAAACGTGATAACGGTTCAAAACACGTTACCATGTATCGAAAGTAAGAACGAAGACTAAAAGTAATTTTGTTTCTTGATAAATGACTTTGTTTGAAGTTCGAAAAATCATTGAGTACATTGTGTTGTATATAAGCTGAGCAGGTCACTCGCCCATGAAGTGGATCCATAAATTTATCTTTGCCCTCTCTATTTGCACTATTAGTTTGGTTGCGCTTTATAGTGTTCTTGGCGATACACGAAAGCTGACCATTACACCAGAACATTTCAATATCTATGCGACTAAAGACGCCAGCGAAGGTGGCTTGAGTGAGGCTGATATTATTTACGATAAGCAAAGCCTAGTTCTCAGCTGTGACTTAAAGCAAAGCTCGTATGCTTGGCCTTATTGCGGAATCTCTGTTTATACCGATTCCACAACGCCAACACAGGGGATTGACCTTTCCAATTACCATACGATTCGATTGAAAGTGAGATATGAAGAGGCGGGGGTGGGGCCCAATCCGAGCCATGATTTGCGTTTATATCTGCGCAACTATAACCCTGAGTATTCCAAACCAGACGACGAGTACACTATTAAATACAATGGCATGCAGTTTTCTCCGTCCGGTTCAAACGACATCATCGAAATTCCGATTAAAAATTTACAGGTGATGACGTGGTGGTTAGTAGACAACAAAGTCGCGATTGAACATTCTGCACCTGAATTTTCAAACATTACACGTATTGATATCGCGACCGGATCTGGTGCGGCACTTGGCGAGCACAAAATTGTGATTGATAAAATTGAGTTTGAAGGCGCTTACCTTGCACAAGAAACGTTACTGTATGCGCTCTTACTCTCTTGGATGGCGCTTGGACTGGCATTTTCGCTGCACGAATTACGAAAAAATCGAGTCGCTTATGAAAAAGCGAAAAAACGTCATCGTCATTTAGAGAAGGTGAATGGTACGTTGCGAGCTCAAAACTATGAGTTTGCAGAGTTGGCGCATCGCGATGCGTTGACGGGAGCGATGAACCGTCACGCAGTGCAGCACTGGCTTGAGCAGCAATCACGGCAAGTTCGCTGGGGGCATAGTACATTCAGTATCCTTTATATGGATTTGGATAAATTTAAGAAGGTGAATGACAAATTTGGGCACCAAATGGGGGATGACATATTGCGCGAATTTGTCATGGTGGTGGCAAGTTCCATCTACCCAGATGACCGACTTGTTCGTTGGGGGGGAGAAGAATTTGTTGTATTTTGCCCTGACACCAATATTGAGCAAGCTGTGAAGAAGTCTGAAATGATTCGCAAAAATGTGGAGAGTCATTTGTGGGTACACGGTGAATCATTAACATGCAGCATTGGCGTTGCCCAAATGCAAAATGAACGCGTCTCAGAAACCATGGCGAGAGCAGACGAAGTTCTTTACCAAGCGAAGCGCAATGGTCGTAACCGGGTCGAGGTTCATTATGGTTTGCTTGCCTGCGAAAAGAAGCAAGCCTAACGATTCGTCACTCAAAGGAATTAAAAAAGGTGGCCAACTGGCCACCAAGAGGGAAACTGCTGAACACCACTTAGGGGGAAGTTTAGGTCATCGATATGATTACCGTGAGCAGCAGTGTAGTGCTAATCGAACTTGCTATTTTTTACCAGAACAACCAAGCGAAAAGCGTTAGTGCAGCAATACAGGCAATGTTTAAGACGAAGCCAATTCGCATCATTTCTTTTTGCTTGATATGACCCGTACCGAACACAATCGCATTTGGAGGCGTCGCAACTGGTAACATAAATGCACAAGAAGCGGCGACGGCAATCAATGCAGAGAGAATGACCGGAGACATGCCTAAGGCCTCTGCGATGGTTGCAAATACAGGGACCAGTAGTGCAGCACTAGCGGTGTTACTTGCAAACTCAGTCAAGAAGACAACAAAAGCAACCACTGCAAGAATCGTTAGGAGAATACCGGCTTGCTCAAGGAAGCCTGACAAGCTATGAGCCAAAAATACGCTTGTTCCGGTTGCTTTTAGAACGTTGCTCAAACAGATACCACCACCAAATAGGATTAACACACCCCAGTCGGTTGTTTTCTCAATATCTTTCCACTCGACGGCGCGAGAAGCCCCAAGCAGAAGGATCGCACCTATTGCGACAAGGGTATCGAACTTAGCGAAGCCACCTAGCATAGCGTTAATTGGCTTACTGAATATCCACAAAGTCACGGTCAGTAAGAAAATCGCCAGCGTAATCATTTTGCCGTTTGTCCACTCGACTGGTTGATGGTCAAGGTCAAACTTGTGGCTAAGGTCAGGCTTAGTCATGGTGTACAAAACGAGAATAGCGATTGGCATTAGTACTAATGAGATAGGCACACCGAGCTTCATCCACTCAGTAAAACTTAGGCTGACTTCAGCTGCTGCAATGGCGTTTGGTGGGCTACCAACCAGCGTTGCAATACCACCAATCGAAGCACTGTAAGCGATGCCGAGCAGAACAAACAAAAAGGTATTGTGATTTTTCTTCGCGTCTAGCTTTGTCATCACACCCAGTACAAGGGGCAGCATCATAGCGGCAGTGGCGGTGTTTGAAATCCACATTGACAGGCCAGCACTCACACCAAATAGCATGAATACAGCGACAGACATTTTGCCTCGTGCGAGTAACAGCACTTTATCAGCAATAGCTTGGTCTAACTTCTGTTTATGCAAAGCTGCAGCAAGTGCAAAACCACCTAAGAATAGAAAGATGATGGAGTTGGAGAAGTTGTTCAGTGCGGTCTGAGTGTTAAACACGCCTAAAAATACCGCAAGTAATGGTATGAGTAGCGCGGTTATGCTGACGTGAATCGCTTCGGTTAGCCAAAGAATAGCAACAAAAACTAAGATGCTCAGGCCGATTACTACTTGTGGCTCAAAGGGTAGGGTATTAAACAAGATAATGAACAATACGATATTCGCGTTCAAAATCATGCTGTTGCGAGTGAAGAACCAGTTCTTCAATGTCACAGCGAGTGCGGTCATGGGTAGTGCTCCTTTTGCATTGCCTTTTGTCGGTTTTTTTATGGCAAAGTAACTGACTTGTAGTTATTTATTGATTAAATGTTACTTGGAATGCAAAAAAGAGTTTTGCCTGAATCGTAGAGCAAATTAGAAAATGTGATGTTGAGAATTGGAAATGGGTAGAAAACTACCCATTTGTTTTATAGAAATGTTATTAGCCTTGTGAGCTGCGTGATTCCTCTATTCGACGGGAACTTGCAGAGGCTCATTAGAGATTTTTTCAGGCTCTTTTACTGCAACGATAGGCTCTTGAGGACCAAGAAACTTGGGCTGCGTATTAATAATGTAGAGGTCTAAAAAGGCTTTCACACGGGCGAGCAACTCTCGAATACGCATTGATGTTTTTTGTTTGTTTGTCGTAGGTCCTGCTACCGCAAGACACTGCGCATCAATGTTGTAAGCATCGGCAATAAACAGCGCTCGCTCACAATGAAAGCGCTGAGTCACAATCAGAAAGCGCTCCGAAGCAAAAATCTTTTTCGCCCTCACAATCGAATCTAGAGTACGAAAGCCAGCATAATCAAGGTGAATCACTTCCTCAGGCACGCCGGCTTTAAGTAAGTCGCGTTTCATCGTCCACGGTTCGTTGTAGGAGCGATGGGCGTTATCGCCACTCAATAAAAACTGTTTTACTTTGCCTTGGTTGTAAAGCTCAATCGCCGCATTAATACGATGAGTGTAGTAAGTGTTGAGGATCTTACCGATGTATTTACTGGTACCGAGAACTACAGCAACCTCATGTTGAGGTATTTGTTCGTATTCAGTGAAAATGCTTTCTTTGGCTTGTAAAACCACCCACCGGTCGATGGCAATAACAGAAACAAGCAGACTAAGTACAGAGATCGACAAAATCAAAGCAAGTCGCTTCCAGAAAAATTTCAGCTTCCACTTTGATCTTATGCGAGAAAACAACAAAACGTTTTATATCCTTAACTAAAAATGTAGTTCTCATCATATCTGATAGAAACAAAAAGAGAGAAGCCCATTTATGCCAAAATCTGGTTAGGATGATAAAAAAATAAAAGCCCCTACATGGTAGGGGCTAATTATTAAACGAAATGTCTCAAGCTTAAAACGCAGTGCGTTTGTAGCGACGGTAAACCGGTTGCCAGAACGATTGTTCAATCGCCACGTTTAATGCTTCATCAGTGATTTCTAATGCGACACCTTGTTCGATTGCCTTCTTACCAACAGCAAACGCGATCTTTTTCGATACCGAGTGAATCTCTTCCAACGGTGGAAGTAGTGCACCACGACCGTTGATTGCTAGAGGAGAGCATGTTGCGAGCGCACGGCTCGATTCCATTAGCATTTCGTCGGTGACACGTTTTGCGTTTACAGCAAGTACACCAAGGCCAATGCCAGGGAAGATGTAGCTGTTGTTACATTGTGCAATAGGGTAAGTGCGACCTTCATGAACCACAGGCTCAAATGGGCTACCTGTTGCAACCAGTGCTTCACCATTTGTCCAACGAATGATGTCGTTCGGTGTTGCTTCTACGCGGCTTGTTGGGTTCGACAGTGGGAAGACAATCGGACGCTTACAGTGTTTATGCATTTCTTCGATGACTTCTTGGCTAAATAGGCCAGGAGCACCAGAAACACCAATTAGTACCGTTGGCTTGGCGTTACGCATAACATCGAGTAGTGAGAAGCCATTTCCTTCATTTTCCCACTCTTTCGTATTGGTATGTTTCTGCACCAGGCGTTGTTGGAAATCAAGAAGGTTAGGCATGCCTTCTTGTAACAGACCCCAACGGTCAACCATGTAAACTTGTGAGCGAGCTTGCTCGTCAGAAATCCCTTCCGATACCATTTGTGCGATGATCGCTTCTGCGATACCGCAACCAGCAGAGCCAGCGCCCAAGAAGGTGATACGCTGTTTAGACAGCTGAGTGCCTGCTGCTTTACAGGCGGCAAGTAGAGAGCCAACAGTAACGGCCGCCGTGCCTTGAATATCATCATTGAAGCAGCACACGCGATCTTTGTAACGCTCAAGAAGAGGCATCGCATTTTTCTGAGCAAAGTCTTCGAACTGGATCAAGGCATCAGGCCAACGGCGCTGTACTGCTTGGATAAACTCTTCTACAAATGCATCGTATTCTGCACCCGTAATACGAGGGTGACGCCAACCCATGTACATCGGATCAGCTAAACGTTGTGGGTTATTCGTACCCACATCAAGCACGATTGGTAGCGTGTAAGCAGGGCTGATACCACCACACGCGGTATAAAGTGACAGTTTACCAATAGGAATGCCCATGCCGCCGATACCTTGGTCACCCAAGCCAAGGATACGTTCACCATCTGTCACAACAATCACTTTAACGTTGTGGTTTGCTGCATTATTCAGCAAGTCGTCAATACGGTCACGGTTCGGATATGAAATGAATAGACCACGACCACGGCGGTAAATGTTAGAGAAGTTTTCACATGCTGCGCCGACAGTTGGCGTGTAGATGATAGGCATCATCTCTGAAATGTGGTTTTGCACTAGGCGGTAATACAGTGTTTCGTTGGTGTCTTGGATATTACGCAGATAAATGTGCTTATCCATATCGCTTTCGAAACTCTTGTATTGCTGGTAGGCACGTTCCACCTGCTCTTGGATTGTTTCGGTAGACTCTGGAAGCAAGCCTTCTAAGTTGAATGAACTACGTTCTTCAGCAGAGAATGCACTGCCTTTGTTCAAAAGAGGGGTTGCTAAAAGAGCCGGACCCGCATATGGAATATATAGTGGGCGTTTATCGTTGTTCATTGGGTGCCTTATGTAGGGTTGAAGGATGCGCACCAAATTTTAACGGGTTCACCATTTAGTTGTAAACATGCGTTGATGCACATCAATGTAATGTCGCAAAAAAACTCAGATACCGCCGAAAATATCGGCAATATTGGTTGTTTAGAGATACCTAAAGCAGGATTTTTTTACTTGGGTATAATGTTCTGCATCATCAAATCAAATCCAATTTCTATGTTTCAACTACCTATCGACAGCCTGCAAGCTGAGTTTGACCAACATGTGAACCAAAACCATCTCGTGGTGGAAGCCGAAACCGGGTCAGGTAAATCTACCCGTTTGCCTATGTGGGCGGCAAAACACGGACGCGTGCTGGTTATTGAACCACGTCGAATTGCTTGTACCTCGTTGGCTGAATATCTTGCGGAGCAATCTGGTGAGCCAATAGGTCGCAAAGTTGGTTACGCGATCAAGCTTCATGCCTACTTTGATGAAAAAACCGAAGTTGTATTTGTGACTCCGGGAGTCGCACTGCGTTGGTTTGCGGAAAACAAGCTAGCAGGCTTCGATATCGTGATAGTGGACGAATTTCACGAGCGACGCTGGGATATTGATCTATTAACCGCAATTTTGAAGCAAGAAAATCAACATCGGTTGATCGTCACTTCCGCTACGCTGGAGGGCGAAAAACTAGCGCGTTACCTGAATGCGAAGCGTCTGCGATCTGAAGGGCGTTGCTTTCCAGTCACGGTGACACATCGTTCTTTAGACAGCCGTTATTTACCGAATAAGAAGGGATGTGAACAAGAGGTTGTCAGAGCGGTAAAAGAAGCATTGGAAGATGAAGATGGCGATATTCTTGTTTTCCTGCCTGGACGCAAAGAGATCACCCAATGTGCTCAGATGTTACAAAGTTGCGGCGATGTCATGGTGGTCAAACTTCATGCCTCGGTTAGTGATGAAGAACGGCACCGCGCGTTAACTACGCAAAAACAACGAAAAGTCGTATTGGCAACCAATGTTGCGGAAACCTCCATAACGATACCTAACATCCGAGTTGTCATTGATAGCGGCTTAGAGCGTCGAACCATTCAACGTAACGGTCGCACAGCGTTAACGCTGACCCACATTTCTAAGGCCAGCGCCGCGCAGCGAATGGGGCGGGCGGGCCGTGTTGCTGAAGGAGCTTGTATTCGTCTATATGGTGAACACGCGCCTTTAGAATTAGTGACGCCTCCAGAATTGCACAGAGAAGAGCTCGTCGAGCCCATGCTGGCAGCGGCTTGTTGTGGATACCGTCTTTCAACACTCGATTTTCTCGACTCAATTCCTCCAAAGTCGCTAGAGGCATCTCATTCGACGTTGTTATCTATGGAAGCGATTGATGAAGGCGGCAATGTCACGCAGCACGGGAGAAAAGTATATCCACTACCCATTGATGCACTGTTTGCCGATCTTGTTACCAGAATTCAAGCGAAGCCAGAGAAGGAAGCAATGATTGATTTGGCTGCCGCCTTATCTGTGCCTGCGCAGCTCTATCAGCGACAAAGTGGCGAAGTCGCTGAGCTTCTATCTCAAGAGGAGCCATACGGATGTGATGCCTCTTTGCTTATCCGTTTGGTTCGGGGGGAGCGACTTCCGGGCATTGTCATTGATGCCAGCGCACTCGAAGAGGCACAAGGTTTAGCGAAACAAATGCGAGAAGTATTTGAATTACCGGAACTTGACGTTGCCTCTCGATATAACCGTGAAGCGCTCTTTTTCTCCCTCGCCTCATTACACCCTGAGCTTGTGTTTGTCCGACGAGCTCGTCGAAGAGATGCTCTAGGAAATGGAGTAGTCGAGATGCTGGTTGGGCGTAACAGCCGCTTTCCTGATAAAGAAGAAGCGGCCATTGTGCTAGATAGCCATAGCGTGCCAGGACGAGGCGTTAAGCAAACACTGAACCTCGCATCGGTCATGATGCCTATCCCGCTGACTTTGTTACGCGAACTTGAATTTGGGGAGTGGCAACAAGGTGAGACTAATTATGAAGAAGAGACGCCAAGAGCAACGATGCATTTGATCTACGCCGGACGAATAATCTGTACTGAACACCAAGCGTTACAAGGTGATGTTGCTGTTCAGTCTATTGTCGAAATGATAGAAGACGAGACACTGTTACCAGGTTTTGCTTCTCAAAGAAAACAACAAATCCAACACTGGAAACTCTACAACGCATTGGGCCTTAATGTCGAAGGAGAAGAGGTTAACGACTTGGCCTCCTTGACATTTTCTAGCTGGTTAAAGGATCAGTTGGAAACATTAGGCGTTGAAAATGTCGATGATATGGCGTTGTTTGAACCGGAAGACTTAACATTTAACGGTGTTCCAGAATGGGAATACGACGATTTCACGGAGCAGTACCCTTTAGAACTTTCGCTGCCAGAACTCCAACTGGATGTTGAGTATTACGCGTCTCGCAAGCTGGTACAGGTCATTTATCGAGAGGGAAACCGTAAGGGGGATCCAAAGCGTTGGGAGCTGCCACGCTGGGCTGGTTGGAAGATACAGTATAAAAAGGCCAGTCGAGTGATTGATGTGAAGTAGGTAGGCGGATGACGTTGTGACAAGAATTGATATTTTTTTGGTGAATCTATAATGATTTCATATTGATAGCGTTACTTACGTGTTGTTTTTAGTTTCTTAATTGAAATATTAATCAATTGAATGTTTATATATGGCGAAGCTGTACATCAGTTGTTACAAAGCTGGTTTTAATATTTCCTTTTGCATGTAAATTAGTGCATAAAAGACGAATGTTTTATATCCCATTGCTATATCAAAACAGTTGAACGATATTTGGTATATCTCATTTTCGAGTGTCGGGGGCATAGAATGGATCAACAAGGAAAGACGTGCATTGAATTCGACTACACTAGCTTTTTAGGGGCGACAGGTAGTAAAAAATGGACCTTTTTAGAGGCATTTGCCACCATCGCGCCTATTTTCGGTTTGATGTGGAAACAGAACATTGCGGAATTGAGCAAGCCTGAAGATCGGTTGTGGGATGCCGCATTAAAATCGATGTCTTCTCGTAAAAGTGATGAATCCAATTTGGTCCGCTTAACCCAGTTAGCTAAACATGAAGGGATCAATGAATTGCGAGTCGTTATGCCATATTCGCTCGATGTTCAGCAAATCGAGTACATAGAATCTCGCAGTCAGTTGAAAGTGGACACGTCAGAACAAGATATTCTTAACATCAAGTTTTAGGCAGAGTATTTCCACTTCATCGATGTACTACTTAACAATAGTGCAATGAAAAGCGACCTCAAAGTAGGTCGCTTTTTTATTTTGAGGTTTTTGTCACAGGTCTTGGAAGTGTGATGAATATAGAGTATTTGCACTTAAATTAACAAAAATGTAACGTTTGGAAATGCAATTGTCATAACTAGCTTCTAACTTTGTGTTTTTAGGACAAATTACCGACTAAGTGGTTGGTACTGTAAGTTCGAATTAACGTCCCTTATTGGCACACAAGGATGATTGAGTCACCACGTCATTTGGGCATAAAAACAAACACAATAAGAAAGGAAGTCAATATGTCTTTGTCTCGTCGAGACTTTATGAAAGCTGCCTCTTCAACGGCTATTGTTACCGGGCTGGTGGGCTGTGGTAGCGATGCTAGTGAGTCTGTTGCGGTTACCTTTGAGCACGGAGTGGCGAGTGGAGATCCTACTCAAACACAAGTAATCATTTGGACTCGTGTTACAACCTCAGCGAGCTACGCAGATGTAAGCTGGCAAGTTTCATCTAACGAAAATTTTACTGATATCGTGCAAAGTGGCACTTTTGCCACAGACACGAGCCGAGATTTCACGGTAAAAGTCGATGTTCAAAATCTCAACGCAAATTCTCGCTACTACTATCGATTCATGGTTGGAGATGTCACTAGCGAAGTCGGGCAAACTCAAACATTACCAAAGGATGGTGTAGAAAAGGCATCCATGGCGGTTGTTTCTTGTGCAAACTATCCTGCAGGCTATTTCCATGTGTATCGAGAGATCTTAAATCAACATGAACAAGACCCGTTTGATGTGGTGCTTCATCTCGGTGATTACATTTATGAGTATGGTGCTGGTGGCTACGCTAGTGAAGATGCTGAGGCACTAGGGCGAGAGCCAAGCAAAGGCACTGAATGTATTACCTTAGATGATTACCGAAAACGGTATGCGCAATATCGCCAAGATGCTGATCTGCAAGCGTTACATGCGAGCCTACCAATGATTGCTGTCTGGGATGACCATGAGCTTGCAAATGATACTTGGAAAAATGGTGCGGAAAACCATCAAGAAGAGGAAGGCAGTTTTAATGATCGTCGTGCAGCTGCGGCTGCCGCGTGGACAGAATGGTTGCCCGTTCGTGAAAACACTTTCTCAAACATGCTGATTTACCGTCAGTTTTCGTTTGGAAGCTTAGTCAATTTGATGATGCTCGATACGCGACTTGTGGGGCGTGATAAACCGTTGGATTACTTCTCGCTCAGCTCTCCAACGATGGAAGCGATTGGCGGTTTAGTTGCTCAGTCGCGCAGCGAAGACCGAGAGCTGTTAGGCGCTGACCAACTCGCTTGGCTGATGGATGCGTTCAGTACGCACGACGCAACTTGGAATGTGCTAGGGCAACAAGTGTTAATGTCTCGTATGGAGTTGCCAAGTTCGGTTATGGCCGCGATGTTTCAATTGTTTACTGCCACTGAAGAACAAAAAACAGAGGCGTTATTAGCAGTAAACTCTGCGATTACGGGTTACCTCTCTGACCCAAGTTCAGATACCATTGCTTTGCCATATAACCTAGATGCATGGGATGGTTACTACGTTGAGCGAGAGAAAGTTTATCAACTGGCCAAAGCCAACAGTGGTAACTTTGTCTGCTTGGCAGGAGATACGCACAACGCATGGGCAAGTGAGCTTAAAGACGTATCTAAGCATCCTATCGGGATAGAGTTTGCAACTAGCTCGGTGAGTTCCCCTAGGCTAGAGGCCTACCTAGCGTTAGATCCTGTTGCGATCGCTCAAATGGAATACACGTTGCCGCACTTAGTGTCAGAATTACAGTGGGCAGATATCAAACAGCGTGGCTTTATGCGCGTTACTTTTACACCCGACAAGGCAGAGTCGACCTGGTATTTCGTATCAACGATTAAAGACAAAACATATCACGTGACGACCAAGTCAGCCTCCACAACAGATGGCACTACGTTAAATATCGGCTAAACTGAGCCTAATACGAAAAAAGTCCGCAGGCTATTGCGGACTTTTTATTGGAAAGCGTTTAGCTAATCTAGCGACAGTTCTAGTCAATCAATCCGTATTCTTTGCTCAGTACTTCGATGATTTCCGCTTTCGGATTCTCACTCAAATGAATCGGCTTGCCTGTAATCTTCTCGGCAATACCAATGTAGGTGCTCGAAATCGCCATCAAAGATTCGACGGGTAAAGCATTATCACGAGCGAGTGCTTCGCGCTCTGGCATACGTTCTTTGTTTAGCAAGATATCTGGGTCAGGGAAGTGGTTAAGTAGGAACTGGCGGAAACCTTCTTTTGAGTTCTCTACGATGTGACCTGCTTGGTACTCTTTAGCATCCCATATACGAGACGAGTCTGGTGTACCCACTTCATCCATGTAAATCAGCTTTTCATTGCCAGCAGCATCATGAACATAACCAAATTCGAATTTGGTATCGACAAAGATTTGGTCGATTTCTTCTAACGCTTGGCTGATAACGTTAAAGCCTTCTTTCAGCAGTTTTTCGTAGAGTGCGATATCGTCGGCACTTGAGAAGTTAAATGCTTCGTAGTTGTCTACGATGTTTTGACGAGTAATATTCACGTCATCCGCTTCTGGCACACTGGGAATACCTTTTAGAATGCCTTTTGTGGATGGGGTCATTAGCAACTCTGGCAGTGCTTTGTCTTTTCCTAACCCTTCAGGAAGTTGGATTCCACAAAACTCGCGCTCGCCATTTGCGTAAGCGCGCCACATCGAACCCGTGATGTATTTGCGGCAGATGGCTTCGATTTTTACCGGTTTGGCTTTTTGTACAATCCAAACAAAAGGGTGAGGAATGTCTAGAATATGGCTATCTGCTAAGCCATTTTCTTTGAATAGTTTGAACCAGTGATTAGAAATCGCATTAAGCGCAGCCCCTTTACCTGGGACACCATTAAGACCACCTTCAGCATGCCAAATACAGTCGAATGCAGAGATTCGGTCGCTAATCACCATGATAGCCAAAGGCGCATCTGGAGCGACATCGTATCCTTTTTCTTTGATCAGTCGGGCGCTGTCTTCTTCAGTTAACCAGTAAACTGAACGAACTTTTCCGCTATGAACGGGTTTATGGGTGCGAATTGGCAGGTCGTCATTGACGGCAAGTACTTGATTAGCAAGGCTCATTGCGACATTCCTATCATCTTAATCAAACGTCAGAAAGAGAAGATATTCAGCAAAATGTGGGCGCTGAATAAATCGAATGTGGGCATCATACCAGAACTATTTTAACTCGCCAGAGAAAAAGCAAACGTTTGCCTGTTTTCTTTAATACAAAAAAAAGCCCCCTTAAAAAGGAGGCGAGATGCAGGATGGATAACGTCGAACTTATTAGTGGTACTTATTAACTCTGCCTTCGACGAAAAAGACTTCACACTGATAGCGCTGCGCCATGTCGTGCAACATCGATTGATTCATAAGTGCAATTTTATTTGATGCGACAACAGCACTGGCATTACCTGATCGGATGGCTTTGATCACGATCTCGACTTCTGAAAGCTGTTGAGAAGGCTTCATTTGAATCACGTTTCTACAGCAAATATTAGAAGCAGTGAGTTGTTCAAAGTCTGGGCGAGGGCAGTCTGCTGTAAACAAAATCCATTGTTTCTGCTGCGATAAAACAGCCAGCTTAGATAGAAGCTGATCCGAAACGGCCATGGGCTGAGTTGCTTGTGCCAATACGTTGTAACGAGAGTATGTATGAGATTGACTTTGTAACTGCATCTTACTGTTCCTTTATACATGCTGTATGTGTATACAGTAGTTTGTTTTAACGACCTGATCAACCCGTTTCTCAAAAGTTATTTGCGGTTTTTTGAGAAGGAAATAAAATAATTTTATCCTAAGTGGTTGAATTTATTTGGTTGTTTTTCATTTTTGATATGTCTAACATCAATTTAAAAATGTGAGGTGAGTAGAAAGTTGGACGAGATACATACAGGGGGTCACTACTGTATATACAGGTGTTTTTTCACGGACAGTGGTTTGTATCCAGTAGGAGAGTGGCTGATAGCCGATGCGACATGCTATGTAGGATAGGAGGGAATGCGAGATAGAGATTGGAAATAGGGCTTGGCCGATCAAAAAAGCGCCTTAAAAGGCGCCCTTGAAAATCAGTTCCGTTGATTCCGTCTTGCTTAGCTTGCTCGTTGCAATCGTTCGCGCATTTGCAATTCGCCTTGGTTAAATAGGCGCACGTCGATTTTTGCCATGTCGTAACAAGCTTTACATGAGTAATGGTGCTTGCCATCTAAATAATCGTGACGAGTTACAAGACTAGGTTTTTTACACCAATCACAGGTGCCTTCTTCAGTGAACATTGATTTTCTCCCCACCTAGATTAATTTGAGTCGTTAGGTGTTATTTTGCGCTGAGCATTATGGCATAAAAGCGAGACTTAAGTTAAATGTCTGTTAATTTGTTTGAGAGGGAGATCGATTGCGGCGCTTGATTATATGGCTCTAAAAGCATGCTAGCCAAAGTTTCCTGACCTGTTTTTACTGTTTTGTAACATTTTGTGAGACAAGCTTAAAGGCATGATTGAGTCGCTTCATTTCTTCTTCACTGCCTCTTGTGTCCGGATGATAAAGCTTTGATAGCTGTCTATAGCGTAGCTTTATTGCTTGTAAATCAGGGATGTGTTGTGGTGTGTAGCCAAACATGGCGCATGCGACGCTTAGCTTATGGTTCTCTGCTTGGGTTTTGGATTTCTTAAATTCTTTGAATACTTTCTCTAGCTGGCGTTTCAGTTGCTTGTTCGTAAACTCTAGCTCTTTTATTTTTTCCGCCATTCTCTGATTTTGGCTTTCCTCTTTGGCTTCAAGCGCTTTTCTATTCTGCTTAAGTTTCTTGATTACGAGAAAACTTAAGCCGCTGATGATGAGTATCGCCGCTAGCCAGATCAGCCATAAAAACTGCGAGTATTCTACGTTGGGTTTTGCAATTGTTGTGCTTTTCTCTTCTTGTGTTTGCTCCGCCTTTTTATCGAGCGATTTTATTTGTGAGACTTGTTTAGCTCGTAGTTGATTGAAGCGCTGCTCTAACAGTTGATTATAAGCCTGTTCTGCTGCTGGATTATGCTGAGAAGCCATTTGATACAAAGCTTCAGTCAATTGAGAAGCTGTGACCTTGTCTTGATTGTGCTGAATAAAGTTAGCGAGAAGAAAGCCACGATCGGTTGGGTCATTGAGTGCGATAGAGGTTAGCCAATATAACGCTTGTGTTTCATTTTTTTCGCCATATATCCCCTCAGCAAAGTCGTTCGCGAGCTGTTTTTGCGCAGGGAGGTAACCTTTGTTGGCGGATTGCTCTAGCCAGTAGCGTGTTTCTGTTGAGGCTTCCGCTTTGTTTGATGCCAATAATTGCTGTGCATACTCATATTGTTCTATGGGGTCATTTGGAGCTTGAGAGGCAAGCGAGTAACCAGAAAAGCTGAGGCTAAATAAGCAGAGTAGGGTAGACGTTTTGACAGACATTGATATGTCAGGCCTAACGATTATGGTTAGGCCTGCTCCGGTAATTTTTTATTATTACCGCTATGGTGCAACCAAATTACTTCAGTGGCAAGATCTGGATTTCAACACGACGGTTGCACGCACGACCTTCAGAAGTTTGGTTTGAGCAAATTGGGTTACGTTCGCCGTAGCCACGTGCAATTGCACGACCAGGTGCAACGTTTTGAGATACTAGGAATTGACGTACGGACTCTGCACGACGCTCAGACAACGTTTGGTTGTATGACTCACTGCCTGTGCTATCAGTGTAACCGTCGATAACAAGGCTGGTATCTGGGTATTCAACCAAGATGCGAGCAACACCGCGTAGAGTATTATGAATGCTAGCATCAAGCTGGTAAGAGCTTGAAGAGAAGCCGATACCATTTTCCATACGCAGTAAAAGCTGGTTCTCACCAACACGCTGAACCTGTACACCAGAGTTTAGCAAAGCGCGACGCAATTCTGCTTCTTGTTGGTCAAAGTAGTAACCAACGCCAGCGCCAGTCGCACCGCCTGCGGCCGCACCAATGAGCGCATGCTGACGACGTTCTTTAGCGTCATCGCCCGTTGCTAGACCGATTGCTGCACCAGCGATAGCACCAATAAGCGCGCCTTGCGTGGTTGAGTTAGTTTCGTATTCACCCGTTGTTGCATTTTGGCGTTGAGTGGCTTGACAGCCAGTAAGAGCTAGCACTAGAGCTAGTGCAATAGGCATCTTTTTCAAGGGAAAATCTCCGTATAAAACTGAGGCGAAACCATGCCTCATAATGGGATGCGAATTATGAATAAGTAAGCATTGATATTTGTTATGAGAAAGTAAGATTGATAAGAGTTTCTGTAAGAAAATTCTTATCGTTACTATCACAACTTCAAAAAGTAGGTCCCAATAACATTGGAATATTGGAACCTACGTCAATCAATTGCTGCTCTGGTTATTTCGATGGATTGCCCAACATTTTACGCGCTTGCTCGCCGCCAACACCACGGTTAACGGAGACTCTTCTACCTTTTTTCAAGCCCACTTCGTAGTCTTCGGTTAGGTTTTTCATCGCTTCTTTCAGTTGCTTCTTGAAGGTTTCGCGGTCAATGTTTTGGAATTCTTTATCAATATAATCATTGATTTTGTTGGCCGACTCTTCGTCTGGGGAAATGACTGGAAGTTTCTCTATCGCGCCCTCTACCCAACCAGATACAAATGAGTTCACGCGGCGAGTCACCTCTTGAGAAGAGGTGCCCGTACCTGCGAAGCTGTTTCGGAATTGTCCGGTACTTTCGTTCATCTCGCGATAAATAATATCGAAAGCAAATGCAGCAAAAATCGCGCGATCTGCTTCACCGATAAACTCGACACGTTTGAGCCCTTTGTGATTCAACAACACCGCTTCAACACCGAATTTAGTGTTAATGCCGCGAATCACTCGCAATATGGTAGAACTGATATTCGCTGGTAGTAGGTGGGAAGATTGTGTTTTCCCCATTCTGATAAACTCAATATCGTCTTTATCCAGACCATATTTGAGCATGAGGCGATGTGCCATTTTGATAGCATTGGCAGCCTCATTAACATTAGCGGAATTGCCCAGTTCTAAGCACTTGGCGATTTTTTTCAGAGCTTTTTGTTTATCCATCGACAACCAGTAACGAAAGCAGAAAATTTATGAAGTCAGACATATTACCTTTTTTGACATAAAAACGAAATACAAGGTGGGAGTGAAGGTGGTTTATGGACATAAAAAGAAGCCCCGCGGAAGGCGAGGCTAGGCGTTTTAGTTCGTCATAATCAGTATGAAGTCGTACTTGTGTCTAAGAAGCCATTCTTCATTAAGATTAGTTGGAATTACAACCCGAGCTGGTTGAGTAAATCATCGGCGTCATCGTTCGAACTCGACGATTTAGATTCTTTCTCAGCCATATTTTTACGTGTTGCTTCTAAAATATCGTCTGGATTTTCGTCTTCTGCGATTTCAAACTCTTCTAGTTGGATGAACTCAGTTTTGTCCATTGCCAACTCTAGGTAGAAAATGTTGTTATTTTCGGTGGAGAACGTCACTCGGCGAGCTTGAGGGCGGTCAAGGTTGGTATCCACTTGTAAGATGACTTGCTTATTCAGCGCCATCATTTTTGGCTGGTTTTGTGTGATGTTCGTTTGCAGCTCTTTACGAATTTTATTGGTGAAATCTCCAACCAGTTGGTTCATTAGTTCACCCAGAACATCTCCCACCTCGTCAGAAGTATGAGATATTGCCAGTTCTTCTTCTGGCATACCCATATTACGCATGTAGTTGGTGTAGATCTCTAATGCGGCTTTTGCCGTAAAATTAATTACGACTAGCCCGGTAAACCCGCCATCAAACAGAACAAAACAGCCAAAATCTGGCTTGAGGCTAGTCTTGTGGATTTTTTGCACCATTGCAGAGTAATTTACTTGAGAAGATGTCGCCGAAGTTAGGACGCCAGAAACAGACTGGCAAAGTTTGAGAAGGATATCTTCAGTGGTCACAATTTTATTTTTTTTCATTCTGAAAACTCATCTAGAAACGCGATTCGTTCCCCAATGTAAGGCATCAAGCGTGAAAAAATAAAGCATAAGTTTAATTATTGTATCGAGATTCTGATTTGCTCGTCTTTTTAAATGTTGTAAAGTGACGAAATTCAAAGAATATTACTTCACTTACTCTTTTGTGGTGTTTTGTTTCGCTGAACGCCAACTTGTATGAGAAGTGAGCAAATAATTACATAACCCGCAGCTGATCGGATTCAGCGTCGTAGGGGCAGGAAGCAAATGTTACCAAGATTACACTCGCAAACTGATGTCGATCCTCTTGTTCTTAGTTTTCTGAAAGAGCTTGAGCACGCCGGATTCACTGGTGATATCGAAAGCCAATATTCAAGCCGACTAGCGGTTGCCACTGACAACAGTGTTTACCAGCAACTTCCTCAGTCTGTCGTTCATCCCAAAACGACAGAAGATGTTTCTCTCCTCGGGAAACTGAGCAATAAAGAAAAGTACGAACGAATTACCTTTTCACCTCGTGGTGGCGGCACAGGGACCAATGGTCAGTCGCTAACCAAAGGTATTGTGGTGGATATGTCTCGCCACATGAACAAAGTGCTTGAGATTAATGAGAAAGAAGGCTGGGTTCGTGTACAAACTGGTGTAGTGAAAGACCAGTTAAATGATGCGGTTCGCCCTTACGGTTACTTCTTCTCTCCAGACTTATCTACCAGTAACCGTGCCACGATTGGCGGAATGGTCAACACCGATGCTTCTGGTCAAGGATCTCTGAAATACGGAAAAACATCCGATCATGTATTGTCGCTACAAGCGGTGTTTGCTGATGGTTCAGTTTTAGAGTCGGACTTGTCTCATGGTTACCCAAAAGAGGGCGAGTTTGCTGCCAAGGCGCTACGAGTAACGGAATCCGTATGTCGTGAAAAACGCCAGCAGATCGTGGATAAATTTCCTCCTCTCAACCGCTTCCTAACGGGCTATGACTTAAAGAACGCGCTAGATGAAGACGATGATCGTTTCGATATCACACGAGTACTGTGTGGCGCGGAAGGTTCATTGGCATTTATTACCGAAGCGAAGCTAAATCTGACGCCAATTCCGAAAGCACGTACTTTGGTTAACGTTAAATACAACAGCTTTGACTCTGCGCTGCGTAATGCACCGTTGATGGTCGAAGCGAAAGCGCTATCTGTAGAAACCGTTGACTCGAAAGTGCTTAATCTCGCGAAGCAAGATATCGTCTGGCACACCGTGAGTGATTTGCTTACCGATGTTCCAAATAAAGAGATGCTTGGCATCAATATGGTGGAATATGCAGGTCAGGACGAAGAAGAAGTTGCTGCGCAGGTTGCAGCGCTGACCGCCAAGCTTGATACAATGCTGGAAACAGAAGAAGCGGGCATCATCGGTTACCAAGTCTGTAACGATGTAGCGAGTATCGGGCGTATTTACAACATGCGTAAAAAAGCGGTGGGTTTGTTAGGTGCAGCAAAAGGTCGCGCTAAACCGGTCGCATTTGCTGAAGATACCTGTGTGCCACCAGAAAATCTGGCGGACTTCATTGTAGAGTTTCGAGAGCTGTTAGACAGCAAGTCTCTGAATTACGGCATGTTTGGTCACGTCGATGCCGGGGTGCTTCACGTACGTCCTGCGTTGGATTTGTGTGACCCGCACCAAGAAGCATTGATGCACGAAGTTTCTGATGAAGTGGTTAAGCTGGTGGCGAAATACGGCGGTTTGATGTGGGGTGAACACGGCAAAGGTTTCCGTTCAGAATATGGCCCTGAGTTTTTCGGTGACGAGTTGTTTACTGAGCTGAGACGTGTGAAGGCGGCATTCGATCCACACAACAAAATGAACCCGGGCAAAATCTGTACGCCGCTTGATAGTGATGCAGAGTTAGTAAAAGTTACCGATACCAAACGTGGTTACTTCGATCGTCAGATTGACGTTCAAGTACGTGACAGCTTTAAGCAAGCGATGGAGTGTAACGGTAACGGTTTGTGTTTTAACTACGATACCAGCTCGCCAATGTGTCCATCGATGAAAGTAACAGCCGATCGTCGTCATTCACCGAAAGGTCGTGCGGGTTTGGTTCGCGAGTGGTTGCGTCAGCTCACTGAACAAGGCATTGATATTCTTGACTTAGAAAAGCAAACGCTAGAAAACAGAACATCAATCAAAACCATGATTGACCGTGTACGTCATTCTATCAATCGTCGTCACGAATACGATTTCTCCCACGAAGTGTATGAAGCGATGAATGGTTGTTTAGCGTGTAAAGCGTGTGCGAGCCAGTGTCCGATTAAAGTCGACGTTCCGAGCTTCCGCTCACGCTTTTTAAACATTTATCACTCTCGTTACCAACGTCCAGCAAAAGATTATCTGGTTGCGAACATAGAGACTATGCTGCCGATGATGGCGAAAGCGCCAGGTGTCGTAAACGGTGTTTTGAAGCAGTCGTGGGTCAAGAGCTTAACGGCTTCAACAGTTGGGTATGTCGATGCGCCGTTGTTATCAGTACCTACATTGAAACAACGAGTAGAGTCGCTGACAACGCCTTATGATCTGCAAGCGCTCAGCGGTTTGTCTTCATCTGAAAAGAGCAAGCATGTTTTAATTGTTCAAGACCCATTCACTAGCTACTACGACGCCGATGTTGTAGAAGACTTCGTTAAATTATTGAAAAAGCTGGGCATGCATCCGGTGCTTCTGCCATTTAAGCCGAATGGTAAAGCACAACACATTAAAGGCTTTCTACGTCAGTTTAAGGATACAGCAGCTGATACCGCGAAGTTCTTGGCGATGGTAGCGGATTTGGATATTCCATTAGTTGGTGTCGACCCTGCATTGGTGCTGTGTTATCGAGATGAATACGCTGAAGTACTTGGCAGTAAGCGAGGTGATTTCGATGTACTAACGGCCCACGAATGGCTTTACCCAAGACTAGAAGCGTTTGAAAGCGGAGAGCATAAGGCGCAGGAACCTTGGTATCTGTTTGCGCACTGTACTGAAAAAACCAAAATGCCGAATGCGGAAAAAGAGTGGGGCGCTATTTTTGCTCACTTTGGTGCGGTTTTAAATACGGTACCGGTTGGTTGTTGTGGTATGGCGGGTACGTTTGGTCACGAGGTCGATAAGTTGTCGATGTCGAAAGACATTTACAATTTAAGCTGGAAGCCAAACCTAGATAAGTTAAATAACGAGAGATGTTTGATTACTGGCTACTCTTGCCGCAGCCAAGTGAAACGCTTTGAAGGAACAAAGCCCAAACATCCCGTTCAGGCGCTGTTAACTTTGATATAATCACATCAAATTAAGCCCAGTTTTACTGGGCTTTTTTAGAAGTCACATACAACAATTTCAAAGGATATGAATCTTGAGAAAACTTGAACTCAAAGTCCCACCTGTTGCGGTGTTTTTGTTGGTCATACTACTCATGTATGGACTGACAGTTCTGGTGCCGAGCCTGAATATTAGCGTGCCCTTTGTCGAGGTTGTGGTTGGCGGACTAACTTTGCTCTCTGGTTATATGGGCATTGCTGGTGTGTATGAATTCCATAAAGTAAAAACGACGGTTAACCCTGTAAAGCCTGACACGGCCTCTTCCGTGGTGAGAACTGGCGTATTTGCTTTTTCTCGCAACCCGATGTATATGGCGCTACTGCTTCTAATCATTGCAATTGGTTTGTGGTGGCAGCATTTGAGTGTGGTGCTTTGTGGCGTCGTATTTGTCAGTTATATGAATCGATTTCAAATCAAGCCAGAGGAACGTGTTCTAGAGCGATTGTTTGGTGAAGAGTATGTGGATTATAAAAACCACGTCCGCCGCTGGATCTAAGCATTGCGTTTAGTTTTATTTGGATGAGACATAAAAAGAAAGCCCAACGATCGACGTTGGGCTTTCTTTTAGTAAACACGTTTTTTGAGCGCTTCTGATAGGGCAGTCGATTAGGCTGCCTTAACGAACTTTGCTAGGAATGCATCCTTACGTTCATTGAAACGGCGTACAAGATCGTCAACCGCTTCTTGGTCATATGGCTTCAAGCCGCTTGCAACCATGCGTTTGATGCCTTTGCCAACGACTTCACCGTCTTCTTTGAACGCAAAGTTTAAGGTGACTACCCCACGTTTGCCTTCCACGTCGAACGTTGCGCCAGTGAAATCCACTTCAGGATGCGTAAGGTCTAAGCGTGAAAATTCAACTTCCATGCTTTCATAAATAACTAATGGACGTTGGCAGTTGATCATCATTTGCTTCTCTTCCATAAGAGGAACCATGATGTGAGGGAAGTTCATGCCAGAGAATTGCACGTAATTTGTTACGACATGCTCAATAAATGCGGGATCGTGATTAGTCTCACCTTCACGGGACATGTGTAAGTATTCTTTACCTGCCTCGTCAACAACGGCGCTTTCTTTTTCACACTTATTTTCAATATGAAGTGCTACACCATCGTTTACCATGCCAGAGAAGTTAAAACGCATCTTTTGGCTGACGCCTTCTTTACTAAGAAGCACAGCGAAAAGTAAATCCCCAGGGACACAAAAGCGTTTGTTGTCTTCATCGTGGATTGGGTTGTAGTCACCTGCGACACGTTTTGCAAAGTGGCTTGCTTGTTCGCGAGTGAACTGAAACTGGTGATTAGTGTTTGAAAAATAAGGTGTTAGAAACATAATTTTTACGTAGTAACCAAAACTGTGTGGGATTATATGCGAATATCTGCGTAGCAATGGTCCATCCAGTGAAAACTTCACCGTATCCTAACAATAAGACACTATTTCGGCGGATAAATCGTTAAAAACGCATACTTTAGCAACGCTTTTATTTGTGAAAGCAATAAACAGCGACTTTATTACGTCGGCTATTTTTAAAAGTATAGCAATAACAATATGCAAGTGTTCATAAAGATCGCTGGGAATACGTTTAATGAGGAGATAAAAAAGCTCCACGCTAAACGTGGAGCCTTCAAGTTATCATCCGGTTTTTAGGTTAAGTGCTAGTAATGCTGGATTACTGAACACTTGGTAACAGGCTCTCTGGCATGAGCGTGTTGTGGATAGCCAGCTTAAGTAGAGTATTGGCCTGTTCAATGTCCGGCGCAAAGTAGCGATCTTTATCGTAGAACGATACTTTTTCACGCAACATTTGTTTGGCAATCTCGATACGCTCAGAAGACTTGTTTGGTGCTCTAAAGTCTAGGCCTTGTGCTGCTGAGAGGTATTCGACCGCCAGAATGCCGCGAGTGTTTTCTCCCATTTCTTTCAATCTGCGAGCCGCGAAGGTTGCCATTGACACGTGATCTTCTTGGTTTGCTGATGTTGGCAAGCTGTCTACTGACGCTGGGTGAGCGAGCGTTTTGTTTTCGCTTGCTAGCGCAGCGGAGGTGACTTGGGCAATCATGAAACCAGAGTTCACACCGCCATTATCAACTAAGAACGGTGGTAATTTTGATAATGCGCTATCGATAAGCAATGCCATACGACGTTCAGACAGGCTGCCGATCTCAGCAATCGCCAGTGCTAGGTTGTCAGCTGCCATTGCAACAGGCTCAGCGTGGAAGTTACCGCCAGAGATGATGTCGTCATCTTCAGCAAATACCAACGGGTTATCTGATACGGAGTTTGCTTCTACTTGCAATACTTCTGCAGCGTTGCGGATTTGCTGCAAACACGCCCCCATTACTTGAGGTTGACAGCGTAAAGAATACGGGTCTTGCACTTTTTCACAGTTAGTATGCGAATCACCAATGTCACTTGATGTATCCAATAGATGACGATAGGCCAGTGCAGCGTCCATTTGGCTGCGATGACCACGTACACGATGAATGCGCGGATCGAATGGACGTCGGCTGCCGAGAGCGGCTTCGACAGACATTGCGCCACATACTGTAGCCGAAGCGAAAAGATCTTCCGCGATAAACAGACCTTCTAATGCGAACGCTGTTGATGCCTGGGTACCATTTAGCAGCGCTAAGCCTTCTTTCGGTGCCAGAGTTATGGGTTCTAGACCTGCGATTTTTAATGCTTCTTGCCCAGAAATGATATTACCGTTGTGACGAGCTTGTCCTTCACCTAGTAATACTGTGCTCATATGGGCCAGAGGAGCTAAGTCACCTGATGCGCCAACAGAGCCCTTTTTAGGTACGCAAGGGTAAACTTGTGCGTTAACTAGGTCGGTCAGCATATTAATGACTTTTAGGCGAATACCAGAAAAACCACGAGACAGACTATTGATTTTTAATACCATCATCAGACGAACCGTTTCATCTGACATAAACTCACCGATACCTGCTGCATGAGAAAGAACGATACTGCGTTGCAGTGTTTCTAAATCTTCTGGTGCTATTCGTGTGTTAGCCAATAGTCCAAAACCAGTGTTAATTCCGTAAACCGTTCTATCTTCCGCGATGACACGATCCACGACTTGCGTGCTTTCTTCAATGGCCGGAATGGCTTCAGGATCCAAAGTAAGGTTGACTGGTGAACGGCTCACTTGGCGTAGTTCGTTTAAGCTAATATGACCTGGCTTTAGCGTTAAATTTAACATCTCTTTCATCCTTACTTGAGCTTCTTCAGTTCTTCGTTGAGCATTGGCAAATCTAGCCCTTGATCTGCTGCACATTGTTTAGCAATATCGTATCCCGCATCAGCATGACGCATCACGCCTGTTGCTGGGTCGTTATGCAGCACGCGGGCAATACGTTTTGAGGCATCTTCACTGCCGTCACAGCAGATAACCATACCTGAGTGTTGCGAGAAGCCCATACCTACGCCGCCACCGTGGTGCAGTGAAACCCAAGTTGCACCGCCCGCCGTATTGAGTAGTGCGTTTAATAGTGGCCAGTCTGATACGGCGTCAGAACCGTCCATCATGCCTTCGGTTTCTCGGTTCGGGCTTGCTACGGAGCCAGAGTCTAAGTGGTCACGACCAATGACAACAGGCGCCTTAAGTTCGCCATTTTTCACCATTTCGTTGAATGCTTGACCAAGACGCTCACGATCTTTAAGACCAACCCAGCAAATACGCGCAGGTAAACCTTGGAACTGGATGCGTTCGCGAGCCATATCTAGCCAGTTATGTAAGTGCGGATTATCTGGAATTAGCTCTTTTACTTTTTGGTCGGTTTTATAGATGTCCTCAGGATCGCCAGAGAGAGCTGCCCAACGGAAAGGACCGATACCTTCGCAGAATAGAGGGCGAATGTAGGCTGGAACAAAGCCAGGGAAATCAAATGCGTTTTCTACGCCTTCTTCCAAGGCCATCTGGCGGATGTTGTTACCGTAGTCGAGTGTTGCGGCGCCGCGATTTTGTAGCTCTAACATGGCTTGAACTTGCACTGCCATGGATTTTTTGGCTGCTTTAACGACCATTGCTTCATCTTGCAAACGCATTTCTGCAGCGTGAGACATGCTCCAGCCTTGTGGTAAGTAGCCATTGAGCGGGTCGTGTGCAGACGTTTGGTCTGTTACTACATCAGGCGTGATATTACGTTCTACCAACTCAGAGAAAACGTCTGCTGCATTACCTAGTAGACCAACTGATACTGGTGTGTCTGATTCTTTGATGATAGCAAGCGCTTCATCTAAAGATGTCGCTTTCTTATCGACATAGCCTGTACGTAGGCGGTAATCGATACGCGATTCATCACACTCTACCGCAATCATGGAGAAGCCCGCCATCGTACCAGCTAGAGGCTGAGCACCACCCATACCACCAAGACCGCCAGTTAGAATCCATCGGCCTTTTGCTTCGCCGTCAAAGTGCTTTTTCGCAACAGATACGAATGTTTCGTATGTGCCTTGGACGATGCCTTGTGAGCCAATGTATATCCAGCTGCCAGCGGTCATTTGGCCGTACATCATCAAGCCTTGTTTATCGAGCTCGTTGAAGTGTTCCCAGTTTGCCCAATGAGGAACGAGGTTTGAGTTTGCGATAAGCACGCGTGGGGCGTTTTTATGGGTAGGGAAAACACCAACAGGCTTGCCTGATTGAACTAAAAGCGTTTGGTCATCTTCGAGTCTTTCAAGTACTTCAACAATCTTGTCGTAACATTCCCAGTTTCGTGCTGCACGGCCAATGCCTCCATATACAACCAGCGAGTGTGGATGTTCTGCAACATCAGGATCAAGGTTGTTCATCAGCATACGAAGAGGGGCTTCGGTTAGCCAAGATTTTGCGCGCAGTTTATCTCCGTGAGGTGCACGAATTGTTCTGCTTGTATCAAGTCGTGGATCTTGTCCCTGGCGCTGTGTCATTTCAGACTCCTTTAGTTTCTCGTGATGACCAAGTACTTGCTTGGTCGTAATAATAAGTGGCATCTAGGATGCGTTATGGTTTGTGTTGCTTTTCCGCCATCGCGTTGGCGATATCCCAACACAAACGGGCAGCTAAGCGTGCAGTTTGACTATCGACGTCATAATTAGGGTTGTATTCGGCGATATCAGCCAGCATGAGCTTATTTTTGTAATGAAGAATTCGATCTAAAAATGGTGCAATTGTGTCGTAACTTACTCCTCGAGCCGCAGGGGCGCTGACCCCAGGTGCGGTTGCCGCAGGAAATACATCCAGATCAATGGTCAAATAGAGGTAATCACAGTCGTCAATAAAATGTTGAAGCTGAGTTAAGTGATAACTGTGGTTTAGGTAACAAAGCTGATTGTCTTCTACATACCAAACATTTAACGCATCTGCTTTTTCAAACAGCGCTTTAGTGTTGCTACTGCGGCTTACGCCAATGCAAGCGTAATGAAAGTCCCAATCATTGCGTTGGCAAAAATGATGAATTTGGTTGAAGGGAGTGCCAGAGCTTGGTTTGATGTCGGCGATGCTGCTCTCGAATGCGCGTAAATCGAAATGCGCATCGAAATTGATAATACCGATTTTAGGCTTCTTTTCTGGATGGTGCGCTTTAAAATACTCCGCTAAGCCGGAAAACGAGGCCCACGCAATCTCATGCCCACCACCTAACACGATGACTGGCGTATGAGGTAGTGCGCTTGAAATGGTTGCCGCACATAGAGATTGGCTCTCTTCCAGTAAGTCGTCTTCGCACACCACGGTGCCTAAGTCATATAGTGGGACGTCTTGGTGCCATGCTAAATTAGCTAGTGCTCGTCGGATTAAATCTGGCGCTTTTTTCGCACCAATGCGTCCTTTGTTTCTGGCTACGCCAGCGTCGGTAGCAAAACCCAGTAATGAGACGCCATGCGCAACTGCCCCTAACTCATCTGCTTTCTGGCGTTGAACCACGTGATGAATTCGCTGACCAAGTTTGCCGTCCTCGGCATCATGACGGCCTTGCCAATGAAATAGGGGAGAGTGTAAGTCGAATTGAGACATATTATTGGCCTCCGTGTGAAATGTATTCACCATTTACTATACGACCTACCAGACGTTTTGCTCCGACTTGATAGCTTAAATCTGCAGGGCTTTCGATATCCCAGATAGAGAAGTCCGCATCAAACCCTACTTTGATTTCGCCACGTGAATTTTGATAACCTAGAGCTTTGGCTGCATGTTGCGTTACACCACGCAGTGCTTCTTGCGGTGTAAGGCGAAATAGTGTGCACGCCATATTCAGCATGAGTGTGAGATCAGAAAACGGTGATGTACCTGGGTTGACGTCCGTAGCAATTGCCATCGGCACGTTATGCTCTCTCAACAACTCAATCGGTGGTAACTGAGTTTCTCTTAGAAAATAAAAAGCGCCAGGCAGTAGAGTGGCGACGGTGTTTGATCGAGCAAGTGCTTTAACACCTTGCTCATCTAAAAACTCGATGTGATCCGCTGACAGACCGTTGTATTGCGCAGTGAGGGCTGTACCACCGAGATTCGAAAGTTGCTCTGTATGCCCTTTAACCTTTAAGCCGTGGCGTTTTGCAGCTACAAACACTTTTTCTGTTTGTTCAAGATTGAAACCAATCGATTCACAAAAAACATCGACACTTGTGGCTAATTCTTCCTTTGCGACAACAGGGATTATGTCCTGACAAATGTGCTCAATATAATCATCTGCACGGCCTTGGAACTCCGGCGGAATGGCGTGAGCGGCAAGAAGTGTAGTGGTGATTTTAACTTTGCGCTCTTGTTCAAGCATTTTGGCTGCACGGAGCATTTTTACTTCGTCATTCAGTGTCAATCCGTAGCCTGATTTCACTTCGACAGAAGTGACGCCGCTCGCGAGTAGCCCGTCTAAACGTGGCAACGCTAACTCAACTAATTGCGCTTCGGTTGCTGAACGCGTCGCATGCACCGTTGAAAGTATCCCACCGCCTTGTTTGGAAATTTCTTGATATGGCACGCCGTTTAAGCGCATTTCAAATTCGTTGGCACGATTGCCCGCATAAATAAGATGAGTGTGGCAGTCGATCAAACCTGGCAGAACTAACTTGCCTTGAAGGTCGATACTCTGAGCGTAATGTTGGGCAGACAGCAGAGACTCGGTTTGCGGTTCGTCTTCACCAATTGCACAGGTGCTGATCGCAACGATTTTTCCAGATTGAATGCCAATACGAGCAGGAGAAGTTGGCAGATAACCGCGCTCTCCCGACTGCATGGTGACCAGACGTGCGTTTTCAATCAGCAAATCCATTTTTGTGTCCCTGTGTTTATTTGTATTATTAAATGTATATACAAATAAATAGAGCAAAATAAGGACACTGACAAGATTGATGTTGCTAAAATGTGATCAAAACGTAGATCTAGAGGACCGATCTTGTCATTAAATGAGCACTTTTGAGCTCAGCTTATATTTGTTACCAGGGTGATAAAGTAGGGCGGTACTGACTAACTTATCTTGGCTCCACGTTCTGCGATTCAAGAGAAGGCAAGGCTCATTGGCTTGCATTTTTAAGTCTTGCTTAATACGGCCGTCAGGCACAATTGCCTCTACAGTATGTTCAATAGCGTTGAGTGGGCAATTATCTGACAGGTATTGATTCGGAGTGATTTGTGTGAAGTCTTGATTTAAATAACTCGGGGCATATTGGCTGTTCACCCAGCGGAGTTCTAATTGAATAGGCGTTTGGTCTTCATAGTGAATGATTTCACTGTAAAACACCGTTGTGCCAAGCATGACGCCGAGTTTTGTCGCAATGCTGTCATCTGCTTTTATGGCAACTTGTTTGAGCACTTTACTGCTATATTGTCGCCCTCGGTCGCTGACTTCTTCGGCAATGTTTCGAATGTCTAACAGAGGAGATTCTGACTTTTCACCAGGATCACACACAAACGTACCTAAGCGTGGGCGACGTTGTAATCGGCCCTCATTAACTAAGTCCCGAATTGCTTTGTTCACTGTCATTCTACTGACACCAAATTGCTCGGTAAGCTCAATCTCTGTGGCGATACGATGACCGACTATCCACTCTCCAGCATCAATTTTATCGAGGATAAATTGTTTGATTTGAATGTAGAGTGGTGCAGACATAATGGTTCCCTTTTATTTGACTATACAAATACTGCTTAATTTAGGTACAAATTGCAAACATTTCTAGACGAACGCCCCACTTAGTGAAAGAACAATCCTATTGTGGGGCTGAATGACTCTTGCTGCTGAGTATTATTTGGATTGATGATGGAATTCGAACATTTTCTTGTGGTCTATTGCTTGCAGAGTATAAAACAATTGTGTAAACAAACGATTATTAGAAGAAAAGTCGCTAAAAAGGAAAAACATGTTTAAAAAATTGAAAGCATCACTGGGGATCGGTTCTGCAAAAGTAGATACGATTTTAGACGAAATGAGCGTGTTTCAAGGAGCGACGCTGAAAGGGCATGTTCATATCAAAGGCGGAGACGTCGAACAACAAATTGATGCTATTACTATTAAGTTGAACACAGAGATGAAAGTCGAAGTGGATGATAGCGTAAGTTACCAAACGTTCACTATTGATCAGCTGAAGGCGGTAGACCCCTTTGTGATTCAACCTAATGAAGAGAAGCAGATTCCGTTTGAGCTAAAACTGCATGATGAAACGCCAATTACTGCGGTTAGCGCACTTAAGAATCAATGCCATGTTTGGGTTGAAACGACGTTAGATATTGATTTTGCGATTGACCCGCGTGACCGTGACTATATTGAAGTGAAACCACTACCAGTAGCATCTCGGGTTATTCAAGCGATCGAGCAAGCTGGCTTCACTATGGTTAAAGCCGATGTTGAAAAAGGCTTTTTGCGCGGTGGCTCGTTTGCCTCTCGCTCTGGAATTTATCAAGAGCTAGAGTTCCGAAATAACGGCTTTATCTCATCAAAAGAAATTGAGCTTTCTTTCATTCTGGAAGGGCAGGTCATGCATTGTTTGGCGGAGATTGACCGTTCGCTCAGCTTGGCTGGGGACCAATATCGCTCGTTTACGTTGCCGATCAATGCAACTGATGCTCAAGTCGCTGCCGCGGTTGCACCAACGCTAAATCTATAGTTCTCATCAACTTGATGAGAATATGTACCGATATCCTATTGTGAAAGCGATATCGGTACTGTTATCCATGTTTCGTGCGTTCTCTACGGCTAAAAACTCAAGCGCGGAGTTTTCCATTAGATATCGATAGCCTAATACCAGTTCATTAGAGGCATCAGCAAACTCTGCGGGTCCTTCTGTCGATCCTTGATACCAATGGTATTCAAACATCAGGTGGTGGTTATCTTCCAACGCATAACGGTACCCAGCTGCAACGGCAATCGTATTATGTCGATAGGGTAGATCCAGCAAGGCGCGATCATCTGAGCGAAAAGTCATGCCAACCATCGAGTAAAATGCATGGGCGTCACTCAAATAACTGTAATTTATTTGGAAACCTTGCTCGAAATTACTGCCTTGAAAAGTCCCGTGAGCAACATCATTAAAATATAAGCTGCCACCAATAGATAGGCCGTGATGTTCATTCTGAAACACTTGATACTGCAAATAAGTAGATAAGTTATTGGCAAGCGTTTGTCCTTCGAAATCATCTTCTAGCACATCATATTGCGGCATTGAAATGTAAAAACGATCTCTGTCTACTTTGTCTCGGCCATTCTGTCCGATACCGAAAAGGTTATGGAAGCTTTTCGTCAGTCCATCTAAATGGTTATCAGCGGCAAAAACCCACCGATAATTGAGTTCCCATTGCCAACGGCTGTTGATTTGCCACTTGCTGCCAATTTCGATTTGGTTGTGGTAATAATCCAGTGCGTATTCATCAGTATGAGCCCAAACACTGGCCACGGTTCCTGAGCCATAGGTTTCGACAAAATCAGAGGGAAGGCTATGCCCTGAGCGCAGTATATTGGTATGGCTAACCACTTGCATCGGAGATTGTGCGTAAGAACGTAGCGGCCCATACAGGTCGTTTGATGCCATGGCTGGTACACAGCATATCGAAGTGCTTAGAAGCCCCATAAAGCGAGATTTGAAATAGATCATGATGAACACCTACATGCAAACTACTCAATAAAACAACTATATACCTAAATTGCACTTTGAGGTGGAACTAGGTGTGCTGGGTCCTGTGTTGGTTAATATGTATCAGGAACTATTATACCAGTTGTGTATTCAAGTTCTATTGGGAGGGGGTAACTCCGTTTACAAGTGATGTGAGCCCTTAAGAAGAATCATCAGATTGTTGCCACGAGTTGTTGCCACGAGGGTTGAGGTTAAGTTCTTATGATAAAACAAAATCGCGCTTTGCAATCTAAATGTGAGCTAGGTACAATCCCACTCTCGATAACGGTCCGGTATTCGTGTTACCGAGAGGCCTTTATTGACTCTCAACTATTTTCAACAAATAGCTTCTAATTTGAATAACATGTGTTGCTTGGTGTGCAACACCACTGTAAAGGACATAGCATGCCTATTATTACTCTTCCTGACGGCAGTCAGCGCCAATTTGACAACCCAGTTTCTACTATGGAAGTTGCGCAATCGATCGGTCCTGGTCTTGCAAAAGCAACGATCGCTGGTCGTGTAAACGGTAACCGCGTTGATGCGTGTGACCTAATTGAAGAAGACGCAAGCCTTGAAATCATCACCGTAAAAGATGAAGTAGACGGTCTAGAAATCGTTCGTCACTCTTGTGCTCACCTTCTTGGTCACGCTCTTAAGCAGCTTTACCCACAAGCTAAAATGGCGATTGGTCCAACCATCGACAACGGCTTCTACTACGATATCGACCTAGATGAGTCTCTAACGCAAGAAGATCTTGAAAAGATTGAAAAGCGTATGAAAGAGCTAGCGAAAACCAAGTACGAAGTTGTTAAGAAAAAAGTAAGCTGGCAGGAAGCGCGTGATACGTTTGAATCACGTGGCGAACCATACAAAGTGGAAATCCTAGACGAAAACGTATCTCGTGATGATCGTCCAGGTCTTTACCACCATGAAGAATACATCGACATGTGTCGTGGTCCTCACGTTCCTAACATGAGCTTCTGCCAACACTTCACTCTATTGAATGTGGCAGGTGCTTACTGGCGTGGTAACAGCGACAATAAAATGCTTCAACGTATCTACGGTACGGCTTTCCACGATAAGAAAGCACTGAAAGCGCATCTAACTCGCCTAGAAGAAGCAGCGAAGCGTGACCACCGTAAGATTGGTAAGCAACTAGACCTATTCCACATGCAGCAAGAAGCACCGGGTATGGTGTTCTGGCATCACAATGGTTGGTCTATTTTCCGTGATCTGGAAGTATTCATCCGCGCTAAGCTAGATGAGTACGGTTACCAAGAAGTAAAAGGTCCGCTAATGATGGACCGTGTTCTTTGGGAACGCTCAGGTCACTGGGATAAATACGCTGATGCAATGTTCACAACTTCTTCTGAGAACCGTGAATACGCAATTAAGCCAATGAACTGTCCAGGTCACGTACAGATCTTCAACCAAGGTCTAAAATCGTACCGCGACCTACCGCTACGTATGGCAGAGTTCGGCTCATGTCACCGTAACGAACCATCTGGTGCACTACACGGTATTATGCGTGTACGTGGCTTTACTCAGGATGACGCTCACATTTTCTGTACTGAGAGCCAAATTCAAGAAGAAGTAACAAACTGCATCAAGATGGTGTACGATACGTACCAAACATTTGGTTTCGATAACATCGTAGTGAAACTGTCTACTCGTCCAGAGAAACGTGTAGGTTCAGATGAAATCTGGGATCAATCTGAAGAAGCATTGAAGCAGTCTCTTGAATCGATGGATATCCCATACGAAATTCAAGAAGGTGAGGGTGCGTTCTACGGTCCTAAGATTGAATTCACACTATACGATTGTCTAGACCGCGCTTGGCAGTGTGGTACTGTCCAGCTAGACTTCAACCTACCAGATCGCCTAGGCGCTACTTATGTAGGTGAAAATAACGAACGTCTTGTACCGGTAATGATTCACCGTGCGATTCTAGGTTCACTAGAGCGCTTCATTGGTATCCTTATCGAAGAATATGCTGGTTTCTTCCCAACTTGGTTGGCGCCAGAACAAGCAGTTCTTATGAACATTACAGATAAACAGTCAGGTTATGTTCAAGAAATAGTACAAAAACTACAAAAAAGTGGAATTAGAGCTAAAGCGGACTTGAGAAATGAGAAGATTGGCTTTAAAATCCGCGAACATACTTTGAAGCGTGTACCGTATATGCTTGTTGTTGGTGACCAAGAAATGGAAGCTGGCGAAATTGCAGTACGTACTCGTAAAGGTAAAGATCTTGGTAAATTTAAAGTGGATGATTTTATTGCATACATCCAAGACGAGATCTCTAGCCGTAAGCTCAATCTGGAGGAATAAGCTATTAAAGGCGGAAGACGTGGCCAACAGCCGGTAAAACAAAACCCGCACCGTATCAACGGTGAAATTCGTGGTATTCGTGAAGTTCGACTAACAGGCGCTGACGGTGAATCAGTTGGTGTTGTATCGATTCAAGAAGCCATTGCAGCTGCTGAAGAAGCTGGTATGGATCTCGTTGAGATCAGTCCTAACGCCGAGCCACCTGTTTGTCGTGTGATGGACTATGGTAAGTTCCTCTTCGAGAAGAGCAAAACTGCTAAAGAGCAAAAGAAGAAGCAAAAGCAGGTCCAGATCAAGGAAGTAAAATTCCGTCCTGGAACTGATATTGGAGACTATCAGGTAAAACTACGCAACCTGACGCGTTTCCTTGAAGAAGGCAACAAAGTGAAGGTAACAATTCGCTTCCGTGGCCGAGAGATGGCACACCAAGACATCGGTGTTGACGTTCTAAATCGTCTTAAGGAAGATACTGCAGAACTTGCTGTAGTTGAATCTTTCCCTAAGAAGATTGAAGGTCGCCAGATGATCATGGTGCTAGCCCCTAAAAAGAAGTAATTAACGGCTCATCAAGTAATTAAAACCTAGCCGCTTTCCTTTCGATAAAGGCATAACGGCTGGGTTTTGTTCGCCCTAATTACGTTGTTTATTAAACCTACTCAATGCGGAGTTATTCATCATGCCTAAGATGAAAACCAACAAAGGTGCTGCTAAGCGTTTTAAGAAAACTGCTGGTGGTATTAAGTACAAGCACGCTACAAAACGTCACATCCTGACTAAGCGTACTACTAAGAACAAGCGTCAACTACGTCCGAATGCAATCCTTCCAAAATGTGAAGTGGCTGCAGTAATCCGTATGTTGCCATACGCTTAATTCTTTTTAGTTATCAATCGTTTAGTTTAGGAGAAGCATAATGCCTCGCGTAAAACGTGGTGTACAAGCTCGTGCACGTCATAAGAAAGTTCTAAAACAAGCTAAAGGTTACTACGGTGCGCGTTCACGTGTTTACCGCGTAGCTTTCCAAGCAGTTACTAAAGCTGGTCAATACGCTTACCGTGACCGTCGCGCTAAGAAACGTCAATTCCGTCAACTATGGATTGCACGTATCAATGCGGCATCTCGTCAAAATGGTCTATCTTACAGCCGTTTCATCAATGGTCTTAAGAAAGCATCTATCGAGATCGACCGTAAGATCCTTGCGGACATCGCAGTATTCGACAAAGCTGCATTTGCAGTTCTAGTTGAAAAAGCGAAAGCTGCTCTTTAATTAGCAGTTTAGGATTAAGAGAAGGAGAGCATTAGCTCTCCTTTTTTATTGCTAAAATATATACCCAAATGACTTTTAGCTTGGCTATTTAGAGTATTGTTTATCAGTCTTCTCAACTTATTGGTTAGCATCTTATGTTAGTTATAAGGTAGCTTGGGTATAAATTTTTACGTTTATAAGGGATTAAAAATGATCTACACAACGACCGAAAGCATTCCAGGCAAGCAGATCTCTGAAATCAGAGGGGTTGTAACTGGTAATGTTGTTCAATCAAAGCATATTGGCCGTGACCTCATGGCGGGTATCAAAAGCATTGTTGGCGGCGAAATTCGCGGTTACACGGAAATGATGACCGACGCGCGTGATATAGCTATACAGCGCATGGTAGCTGACGCTGAATCTAAAGGTGCAGATGCGATTGTAGGGATTCGATTTACCACGAGCTCAATCGTAGATGGTTCTTCGGAAATTTTGGCATTTGGTACTGCGGTGAAACTTGCGGACTAATATACGAGGAAAAGCGTTGCTAGGTATGGTGAATTTTTATTCATTTGTCGTTTTTTCTTTTTAGGTTAATTATTCTAGATTTTCGCAGAGCGAATAGGCTTATATTCTTAACTTTACGTTACTATTAAAATTAATCCTAATAATTTAGAGTAATTGCTTCACTTTTGTTTTGTGTATCATTTTATATTCATAATGAAATTGAATTCATATTGAATTTTCCATTTATCGTGTGAATTTTGATTTCGATATATTAATTCATGTTTTTCTTATAAAAATATGAACTTATACCTTGCCAAGCGGTTCTAAATTGTTACAAATACTATACAGCTGTAACATTGCCAAAAGGAATTGTAGATGAGAGATCTGACTCCCGAATACTTGCTAGCCGCATTACGCCAAGCGATTAAAACAAAAGGGCTAACATATCGAGAGCTATCTGAGAAAATGGGCATGCCGCTGTCCACTTTTAAGAGACACTTAACAAGCACAAATCTCGCTTTGGATAAACTGCTTGAATATTGTAGAGCTGTTGATTGCACGTTAGATGAACTACAAAAGCTTGCGAATCAATTACAAGGCGAAGACGAGGATTACTTTAGCCGTACGCAAGATGAAGTTTTTTTTCAATTTCCCCATCTTTACGATTTTTATCGTGAATTGAGAATGCTGCGAGGCAAAGATGGATATTCCATTTTAAAGAAAAAGTATGATTTGTCTGAGCAGAGCATGTCTGATTACCTAAAAGCTTTGGAGTTATTGGATCTTGTTTACGTTGATGAAGATAAAAATATAACGTTGCACGGGCCGTTATATTACAGCTATGCAGAAAACTCCAAGCTCAATGATAAATATACGGAAATCATAAAAGAACAGACAACAACCCACGATAAATGCGTTCGTGTGGCTTTGGCACGCATGAAAATTACCGAAGAGCAGCTTTTGCAATTGGAAGATCAAGTCGCAAAAACGGTTATCGATTTTCATTCCAAAAATGTTGTGGCAGAGAACTTCAACGTCTCTGATTTTACTAATATTGTTCTACTTGCAGGGCCACATCAACCAGTCACATTCTCTGATGGAATTATCGAGACAGAAGGGCGATTTATTGACGATATTCGTTATGCCATCGCATCTGCAGGTGATAAACCAAGCCTCTCGATTTAGAAATTCAGTCTTTTACTTAAAGAGAATCGCTTTTCTCATTATGTTATTGAGTTTTGCAGCTCTAATATTGAAAGGAAGCAGTAAAAGAAAAGCCCAAGACAGAGCACACTTTGTAAATAGAGCATCTATCAGTTACTGTTTTGAATCCAAACTTTAAGTGTTTTGGGCTTTTTTGAATAACATCATTTCAATATCACTCGTTGTCCAATTTTTAAGGTTCTGATTTTTGGGGTTATGTCCCCGCACTCCACTCTAGCCTTTCCTTACAATCAAATCATTCTCGCTGAACCAAGCATCTTGATGTTACTTGGTTATATATAATTAAAGCTTATTTTTCGGTTAGCTATAAATTCATACTTGCAATGTTTGTTTTTTGATCTATTATGACGAAGTGTCATTTGTGACGGTTCGTCAAATTTAGTGGCGTTCCTGTATTCAAGAATCGTGTTACAATTATTGGGAGTGTGTTGGTATACGGATCAAAGGATTATGTTTAACTTTCGCTGTAAAAAAGATAGCAAGCAAGACGGATGTCGTACGTCTTCAGGGCTAACTAAAAAACAACAGGCGATTGCTGATCGTGAAATAGAGCTTATTCAATTGGCTAAGTCTCTGGTTCAAGAGCAAGGCTTTGCCAACTTAACGATGGACAAGCTCACAGCGGCAAGCCCTTACTCGAAGGGAACGATCTACAATCATTTTTGCAGCAAAGAAGATGTGATTCTTGCGCTTTGTATTCACTCGCTGAGAAGCGAGGCAATATTTTTCGAACGTACCGCTAAGTTCAATGGCAATACCAGAGAAAAAATCATTGCTATGCATGTAGGTTATCGTATTTACGCTCGTATGGAGCCTGTACTATCAACCTGTGCGATTGTTGCAAAGACGCCTTGGGTCCTAGAGAAAGCTTCGCCTAAGCGTGTGAATGAATTGAACAACTTAGAAGAACAAGTAATAGATGGTGCTGATGCGTTGGTGAATAATGCGGTGGAATGTGGAGACCTTAAGTTCTCTCCCGCAATTGGTTCTGATGCCATCGTATTTGCTAACTGGTCTATTGCCTTCGGTTCAAACGCTCTAGCGCAAAATGCATCGAACAGTCGATGTATTCAGCGAATTCAAGATCCATTCTCAGTACTGCATAACGCGAATATGTTACTTGATGGTTTAGGGTGGTCACCTTTATCGACAGAGTGGGATTACCGTAAAACGTGGCGTCGAGTGGAACAGGAATTGTTCAGCGAAGAGCTTGCTTATTTAGAGTCTGTGAATCGCTAATCGTTATAGAGGCCATCTAATATTTTAGTTGGCTTTTTTATTACACCATTGTGACGAATCGTCAAAAAATTAGAAATTGGTACTCAAGTTACCGATCTCGAGAAGTATAGGAAGTTACTCAAAAACTAACTTATATAACCAAATAAATTCGATCTGATTTTTATATGTTGAAGTTATCTGGTTATCACAGCATTCGCTGTTTTTTTTAGTTTTTAAATTTGACGAAACGTCACAAAAGGAGAGTGTGATGCCACATCACAACGTTCAACAACAAGCCCGAATGAGCTGGGTCAAGCTACCAACGAATTACAGTGTGTTGGTTGTGCTTGCTACCGTTTTATTGATTGTTATAGCAACTATTGGAGGAAAAAATCTTTACTTTAGAGGGGATTACGACATCTTTTTTGATGGAACAAATGAGCAGTTACTTGCGTTTGATGAAATTCAGACTACCTTTGCAAAATCTGACAGTCTTGCTTTGGTCATAGCGCCAAAAAGTGGCACTGTTTTTACTCCTAACACCTTATCTCTTATTCAGCAGATCACTGACGAGGCGTGGCAAGTCCCATACTCCACCCGTGTTGATTCCCTTGCCAACTACCAGCATACCGAAGCGTTTGAAGATGATCTTCTTGTCGAAGATTTACTGTATAGCGAATATGAATTGACGCCTCAGCGAATCGAGAAAGTCAAAAGTATTGCGTTGAGTGAGCCGGTTTTGAAAAGTTCACTGATTTCCGAAAAAGGGGATGTCACGGTCGTGAATATTACGGTCCAACTCCCTGAGGTCGATAAAACCGCTGAAGTACAAGAAGTGGTTGCCTACATAAACGGAATGATTGAGCGTTATCAGCAAGTGTACCCGGATACTGAGTTCCACAAGGCCGGTATTATTGCAATGAACTACGCGTTTATGACCGCAGCTCAAGATGACAGCGCAACATTAGTGCCGACCATGCTACTAGTGATATTGGTTTTCCTGACTCTCATGTTGCGCTCGTTGCTTAGCGTTATCGCGACACTCATCGTTATTATCGGCTCAGTTATGGTGACAATGGGCTTATCAGGATGGGCTGGTATGTTCTTAAGCACGGCGACAGTTAATGTGCCTACCTTGGTGATGACGCTTGCCGTCGCCGACTGTGTACACATCATAGCGACGATGCGTCAGTCAATGCAAAACGGCTTTAGTAAAGCCCATTCTATTGAACGAAGTATTGCGCTCAATTTCATGCCCATCCTGATTACCTCCATTACCACCGCGATCGGCTTTTTAATGATGAATATGTCGGATTCTCCAATCCTGAGAGATTTCGGCAACCTATCAGCCCTTGGCGTCATGATTGCTTGCTTCCTTTCCATCACATTACTTCCGGCGTTACTTCATATCCTTCCTGTTAGGGTGAAGTCAGACACTGCTGATGAAAGAAAGCACTTTATGGATCACTTAGGGGATTTCGTGGTGTCAAAGCGACATGCGTTATTGCCGTTGTCGGTGCTTGTTATTGTCGCGAGTGCGAGTTTGATTCCGCTGAACAAAGTCAACGATGAATCCGTCGAGTACTTTGGTCATAGCAATGAATTTCGTCGAGCGGCTGATTTTATGGAAGAGCGAATCAGTGGCATGGCGAATATCAGTATCGCGATAAAAACTAACGAATCGCAGGGTATTGCGGATCCTAATTTTCTCAATACCGTGGGTAAATTTACTGACTGGCTAAGGTTGCAGCCAGAAACGGACCATGTTGCGACCTTGAGCGATGTTTATAAGCGTCTAAACAAGAACATGCATGGAGATGATCAGGCTTATTACTCGCTCCCTCAAGACAGAGAATTAGCGGCTCAATATCTGCTGCTTTATGAAATGTCACTACCGTATGGCTTAGATTTGAACAACCAAATCAATGTTGATAAGTCGTCAATCAAGATGGTTCTCACTGTGGAGAACTTGGGCAGCGTCGAGCTTGTTGATTTGGAAAATCGTATTTACCAATGGTTTAACGAAAACGCGCCTCAGTATGATGTTGTTGCTTCTAGTCCATCACTGATGTTTGCGCATATTGGCGAAACGAATATGGCTAGCATGCTGTCAACCTTGCCTATCACTCTGGTCTTAATTTCGGCATTACTGATCTTTGCCTTACGCTCGTTCAAGCTCGGTTTAATCAGCCTGGTCCCGAATATCGCCCCTGCGCTTATTGGTTTTGGTATTTGGGCGCTGGTTTCTGGTGAAATTAATTTGGGGTTGTCTGTTGTTGTGACGTTGACGCTTGGCGTTGTGGTTGATGATGCCGTTCATTTTCTCTCTAAATACCAACACGCTCGTAAAGATGGCCATAGCGCTGAACAAGCGGTTCGTTACGCTTTTCGCACCGTGGGGCGCGCGCTTTGGATTACGACTGTCGTGCTTGTTGCTGGTTTCTCCGTTCTGGCGATGTCGAGCTTCCGCTTAAATGCCGATATGGGGCAGTTGAGTGCCATTGTTATCTTCATTGCTCTTGTTGTGGATTTCATCTTTCTACCGACTCTACTGATGTTGTTTGACAAAGGCGTCTACGACGAGGTGGACCGCCGAAACAAGCTTAAATCAACTGACTCTCAAACCACGGCTGTTATTCAGTCATAACGAATCAAAGGATTGAACATGAATTTACTAAAAAATGCCTTAAAAGTATCTGCACTTTCTGTCTCGCTTTTTATGAGTCATGCGGTGTTAGCGGATGAAGCGAAAGGATTAGAAATTGCTCAAGAGCGCAAAGCCCGTGATGAAGGGTGGGGGGATTCTGTTGCTACCATGAAAATGATTCTGCGGAACGCACAAGGAGAAAGCAGCACACGTTTAATGCGCCTCCAATCACTCGAAGTTGAGGACGATGGTGACAAAGGACTCACAATATTTGATGAACCAAGAGATGTGAAAGGCACCGCGTTTCTCAACCACTCTCATACGGTGGGGGCCGATGACCAGTGGCTTTACCTTCCAGCACTGAAGCGTGTGAAACGTATTTCCTCGCGTAACAAATCAGGCCCTTTTATGGGCAGTGAATTTGCGTATGAGGATCTCAGTTCTTTTGAGATCGAAAAGTATCGTTTCAATTACTTAAAAGATGACACCATAAATGGGCAAGATGTTTTCGTCATAGAGCAAATCCCGACCGACAAAAATTCAGGTTATACCAAGCAAACGGTGTGGTTAGATAAAGCGCATTACCGCCCACTGAAAGTTGAGTTTTACGATCGCAAAGGGTCGTTGTTAAAAACGCTTTCTTTCTCAGATTACAAGCAGTACCTCAACCAATATTGGCGAGCGCACACCATGGCGATGACAAATCATCAAACAGGAAAAAGCACTGAGCTAACAACAAGTGAAATGCGCTTTAACACTGGGCTCGAAGACAATGATTTTCATAAGAATGTGTTAAAGCGAGTGAGGTAGTGGAGGAGAAATGAACCGATCAAATGTTGGGTTGTTGCTTAGCGCAGCAACCTCTTTTTACTCGATGCCTCTTGCTGCCGTTGAGCTTGCTGGACAAGTCAATATTGAGCATCGTCAGTTTTTTGAAACGGGCTCTCAGGGTCAGAGAAAAGCGCAAACGTCATTGGTTTTGCAGCCAGAATTTTACTGGGAGATGCAAAATAGTGATGCGAGCTTAACCCTCACACCTTTCTATCGTTTGGATAGTCTAGACGATGAGCGAAGTCATGGAGACATAAGAGAGGCGCTTTATCTGACTTATTGGGATGATTATGAGCTTCGAGTTGGGATTAGTAAGGTCTTTTGGGGAGTGACGGAATCCGCCCATTTGGTTGATGTAGTAAACCAGACAGACGCCATTGAAGCCGTCGATGGTGAAGATAAGCTCGGTCAGCCGATGTTGCATTTTACCTCATTCAAAGATTGGGGCACCGTCCATGCAATGTTATTACCTTACTTTAGGGAACGAACGTTTGCGGGTACTGACGGGCGCTTGCGAACCGAACCTGTTGTCTCAGATGATGCTATCTATGAATCAAGCAGAGAAGAAAAGCAGGTAGATGTGGCTTTTCGATATTCGAAAATGCTTGGCGATTGGGACGTAGGCCTGAGCTATTTATATGGAACAAACCGGGATCCTTACTTTCGTTTTGAGTACGGAGAATTAAAGCCTTACTACGCTCTGATGAGTCATGTCGGTCTTGATGTACAAGGAATCGTTGGCGATTGGTTATGGAAACTGGAAAGTGTTTATCGAGATAGTGCTGATAATCATGTCGGTCTTGTGACGGGTTTTGAGTATACCTTCGTCGGTGCATTTGACACGGTTTGGGATGTGGGGGTTATTGGTGAGTACCTCTATGACAGTCGTGGGAATAACGCACAAACTATCGGTCAAAATGATGTGTTTGCAGGCATTCGTTGGGCGCTCAACGACGAGGACGGAACGGAAGTATTGACGGGAATCACAAAGGATTTAGATAACGCCGATGTTTACAATGCCAAGTTAGAAGCCTCGAGCCGAATATCGAATAACTTTAAGTGGCAAATTGATGCTTGGTTGTTCAAAAATGAAACGCCAAACGATTTGCTCTATTTCGCCCGAGATGACGATTTTATCGAGCTATCTATTCAATACTATTTCTAAAACAAAAGGGCACAACTTAACGTCAGATTAATGAAAGATGACATTTTTGACGTTTTTGTGCTCTTTTTATTCAATAACCTCTTCTTTTCGTAATTCAATTTGGCATTGGTGCCCGGTTTGGCTACTATGTACAGCTATCAAAAAACCAATCACTCCCTTATGGACACTACCAACAGGTAGATGAGGAAACGATGCAACATCTAGAAGAGATCATTGCTAGCGCGAGCACTGCAATTGAAGCTGCCGAATCGCTAGTCGCACTTGATGAAGTGCGTGTTCAGTATCTGGGTAAAAAAGGTGAGCTAACTGCTCAACTTCAAAGCCTAGGTAAACTACCACCAGAAGAACGCCGTGAAGCTGGTCAAGAAATCAACAAAGCGAAAGGCGTCGTTCAGCAAGCTATCGCAGCTCGTAAAGACGCACTACAACGTGCAGAGCTTGAAGCGAAACTAGCAGCAGAAACAATCGACGTAACACTACCAGGTCGTCGTATTGAAAACGGTGGTTTACACCCAGTAACTCGTACTGTAGAGCGTATTGAGAAGTTCTTTGGCGAACTTGGTTTTAACACCGAAGCTGGCCCAGAGATCGAAGATGCATTCCACAACTTTGATGCGCTAAATATTGCCGCTGATCACCCAGCGCGTACTGACCACGATACTTTCTTCTTCAATCCAGATTTGATGCTTCGTACTCATACGTCAGGCGTACAGATCCGTACGATGGAAAATGGTAAACCACCATTCCGTTTCATCGCACCGGGCCGTGTATACCGTAACGACTACGACCAAACTCATACCCCAATGTTCCACCAAGTGGAAGGTATGCTGGTTGATGAGAACGTAAACTTTGCACAGTTGAAAGGTATCCTGCACGATTTCCTATGTAACTTCTTCGAAGAAGAAGTAGAAGTACGTTTCCGTCCATCTTACTTCCCATTCACTGAACCTTCAGCTGAAGTAGACGTGAAAGGCAAAAACGGTAAATGGTTAGAAGTACTAGGCTGCGGTATGGTTCACCCGAACGTACTACGTAGCGTAGGCATCGATCCTGAAAAATACTCTGGTTTCGCATTCGGTATGGGTGTTGAGCGTCTAACGATGCTTCGTTATGGCGTGAACGATCTACGTGCGTTCTTCGAAAACGATCTTCGTTTCCTAAAACAGTTCAAGTAATCCAGAGGGTTCATCAACATGAAATTCAGCGAATCATGGCTTCGTGAGTGGGTAAACCCAGCGGTTACTACTGACGAACTCACTCATCAAATTACAATGGCCGGCCTAGAGGTAGACGACGTTCTTCCTGTAGCGGGTTCTTTCACTGGCGTTAAAGTGGGTCACGTTGTTGAATGTGGTCAACACCCAGACGCAGACAAACTTCGCGTTACTAAAGTAGATGTAGGCGAAGAAGAGCTTCTAGACATCGTTTGTGGCGCACCTAACTGTCGCCAAGGTCTGAAAGTAGCGGTAGCAACAGTTGGTGCTGTTCTTCCAGGCGATTTCAAAATCAAAAAAGCGAAACTACGTGGCCAGCCATCTCACGGCATGCTTTGTTCGTTCACTGAACTAGGCATTGATGTTGAGTCAGACGGCATCATGGAACTAGCAGAAGACGCAGTAATCGGTACTGATTTCCGTGAATTCCTAGGTCTAGATGACGTAACGGTAGACGTAGATCTAACAGCAAACCGCGCTGACTGTTTCAGCATCCGTGGTTTAGCTCGTGAAGTTGGCGTACTAAACCGTGCTGACGTGACTGAGCCATCAGTAGAAGCAGTTGCGCCTTCAATCGACGATAAAGTGTCTATTGAAGTGAAAGCGCCAGCAGCGTGTCCACGTTACCTAGGTCGTGTAGTTAAGAACGTAAACGTTCAAGCTGAAACACCACTATGGATGCAAGAGAAACTGCGTCGTTGTGGTATTCGCTCGATCGACCCTGTAGTAGACATCACTAACTACGTGCTTCTAGAGCAAGGTCAACCAATGCACGCATTCGATCTATCGAAGATCGAAGGTGGCATCGTAGTTCGTATGGCTGAGCAAGGTGAGAAGCTAACACTTCTTGATGGCAGCGAAGCAGAACTAAACGCAGATACACTAGTAGTTGCTGACCACAACAAAGCACTTGCAATCGCAGGTATCTTTGGTGGTGAAGAGTCTGGTGTAACAACTGAGACTAAAGACGTTCTACTAGAGTGTGCATTCTTTGCACCTGACCACATCCGTGGCCGCGCTCGTAGCTACGGTCTGCACACTGATTCTTCAATGCGTTTCGAGCGTGGTGTGGATTACGCACTACAAGTGAGCGCAATGGAGCGTGCAACTCAGCTTCTAGTTGAGATCTGTGGTGGTGAAGTAGCACCTGTTGTTGCAGTAGAGTCTGAAGCAGACCTACCTAAGCCAAACAAAGTTGCTCTACGTCGTACTAAGCTAGACAACCTACTAGGTCACCACATCGCTGATGCTGACGTAGTAGAAATCCTAGAGCGCCTAGGTTTGACTGTTGAAGCTTCAGAAGAAGGTTGGGTGGCAGTAGCGCCAACATGGCGTTTCGATATCGCTATCGAACAAGACCTGATTGAAGAAGTTGGCCGTATCTACGGTTACGACAACATTCCTAACCAACACCCAGCCGCAGCACTTAAGATGCACAACCACGTTGAAGCGGATCTTCCACTGAAACGCGTTCGTGATCTTCTTGTTGACCGTGGTTACCACGAAGCAATTACATACAGCTTCGTTGAACCTGAGCAACAAAAGCTAGTTGTACCTGGTGTTGAGCCTCTAGTGCTTCCAAACCCAATTTCAGCAGACATGTCAGCAATGCGTCTTGGTCTTATCCAAGGGCTGTTGAACACGGTTGTTCACAACCAGAAACGTCAACAGCCACGCGTTCGTCTATTCGAATACGGCCTACGTTTCATCCCATGTGAATCTGCAGAAAACGGCATGCGCCAAGAGCCTATGCTTGCAGGTGTTATTGCTGGTACTCGTGGTGAAGAGCACTGGGATATCGAAACTAACACTGTTGATTTCTTCGACCTTAAAGGCGACCTAGAAGCAGTTCTAGAACTGTCTGCTAACGAAAAAGCGTACTCTTTCGCTGCACTGTCACCTGAAAGCAAAAAAGCTAACCCAGCACTTCACCCAGGTCAATCTGCGGCAATCATCGTAGATGGTAAAGAAGTGGGGGTGATCGGTACCGTTCACCCTGAGCTTGAGCGTAAGTTCGGTCTAAACGGTCGTACTATCGTATTCGAAATCGAATGGTCTGCAATCAACAGTAAAGTGATTCCAGAAGCGGTTCAGCTTTCTAAATTCCCATCAAACCGTCGTGACATCGCAGTAGTTGTGGACGAAGCGGTAGCATCTGGTGACATCGTTAATGCTTGTTTAGAGCAAGGTGGTGAGTTCCTTAAAGATGCGAAACTGTTCGACGTGTACGTAGGTAAAGGCGTTGAAGACGGTAAGAAGAGCCTAGCAATCGCTTTGACTCTACAATCAGTTGAGCGCACGCTTGAAGATGCAGATATCGCAGGTGCGGTTGACGCTATCGTTGCTCACGTTTCTGAGAAGTTTGGTGCTGCTCTACGTGACTAATCGTTAGACGAACTATCTCTCTTAAGAAACTAAAAACCCTGTCAAATCGGCAGGGTTTTTTTATGTTGAGCATTATCTTATTGTGATTCACGTACTAGGCCGTTTACGTCAACTCCCACAACCTCAAAAATCTGGACCAAACTTGAGGTAACGCTTAATCGAGATTTGGCATATATCGTTTTTCCGCCAACAGACGCTAACGCAAGTTTATTGGCAGCTAGGCGGCGAGTGAGAGGGTATAGCTAAGCAGAAGTGGGAGCGTAAGAATACTGAAAAAGTTGCCAAATAGTACCATTGACGCCACTTTCATGGGCTCTATATTCAGCCTTTCCGCAAATAGGTAATTCATGACGGCTGGTGGCAGCATTGTGAAGAGTACCATCATTTGCAATTGCATCGTTGGAAGGGGAATTAACCAATAAATAAGTGCAAATGCAACCGCCCCAGTTGCAAGCGACTGCACGGTACACAATACACCAACCTTTAAACCGTCCACTCTTAAATGACACATTTGCGCCCCCAGGGATAAAAGCATCACGGGTACTGCCGCTTGGCCAAGTAGAGCAGTCGCTTCGTATAAAGGTGCCCATACACCCACATTTGTCACGTTGAGAAACAGAGCCAACGACGCAGCTAAAAAGATTGGCATCTTGACTATTTGCTTAAAAGGGTTGCCATGACTAAGTAGCATTACACCTAAACTAATGTGCAAGCATGCTGACACGACAAATAGCAGTACTGCTGAGGATAGCGCAGTTTCTCCAAACGTATAGGTAAACAAAGGAATAGCAAGGTTTCCGCTATTGCGAAACATATGTGGTGGTGCCCAGGTTTTAAACGACAGTGACGTCAATCGACATACAGGGAGTATGAGTAGTGCGGGAACCAAAACCGCGACAATTGCTGCAAAAAGGGAAAAGAATATTTATGATTTGATTAATCATGGTCGCCTAGATGAAGTGTAAGGAACTAATGTGGAGATACACGAAGAAACACATTATCAACCTTTATATATTGCGTCATCGCTGAACAGTGAGAAGCGTGGGTTTAATCAAGCTTTCTAAGCACAGTTACAAAGCCAGGTGGTCATACCATTTAGTTCAATTGTTACGTATCGAGTTACATACAAATCACTGAATTTACGACAAGTTCTATGTCAAGTGTCTGTTAAATAACCAATCTCTGATATTTTTATTAAATAGTGATTAATGTTGATATTTTAACTACTTTTAGTTTTATCAGCTGGATGTTTTTCCTATTAAAGAGAAAACAAAAACAAAAATATCAAAATGTTGGCGTTTAACAATAATTTACATAGTGCTATTCCTTTTGTTCGCCAAGAAAAAAGTTGGCGAAAATCATAAGCTTGTCATACACTTCCTGATGTAACCCCGATATGTTGTTGAATTGGTAGGGTAAAACTGCTCTGGCGCTACACTAACGTAGCATTGTTTAACATAGCTTTGAGGAAAGTTTTATGGCGCTCACAAAAGCCGAACTGGCAGAAAACCTGTTTGATAAATTAGGATTTAGTAAGCGGGACGCCAAGGAAACGGTGGAAGTGTTCTTTGAAGAGATTCGTAAGGCACTGGAAAGTGGCGAACAGGTAAAACTGTCAGGTTTTGGTAACTTTGATCTTCGTGACAAGAATGAACGACCTGGTCGTAACCCGAAAACCGGTGAAGATATTCCAATTACTGCTCGACGTGTAGTGACTTTTCGCCCGGGTCAGAAGTTAAAAGCTCGTGTAGAAAACCTGAAGAAAGTACAGTAAGCCGAATAAATGGATCACGCTAAGGCGTGGTCTTTTTTTTGCGTAAAACTTGTGTCGCATATAAACGAAAACCACCGCAATGCGGTGGTTTTTCTGTTTTTGAGTATATCTTAATGATATGGATTACGCTGCTTCTAGGTGCGTTGTTAAGTATGGTTGCCATGCTTGTTGGTACAAGTTTTTAGACTGTGCACGCATGTTGCGAATAGAAGCGAGTTCTAGTTCGCTTAGTTCGCGTTTCTCCATCATCGCTTGGCGTTCTAGTTTCTGGATTTTTTCGTATAGGTCGTGTTCAGGACCGCTCTTCACATCTGCGATGGCTTTTAAGTGCAGTTGAACTTCGGCAACTAGATTTGTCTTTGGTAAACGAACGAGTAAGTTCAAGTCTCTATAGCCTGAAGGACCAGGTTTTTTGAAGCGATTTTTTACTTTAACAATTGTTGTTTCACGCTCTAAGGTTTCATAAATGGAGACTAAGCTCGCGACGTCTTCAGCAACAATCGTGGCACGGGCTAGGTCAGTAATGCGTTCGACTTTTCCATCTAACTCCAAAGCTATTTTTTCTTCTGCTCGTTGTTTGGACTTTACGCCTGCGAAGTATGGCTGAGCATCATTAAGAAGTGCGGTACTTTTACAGATAGTTTCAAGCTCAAATTGTGCTTGGTGAGCTTTGCTGTAAAGAATGTCGAAGTCAGTGTATGGCTGAGTTGGAGTTGCGTCGATTGACTGAATACCATACAAGCCGCTAAGGCTATGTTTAAAGAGTTTCGAACAAACTTCGTTTTGACTTGTTGAACGATTTTGATCGCCACTCGGCGCTGGGGTAATTGGAAGTGCGGCAAATGCCGGTGCACGGCTAAGTACCAAAAGCATCAATGCTGTAGTACGAAGAAATAAGCTCATTCACTCTCCTTAACTTGCTTGTACTTAGAAAATAGGGAACATAAAGGTCGCTAAGTTCGGCAAATCAGGTACTAACTTATTAATGGGGTCATTACGAAAGATTCCAAGGTTTCAGTTTTGTCTTGAAGTGGAATCGTGCGTTAGATCACCATTTCTCTTTTCTTTATTCTGTTTATCAGATAAAGGCGTGGTTCCTATAAGAACGTTTACATCCTATCACCGCTGTATTAACCAAAGATGAACGGCATAGACAAATTGAAAAAAATCGTTAGTCTTACTTCTCAAAATGAAAATCAGCCGACAAGTAGAAAGTAAAATGAGAGACCAAGAGTTTTGGCATAATAAATGGGCCAGTAATCAAATCGGATTTCACTTGGAAGATGTAAACCCGCTATTACCTGCATATTGGCAACACACAAACCCAAAGCGTGAAGACAAAGTGTTAGTGCCTTTGTGTGGAAAGTCAGAAGACTTGATTTGGTTGGCGATGAAGCATGATTCAGTTGAAGGTGTTGAGCTGAGCCATATCGCTGTTCGTGCCTTTTTTGCTGAACATTTTTATACGCCAACCGTGACGCCTGTTAATGGTATGCACGAGCTTTATCAATTTGATGAGCTCTCTATTTATACTGGGGACTTTTTCACTGCACCAGTATCTCAAGCCGATATCATTTATGATCGCGCCGCGTTGGTTGCTTTACCGCAAGATATGCGAGAGGAGTATGTAGAGCGTCTCAAGCAACTTTTGAATCCAGGCGGTCGTATTTTGCTTGTTACACTCAACTATCCTCAAGAAGAGATGGCAGGGCCTCCATTTAGCGTGCCAGTCGAAGAGATTGAGCAGTTATTTTCAGGTTACAAAGTTACCTGTTTGAACGTAGATGAAGCTGATGAAAACCATCCTAAAATTGCGAAAAAAGGCTTAAGTCGCTTCTCTGAAGAAGTGTACCTAATCGAGAGTGAATAGGTTTTTTTGGTTTGTAAAACGAAATAGCGCAGCAATTTGAGCTGCGCTATTTTTGTATAAGTGGTTCGTATTTAATAAGTGATATTAACTTTTGAAGCACTTTCAACAGCATCTTGAACGGCTTCTTCGGTGGTTTTTCGTCGCGTAAGGACAACACCTAAACGACGGCGACCATCGATTTCTGGCTTGCCGAATAGACGAACTTGCGTTTGAGGTTGAGCTAAGGCTTTGGTTAGGTTGTCAAAGCGAATGTTTGTGGAAGTCCCTTGACCAAGAATAACGGCCGACGCAGATGGACCATATTGTACGATATTATTAATCGGCATTCCGGTAAATGCACGTACGTGGAGAGCAAACTCTGACATTTCCTGAGAAATCATAGTGACCATGCCTGTATCGTGTGGGCGAGGAGAGACCTCATTGAAAATGACCTTATCGCCTTTAACAAATAACTCTACACCAAAGATGCCGTAGCCACCGAGTGCGTTGACTACTTTCTCTGCCGTGTATTCTGCTGCTTTTACTGCGTTTTCTGACATGGCTTGCGGTTGCCATGATTCGCGGTAGTCGCCATCTTCCTGACGATGGCCAATTGGAGCACAGAAGTGAACACCGTCAACGGCTCTTACGGTCAATAAAGTGATTTCGTAATCGAAGTCGATAAAACCTTCCACGATCACGCGACCTGCACCCGTACGTCCGCCTTCCTGTGCGTAATCCCATGCTTTTGCTACGTCGTCTTCGGTCTTGATGACACTTTGCCCTTTACCTGAAGAACTCATAACTGGCTTTACTACGCACGGGATGCCTACATGTTCAACCGCGGCTTTGAAGTCTTCAAAAGTATCTGCAAAACGATAAGGTGATGTCGTCAGTTCTAGTTCTTCTGCAGCCAAACGTCGGATACCTTCACGATTCATTGTTAGCTTGGTTGCCTTAGCGGTTGGAACAACATTCAGCCCTTTTTCTTCAAGCTCTACCAGTTTGTCGGTTGCGATAGCTTCGATTTCAGGTACGACGTAAGTAGGTTGTTCCTTTGTAATAACTTCTTCTAAGGCGCTTCCATCTAACATATCGATGACGTAACTACGGTGAGCAACTTGCATCGCTGGAGCATTAGCATAGCGATCACAAGCAATCACTTCTAAACCAAGTCTCTGACATTCAATTGCGACTTCTTTACCGAGTTCGCCAGAGCCTAAAAGTAATACACGGGTAGCATTTGCGCTGGTTGCAGTGCCAAACATAGTGTTCCCTTACAAAATAGAGTGGTGAGACAGAAATTGCAGGAGATCATACTGAAGTTTTATGACAAAACAAACGTTTGCTTTTGGTTTTTAGGCAATAAAAAAGCTCTACATGCCGTAGAGCTTTTTATACTGAAATTGTCGCTTATACGTTGACAAAACTGAGTGGAATATCTGGATTCAACGCTTCTAACGTTGATTGCGTATCAGCCAAATGACTGATCTTACCTTCTGAGTTCTCTACCAATGCAGCGGCTTTGATATTGTCAAAAGTTTCACCCGCAAGTAGTACTTGTATCAACGCAACTTGTAACGGCGGCAAGCTAGGGTTAAACGCCGCATTTTCCGCATAAGCACCTTGGAATACACGGCCGCTAGCCATTTCTAATGCTAAGCCACTCAGGTTGTTGGTATATGGTGAGTGGCTCATGTTCATCGCTTCAACAGCGCTTTGAATTAGAGTGTCTTCATCATCGCATGAGAACTGATGCTTTACTTCTGCCATTAAGCCGGATTCGATACCGAGATCGTTTGGTCCAAAGGCTTCAGGTAGGTATTCATGCAGCGACTTTTCTTCGCGTTCTGGTAGCTGGATTTTAAGCTCGTTTGCGGTAGATAACTCGTTCATGAACTGACGGCAGTGACCACATGGGCTGAAGTTAATAGTAATATCTTTAATACCACGTTCACCTTTCATCCAAGCATGGCTAATTGCAGACTGCTCAGCGTGAACTGTTTGACCTAACTGAACACCAAAGAATTCCATGTTGGCACCGAAGTAAAGGCGACCTGAGAGACCACGAACGATAGCACCGACATAAAATTCAGAAAGAGGAGCATAGGAATATGCTGCGGCAAAAGGAAGTAGAGCAACACGAAGCTCTTTATCTGATAGACCGGTAGCTGAAAGCAACTGCTCAAACTGTTGAACTGAAAGCGTAGCATCAAAATCATCAGCTTGGATGATAGGAGCAAGTTGTTTGGAAAGTGCTTCTGGAGCGCCTGCTAGCGCCTGTTCAATGCGACTTTTCATGTTGAATCCTTGTTATTGCATGGACAGTTATTCTATGTGAAGGATAGAAATGTTCCGTGCGTTAGATCACGATAAATAATGCAATTGATAATTCTGTTACATAATTAGAGTGAGCTCACACATGTATTCGATTGCACTGACGTGAAGCGTTATCTCCGTCTCACAATTAACCATATCAGTATATATTCATATAACCAAGACGCTGGGATATGTTAATTACGATGCCTACATGTCCACACAACGTTATTCCTAGATATCTAAGCAACGTTGAGTCAGTAATATTGCACTGAATGTTGAAGTTATTAGTGTGTACCTCGTCAGAGTGCCTTAACGATCTTACTAGAACGGGTTGTTAGATGAGGTAATACAGAATTTTGGAAGGGATAAGGAAGAAACGGGAAGGCCACGGCCTGCCGGAAGGAGGGCAGACCGAGAGCGCTTAACTATTGATATAGCCAGACAGCCAAAGCAAAAAAGCTTGGAGCCAAAATAGAAGTGATGATGCCGCATAAAACCAATGCGAGTGATGAGAACGCGGCATCAATGGGCTGTTTCTCTGCACATGTCGCGGTGCCTAAGGCATGAGACACGGTACCCATTGTTAGGCCACGTGCAATCGGGTGTTTAATTCCAATTAAGTTGTAAATTGGGTATGCCAAAATCGCGCCCAATAAACCAACAATCAGAACCAAGATCGCCGCAACGGCAGCTTCACCACCGAGGTGACTCGAAATTTCCATTGCTATTGGCGTAGTGACGGATTTACCCACTAGACTTGCGATTAAACTGATATCTGCTTTGAAAGCGACTGCGATCAAGGTGGTTGTCATCATCGACATCACACTGCCTACTGTGCAAGCAAAAGTGATGATTCGCCAGTTTGCTTTAATCTGTGGTAGTTGTTCATATAGCGGGTAAGCCAGAGCAACTACGGCTGGTTGAAGTAAAAAACTGATCCCTTCGTTATCCGCATAATACGTTTCAAACGGTACATTTAAGTAAGTAAGTAAAGGAATGAGCGCTGCAATACTGATCAGCAAAGGATTTGCTAGAGGATTATTCACTTTGATTGCGATTTGGCGCGCGACAAGAAAAACCGCAATAGTAACAACTAACCACATATCAGTGCTTCTCCTTTAGCAAGTAGTCCAGCAGCCAAGCGAGGCTGACCAGTACAATGAGTGAGCCTCCAACTGCGCTAGCAATGATAGGGAGGGCATTAGCGAGTAACATATCGAAATGTTGCATTAATCCCACGCTAATAGGAACGAACAACAAAATCATGTAGCGGATAAATAGCGTGGCGCCCGGTTTGACCCAATCGACTTTTACAAGCCCAAGAGTCATGGAGAAAAACAGTACGAGCATACCTATGACACTTCCTGGGACGGAAACGCCAGTGAACTTTTGAATGGTAATTCCGATGCCAAGTGCCCCCATGATGAGGAAGATTGAAATGAGCAGTTGGATCAGTTGTAAGAATCGTTCTTTAATCATTTTGACAGTATATAAACAACAAGCACACCATAAGGTGCGCTTGTATTAGGAGGAGTTAAGAAGCTAAGCTCTCTACATAACGGTACACGGATTTTAATATCGCAATCTTCTTTTCGTCACTTTCATGTTCGTGAACTAAGTTTTCTAAATTCAGCATGTACTCTTCAATTTGGCTTTCAAACACTTCTCGACAGTGTAATGCCCAGCGTCTCTGTTCTTGCTCGTCTAATGTGCCTGGGAAGTTACGCGCACGATAGCGGAACAATAGAGGTTTAATGCGCTTGTCATCAAATTCAATGTCCAATGCGGCAAGATTGTTCGGGTCGGTTTCTCGAATGATATCCATGGCTGCGCGATCGGCCGGAGAGAAGAATCCGTCGTAAAGTTGCGTATCGACGTCATCACTTTTATCGAATTTACGCTCCACAGAAAATAGGCTAATCAGCTTTTCTCTAATTTCAGGATGTTGGCGCAACAAAGCGAGATTAGCGAGACATTGCTGGCGATCAATGCCAATAGACTCCGCATTTTCAGCCGTTAACGTTTTTGCAGGGGCGAGAATAGGGCATTTGTTTAAATGAACCAACTTAACTGGTACTGGTAGCAAGTCACCAAGATCTTCTCGCTTAGTGTAGAGTCTTTCGTGTAGCTCTTCTGCGGATAGCTCTAGAATAGGTTGAGGGTCTTTCGCTAAATCGATAGTGATAACGGCGTTATTATTGGTTGGATGCCAAGCAACAGGCACAATCCAGCTAGTGTACTGGCATTCGCGCCCTAGCATGCCTGAAACGTGCATCAAAGGCGTCATGTTGACGATGTCGACTAATTCATTGAGCTTACGCTTTTGGCGCATAGAAAAGAAGTAGTCAAACAATTTTGGTTGCGCTGCTTTTACTTTCTTTGCCATTTCGATAGTCGCAACCACGTCTGCCATCGCATCGTGCGCGTTACTATGTTCTATGCCGTTAGCAACAGACAAGTGCTCTAATTTAAAACTAGTGAAGCCATCTTCGTTTTCTGGCCATTCTACGCCTTCTGGGCGAAGGGCGTGGCACGCGCGTAATACATCGAGTAAATCCCAACGCGAGTTACCGTTTTGCCAACTCCATGCGTATGGATCGATAAAGTTGCGATAACAAGTATAACGTGTCACTTCGTCATCAAAGCGAATGCTGTTGTAGCCTAAACTGGTGGTATTTGGTTTCGCGAGTTCAGCGTGAATCTTAGCGATAAACTCAGGCTCAGAAAGGCCTTCTTGAACCGTTTTTTGCGGAGTAATACCAGTAATAAGCGCAGCTTCAGGAGACGGAAGATAATCAGCCGGTGGTTGACAGTACATGACTAAAGGCTCGCCGATGATATTGAAGTTTTCATCTGTACGAACACCAGCAAACTGGCTTGGGCGATCTTTCGCGGGGTTGGTTCCCCATGTCTCATAATCAAAGAAGAAAAAAGTGGGATGATTATCTTGGTGCATTCTGCTTACCGTTTACAAAACCGATGACAGTATTAGACCATTCAACGCCTTGACTAGCAACGAAAGATGCAAGTTGAATTTTTGAAAATGAAAAAGCCGATGGCGAACCATCGGCTTGATATTTTACGTTTTATCGCTTTGGAAGGAATTTGAGTTCTATGCTCGTGTTTCTTCCAATGTTGCTTCACTTTCTGGTGACTTCAGCACTCGGCTAGCAATTGTACCCGCAGTCATTGATCCTGAAACGTTCAGTGCGGTACGTGCCATATCGATCAATGGTTCAATAGAGATAAGCAGCGCCGCGATGGTGACAGGTAAGCCCATTGCAGGAAGAACAATCAATGCTGCAAACGTTGCACCGCCGCCTACACCTGCAATACCAAATGAGCTGATGGTGATAATCGCAATCAATGACAGGATAAAGTGTAGATCCAGTGGGTTGATGCCCATTGTCGGAGCTACCATCACTGCCAGCATTGCAGGATAGATACCTGCACATCCGTTTTGGCCGATAGTGGCACCAAACGATGCTGATAGGTTTGCAATTGCTGGTGGAACGTTAAGCTTGGTGATTTGCGCTTCTACGTTTAGTGGGATCGTTGCTGCTGAGCTACGAGATGTAAACGCGAAGGTCAGTACAGGCCAGATTTTCTTAAAGTATTCCGCAGGGCTAACGCCGACAAACGAGACTAATACGCCGTGAACAACAAACATCAGAGCGATAGCAACATAAGACGCCACAATAAAGCCAAGTAGGTTTAGGATGTCGCCTGCGCTTGATGTCGCTACCACTTTTGCCATCAGTGCTGCGATGCCGTATGGCGTTAACGCCATGATCATCTTCACTAATCGCATAACGATTGATTGAGCTGCTTCTACGAAAGTACGAATCGGTGATTCTAACTCTGCTTTTTCCATCATCACCTTACGAGCGGCGATACCGGTTAATACACCGAAGATAACGACAGCGATAATTGAGGTCGAGCGAGCACCTGTTAGATCAGCAAATGGGTTGGTTGGAATGAAGCTAACTAGCATTTGAGGAATAGTTAGGTCACTTACTGTACCAGCACGGCTTTCTAAAACGGCGATACGAGCGGTTTCACGAGCACCTTCAGTTAACCCTTCTGCTGACAGGCCAAATGTTGTTGTCACCAAGATACCGATAAGTGCAGCAATTGCAGTCGTTACTAGAAGAACAGAGATGGTCAGGCCAGAAATTTTACCTAATGATCCACCTTTCTCCAATTTAACAACTGCAGAGATCATCGATACCAATACTAGTGGCATGATGACCATTTTCAGTAGACCAACGTAGCCACTGCCTACAATGCCTACCCATTCAAGTGTTTGAGCAATTGCGCTGTTGCCTTCACCGTGAATGAGTTGCAAAGCAAGACCAAAAAGAGAACCAGTAACAAGACCGATTAAAACGAGACGAGAAAGTGTGTGTTTCTTTTGTTGTTGGTTAAAAAGAAAGAACAATATGCCAACAAAGACGGCTAGAGAGGCTATCACTGCAAAATTCATAATCTGACCTTATCAACCTGCCGAAATGGCGGTTGTTTTTTATACGGGGTTTTATACGGATTTGTTTATGGGGCGTAAGATAACGCTCGCGATATAACTTTAAAAATGACAAACGGGTATTAGCTAGATCTAAAATGAATATAAAAACGAGATCTAAGTCGCGTGAGAGTGTGAATTAGCACGTTAAATGTACAAAATGGTTATTCGTAGTGATGCAGTAAGTCACGCATTTCTTGCCTTTGTAAGTAAACCACCGAGTCTTCTTGATAACTGAAAAGTTGATAAATCATCGCTTTGGCGACATCTTCCGCTCGAATAGGTAAAAAGTTGGACAGTTTGCCAAGCATGAATGGGCGAATTACCTTAAACAGAGTTTGCACTAACTTCTCGTCCGTTCTTGGGCTTTGACGTTGACCAACAAGCGGGCCTGGGCGAACAAACACGATTTCCTCAAAACCCATAGCTTCGATTCTTTGTTCCATTTGTCCTTTACAGGCTAAGTAATGGGATGGTGATTTACTATTTGCACCAAGGCTAGAAACAACCGCAAGGCGTTTGACTCCGATCGTTTTCATCTGTTGGGCGACTTTACACACCAGATCAACATCTACTCTACGTAAATTATCCTTACTGCCTGCTTGCTTAAGAGTTGTGCCTAAACAAATAAAGCCGATGGTCGGTGTTGGTTGGTTATCATCCCATTGGTGGATAGAGAGGTCGGCATCAATGAGAGGAACAAGCTTATTGTCCGCATCTAGGACGCCATCGAGTGGGCGGCGAGAAAGATAATATAAGGTACCAACACCTGATTGATTTATGAGGTTTGTAATGACTTTTGAACCGACTAAGCCAGTCGCCCCAGCGATGATGGCGCAGGTGTTGTTATCCATGTCCTTTCTCCTATATGGGAATATAGCCTAAGCTATTGTAGCGGATTTCAAGGAGTTACTTATAATCGAATGCTCGAAAGGTGAGACGCTCTGCGAACTCAGTAGACTTTCCTAACAGAAATCTGATTAGCGCTGCCCCAAGCGGATGCAAGGGTATACAATAGTGGACGCTCAAAACTGGGGCTGAGCAAGATTTCTTAATCAATGGAACACCTCTCACCCAGACAACATCAAAGGAACGTAAAAATGGATGACTCTTTTGCAGCGGAGATACAAGCGCGCATAGATAACAAAACCAAACCCGTCGGTTCTTTAGGCTTATTGGAAAAGGTGGCACTACAGCTAGCTCTTATTCAAAGTCAGGATAAACCTCAGCCAGTTGATTCCATCGCTATCTGTAAACCGAGCATGCTGGTATTTGCTGGAGATCACGGCGTTGCAGAGGAAGGCGTAAGCATTGCGCCAAGCGAAGTCACTCAGCAAATGGTGGCTAACTTTCTCGCCGGCGGCGCAGCCATCAACTGCTTTTGCGACATCAATGGCATCCAACTCAAAGTAATAGATTGCGGCATGTTGGCACCTATTGATGTGCTGGTTCCAGAATTTAAGTTTCATCCAAACTTGGTTGAACAACGGTTGGGTAACGGTACGGCTAATTTTTCTAAACAATCAGCGATGTCCACAGAACAAGTGGCGCTAGGTTTAGAGTATGGTGCGAAGATTGCTGAGCAAACCATTTTGTCTGGCTCAAATCTATTGATGTTCGGTGAGATGGGCATTGGTAACACCAGTTCGGCTTCCGCACTGTTATCGGCGCTGAGTTCATTAGATATTGATTATTGTGTTGGTGTCGGTACAGGAATCAATCAACAGCAGTTGAGCCGTAAATATAAACTAGTGGCACAGGGCGTGAACCGATGTCGAGGTCTTGATACTAAAGCGATTCTCGCACAGGTTGGAGGCTTTGAAATCGTACAAATGGTGGGCGCATTTTTAGAAGCCAAGCGGCTTAAAACCCCAGTTTTAGTGGATGGATTTATCGTATCGGTTGCTGCGTATATTGCAACGTTGCTAGACGAAGAAGCACGCGAATACATGTTGTTTGCCCACCGCTCCGAAGAAAATGGACATAAGTTTGTATTAGAGTACCTAAAAGCAGAACCTCTACTCGATCTTGGTTTACGATTAGGGGAGGGAACCGGAGCCGCTCTTGCCTTACCCTTGTTAAAAGCTGCTGCCCAGTTTTACAACAAGATGGCGAGCTTTGAGAGTGCAGGAGTTACAGTATAGTGTCAGTCCCTGATAATTCTGAGAACGTCACGCCATCATCGTTAAGATACCAGTGGGAGTTGTTTCTATTAGCTATCAGTTTTTTTAGTCGCTTACCCGTACCCCACGCGTTGCCATACAGTGAAGAACGCATGAATCAGGCCGGACGTTATTTCGCGTTAGTTGGTCTCGTGCTTGGAGCGCTTTGTGCTCTGGTATTTTCGCTCACCTCAATTCTTTTCCCAGAATCGGTTGCCGTAGTATTAACGATGGTGTTTAGCTTATTGTTAACAGGGGCATTTCACGAAGACGGCTTGACTGATATGGCGGATGGCATTGGCGGTGGCATGACCGTAGAGCGACGCCTCTCTATTATGAAGGACAGCCGCATTGGCACTTATGGTGCAGCCACTCTCATTATGGCGTTATTGGCTAAGTATGTTTTTTGGAGTGAACTGGCTAACTTGCCGCAGTTTTGGTTGGTCATTGTCGTCGCTTATACCGCAAGCCGAGCACTAGCCGCGACGCTTATTTATGACATGCCTTATGTCAGTGACAGTGATACGTCGAAAAGTAAACCGCTGGCAAATAGCCAGTCTTCTTTAGAAGTCTCCATTTTGTTGTTTACTGGTGGCATAACATTGCTTGTGCTTGGTATCACGCAGGCGATCTTTATATCGCTTGTTCTCGTGGTATTTCGTTTGATGTTCAAACGTTGGTTAACCAAGCGAATTGGCGGCTTTACGGGGGATTGTCTTGGCGCAGCGCAGCAGCTATCGGAACTGCTTGTTTATCTCACTATGATTGGGTTTTATCACATCTCATGAAGCAATTGATACTCGGTGGCGCGCGCTCTGGGAAGTCGCATTTGGCGGAAAAAACAGCCAAGCAATTATCGACCACTTCTCAACACTCATTACATTATGTTGCAACCGCGCTGCCATTTGACCAAGAAATGCGAGAGCGAATAGCGCATCATCAGAAGCAACGAGGGGGCGAGTGGCAAGAGCATGAATGCCCCCTTCATTTATCTGAGTTACTGACAAATTTCGCTAACACCGATGTTGTACTGGTCGATTGTTTAACCTTGTGGCTCAATAATTGGATATTTGAGTTAGGTGATAAATGTTCCAATGAGAAGCTAGAAGCAGAAATTGAAAAGCTTATACAGGTGGTACGTGGTTCAGATGCGACGTTAATATTCGTCTCTAACGAGGTTGGAATGGGTATTGTGCCTTTGGGGGCGGTTAGTCGTTACTTTGTGGATAATGCCGGACGGATGAATCAAAAACTAGCCAGTGTTTGCCATCGTGTTACCTTTGTTGCTGCTGGTTTGCCGTTGGTTCTTAAAGAGTAGGATGGAACAAAATGAAAACACTCAATATCTATCTTGTGCGTCATGGAAAAGTAGATGCTCCACCAGGACTCCATGGCCAAACAGATGTAAAAGTTACGCCTGCTGACCAAGAAAGCATTGCTCGGGCTTGGATCGAGAGTGGACGAGGTGTGGGTGGAGTGATTTGTTCTCCTCTTTCACGTTGTCAAGAACTGGCAAATATAATTGCTGAACAGCAATTATTACCAGTAATGACGGATGAATCTTTACAAGAGATGGCATTTGGTGATTTTGATGGTATGCCTTTTGATATGCTCACTGAGCAGTGGAAAAAGCTAGATGCTTTTTGGCAATCGCCAGCACAACATACGTTGCCGAACGCTGAGAGCTTAAGCACATTTTCTGAGCGCATATGTCGCGTGTGGTCTCAAATCATCAACGATATCAATGACAATCTACTTATCGTCACGCATGGTGGCGTCATTCGTATGATTCTTGCTCATGTATTGGAGTTAGATTGGCGTAACCCCAAGTGGTATTCGACGTTGTCGATAGGAAACGCTTCTGTCACGCATATAACTATGACCATCGATGAGCAAATTTACGCCTCGGTGCGTTCGATTGGCGTACCTCTTTTAACTCGTTAATTTATAAATATTAAAATGCCCAGAACGATATTGCTTACGGGCATAGTCACGGAAGATGTCAGTGGAAGCCCATCTGCTAGGTGCAGGAAGCGAAAATTGACTCAGTTACATAAAAAGGAAATATAGAAATGACAACGCCGAGTTGGGATTTGTCCATCGTTTATAACGACCTTTCTGACCCACGAATTCAAGACGATATTGCTCTTGTTGAACAATGTATTGATCTTTTGAATAAACAATCAGCAGATTGTGGCAACGTAGAGATCATGCAAAATGCGATTTTGACCAATGAAGCAGCGAGTCGTTTAGCGGGCACAGTTGCAAATTTTGCGAGTTGTTATGCTTCTGTTGATGCAACAAACGCCGAAGCGAAATCGTTACTTGGTAAAATGACCCGCATCTTTTCGGAGCTTTCCCAAGCGTTCAGTCCCTTTGATTTGACATTAACGCATGCCGACGAAGAGTTTATCTTGCGCGTGTTAGATCATGAGAATCCTGATATCAGTGGGCAAGCTTTTTCTATCTTGAACTCCAGAAAGTTGGCGGATACTCGTCTTAGCAACGCAGAAGAACAGTTACTGGCTGCGATGAGTGTGGATGGTAAATCGGCTTGGGGTAACCTATATGATAACCTGACTGGCTCATTGAAAGTGAAGCTTGAGTACACAGATGGTAAGAGTGAAGAGCTTGGGTTTTCTCAAGCGGCAAGCATTCTTTATGGTTCTGAATTCGAGCGTCAAGAAGCCGCGTGGCGAGGCGTACAAGATGCAATGCAAACGCACCAAGAATCATTCGCTGCAATTTTGAATGCGTTAGCAGGATGGCGTTTAACTGAAAACAAAAAGCGTTCGACGAAGCGTGAAGTTCACTTCCTCGAGCCGAGTTTGCATGGTAGCCGAATCCAAGCTGAAACTTTAAATGCGATGATGACAGTAGCCAAAGACAGTCGAGCTATTGGTCAGAAAGCGGGTTTATTGATGGCGCAAGTACATGGTCTGGATGAGATGAAACCTTGGAATCATCTGGCGGCTATGCCTGCTTTGAGCGGTGAAGCGAAGGTTTACGACTTTGATGAAGCGATTGATGTTATTTGTGAAGCATTTGAAACAGTAAACCCTGAGATGTCGGAGTTTGTCCGTTTGATGGTACAAAACGGATGGATTGATGCCGCGCCAAATGCCAGCAAGCGCCTTGGTGCATACTGCACCAAACTACCAGCAACGCGAACACCACTTGTGTTTATGACTTGGAGTGGTAGCCGCTCAGACCTGATGACTCTGGCACATGAACTTGGCCATGCGTTCCATAACTGGGTTATTCGCGATTTGCCACTTTGCCAAACTTACTATCCAATGACGTTAGCAGAAACCGCCTCTATTTTTGCAGAAAACATCGTTCGTGATCATTTGATTTCGAAAGCGGAGAGCGTCGATGAAAAGCTAGAGATGTTGTGGGAAGAGTTGTCATCTGCGCTAGCTTTAATGATCAACATTCCGGTTCGCTACGAGTTTGAGAAATCGTTCTATGAACGCCGCCAGGATGGAGAGTTAACCGCAGATGAATTCTGTGAGTTGATGTCTGAAACTTGGAAAGAATGGTATGGCGACGTAATGAGCGAGCCGGATCCGTACTTCTGGGCAAGCAAGCTGCACTTTTCTATCGATAGTGTGAGTTTTTATAACTACCCATACCTGTTTGGTTTCTTATTCAGCAAGGGTATTTATGCACAGCGAGAAACCAAAGGCGAAGCGTTTTACACCGATTACATCAATTTGCTGCGCGATACCGGCTGCATGATGGCGGAAGATGTTGTCGAAAAGCATCTGTCGATGGATTTAACCCAACCAACGTTTTGGCAGCAGAGCGTTGAGCTAGTGCGTGAAAAAGTCGATGAGTTTGAGCGTTTGCTCGCACAGCGCGGCTAAGTTTTTCGCATTGTTGATGCATAATCTGCTTTATAGCTACAAAAATTTGATCAAATCATAATGATCTTAATCAGGGCTGTGGTAAAGTTCACAGCCCTAACACTTTGTAATTGTTTAAAAATTAAACGCCTCAATGCTTGATTTGAGTGCCTGGCGCGAAAAGGTATCGGATTTTCGAGGGAAATAGTGATTTCTACTCATAAGTGAGATCGCAGCAACAAAAATCCTTTGTACAATTTATTAACATACCCGCCGTGCTATTAAGGAGTAACGCATGACGAAGTCTCTCTTTCGCCAATCGTTTTTAACTGACACGTTAGATGTTCATATCGATGTTGCACCAGCGGAGCAGGTGCTTTCTAACGGTGTAAAACTTAAACTCTATCAGCGTGGTGTACTAGAAGTGATCCCTGAGAACTATACTCAGGATACGAAGAACGTCATCATCTCTTGTGGGGTTCACGGAGATGAAACGGCACCGATGGAGCTGGTGGATTCCATTATTCAAGACATAGAATCTGGGTTCCAGACGGTCGATACCCGTTGTCTATTCATTATCGCTCATCCAGAATCCACTCTGGCGCACACGCGATTCCTTGAAGAAAACCTCAACCGTCTGTTTGACGAAAAAGAACACAAACAGACAAAAGAGCTTGTCATCGCTGATACGCTTAAGCTGCTTGTTCGAGATTTTTATCAGGATACCGACCCGACAACACGCTGGCACCTTGATTTACACTGCGCGATTAGAGGTTCGAAGCACTATACGTTTGCAGTGAGTCCTAAGACTCGTCATCCTGTGCGAAGCAAGGCATTAATCGATTTCTTGGACAGTGCACACATTGAAGCTGTGCTCTTATCAAACTCACCATCGAGTACGTTTAGCTGGTACAGTGCCGAGAACTTTGGTGCGCAGGCTCTGACGATGGAGCTTGGTCGTGTGGCTCGTATTGGTGAAAATGACCTTGATAAATTGACTGCGTTTGATTTGTCTTTACGTAATTTGATTGCGGAAACGAAGCCAGAACACCTACCAAAACCATGCATTAAATATCGAGTAAGTCGCACAATCGTTCGCTTGAACGAAGATTTTGACTTTATGTTCGACGACAATGTTGAAAACTTCACTTCATTTGTTCACGGCGAAGTGTTTGGTCATGATGGCGACAAACCATTAATGGCGAAGAATGAAAACGAAGCGATTGTCTTCCCGAACCGCCACGTCGCAATAGGTCAACGTGCAGCTCTGATGGTTTGTGAAGTGAAAACCCGTTTTGAAGAGGGTGAGTTGGTTTACGATTAATCCAACATTGCTTTGAGAAGTTAATTGCAATTTACCGAGGCTTAACTGTAAGGTTAAGCCTCGTTTGTTTTTATCGGCCGCTATGGATTTTCAACAACTTATCCTGAACAAGGAACGACGCTGGCAACGTAACCTGATGGTTATGTCGGTCGTGCTCGCTGTACTCTCTGCCATCCACTTGATGGTCGGAGAAATTTTCCTTTCTCCTTTTCAATCTTTATCTGCATTTGAACATAAGCTACTGGTGGACTTACGTTTACCGAGGTTGGTGTCTGCGGCAATTATTGGTGCTGCGTTAGCGGTATCTGGCGCGACGTTACAAGTGTTGCTTGGGAACGTTTTGGCTGAACCCGGCGTGCTTGGTATATCTGGTGGTGCAAGCTTAGCAATGGTCTTAATCATGTTCGCGTCACCTGTTCTTCCCACCCCGATTGTTTTTATGTTGGCAGCGATTGCAGGCTCGATGGTATTCACGTTTGTTTTGGTGGCGATAGCAAGGGCAATGCATCTGACGACGGCTCGATTGCTTTTGGTTGGTGTCGCATTGGGTATTTTATCGAGCGCGATTGTGACGTGGGCATTTTACTTCAGTGATGATCTTAGCCTACGCCAACTGATGTATTGGTTAATGGGCAGCATTGGTGGCGCAAGTTGGTATCAACATACCGTTACCTTGGTGATGCTGCCTGTGCTTATCTGGTTGTGTTGTAAAGGCAAGTCGCTTGATAAATTGATGCTGGGTGAGGTTCATGCGACCCAATTGGGTGTCGATGTGCATCAAATGCGTTGGAAACTGATCCTCGCCATTTCTGTTTTGGTGGGTAGTTCAGTCGCTTTGGGTGGCATCATCAGTTTTGTTGGTTTGGTGGTACCGCACTTGTTGCGTTTGGCTTTTGGTACGGAAAACCGTTATTTATTGCCACTTTCTGCAATATCTGGTGCTGCGTTGCTTGTATTTGCGGATATCGGCGCAAGGCTGTTATTAGACTCCGCTGAGCTACCTTTGGGTGTCATGACAACATCGATTGGCGCACCTATTTTCATCTGGATGCTGGTGAAGAGTCATGATGCACGTTAAACATATGTCGGTTGGTAGTCGATTATTGCCTCTTTCTTTTGAATGCAAAGCAGGCGAAATCGTACATGTCGTTGGGCCTAATGGTTCAGGTAAGAGTACTTTATTGGCTGCGATTTCTGGTACGTTAAGCCACCGAGAGGGTATGAGTGGTGAAGTGTGCGTTGGCGACAAAAACTTGCTTACTTTACCGTTGTCAGAGCAAGCTCATGTTCGAGGTTATTTGTGTCAGCAATCACGCCCAGCGTTTAATGTTGATGTGTTTCAGTATCTCGCTTTATCTCTGCCAAGTGGTGCTGAGATTGCGGATATCAAAGTGCGTGATGCCGTCAATATGGTGGTGGAGCTGGTACAACTTCAAGATAAGCTTCATCGCAGTATTCAAACATTATCCGGTGGTGAGTGGCAACGTGTCCGATTAGCAGGCGTATGTTTGCAGGTGTGGCGTACCATTAATCCTTTTTCGCAGTTTTTAATTTTGGATGAGCCAGCAGCACCATTAGATATTGCGCAAGAGGGGCTGCTCTATCAATTGATTAACGCTATGGCGGCGCAGGGAATTGGAGTATTGGTTGCTAATCACGATCTCAACCGCACATTAAAGCACGCAGATAAAGTATTGCTGCTTAACAACGGTGTGCTGCACTCATCAGGAAATGCCGATACTGTGCTAACGGAAGAAGCCCTTGGGGAAGTATTCAATACTCAAGTCAAAAAGGTCATCGTAGATGAGCAACCTTATTTAATCTTTGATTAGTATTTAGGGACAATAAAAAACGACCTACTTGAGGTCGTTTTTTTAATCGAGAAAGCCAAACTCAACGCTTATTGAGTTAACGGTTTTAGATCTGCTGGGCGGTAGTAAACAGATTTGAGTACTTTGCCTTTACGAATAGTTTTACCTTCCGATACGAAATCTTCGGCGCATTTCGCGATGATGTATTCACCTTTCTGCACCGCCATCAACTTGATGCCTTGTTCCGCGTAGAATGCTTCTGTTTCTGAGTACTCTTGCTCGTTACGGCATACTTTGCTCATGTTGCTTGAGTGCACTTCATCCCAGCAAGGAATAAATTCAATACCACGGTTTACTGCAACGTTTAATAGAAGATCAATTAAGTAGCTGATCGCTAGGTTGTCTTCTACTTTGCTGTGGCCAAGATGAACGAGACGGCCCATTAATACATACACGCTGTCTACGATGGCATCTGCTTGCTCAGTTTTACAATCTGCTTCTGCTAGCTCTGTTAGCTCTTCGATCGCCAAAGAGGTGTGTAGTGTATCTGCTTGTGCATCAAGGCTTGCAGCGTCTGCGACTGGTAAGTCGAACGTACTACGGAACTCGGTGATATCACGGTATAAGTGATCAAAAATCTCTTGGGTTAGCTTTGACAGTTGCATTCTAATTTCCATTGAATCGATTGAAGCGGCAATGATACCAAACCGCACTTTGAACCCCAAGGGCATTGCATCCAACTGGTGATAAATCTGCCTTTGGGTAATGGTGGTGCTTAACGAAATAGGTAAGGGAACAGCTTTTTACGTTCTTCCTCTGAAAGGGCGGAAACACGAGCGATGTTCGTATCGGGAATGGATTCAGGATCAGGATAGTGTTTTAGTACCTTTTCCATACTCTCTTCGCGAATCAAATGGAAGATCGGGTAAGGAGAACGATTGGTCAGGTTTTCGTCGTCTTCAGGCCTTGCGCCACCAAAACAGTAATCAGGATGGAAAGTCGCTACTTGGAAAACACCTTCCCAGTTTTGCTGCTTAATTAATCCTTCAACCCAATCGATACAAAAGTTGTAGTCCCAGAAATCTTGTAGCATGTTGGGAACCACAACCAACGTTGTCTCAAGTTGTTCGGGCGCTGTGTTACTCAGCTCAATCAGCTGCAATAAAATATCTTCAAGAAGCGCTTCTTCTTGAGTCGCTTCACTAACAAAGATTTTGATTTGTTTATTACGTTGCGGTTTGGCAGCAAACGGACAAAGGTTGAGTCCGATTACCACATCGTTGAGCCATTGATCGACCTGTTGAGTGATCGCTTCGATATCTGTGTTTTGTGTTGAACGCGTTGACATACGACTTTCTGGTTTTTATTAAAGTAGCGCAAGCATAGCAGAGTTGGTTATCCAAGTAATCAGAGAGGTATTACGCAAATGAGCGTACCTTAGCTACTCTTTAAACTCGCTGCGTCAGGTGTTTGGTCAGTATGCTTTCTTTCGGCAATGTGTTTCAAATACGCAATCGCAGCAAACATCGCTAGGTAGACTGCGCTCCCCCCCATAAGAACACTCGACCAACCACCATGTTGCCAACAATAAAGAAGTAAGAATCCTCCCAAACTGCCGCCTACATAGTAGTGTACTAAGTAGAGCGCTGTCGCGGTGGCTTTGGCACGAGTGGCATTCTGACCGACCCAACCGTAGGCGAGGGTATGAGTAAAGAAGGCACCAAAACTTATCAGCAACAACCCAACTAGCATTGCAGTCAGGCTTTCAACCGCAGCAATCCACATTCCCGTCATGCTCACTATCGCGCCTAAGAACATACCTAGGATTGAGGAATAACGTTTACTCCAGTGGCCTGCACAACGAGAGGAGAAAGTCCCTCCCAAGTAACAAATAAAGATCAGTGAGGCCAACCCGACGGGCACATTGTGAGGTTCACTCACCAGACGGAAACCCATTACGGAATAAAGGTTGACGAACAAAGCAAAGTTGAGTCCTCCTATCAGCATCGCGAACCACACGCGTTGGTTTTTAAAATGACCAATAAGCGCACGATTTTGATGGCGCAAACTGCTTGATGACGGGGTGAAGTTGCGCTGTGTTGGCAATAAATAGTGAACACCAATGACACCAAGAAGAGTGAATACCATCATTACTTCAATGGCGACATCAACACTGAAATTGTCCGCCAACAAGCCGCCGCTAATACGCCCTGCAATACCACCTAATGAGTTAGCCGCAATGTACGTTCCAATTGCCATCGAGAAAGCGTGCTTGTCGAGCTCTTCTGCCATGTAAGCCACGGCGACCGCAGCAAAAGCCGCGAGCGCGACACCGATCAGTGCTCGACATACCACTAAAAACAGGAATGAGTCACCAAATAGCATCAAAGCAGAAAGGGTAGGAATTGAAAACAGACCGGCCATCATGACTGGCTTTCGTCCCACTGATTCTGATAACACAGCCATTGGGACGAGGCTAAAAGAGAGAGCAAATGTTGAGGCCGCAAATAACCAGTTCACTTGCGTTTCTGAGATCGTGAAAATTTGGGAAAAAGTGGGCAGCATTGGCTGTAGTAGGTATAAATTTGAAAAAACCAAGAAGGAACCAAGCGCTAGCGAGAGCGTAATGCGTTTGTATTCCGGTGTGCCAAAACTGACCATGAATCCTGCCTAATGTGAGCAAATGGAGAGACTGTGATCAATCTATCAGTTCGTTGTAAATTAAAAAAATATATTAAAAATATGGACACCATATATTTTTGATCTGATGGAATCGAAACAACTTAAACATTTTCTGGCGGTCGCTGAACATGGAAACATTACCCATGCGGCGAAAGCCCTGCATATTGCCCAGCCTGCATTAAGCATTTCTATCAAAAAATTTGAGCAGTCTTTGGGCGTTACCCTATTTCGCCGTGATGATAAAAAAATCAGCTTAACGAAAGAGGGCGAAACGCTACTTGTACATGCCAAGCGGGTGATTCAACAGTTGCACGACGCGCAGCTCGCGATTGATGAGTTGAAAGGTTTAGCGAAAGGCGAAGTACGACTCGGGACGCCATCAATGATGGGCAGTTATTTCTTTCCACGAATTGTGATGGCGTTTAAAAGCCAGTTCCCGGAGTTAAAATTGACCTTGGTCGAAGCTGGGACTCAATCGATTCGTCGTATGCTGCTCAATGGTCAACTCGATATCGGTGTGATCAGTTGTGATAACGTGCCTGATGACCTAGAAACTGACCATTTATTTACTAGCCAAATGGTCGCAGTTGTTTCACCTGAGCATGAGTTAGCCCAGCGACACGCTCTTACTTTTGATGAGTTCTTTGAACACGATTTGGTTATGTTTCAGCATGGCTATTTTCACCGTGAATTTTTGGATCAGGTGAGTGAGGAGCATGGGTTTACCATGAAGTCATCATTCGAGACCAATTTACTGCCTTTGATTTTGAGTATTGTGAAACAAGAGTTTGCGATTACCGCGTTACTGGAATTGGTGACTCAACATGAGTCGGGCGTTGTTGGCCTACCGTTTGAACCACCAGTTACGCTGGATCTGGCACTTGCTTGGCGCAAGCAGGGGTATTTATCAATAGCAGATCGAACGTTTATCGACTTTATCAAGCGCTACGTTTAAACGCAGCGCAGATTCATCGTCCGAGCACTAATCGCCTTTGTACATCTTCTCGAAGTTCTTTGGGTTCCAGCCAATCATTACCCGATCACCAATTTTTAAAACTGGCACTGAACGAGCACCAAGCGCATCAAGTTCTTTGCGACCGCGTTGCATCTTAGCATTGCACAAACGATAGTTAATATTTTTCGAATCCAGATAACGTTGAGCATCTTTGCAGTGAGGGCATTTATCTTTGACGTAAAGAACGACACGTTTCATTGAATTTCTCTCCATTATCATTGGGAGGCGAAGTTTAACGGCCTTTCACCATAAATGAAAGGCGAAAGCTAAGGTGAAACTGTCCTTTATCTCAGGTATATTGAGCGCCTTTATTTTGTCATAACAGACGTTAATTCTATGCATCCGTCACTTCGATACATTCAAGGTTACCCACAAAACATCGTAGAGCAGGTGAGCTCATTGATAGCGAGTGGCAAGTTTGTTCCTTGGTTCGAAAAGCGTTATCCCGATAGGCACCAAATCAAAAGCGAAAGGGCGCTCTATGAGTACGCCATGGCAATCAAAAACCGCTACATGAAGAAAGCCGCGCCAATCAGTAAAGTTGTCTACGATAAGAAAATTCACGCGGTAAACAATGCGCTTGGTTTGCACAGTGTTATCAGTAGAAACCATGGTGGTAAGCTGAAGTCGAAAAACGAGATTCGCATTGCCAATGTATTTAAGGATGCGCCCGAGCCACTATTAAGAATGCTGGTGGTACATGAGTTGGCGCATACTCGTGAGAAAAACCACGACAAGGCGTTCTATCAGCTATGTTGCTACATGGAGCCTGAGTATCACCAACTCGAATTTGATGCTCGTTTGTTTATGATTTACCTCGATTTAAAAGCGAATTTGAATGAAGAACAATAATCACAACGCGAAGCAAGCAAAGCCAAAGACTTCAAAGGCGGCTCAGAATAAAGACGCGAATAAAGCCAAGCCGAAGCGTGTTAAAGACAAAGTTGCGCGCAAATCCCCGCAGCCTGCAGTAAAGAGCGAAGTCGAGTTCATAAAAATAGCGAAGAATGGTTTGCATGAGCGTAATGTTCATCGAGGTCGTTACGATTTTAAAAAACTCGTGGAAAGTGAACCACAGTTAAAGCCATTCGTTATCAAAAATCCGAAAGGGGAAGACTCCATAAACTTCTCTGATCCTAACGCTGTTAAAATGCTCAATAAAGCATTGCTTGCTGCGTATTATGGTATCGAGTTCTGGGACATTCCCGACACCTACCTTTGCCCACCGATTCCGGGCCGCGCTGATTACATTCACCGAGTGGCAGAACTACTTGATAGTGAAGTAAAAGGTCAGTACGCGCACCAAAAAGTGAAAGCGTTGGACATTGGCGTGGGAGCAAACTGTATTTATCCGATTGTTGGTGTAACAAAATACGGTTGGCACTATACGGGCAGCGATGTCGATCCAAAATCCATCCAATCGGCTCAAACGATCGTAGAGCACAATCGTGTTTTGACGGGAAAAATTGCACTGGTACAGCAACACAATGATGCCAATATTTATCTAGGTATCATTCAACCGAATGATCGTTATGATGTGACGACATGTAATCCGCCATTCCACCGTTCGGCGGAAGATGCCGCTATGGGCAGCCAGCGTAAAATCGATAATCTAAAAGCAAACAAGCGTAAGAAAGGACTAAAACCTCAAACCACACAAGTAAAGACAAGTAAGCCGGCGTTGAATTTTGGCGGTCAAAACGCTGAATTGTGGTGTGAAGGTGGAGAAGCGGCGTTTATCCGAAAAATGGCGAATGAAAGCCAAGCTTTTGCCGCGCAGGTCTTGTGGTTTACAACACTCATATCCAAAAAAGACAACGTTCGCCCGATGCGCAAGCAGCTTGAAAAATTGGGTGTGAAAGCCATTCGTGTGGTTGAAATGAGCCAAGGACAGAAAGTGAGCCGCTTTGTAGCTTGGTCATACATGGATAAGCAACAGCGCAAAGCATGGATTGAACTAAAGTAACGTTGACCGTTTCACACTGAACAATAAAGTAGGAAGCCCGCTGATATCAGCGGGCTTCTCTTTTTGGGAGATCTAAAACTTAATGATGGGCTCACAATCTAGTGAACTGAGAGTGACAAAGGTATCTGTTTTGGCGTAGTACAAGCCACAGGTTTCACCTCTTATCTGCAACGTATATTGGTCTGGAAGATCCGTATAGCTGCCATCCAACAGTTGATTGTTATTCCCTTTTACTCGTCCTTTTTCAATCAACAAATGCGGTGAAGATTCAAATACGTTATTTGCGATTCTAGGTGCTGGTGTCCCTTGGATTTCTGCGATCGCATTTTGAATCTCTATGACTGTTTCCGGAGAGTTCTTTTTACTCAATGCTTCAACGGGTTCTTGTGACATAGCTTGACATCCTATCAAAGAAATCGAAGTGCCTAAGAAAAGCGCAACCCGAATCAGCATTCGTAAAAAGTTAGTTGATCTCAACATGAATTGCCTCTGTTCGTAGCGGAGAGCGAAGATCGCTTAACTCCGGAGATGAAATGTTACGCGGCATGGCATTGAAACTTGAAGAGGAGACTGGCGGACAGGTTCCCGTTTCCATGTAGTTTAGTGCCGCAGAAAGCATACCTTCAGACGGATCGCCTAATGGTTTTGTTAGGTCATCATTGACCCAGCAACCTTCCACTCTATTGTTTAAGCCTAGCTCGGTATTGATTTGGCTCTTTGGAGTAGGAATAAAACCATCAGAGAAGTCGCCAAATTTTTTCTCGTTCGCTGACTTGAACTGAATAGTGTAGTACATAGTGCCGCAGTTTTGTTCTGCTGAGAACCCATACGGTTTACCTGTGGTTGTTGAGCCTATTTGGATAACCTCAACATCAATGCCGCGCAAAGCGTTGATCAACAGTTCACTTGAGGAAGCCGTGCCTCCTGAAGTCAGCACATATACGCGCTTTTTGTTCAGTGTCGGCAGCACTTGGTCCGAATACTTTTGTGCTGCCCAGTCTATTGCTAGATTCGTAAAGCGATAGATGTTATCCCCATCTTTAATGGTACGCATCACTTTGTCGTTGTGAATCAACTCACTGAAGACTCGGTTCTGACCAGCACCGCTTAGCATGTAGCCTACTTGCGAGGACTGAAGTACTAAGCCACCGCCGTTGTAACGTAAATCAACGACGATCTCGTCAACATTCTCTGCCGAGAGCGTACTGAACGCCTCAATAAGTGGGGCTTGAGCGCTTGGTTCAAATGAGTTGTATTGTAGATAGCCGATCTGCATACCATTGTGTGCGATCACTTTGGCATTTTTAACTGGAGAAGTCATGACATCAGAGGCGGTAAGCGTCACGGTTTTCTCTAGGCCGTCAACACTCTCAAATGTGAAGGTGTAATCTTGATTGATGTCAGGGTTAAAAAGCGTTTTATTAATAAAATCAATGTCGGACTGACTACCGGTGTTAACCACATCAATATTATTGATTTTTAGAAGCTTATCACCGCGAGCAATGCCGTTTCTATCAGCTGGAGAAGCTTCTTCAGTATAGGAGATACGAACGTCTCTAGGTTGTACGCCACGTAGGAATGCCCAGTTAAAACCAAACCCAGCGACTAAACCAGATTGCGATGACTTCATATCATCTTCATAAGGGACGGTAAAGTGGAAGCGATCTTTCGGTTTACCAGTCGTGGTAGTAGCAGAGGTGACCAGTGTGTTGAAGTAATCCGTCACGGTTTTGTAGTTTGCTGGATTATTATCAGGAACTTCGTCATACCAAAGGTAAGTTTCGTTAGTAAAAGCTCTTAAAAAGAGTTTTTCGTGTAAAGCAGAACCTAATTTATCTGGATAGGCAGCATAATTGTTATATGGGTCTCGACCCACTCGTGGGGTTTCACATTGGTTGACAAACGAGCTTGATGGTTGGCTAAAATCACCGGCTTTCCATGTTGGTCCGGTTGCGCTGCTAGTTGATGGAGTAGATGAATCATCACCGCCGCCACCGCCACAACCTTGTAATAATGCGAGAGTGACTGCCGTTGCTAAAGAATACTTAAATTTCACTTTTCTATGTCCTTATAAATAATAGAATTATAATTATCTGTTTTGCTTTTGTTTTTATTAGCTAGGTGAATGTATTAATTTAATTCGTTCGTCTGCAAATTTATATTTAAAGAGTGTGAGGTAAATAACGTAAAAATGGTTATCTTTTATTCTTAATAAATCCATTAGTTATTCCTTAAGTTCCTTAGCAGTTTCAACGTAATAATAAGGAAAAAACAAAGATGAAATGGAGGGTTCTCTTTGTCGACTAATTGTTGTTTGCTAAATAGAAAGTAAGTTTTGGGTCGGGAAATTCTATTTATTAGAGATTTAGCAGGAATAAATGATGCGTTCTAGGTTTGGAGTGAATTTTTTAATCTGATGTTTTAATTTATTTTAGTCAATTGGGCGACGTGCTTTAACAGGCTTCCATCAATATCCGGTAAGTCATCTGCGAAAAATATCTGAGCGCCAGGAGTACAGCGCATTAATATATTTGTTAGTTCACCTTCGTTGTTGGAAGTGTTAACTGCGTTAAGTTTCGCTAATTTATTACAAAGCTCGTCCTCTATTTGCACTTTTTGCTCTTCGGTGAGCCTAATACGACCCACACACACACCTGGGTTGATGTTATGAGAAAGCGACTCTTGTTGAAATCGCTCTTTGAATAAGGTGTCCAATGCGGTACCTTCTTCCATAATAAATCGACGACCAGAACGGTAAAACAAGCCGTCTCCGAAGTTTTCGACATATCCTAGAATTTCCGCGATACGCAAATAGAATCGTAAGCTTGTATCAGAAAGTCCGTAAGTTTGGGCTATCTCTTGCGGTTTAATATCACGAGAAGTCAGCATATAAATAAAATCAAGTAAATAAGGATGCTCAACGAAAAGGGCACTCTCTTCATCTGTTAGCATTTGCTCGTTTTGGTGCTGAAGCTCGTTGGCTAAGGTTGCGAGTTCGATGAGATCGGTATTCAGGTAGTTCAGATAAACAAGTACTTTATCCAAACCTAAAGCAGGATTATGTAGGTGGCGTTTAATACTAGATAAAGGGATGCCACTTTTCTCTGACAAGGAATTATAGCAAAGCCCTTCTTCTTTAATCTTTTGTCGTAGCGCTGCGAGTAAAAACTTTGGTCCAACATTCATCCTTGAATATCACCTTATTCGTTATTCCGTTTACTGGCTGATATTTTGCCTTTCAAGCAGCAGGTTTCGAATCGCTGTGCCTGCTTCTAGAATGTGTTTTTTCAGCAGGTACTTGGCGCCTTCTATATCACGATTCTGGCACATTTCAAACAAGCTTAAGTGCTCTTCTTCTGCCTTTTTAATGCCTGTTGTAAACAATAGCTGCATGCGTATGTATCGGTCACACTTTGTGTTCAGGTTGTAAATGACGTCCATAGTTTCAGGCATGTTAGCAGGAGCATATAGGGCTTTATGGAATTCGTAGTTGTAGTTGCTCCATTCTTCTACTTCGTCGCCACTGTTCACTACAGACTCGAAACGTTCGCGAACTTCTCGCGCGCGTTCAAGGTCAGCGTCCGTCATGTTCTGAATCGCACGCTCTAAAATGTGGCACTCCACGACAGCGCGCAGTTCAAATAGCTCATTGATTTTCTCTGGAGATAGCTCGGTGACCGTCGCACCTTTGTGAGGTTCAAAGCTAACGAGTCCTTGTGCTTCCAATTGAACTAACGCTTCACGCACAGGAATGCGGCTAACATTAAACTCTTTTGCTAACGCATCTTGACGTAAAGGTTGACCAGTTTTTAACTCGCCCTTCAAGATCTGAGTTCGAATTGCTTCCTCAACGAGCTGAGTGCGCGTTTTAAAAACAGGTTTCTGTGACATTGAAGTCTCCCGTGAAATTAATATTGTATCCAATCCATTTTACTTTAGTAGTTTATTGTTTTTCTGGCACAAACCAACTAGGAAAGAAGGTTTTGAGAAGTAGAGTGAAATAAAAGGCATCAGTTGATGCCTTTTTGAGCCATTTGGTGATCTTATTGGGACACACTGCCATCTATGGCGCGTTGAATACCCAGTGGGTTCGACGCTTTTAATGAATCCGGCAATAAAGATTCTGGCAAAGCTTGATAAGCTACGGGACGCAACCAACGATGAATAGCCTCTGCCCCGACAGATGTTGAGGCAGAATTGGTTGAAGCCGGATATGGTCCACCATGAACCATAGCGTAACCAACCTCGACGCCAGTTGGCCAACCGTTGAATACAAGGCGTCCGGCGATTTCTTCCAAACTTGGAAGCAGTTGCTTGGCTTGTTCTTCGTCTTCAGCGGTAGCGTGAAGGGTTGCGGTGAGCGAGCCAGTCAGTGAATCACTCAGTTTCAACATGTCATCGAAATCTTCACAGATTACGATTAACGATTGAGGACCAAATATTTCTTCCTCCCATTGTGGGTTTTTACGCCAGTTTTTACTGTCCGTCACGAACAGTACTGGTGCGACATTGGTCACTTCTGCTTGTTCAGAGCGAGTTACATTAATGCCCGTTTCGGAAGCTCGCTTGTTAACTTCTGATTCATACGTTTCTCGGATTCCTTGCGTTAGCAAAGTGGCCGTTGATTGTTGTCGAATTAACCCTTGAGCGGTTTCGATAAAGGCTTGCGTTTCTGGGCTATTCAAGACAAATACAACGCCTGGTTTTGTACAAAATTGTCCACAGCCCAAAGTCATAGAAGCCACAAACTCTTCAGCCAATGATGCGTTTTCTCGTATGGCTGAAGGGAGAATAAATGTTGGGTTAATCGCCCCTAGTTCGCCATAGAAAGGGATTGGCTCTGGTCTTTGCTGAGCTAGGTTAAACAGCGCACGGCCACCACCGACTGAGCCTGTAAAACCAACCCCTTTAATTTTTGGATGGGTAACGAGTGCTTGGCCAAGTGCGCGTTTGTTGCCTTGCAATAGCGTGAAGATGGCTTGCGGTAAGCACTCTTTCTCAAGTGCAGCCTCAATACACTTAGCAACAAGTTGACTGGTGCCAGGGTGGGCGGTATGGCCTTTTACAATCACAGGACAGCCAGCTGCCAGTGCCGAAGCCGTATCACCACCAGCCGTAGAAAATGCGAGCGGAAAATTAGACGCACCAAACACGGCGACAGGGCCAATTGCGATTTGTTGACGGCGAATATCTGGTTTTGGCAGTGGTTGACGGTTTGGGTTTGGCGTATCGAAAATTGCTTGATGGTGATTACCCGATCTCACAACCTCGGCAAATAGTCGTAATTGGCTCGCTGTACGTCCTATTTCACCGCTTAAACGTGCTTCGGGAAGAGCAGTTTCCAAATGAGCTCGAGCAACGATTTCTTCACTCTTCACTTCCAATTCAGAGGCGATAGAGCAAAGTAAGCTCGCTCGCTTTGCATTGCTTAGTTGGCGAAACTCACGCGCAACCCTTTGGGCGGCTGAGGCGGCTTGATTAACTTCTTGCTCTCCATGTACCGGAAACGCTGTGGGTAGAGGCTCACCAGTAAAGGCGTTGACTGCGTAAAAAGTGGTTGGTTCTTGTGGGTTCATCATTCTTCCTTACTATCCTTATTACTTCACTTCAAATCCGTACGCATATGGGTCTTCATCGTCTACCCATATCGTGTTGTGACCGTATACTTGTGCCCATCCTTCAATACTTGGCAAAATAGCTGCTTTGCCATTCACTTCGGTAATGCCTTCTATACGTCCTTGAAATAGGCTGCCGATGATACTTTCGTGAACAAAGTCTTCTCCTTGATTGAGTTTGCCTCTTGCATGCCATTGCGCCATGCGTGCACTAGTGCCCGTACCACATGGCGAGCGATCCAACGCTTTGTCGCCGTAAAACACAGCATTTCGAGCGGTGGCGTTTTCTTGAGTGGGCTCTCCGGTCCATAGCACGTGAGAAACACCGCACACTGTCGGATCTTCTGGATGTACGCACTCAACCGCTCGAGATACCGCTTCGCGAACTTTTGGAGAAAGCATCAAAATTTCATCTGGAGAGTAGTGTTCAAGTCCGGCGTAGTTTTCTTGAGGGTCGACGATTACGTAATAGTTTCCGCCATAAGCAACATCGACAGTGAGCTCACCTAAGCCCTCTATGTCCACGGTTACGTCTTGGTGGGCAAGGTAAGCCGGTACGTTAAATATCTTTACCGACGTGACCTTGTCACCTTTTGTTTGGTAGTGCACTTCGATTTGTCCTGCTGGGACATCAAGTATCAAACGACCTTCTTTTTTGGGAGTGATAAGGCGATTTTCGATAGCGGTGGTGACGGTTCCAATGGTGCCGTGGCCACACATTGGTAAGCAGCCACTGGTTTCAATAAACAGAATAGAAGCGTCTGCGTTATCACTGCAAGGAGGCAAGACAACTGACCCCGACATCATTGAGTGTCCGCGAGGCTCAAACATGAGTGCCTGACGAATCCAATCATAATGCTCAAGAAAGTATTGGCGCTTTTCGCTCATGGTATTGCCTTCGAGTGGAGGCACACCGCCTGCTACCAGCCTAACTGGGTTGCCGCAGGTGTGGGCATCAATACAGAAAAAAGTTCCTTGCCTCATTTTTCGCTCCTTGCTGAAAAAATGGTTGAATTAAACAATAGTGATGTTAACGTAATGTAAAATATATTGTATGCAATCTACGTTTTCAAGTGTGACTCGGAGCATATTTATGTTGGTCAAGGATGAAACTAAAAAGGAAAGGATCGCTGTGATAGGTGCGGGGATTATTGGCTTATCAATTGGCTTGAAATTGCAGCAGCAAGGTTATCAAGTCACGATTTTTGATCCCAATGGCGTGGGGAATGGATGCTCTAAGGGAAATGCAGGCCATATCGCGACTGAGCAAATCTTCCCTCTTGCAACGCCAGCGCTGCTTCCACAATTACCTAAAATGCTGCTAGATCCCAAAAGTCCGGTTTCGATCCGTTGGCAAGATATTCCAAACACAATCGGGTGGATGATTCGTTTTCTATTACAAACAAAGCCATCAGCCGCGGAGCGGGCAAAAAACGCGATTAAGAGTCTTAACGAGCGGTCAGTGGCAAGTTGGCGTGGCGTGCTTGATTCAATCGGAAAAGCGCATCTAATAAAAATGAATGGTTCATTGCTCACTTTTGAAAACGAGAAACTGTTTCAGAATTATCAAAGCACGCTTAACTCACTGGCTAAAAACGGTGTGACGCATCAAGTTTGGACACAAGAGGAGATTCGAGAGCGGATACCTGATCTCAGCCATAAGGTTCGTGTCGGCGTCTTTTTTCCCGAAACCGGTCATACGCTAGACCCTTATCAGCTCTGTGCTGAGCTAAGTGAAGCCTTTGAAGAGCTTGGCGGTAAGGTTTTACAAAAAGGTGTATCTGCGTTGGCGAAACATGGCGATGTGCTGGTTGAGTCTCAAACACATTCATTTGACCGAATCATTGTTGCCGCTGGTGTACATTCTAAGCCTTTGATACGGCAACTAACCGGAGTTAAAGTGCCTATTCAAGCCGAGCGTGGTTATCACCTAATGGTGGATGACAAGCGTGATGTACTGCCATTTCCTATTAGCTCTGCCGATAGAAAATTCATCATGACTCCGATGTCTGGTGGGCTACGCTTGGCAGGCACTGTTGAGTATGCCGATGTAGAATCACCACCCAATATGAAACGTTCAGAAATGCTTTTTCAGTTAGGTGATGAGATGTTTGAATCGGGGTTACATCCACTCAGGCAAGGAGAAAAGTGGATGGGGAATCGGCCTTCAACAGTCGACTCGTTACCGGTTATTGATAGCATTTGGGATGGAAATGTATTACTGGCATTTGGCCACCAACACCTTGGATTAACTCAAGCGGCGATTACGGCAGATCTCCTTTTAGAGCTTATCGAAGGAAAGCCGACATCGATTGATCTTTCACCTTTTTCACTACAACGATTTGCCTGAAAAAATTTAATATTAAATATTGTATAAAATATATTAAATGCTAATGTTAACTTAATTTTAACAAAAACTGGTGTCCAACAGCCGTACTCGGATGCCTCCAGAAAAACAACCAAAAGGAGTAATACATGTCACGAATGACCAAAGCACCATTGGCACTGTTGATTTCAGGAATGCTGTTGGGGACTTCTGCTTATGCTGAAGACAAATTGACGGTCGTATCTTGGGGTGGTGCATTCACCAAGAGCCAAGTGGAGGCATATCACAAGCCTTTCATTAAAAAAACAGGTGTTGAGATCGTATCCGAGGATTTCAGCGGCGGATTAGCCGAAATTAAAGCGCAGGTGGAAGCGAACAACGTGCGCTGGGATTTGGTGTCTCTCGACAAGCCGGACATTGTTCGTGGTTGTGCCGAAGGGTTATTAGAGCCAGTGAACCCAAGTATTTTGCCTCCGGGCGCAGATGGAACACCAGCACAAGAGGATTTCATTGATGGTGCGATTCACGAGTGCGCAATCAATACCATCGTTGTGTCCACAGTATTAGCGGTGAACGAAGACGCGTTTAAAGGTCAGGCTTTGCCAAGCAAGTTGACCGATCTTTTTGACCTAAAAACTTTTCCAGGTCGACGTGCATTGCAAAAACAACCTCAGGGCAATCTTGAGTGGGCACTATTGGCTGATGGTGTAAAGCCAGAAGATGTCTACAGCCTGCTCGAAACCGAAGCGGGGCGTGAGCGTGCTTTTGCTAAGTTGGATACGATCAAATCAGAAGTGCTGTGGTGGACAACAGGTGCCCAGCCACCTCAAATGCTTGCTGACAAAGAAGTGGTGATCGCCTCGGCGTTTAACGGCCGAATTCACAATGCCCGTAAAGATGAAGGTCAACCATTTCGAATTATATGGGACCGTCAAATGGGTTACATGAATGGATGGGCGATACCTAAGGGTAGTGAGAACACAAAGCTTGCATTGGACTTCATCGCTTTTTCTTCAGGAACAAAACCATTAGCTGATCAAGCTAAGTACGTTGCTTATGGGCCTACGCGTAAGTCGTCTTCGGCGGAGGTGAACCCAGACATTTTAGCGAACCTTCCTACCGCACCTCAAAACTTCCAAACCGCCTTCCTGATTAACGATGAATGGTGGTCAGACTACGCGGATGAACTAAATGAAGAGTTCAATACCTGGCTGCTTAACTAGGCGTTAAATTGTGTATGGGGCCGAGTTTTCATCCATAAGCGAGGTTCCGTACTTTTCCTCAACTGTATTTATGTTTTCGGAGAAATGATGAAAGTCATCGAAGCACAGCAAGTCGCGCAATGTTTAACAATGAAGTCTCTTATTGAAACGATGCGTGAAATGTACTCGCGGCCAGCGACAATACCTCAACGCCGAGTCATGCCCTTAGAAGAGGGAGAATACGAGGCGTTTGCGCTACTTCCAGCTTGGAACCAGGAGTTGATTGCGGTGAAAGCCTTTACGTATTTCCCGCATAACCCTGAGCACGGCAAAGATACGCTTGCATCTAAGCTGCTTGTTTTTAGACGAAACGATGGTGAGCCGATCGCACTCGTAGACGGTAAAGTTTTAACGTTTTGGCGCACCGCCGCAGCTTCTGCGTTGGCAGCGGACTATTTAGCGCGCCCCAATGCTGATCGTCTGTTGATCTGCGGAACGGGCAATCTTGCGCCTTATTTTGCGTGGGCATACGCTGCGGTTCGCCCACTTAAGCAGGTTTACATTTGGGGGCGAAACTCAGACAAAGCCGAGGCGACGGTAGATGCCATTGTGTCATCTTCAGAGTATCAGTCGCTTCCAGATGAGCGTCGGTTTCGCGTTTCAGTCGTTGAAAGTGTGGACCACGTTATCAAACACGTTGATATCATCAGCTGTATTACCGCATCAGCTGAGCCTTTGTTTAATGGCGCGGACGTGCAGCCGGGCACCCATATTGATTTGGTCGGTAATCATGACTTGGATAAGCGTGAATGCGACTCCGAAGCAGTGCAACGAGCACAGGTGTATGTTGATAGCCGCATTAACGTATTAGCCGAAGCGGGCGATCTTCTCATTCCAATTCAAGAGGGCGTGTTCACGTCAGATGATATCAAAGGGGAATTACCGCAGCTTTGCGCCCAACAAATCTCAGGACGTCAAAACGATGAGGTCATTACTTTATACAAATCAGTTGGCAGTGCTTTGGCTGACTTGGCCGCTGTAAAGGCGGTGTTGTTAGAAAATGGCATAGATAGCCATGTCTGAGCATTTTCGCTCGTTCATTTAAATTGCATACAATATACATATAAGGAAAGTAGTTCATGAAAATTGATTGGAAAGGTGTTTATCCGGCGGTCAGTACGCAATTTCGTCAAGATCAGTCAATCGACTTAGACGCAACGCAAACCGTTATAGACAACCAGATTAAAGATGGTGTGAATGGCATTATCTGCTTGGGTACCGTCGGTGAGAACTGCGCGTTGTACCCGGAGGAGAAACGCCAGGTCTTGCAAGCGGTAAACGAAGTCGTAAATGGCCGTGTGCCTTTGATTGCTGGTACAGCAGAGTCTATTACCACAGCAGCTGTTGATTACATGCAGGATGCGTACAAAATTGGTATCGATGGTTGTATGGTGATGCCTGCCATGGTTTACCGCACGTCTGAGAGCGAAACGTTCGAATATTACCGCACGCTAGCAAAAGCAACGCCAGAAATGCCAATCATGATTTACAACAACCCGGTTGCTTATGGTGTCGATGTAAACCTCGATATCATGGCGAAACTGGCTGAGTTTGAAAGCATTGTAGCTATTAAAGAGTCGACCACTGATACTCGTCGTATCACTGAGCTTTACAATAAATTTGATGACCGCTTTACCGTGTTCAGTGGTGTTGATGACATCGCTCTTGAATCATTGATGCTAGGCGCGACCGGCTGGATTTCTGGTTTAACCAACGCATTCCCAGAAGAGTCCGTCGCGATTTATAAACTGGCAAGCCAAGGTCGTTATGCTGAAGCGTTAGAAATCTACCGTTGGTTCTTACCGCTACTGCGTTTAGACACCATTCCTACGCTGGTTCAGTGCATTAAACTGGCCGAGCAAGTCTGCGGACGTGGATCTGAACAAGTTCGTGCGCCACGCCAACTTTTACAAGGTGAAGAGCGTCAACAAGTCATTCAAATGGTTGAACATGCGTTAGAAACCCGCTTAGACCTATCCAAATACAATCTGTAATTGTGCTGTTTAGTAGAGCGTTAACTGACGCTCTACTCATTCGTAATATTCAAAAAATGAGAAGAGGGAAGTCATGAGCACGGAAAACAAGGACTATGTCAGCTTTCAACACGTTAAGAAAACCTACGATGGCACGAATTTGGTGGTGAAAGACTTCAACTTAGATATTGCTCCTGGAGAGTTCGTTACTATGTTGGGGCCGTCAGGATCGGGCAAGACCACTTGCTTAATGATGCTAGCGGGCTTTGAAACCGCGACCGGTGGAGACATTTATATCGATGGCGTTCCCGTTAATCATCTCGCGCCGCACAAGCGCGATATCGGTATGGTGTTTCAAAACTATGCGTTGTTTCCACATATGACCATTGCCGAGAATCTTGCGTTTCCTTTAAAGGTGCGAAAACTCGACAGTGACACGATTCTAAGCAAAGTTCAGAGTGTATTAGAAATGGTAGAGCTTGAGCATGTTGCGACTCGATACCCGAAGCAGTTATCAGGTGGTCAACAACAGCGTGTTGCGTTAGCGCGAGCATTAGTGTTTGAGCCTAAACTCGTGTTGATGGATGAACCGCTAGGCGCATTAGATAAGCAGCTGCGTGAGCAAATGCAGATGGAAATTAAACATTTGCATGAAAAGCTTGGCATCACCATTTTGTATGTGACGCACGATCAAGACGAAGCTCTCACTATGTCCGACCGTATTGCGGTTTTTAATCACGGCGAAGTGCAACAACTCGCGACACCTACCGAGCTTTATGAATCTCCGAGTAATACGTTTGTTGCGCAGTTTATTGGAGAAAACAACCAACTCTCAGGTTTAGTCAAAGAGTGGAACGGAAAGTATTGCCAAGTGCTCGTTGGGAAAGAGTTATTTACTGCGAAACCTGTCAGAGTCTCTGAGCAAGGGCAGAGGACAACACTTTCCATTCGACCAGAAAAGATTGTTATTCAACCAGAGAAAGCGTCTTGTGAGAACCAAGTCTCAGGCGTCCTACGAGAATTGATTTATCACGGTGATCATTATCGTCTGGTCGTCGAAGTAGAGAGCGTTGGTCACTTCATCGTTAAAGTACCTAACGATAATCGTAAACACTTGCAGTTAACGCCTGGCTCAATTTGTCGTATTGGTTGGCAAAGTGACGATTGCCATGCTCTTGATGGGACACAAACTCAAAGTAGCGAGGTAGCAGCATGAGTCGAGAGCTAACCGCATTAGATTCTGTATTGGAAATCGAACGTCAAGTTCATCAACAAGAAACCAATCTGAAAGCGCAGTTGCAAAAGGCAGAGCGCCGAAAAAAGCTTCGCTCCATCATGCTCACAATGCCATTGGTGTGTTTTATTCTGCTTACGTTTGCTTTTCCTATCCTCGATATGCTTTATCGAAGCGTGGATAACCGAGAAATATCCCAGTCACTACCACAAACTATTCAAGCCTTAGAAAGTTGGGATTATCAAGGTCAGCCTCATCAAGAAGTCATTGAGGCATTCTCTGTTGAAGTACTTGCGCTTTATCAAAGCAAAGAGCTACCGAAAATAGCCAGCCGAATGAATATTGAAGTGTCTGGTATGCGCAGCTTATTGATGAAAACAGGTAGAAAGTTGTCTCGTTTGACGTCGCTGCCGAGCTCGGTGACACAGCTGGCTAAGCTGGATAAGCGATGGGCTAATCCTAAATATTGGGCGGCGTTTAAGAATCTTAGTGGCGCATTAACATTCAGTCATTATCTTGCTGCGCTAGACTTGCAAGTGAATGAGTTTGGAGACATTGAGCCCCAACCAGAAAAACGCCAAATATACGTCGACCTTTTCTTTAAAACTTTTTGGATGTCTATTTCAATCACCTTAATTTGTTTGGTGATGGCGTACCCCGTTGCTTACCTGCTTGCCAATTTACCTGATAAGCGCGCGAACTTACTTTTAATCATTGTGCTGCTGCCATTTTGGACGTCATTATTAGTCAGAACCACGTCTTGGATTGTTCTGCTGCAAAACCAAGGGGTCATTAATGATCTCCTTATTTGGTCGGGTTTTACTTCCGAACGAATTCAGATGATTCACAATACCTTCGGAACGGTGGTGTCTATGGTTCACATTCTGCTGCCGTTTATGATCCTGCCTCTATACAGCGTAATGAAAGGAATTAGCCCAACTTATTTCCGTGCCGCTCGTTCTCTAGGCGCGACGCCTTTCATTGCGTTCATCAAAGTTTATATGCCGCTTACGTTACCGGGGATAGGTGCGGGGGCCTTGCTCACTTTCATTCTTTCTATTGGTTTCTACATTACGCCCGCTTTGGTTGGTGGAAGAAGCGGACAGATGATATCCAATATGATTGCCTATCATATGCAGACATCACTGAACTGGGGGATGGCTGGCGCATTGGGTGGACTGCTTTTGTTCGTTGTACTGGTTCTGTTTTATATATTCAACCGTGTGGTTGGTATGAATAACCTTAAGGTAGGGGGATAACCATGGCATTACCAAACTATGCATCAAAAGTAGAGCGAGTCGCTTACGCAGGTTACTTAGTTTTTTGTGGGTTGGTGCTGTTCTTTTTAATCGCTCCAATTCTGACCATCATCCCGTTATCGTTTAATGCAACGCCTTACTTTACTTTTACCGAGGGGATGCTAAACCTTGATTCGGCAGCGTATTCTACTCGCTGGTATCAAGAAATGTTTACTAGTGATCAGTGGCTGTTGGCGCTGAAAAACAGCACGTTCATTGCTTTTATGGCGACACTCGTTGCAACAGGGCTAGGAACTCTGGCGGCGTTGGGTTTAGCCAGTAGTAATTTGCCTTTTCGCAATACGATTATGGCGCTGTTGATCTCACCTATGATCGTACCAGTCATTATCTCTGCTGCTGCGATGTACTTTTTCTACACACGCCTTGGCTTATCACAAACTTATCTAGGCGTCATTTTGGCACACGCCGCGTTAGGTACGCCTTTTGTTGTCATTACCGTTACTGCGACCTTAAGCGGCTTTGATCATAGCCTGGTAAAAGCGGCGGCTAGCTTAGGAGCAAACCCTGTTTATACTTTCAGACACATTACCTTTCCGCTGATTCGTCCGGGGATGATTTCTGGCGGCTTGTTTGCTTTTGGCACATCGTTCGACGAGGTTGTGGTGGCGTTATTCCTGACTGGGGCAGAACAAAAAACCGTTCCGAGGCAGATGTGGTCAGGAATTCGAGAGCAAATTAGTCCGACCATATTGGCGGTCGCTACGTTGCTGATTTTTATGTCGGTGTGTTTGCTCGTGACTTTAGAAGTTCTACGTAGGCGTAATGTACGCATTCGAGGCATTCAAGAATAACCAAACTTTTTCTTTGTTGCTCGCTATGCACTTTTGTTTAGGGGCTCCTCAATTTTTGACCAAATGCGCCTCATTGTAGGCGCTTGTCTTTTGTGTTTATCGTCAGCGATGACTGACATGTCACTCTTGTAGCTTAATGCCAGCCTGCTCGAAACGTGCCAAAGGCGACTTGTTCGATTGCTGATACCAACTAGCTGGCATGTTTGGTTTAAGTCGGGCTTTTTCTTCCTTGCTAATCACAACATAGTGTAAAAACGCATCAAGTGTGGTTCCCATCACGTCAAACGTCATTTCCCCATCTTTGCTGATGGTTTTCAATAATCCAACGACGGCTTCCTCAGGGACTAACGGTTCAACCACCGCGTTTTTTCGCTCTTTTATTGATGTTGAAGCGGGCAGTCTTGCACGTGCCGTCTCCCAGCAAACTTTGTTGGTTTTACTGACAAGGTTGTGCTTGTAGCAGTAGTAACTGAATAAAAAGCGTGGCAGGTTTTGCCAGCGTTCGGCTTGGACTTCTAACCAAAGGTGTTGTAGCTCAATATCAGCGTCGGTCATAGGAGTTGTTTAGCAAAAAGAAAAGAAACCATTTTATCGCTTTTGTGAGGAGCAATAAAAGATATTTGAATGGAAAGATAAACAACTAGTTGATAAATATTACTAAAGCAAATCGATTTCTGGCAAGCTCGTGCAACGGCAACTCAAGTACTAAAAACTGATACCGCCACATTCGGTTGTTAACAAAATGTTTCTTCTTGTCTTGCGAGTAGATTATATGGAGATGCTCTTGCAGTAATAAGGGCAGTGGCGATGCAAAAGACGTAATGCATCTAAGGAAAACTCAATATAGAAGAAATTAGATGGAACTGAAGATTTTGAGTGTCGCGATTGCGACAACATTAACCAGCACTGGCGTATTTGCGTTAAACGAGCCAGTTTCTCAAGTTACAGAGCATCATGCACATTCGGCTCATACACACGGTGTTGAATCCAATCGAGTTGAATACCAACCAACCGCAACTCTCCCTATTCAGCCCTCCAAGGCAACTCGAGTACAGTCACTTGAAAGCCTTGATGAGTCGAGCACTGCTTGTGATTTGGAGGCATTGGTTACCGAAAGCAGTAACCAATTGATCAGCGAAATTTTAAGTCAGGGCGCGACGTGCGTGAACCAGTTATTCTCTGCTGAAAGTCGGGTTCAGGAGTCGGTATTTAGCTCCGATCATATGTACAACATCGCTAAGCACACTACGACGTTGGCGAAGGGGTATACGGGTGGCGGGAGCGATGAACTCGAAACGTTGTTCTTATACTTACGCGCGGGTTATTACGCCGAGTTTTACAATGACAACATCTCATTTATTGAATGGGTCACACCAGCGGTGAAAGAATCAGTGGATGCGTTTGTTAATAACGCAAACTTCTACGAGAACAGCGACCGTCACGGCAAAGTGCTTAGTGAGGTCATCATCACTATGGATAGTGCGGGCTTGCAGCACGCGTACTTACCGCAAGTGACCCAGTGGCTTACACGTTGGAATGATCAATACGCCCAGCACTGGTATATGCGCAATGCGGTTAACGGTGTTTTCACTATTTTGTTTGGTGGGCAGTGGAACGAGCAATTTGTGCAAGTAATTGGTAACCAAACAGACCTTGCCAAAGCTTTAGGCGATTTTGCTCTAAGGGCGTCATCAATCGGTGCTGAAGATGAGTTTATGGCCGCGAATGCGGGGCGAGAGCTCGGGCGTCTGACCAAGTATACGGGTAACGCGAGTTCTGTTGTTAAGAGTCAGCTGAGTCGAATCTTTGAACAGTATGAAATGTATGGTCGGGGTGACGCGGTTTGGCTTGCGGCGGCGGACACCGCCTCATATTACGCAGATTGTAGTGAGTTCGGAATTTGTAATTTCGAAACTGAGCTAAAAGGCTTGGTGCTATCGCAAACTTATACTTGTAGCCCGACAATCCGAATTTTGTCTCAGAATATGACGCAAGAGCAACACGCGGCCGCATGTTCTAAAATGGGTTACGAAGAGGGTTACTTTCATCAGTCATTAGAAACTGGTGAACAGCCAGTAAAAGATGACCACAATACTCAGCTCCAAGTTAATATCTTCGATTCAAGCACCGATTATGGTAAGTACGCAGGGCCAATTTTCGATATTAGTACTGACAATGGCGGTATGTACTTGGAGGGTGATCCTTCCCAGCCGGGGAATATTCCCAACTTTATTGCTTATGAAGCCTCTTATGCGAACGCGGATCACTTTGTCTGGAACTTAGAGCACGAATACGTGCATTACTTAGATGGTCGATTTGATCTCTATGGAGGGTTTAGTCATCCAACTGAAAGAATAGTGTGGTGGAGTGAAGGCATTGCAGAGTATGTCGCTCAAGAAAATGACAACCAAGCAGCACTTGAGACGATTCTAGACGGTTCGACATATACCTTAAGTGAGATTTTCGAGACTACTTATGATGGGTTTGATGTCGATCGAATTTATCGTTGGGGGTACTTAGCTGTACGTTTTATGTTTGAAAATCATAAAGATGACGTAAACCAAATGCTGGTGGAAACACGCCAAGGGAATTGGAGCTATTACAAAGCAACGATCACCCAATGGGCGAATTTATATCAAAGTGAGTTTGAGCAGTGGCAGCAAGCCCTTGTCTCAAATGGTGCACCTAATGCAGTCATAACCGCAAACAACAAGGGGAAAGTCGGTGAAAGCATTACATTTAGCAGTGAAAACAGTACAGACCCAAACGGGAAGATCGTCAGCGTCTTATGGGACTTCGGTGATGGCTCGACAAGTACACAAACCAAGCCGACGCACCAATATGGGAGTGAAGGGGAGTATTCGGTCAGTCTAAGTGTGACAGACAGTGAAGGCTTGACGGCAACCGCCACTCATAGTGTTGTTATCTCAACGTTGGGCGGTAATGACACATTGCCACAAGACTGCGCGGTGCAAAGTAAAGTAAGCGGTGGGCGCCTAACAGCAGGAGAGCCCGTTTGCTTGGCAAATCAACAAACCATTTGGCTGAGCGTGCCAGCGGTGAATGAGAGCTCAAATCTGGCGATAACGACGGGGAACGGTACGGGCAACCTAAAGCTTGAATACAGTAACTCTGGTTGGCCGGATGGTACTAATCTTCACGGGTGGTCAGATAATATTGGTAATGGAGAGTGTATTACGTTGTCAAATCAGAGTAACTACTGGGGCTACATTAAAGTATCTGGTGACTTTGAGAATGCCGCCATCGTCGTTGATTTTGATGCTCAGAAGTGTCGTCAGTAGGGCATTTTAACTGCATCACTTTAATTTAATTGATCGCCTCGCTAACATTGCGGGGCGTTTTTGTTTTTCACGCCGTTATCTCTATAAAAAAACCAGCCCGAAGGCTGGCAAACAAGGAGTTTGAGATGAAAATGAAAACGTTATAAAACTTGCTTATATTCTATTTCTCAATAAGTTGGGTTGTGCTTTGAAGCCAGTTTTTATCTTGCGCATAAAGAAAAGGGCTAAGCGCTTGATAGACACGTGAATGGTAATGATTGAGCCAGTCTAGCTCTGCTTGATCTAGCATTGATAAATCAAGGGCGTTGGTCGCAATTGGAGCAAGAGTGATGGTCTCAAAACCGTAGAACGTGCCGAACTCATTTTGTTCTACTTCTACAACTTTAAGAATGTTCTCTATTCTTACTCCGTACTCACCTTCGCGATACACGCCTGGTTCATTAGTAATGACCATACCCGGTTTTAGCTCAACCTCGCGGTGGCTTTGCGAGAAATTTTGTGGGCCTTCGTGAACATTCAAGCAAATGCCCACGCCGTGTCCAGTGCCGCACTTGTAATCAATACCATGTTGCCATAAGACGCCACGCGCCATGATATCAAGATTGGCACCCGTAGAGCCTTTCATGAATCGAGTCTGAGTCAGTCGGATGACCGCTTTGAGCACCAAGGTATAATCTTTGCGCTGCTTAATGGTCGGTGACCCGAAGTGGAAAGTACGGGTGATGTCTGTTGTCCCGCCAAGGTATTGACCACCAGAATCGACGAGAAAGAAGTTGCTTTCATTGACTACTGCATTGCTTTCTTCATCGGCGGCATAATGCATTTTTGCCCCGTGAGCTGCGAAGCCTGCAATAGTGCGGAAACTGTCACTTACATAATGTCGGGTTTGACGGCGATAGTGATTCAGTTGTGCCTCAGCAGACAATTCTGTAACGAGTCCGCTTGGAACTTGCTCTTCTAGCCAGTTCATAAACCTTACGATTGCCACACCATCGTCTGTTAATGCCTGTTCTAGGCTAGTTAGCTCGGTCGCATTTTTTATGGCCTTCATTGCCGTTACAGGGCAAGCCATTGGCTTTAGATTCACATTCCGTTCAATCGAACTCACCAATAAGCTGTCTGTGTGGGTCGGGCTAAAAGCGAGCGATAATCCCTCACATTGCTGATTCAAATACTGACTTACGTAGTTGTAATGGCGAATGTGTACACTTTGCTCGGTCAACGACTTTTCAACGTCTTGAGGCAGTTTGGCTTTATCAATAAACAGCGTCGCAAGTGATTGCTCTACGATTAGATAGGCTTCAGAAACTGGGCAGTAATTCGTATCACCACCTCGAATATTCATTGTCCACATGACATCATCTAGCGTTGACACTAATAAGCTATCTACTTGGTTCTCGGTTAACCAAGAACGGATTCTCGCTAACTTATTTTCTGTGTCAACGCCAGCAAAAGCGGTGGGGTGCTCGAATACGGGAGCACTTGGGCGAGGTGGTCGTTCAAGCCAAATCGGTGTGAGTAAATCCAGGTCGAGAATGATCTTAATGCTTTTCGTTTCAAAGGCTTGTTTGAGGCCTTGATAAAAAGCGTAACTGATGGCGCGCCCGTCAACCGCGACAATACTGTTTTCTGGGAGCGTGGTAGCCAGCCATTTGGCAATTGTCGGCGTTTCTGGTTGTTTGGCTTTAAACAGTTCAAGTCCTGTCCCGTGTAACTGTTCTTCAGCTTGAATATAGTAACGACCATCAGTCCACAGGCCACCACCTTGTTGGGTAATGACGACATCGCCTGCTGAGCCGGTAAAACCTGAAATCCAGCTTCGCGCTAACCAATGATCCGCTGAGTATTCGCTGTTATGCGAGTCATTGTTGGTCACGATATATGCAGACACGTTGTGAAAGGACATTGCCTCACGCAATAACGTAAGGCGTTGGTTTACTGAGTTAGTATTGTTCATTAAATGGTTCCTAAAGTTATATTTGAGCAATAGATATGATGCTGCTCCGAGCCTGTTTTTATTGGGCTCTGTTGCTCGCATACTTCTGTGGCTTCTGGGCATCGAGTACGAAAAACGCAACCGCTCGGTGGGTTAAGTGGAGAAGGGAGATCGCCGGGCAATAGTTGTATCTCGCGGTCACGTGCTAATTGCGGATTAGCTATCGGGACAGCAGATAACAGTGCTTTAGTGTAGGGGTGTTGAGCATCATCAAATACTTTATCGTAACGTCCTACTTCCATAGGTTTACCAAGATACATCACCATAACGCGGTCGCTGATGTGGCGCACCACGCTTAAGTCGTGCGCAATCATCACCAGTGTTAACCCCATTTCTTGTTTAAGATCGTCTAGAAGATTGATGACCTGAGCTTGTATGGATACATCTAGCGCACTAACAGGTTCATCACACACGACCAAATCTGGATTGAGAATTAACGCTCTTGCAATGCCCACACGCTGGCATTGACCTCCGGAAAATTCATGTGGATAGCGGTTTCGCTGGCTCGCCAAGAGACCCTCTTTATCCATCATAGCGATGACACGCTTTTCTACCTCTGCCCGTTTAAGTTGTGGCTCGTGGGTGAGCAGTGGTTCGGCGATGCATTCTGAGATGGTTAATCTCGGATTCAAACAAGCGGATGGGTCTTGAAACACCATCTGAAATTCTCTACGTCGAGAGGAAAGCTCTTTCTTACTAAACCCGCGCATGTCTTGACCTTTCCAAGTCAACTCGCCATGTGTAGGTTCAATTAAGCGAAGTAAGGCGCGTGCAAGCGTTGATTTTCCGCAGCCTGATTCCCCCACAATGCCAAGTGTTTCGCCTCGATAAACATCTAAGTCGATACCATTGACCGCTTTCACGATTTTACGTCGACTTGGAATAAGGTGACGCGACACAGGAAAGTGGACGTTTAAATCACGAGCAGACATGAGGACTTCTTTTTTATTCATAACGCCTCCTTAAGCTTTTATTTGAATAGGAGTGATAACACTGGGTGCGTTAACGTGACAGGCAATGGACTGGCTCGTGTTTAATGGAGAAAACCGTGGGGTTTCGTATTGGCAACGCGTCTCTCGATGCTCGCACCGCTCTCTAAACGGACACCCTTTATGGTTAATCAACGCACTTGGTGGGTTACCTGGGATGGTTGGTAAACGTGGCATATCTTCAGTGATAGAAGGAATAGCCTTTAGCAGGCCTTGAGTATAGGGGTGCGCAGGTTGAGCGAACAATGTCTCGGTATCGGATTGCTCCATTTTTTGACCACCATACATGACCAATACGCGATCACACATCTCGGCGACGACGCCCATGTCGTGAGTGATCAGTAAAATAGCCGTGTTGAACTCTTGTTGTAAGTCTCGTAATAGCGTCAAAATTTGAGCCTGAACGGTCACATCCAGCGCGGTGGTTGGTTCGTCTGCAATTAGCAACTTGGGCTTACACAACAACGCCATCGCTATCATGATTCGCTGACGCATTCCGCCAGATAGCTCGTGAGGGTATTGATTCATCCGAGTTTCGGGAGAGGGAATACGCACCGCATCCAACATGTGAATCGATTCAACTTTTGCTTGTTTTCGGCTCATTCCTTTATGAATCATGAGAACTTCACAAAGCTGTTTGCCAATTTTCATGAATGGATTGAGTGACGTCATCGGATCTTGAAAGATCATTCCGATTTTCTCTGCACGGATGCGGTTGAGCTGCTTTTTCGACATCGCGAGTAAATCATCACCGTGGAACATCGCGCTGCCAGACACGGCGCCGTTGTCCGCGGTTAACCCCATTAATGCGAAAACAGACTGGCTTTTTCCCGAACCTGATTCCCCAACAATCCCAAGAGTTTCGCCCGCTTTAATCGAGTAGGAGAGATTACTGACCGCTTGCACTTGCCCATCTGGCGTATCGAAGCGCACGTTCATGTTTTCAATAGATAGCATGGGTTTGTCCTTATCGGTCTTTCGGGTCAAGAGCATCACGTAAGCCATCGCCGATGAAGTTAAAACAAAAGAGGGTGGCAACTAAAAACAGAGATGGAAAAAGCAGCATCCACAATGCAACGTCAATCGTTTTTGCGCCTTCGGAAATTAGGATTCCCCAGCTCGTGTCGGGTGGTTGAACACCAAGCCCTAAGAAGCTTAAAAACGATTCGAACATAATGAATCCTGGTACCATTAAGGAGGAATAAACCATCACGATCCCAAGCACATTCGGCAGAACATGGCGTCGGACAATTGTCAATTTAGAAACCCCAATAGAGTGTGCGGCTTCGATGAACTCTCGCTTTTTGAGACCGAAGGTGACACCACGTACAACACGGGCAATGCCCAGCCAAGATACCATTCCGATCACGATAAAAATCAGGTAGATGTTGTTGCCAAAAAGGGTAACAAACAGGATAACCATAAACATAAATGGCACCGAATCGAGCACCTCAATAATGCGCATCATTACGCTGTCGACAACGCCGCCAAGATAGCCGGAAATACTTCCCCAAATCGTACCAATAACAACGGCGACTAAGGCGCCAACAAAACCTACCAAAATAGAAAGCCTGCCGCCTTGCATCGTGCGAGCAAAGACATCTTGCCCGAGGTCATCAGTACCAAAGTAATGGCCACTGCTCAGTGAAGGTTTTCCTAGCTCGTATGGATCGATGAGCATTTCCCAGTCAATTTCATCATGGCCAAAAGCGGCAAGAGAGGGGCCGAAGGTAATGCATAAGGTAATGAACGCCAAAACATACACTGATGTCATCGCGGCTCTGTTTTTACGAAATCGAGTCCATGCATCTTGCCAAAGACTGCGACCTTCGACGGCTTCAATATTGTCGACGACTTGATCTTGAAGAGCTTGTGTATCCAGTTTTTTGATCGTTAACATGCCGGACTCCTAAACGCGTATACGAGGGTCGATAATCGTGTATAGCAAGTCGACCACAAGGTTAAAGAAGATAGTGAGTGAAGCGACAATCAGAGTAATACCCATTACTAGGCCGTAGTCGCGGTTGAGAGCCCCAGACACAAAGTGTTGTCCCATGCCACCTGTACCAAAGAAAATGTCGATAATCACCGATCCTGTCACAACAGACACAAACGCAGGGCCGAGCATCGCAACGACGGGAATCAGGGATGGTCGCAAAGCGTGATGGAATAAAATGTAGGTTGTGGACAAACCTTTGGCTTTTGCCGTTCGAATGTATGGTTGGTTGAGCGTTTCAATCATTGCGCCACGCATGACGCGTGCAATACTCGCAATGGAGCCAATCGCTAAGCTGAGCACGGGAAGAACAAGAAAAGCCAGCTTTCCTCCTTCCCAACCACCAGCAGGGAACCAGCCAAGCTGAATAGCGAAAATCATGACTAAAACCGGAGCAAGCACGAAAGCTGGAACCACAACTCCTGTCATCGAAAGTGTCATCAGGCCGTAATCTAGGCGGCTATTTCGGTTCAATGCCGCAATGGTGCCAAGTAACATGCCAAGTGGAACGGAGATACAAAAAGAGAGTACGCCTAATACTGCTGAAACTGGCCATGATTGTGCGACGAGCTGTGTAACACTGAAGTCTTGATAAACGAAGCTCGGACCGAGATCCCCTTGTATGAAATTACCAATGTAAATCCAAAACTGAGTAAGGAAGGGCTGGTCCAAATGGAATTTTGCTTCGATATTCGCACGTACCACTTCTGGCATAGGCCGTTCCATATCAAATGGTCCCCCTGGTGCAATGTGCATCAGCCAAAATGATACGAGTGCGATGAATAGAAGCGTGGGGATAGCGATAGCTAATCGCTTAACAATGTACCAAATCATGATCCATCATCCTTTGGTCATCCGAAATCACTTCGAACGGTTATGATTAAAAAATGGTCTGAGCTCAGGTTGCCTTCTCCACCGAGAGATATGAGGAACGACAAGTAAACATTGAACTTGCCGACTCAGACCGAAAACATGCTTTTAGTGGGCTTTTACATAGACATTCTTGCGGTAGTACGACGACTCAGGGTTTGTCAGTTCGTAGCCGCCCACGTAAGGCTTGATGAGGTATTGATCGTTACCCGGACGATAAATAGGTATAATGGCCATGTCTTCAATCAGCATGCTTTCTGCTTGTAGATACAGTTCTGATGGATTGCTCATGGTCTTTGATCGAGCCATTAACTCGTCGTATTGCGGGTTGTTGTAACGAGAATCGTTGTACTCGCCACTAGAAATGAAGATATCCAACCATGTAGAGGCTTCATTGTAGTCGGCCGTCCAGCCGCCGCGAGTAATGTCGGTCGGCTCTTTAAGTGCGTAGAACACTTTCGGTTCTAGCTGTTTTATTGTGACTTGCGCACCCAAACGGCTTTTCCACATACCTGCCATGGTCGTTGCCATTTTTACGTCCATCGAGAAAGTTGGTACGGTAAACGTTAACTTAAGCGGATTGCTTTTATCGTATCCAGCTTCTGACAGTAATTGCTGCGCTTTTTCGATACGTTTATGGCGGTTCCAAGTTGCGAACTCAGGAGTGTGAGATTTAAAACCATCTGTTTGAGGTGGCACAAGGGTATACATTGGAACCCCACCGTTTCTCAAAATAGCACTCGTTAACAGTTGACGGTCAATGGCATATGAGAGGGCTTTACGGACCCGCACGTCTTTTGTTGGTCCTTGTTGAGTGTTGAGGTAATAGAATGTGGAGCCAAGAGACGCACTGGTGCTTGCCACTTCTTGTGGGCGTTGTTGAATTAACTTTTTCTTCTGAGCGGCAGGAATGGAAACCGCTTGGTCTATCTCACCGGCTAGGTAGCGGTTTAGCACTACGTTTGCATCACCAATTGGTAGCTAGGTGACTTTTTCCAGCACTACATTGCTTGCGTCCCAGTAATGTGGGTTTTTAACCATCACCATTTTTTCGTTAACTTTCCATTCAGAGACAGTAAACGCACCATTTGTAACGATATGCTCAGGCTGGGTCCAGCGGTTGCCATGTTTTTCTACGGTCGCTTTATGAACGGGTGCAAGCACGGGATGACTTAATAGTTTCGTAAAGAAGGGAATAGGCGCTTCGAGTGTTACCTGGAACGTTTTTTCATCCAGCGCCTTCACGCCCAAGGACTCAGGATCGGATTCGCCCTTCATAATGGCTTGCGAGTTTTCGATATTTGGAATGGCGGCAAACCAAGCGTACGGTGAAGCAGTGCTTGGATTCAGTAAGCGTTGCCAGCTGTAGACAAAATCTTGCGCAGTGACCGTTTCGCCATTTGACCATTTTGCATCACGTAAGTGGAAGGTATAAACCGTATTGTTGTCATTGATTGACCAAGACTCAGCAACACCAGGAATGGTTTTACCTTGCTTATCTTGAATTACCAGACCTTCAAACAGGTCTCGGCCGAGATTAAAAGCGGGCTCTGCGGCTTGCTTGGCTGGGTCAATAGAAGTAACTTCAGCCCCATTGTTTAGCGTAATTTCCTGTGTCTCATCGAGGGTCACACCTGCGGGATACGGCGCGGCATAGCTTGATGTTGCCAGTATTGGATTCATCATCGACGCTAACAAAAGCAACTTAGGTAATTTCATCCTTGTCTCACTCTTTTCATCCTGAAAGATGCTAGAAATGTATATTGTATAAATTGTCCACACAATCGAGTTTTAACAATGTTGTAACAGGGTGCCAAATGTTGGGCTATTTGGTCTCAAAAAGTGAGCTGGGGGGGATTGATATGGAGCTGGTGTTAAGTCTGCATTACGGGGTAGGCTTTGTTTCGCGCAAATAAAAAATCCCCTTCAAGCGCGCGCTAAAAGGGGAGGGTAGTTCGTCTGCTCTTCAAAAGGTACGACGTTAACTGACTAGGAAATGTTTTACGAACTCAGTGATTTTGACCATATCACTTACCGCGATAAACTCTTCTGTCGTGTGTACTTTTGCCATGCCAGTTGAAAGATTGACCGTTGTGAGACCTTTCTTGTTAAAGTTGTTAGCATCGCTACCGCCGCCAGTGCCTTTTGTGAAAGCCTCAATTCCCAACTCTGCAAACGCCGCTTTTATAGCGCTAACGTGTGGGTGGTTTTCTTCAATAACAAATGCATCGTAGGCTCGGCTAGATTCAATGTCGACTTCTGCACCGTGTTTTTCACAGACAGACTCTAATGTTGAGATCATATGATTGACCTGAGCATCTAGTTTATCACCATTCAGGGAGCGTGCTTCTGCCACGATTTTTAATTCAGGCATGACAATGTTTGTGGCCTGACCGCCGTTCACTATACCGATGTTGGCTGTCGTTTCTTCGTCGATGCGAAGCAGCTTCATTTGGTTGATAGCATCTGCCGCCACCATGATCGCACTGATGCCTTCTTCTGGCGCAAGCCCTGCATGTGCTGGTCGACCTTTGATTGTTGCCACGATTTTTTGCTGGCCTGGGGCTGCGGTCACAATAGTGCCAATAGGACCACCCGTATCTAACACGATTGCTTCCGTTGAAGTGACGTGTGACATATCGAAGTATTGTGAACCGAATAAACCGCCTTCTTCATACACGGTAAAAGCAAGCTCTAACGTTTTGTGCTCACGGTTTTCCGCTTGAATACAACGAACGGCTTCCATGATGGCAGCAATACCAGATTTATCATCGCCACCAAGAATCGTATTGCCTTTTGAACGGATAACGCCGTCTTCGATGATTGGCTCAATGCCAATACCTGGAGTGACCGTATCCATATGACAGCTCATTAGGATAGAGCCGTCTTTTTTGCCGTCTAAACGGGCGTACAGGTTAAAGCCGTTAGAAATGTGCTCAGGCACTGGAAGTTTGTGCACGGTAAAGCCTAGGTCGCCTAGCTGCTCTGCCAGTGTTTCTGCAATTTGTTTTTCGTTTTTTGATTCGCTGTCGATACGTACTAGTTGGCAAAAATGTTCAACTAAGCGTTCTTGATTGATGTGTGTCATTAGATGTCTCTTTTTCTGATCGAGCGTGAAGCCTTGTGGCTCGGCTCGATAGGGAACAGAGCACCACTTATGGCACAGTTACTTTTGAATAAAACTGAGGTGAATCAATAAAGGGGTATCCATGACACGATTCTGACCGATGAGCCTTTCGAACTGTATGAAGCGTCACGAAACATTACTTTTGATGTTTTGCAGGAGCAAATGAATAAATCGGATAGAGATAGGGTGCAATAGATTTTCCATCCCCTTTTACTTTTTGAGTTACGTTGCCAAGATAAAATGCCAAAGTAACAAGTTATTTACATTTTATGTGTTGACGTAAAGCCGAAAATATCAATCTAATATATTGAAAATAAGCAGTTTATTTGATGTTTACGAAAGTGGATTCGACGCGCCTCCTGTGTGTAACATATATTTTACAATTATGCGTAAAAATCGCCAAGGTAAAGATTTCTCCCCACGTATTCCAATTTCTCAAGACCTGCGCCAAGTTAGAAAAATAAGTCTAAACAAAAGCTACTGAGACAAGGAGAAAGTCATGGTTGATGCATATAACCCACTAGGAACAGACGGATTTGAGTTTGTTGAATATACCGCTGCAGACAACAAAGGCATTCAACAGCTTAAAGATCTGTTTATATCGTTAGGTTTTGCGGAAATCGCAAAGCATCGCTCAAAAGAAGCATGGTTATATCGACAAGGTGACATTAGCTTTATTGTGAATGCGCAGCCGCATAGCCAAGCTGAGGGATTCGCCAAAGTTCACGGTCCGTCGGTTTGTGGCATGGCATTTCGTGTGAAAGACGCCACCGTTGCTCTGGCGCATGCGTTAGAGAATGGCGGTAAAGAATATAAAACGGAAATTGGGCCGATGGAGCTTAGCATTCCTGCTATTTATGGCATCGGTGAAAGCTTGCTTTATTTTGTCGATCGTTATGGAAAGCAGAGCATTTATGATGTCGATTTTCGTTTTTATGATGATGCTGATGAGCGTTTATCAAAAGCGAATGTTGGTCTTTACGAAATCGACCACTTAACGCACAACGTTAAGCAAGGCAACATGGATGTCTGGTCTGGTTTCTATGAGCGCATTGGTAACTTCCGCGAAATTCGTTATTTCGATATCGAAGGTAAGCTGACTGGTCTTGTCAGCCGTGCGATGACCGCACCTTGCGGCAAAATCCGAATTCCTATCAATGAGTCGTCAGATGATAAATCGCAGATTGAAGAGTTTATCCGTGAATACAATGGCGAAGGTATTCAACACATCGCATTGACCACAGACGACATCTACGAAACGGTCAAAACCTTGCGTGAGCGAGGCATGGACTTTATGCCAACGCCAGATACTTATTACGAGAAAGTCGATCAGCGTGTTGAAGGCCATGGTGAAGATGTAAGCAAGCTTCGTGATTTGCAGATTCTTATTGATGGTGCGCCAACGAAAGATGGCATCTTGCTACAAATCTTTACTCAAACCGTTATCGGCCCTGTGTTCTTCGAAATCATCCAACGTAAAGGCAATGAAGGCTTTGGCGAGGGTAACTTCAAAGCGTTGTTTGAATCGATAGAAGAAGACCAAATTCGCCGAGGAGTATTGAGCGATGCATAAATGGATCACATTCCCTCACCGGGAGGGAGTGTGCTCTAAACAAGCGCATGCTGACTTCCCGGAAGAGGCAATTTATGAACGTGAGGCAGGTCGAAGTGGTTTTTTTGGCCCCGCAACACATTTTCATCATCAACATGCCCCAACGGGGTGGTCTGAGTGGGAGGGCGAGCTACGTCCACGAGCATTCGATTTTAATCTAGTCGAGAAAGCAAGCCACATTACCCCTTGGGCAGTCCCGCATCTATTACACAACGCGAATTGTAAAGTTCGTGTTTGGCGTATGGATGAAAAAATGGACTTCTTGGTGAGAAACGCTGATGGCGACGAACTGCTATTCATCCACCAAGGTACGGCAGATCTCTACTGTGATTATGGTCATTTGAAAGTGAGCGAAGGGGATTATGTCATGATCCCACGCTCAACGAGCTGGCGTTTAGAGCCAAGCGAGCCGATGTTCATTCTGATGATCGAAAACACCGATGCGGCTTATACATTGCCCGAAAAAGGCATGGTTGGAAACCACGCGGTGTTTGATCCAGCGGTTTTGGAAACGCCGTCGATCAACGATCAGTTCCGTGCTCAATATTCTGAGAATCAAACACAGGTTCAGGTGAAACGCCACGATAAAGTCAGTGTTATCACTTACCCATTCAACCCGTTGGATGCGATTGGCTGGCATGGTGATTTGGCGGTAGTAAAAGTGAACTGGCGTGATATTCGTCCACTTATGTCACATCGTTACCACTTACCGCCTTCTGCACATACTACATTTGTAGGAGCAGGATTTGTGGTGTGCACCTTTGTTCCTCGTCCGATTGAAAGTGATCCCGGAGCGCTCAAAGTACCGTTCTATCACAACAATGACGATTATGACGAAGTCTTGTTCTACCATGCAGGTGACTTCTTTAGTCGTGACAACATTGAAGCGGGTATGGTGACATTCCATCCAGCAGGTTTTACACATGGTCCTCACCCGAGAGCTTTCAAAGCAGGGCGAGAGCATAAGAAGACTTTTACCGACGAAGTCGCGGTGATGATAGATACGCGCCACGCGCTTCAGTTCTCGGATGAACTGGAAAAAGTAGAAAACAAAGAATACGTCTATAGCTGGCAAGAGAAGTAAGAGGCAAGGATGAAATTAGCAACCAAGAAAAATGGCACTCGTGACGGTTTGTTGATGGTCGTGAGCAAAGACTTAACGCGCTGCGTACCTGCGACAGAAATTTTCCACCCAATGAATTTGGCAGCGACGATGCAGGTGGCACTTGATAACTGGGATGCGCTAGCACCGCAACTGGAAGAGCTGTACGTCGCACTGAACAACGGTACGGTCGCGGGGTATGAAGAGTTTGAAGCGCATTACTGCGAGTCGCCGCTTCCTCGCGCTTATCAGTGGGCTGATGGCAGTGCTTACGTAAACCACGTTGAGTTGGTTAGAAAAGCTCGCGGCGCTGAAATGCCTGAAAGTTTTTGGACGGATCCGTTGATGTACCAAGGAGGCTCTGATGCCTTTATTGGTCCTTGTGACAACATCGAGTTTGCCAGCGATGAATGGGGTATTGATTTCGAAGGCGAAGTTGCTGTGGTAACTGGTGACGTACCAATGGGCGCAAGTGTTGCAGAGGCTCAGGAGTCGATTCGTTTGATCATGCTGGTGAATGATGTCTCACTGCGTGGCCTAATTCCCGCAGAATTAGCTAAAGGGTTTGGCTTTTTCCAATCTAAACCTTCTTCTGCGTTTTCTCCTGTGGCAGTAACACCTGACGAATTAGGCGATGCGTGGTACGAAAACAAAGTGCATTTACCATTGGTCTCGACATACAACCACAAGCCGTTTGGTCGCCCAAATGCGGGTATCGATATGACGTTTGATTTTGCAGACTTAATTGTTCATGCGACTAAAACGCGCCCGCTATCTGCTGGGGCGATTATTGGCTCAGGTACGGTATCCAACAAGCAGGGAACGGAACATGGCACTTCGATTGAGGAGGGTGGTGTTGGTTATTCATGTATCGCGGAAGTTCGCATGATTGAAACCATTCGTGATGGTAAACCGTCGACTAACTTCATGTCGTTTGGCGACTCAATCAAACTGGAAATGTTCGATGCGGATGGCAACAACATCTTTGGCTCGATTGACCAACAAGTTAGTCAATATCTCAAGCATTAAGAGCGCCAGATGGGAAACGATATGAGCGATAGCATGGTTTTGTATGGATATTGGCGGTCTTCAGCGGCGTATCGTGTGCGTATTTGTTTGAATCTTAAAGAGTTATCGTATGATTCAAAATCGGTACACTTGGTGCGCAATGGTGGCGAACAACACAGTGACGAGTACCATGAGTTAAACGCTTCTGAACTGGTTCCTGTGCTGGTGGATGGGGAGGTTCAGTTAACCCAGTCACTGGCCATCATTCAATACTTAGAAGAACGCTATCCGGATGTCACTGTGATCCCCGAGCAAACGCCGCTACGATATCAAGCACTAGCTTTGGCTCAGGATATTGCAATGGAGATTCATCCCCTGAATAACTTGAGAGTTCTACAGTATTTAGAGGGGGAGTTAGCTTGCGAGCCAGAGCGCAAAGTCGCTTGGATTCATCACTGGATTCACAAAGGTTTTACAGCATTAGAAGAGAAACTTCAGAAGCATCGTAAACTAAATGGTGATTGTAAGTTTAGTCTGACAAGCTCGCCATCTATTGTCGATATTTGTCTGGTACCACAATTTTATAACGCACAACGCTTTGGTGTAGATACTTCTCTTTACCCAACCATTAACGCTGTTGTACAAGCATGTAATCAATTGCCTGCATTTATTGATGCGATGCCAGAGAATCAGCCAGACGCTAATAGTTGATTCTTAGCATCATAATGTATTAACAAAATTTAAACGAGCCAATCCGAGTGTGTGATTGGCTCGTTTTTATTGGGGATCCAAATTTTCTGTTTCTCGCTATCGTCGTGGCTCCTCAAAATTGCGAGGTTTTGTTGCTCTGCATAGCATTTCCATTTACGCTTTGAGTAACGAGTTGTTTTGGATGCACTTTATTTATGACCAACATTTTTATCATTGTTGTTCTTCTGGTTTTATTCTTCTTTGTTATTCAAAAGTACGTGATTAAGCACGACGACACGCGTGATTATCCTTATCGCTCGAAAGGACCGCTACTCAGGGGGCAAGAGAGCGCATTCTATAATGCGTTGAGGGCAGCGGTAGGTGAACATGCGGTGGTATTCGCGAAAGTAAACATGTCCAGTTTGGTTACGCCAAAAGAAATCAAAAATAAGAAGCAGTTTTTTGTCGCGAACAATCGCATATCTCGAAGTTATTTTGATTACGTTATTTGTGATCCTAGGACGCTAGAGCCGCGTGTGATCGTTGAATTGGATAACGGGCAAGAGTTAAGCAAGGGCAAGGTAGAAAGACAAAAGTTACTGATTCATGTTTGTAAGACGGCCAACCTGCCTTTAATCGGCGCTTCTGTAAAGCACAGTTATCAAGTCGGGCGATTACGTCGTTTGCTTGCTGCACACATTGATTTGATTGAGCCTGACAAGGAAGTACGCTTTTGTAAAAAATGCGGCAGTCCGATGATCATTAAAACCGCAAGCCAAGGTGAATTCAAAGGTCGACGCTTCTTTACTTGCAGCCGCCAACCAAATTGTACTTACACCGAGAATTACAATGTGGTGTTTGATTCGGACGACTAAAGACGACAGTTGAACAGCAAAACGGATGAGGCTTTGATTCGAGATAATCAAAGCCTTTTTTGTATCAGTCCCCAAGGCAAGACCTATACTTTGAAAAAGAGTGCAGAATAGGGAAGCCATATGCGATACGGATGGATTTTGTCAGCGTTGTTCATCGCATCTAATGTTAGTGCGATACCTAATTTGAAACCACTGGAGTGTGAGTTAACGGAGACACCCCAAGATCATTTCTTGTTTTACCGAGAGCAAATGGTTTACCACAGTGAGCAGTTTGTTATATTTCAAAACTTCAAAGGCAGGGTGAGCACTCAAGTGGACGTCAAAACAGGAGAGTTGATCCGTACAACCTATATCGGCGAACCATTTAAACCTAAATATCAGATTTTGTTTGGTACTTGCCCTAAGGTATCGCAAACCTTACAGATTTGGATGCTCAGTGAAGTGCCTTACGACAATTAAGTGAAAAAGTTATATAGATCACACTTTTAAACCCTGCAGGCTCAGTCCTTGTCGATAAAATCATCTGAAAACGCGTGTTGAGTTTACATTTTCGCCAAACGGTTCAAAGTTGGTAAATTTGTGCTTGCACCGTCGTTCGCTTATAGCTAATATCCTCGTCGTTCCAGAGAAATGCGTCCGTAGCTCAGCTGGTTAGAGTATCGCCTTGACATGGCGGGGGTCGGTGGTTCGAGTCCACTCGGACGCACCATTCTGAATTGAATGGATAGGAACATAAAAATTTGGGTCCGTAGCTCAGTTGGTTAGAGTACTACCTTGACATGGTAGGGGTCGGCGATTCGAGTTCGCCCGGACCCACCAAATTTTAGAAAAAGCCCACCAAACGGTGGGCTTTTTTGTATCCATAATTTGTTGATACTCAGATTTAAACACCTTATTTTTCCTTTGCACACCCTCTACAAATACTCCGCATTGCCATCAGTGTAAATTTGAGTGGTTTTACAAGAATTTAACTCGCTCATCTAAACATTCATTGGAGCCCATTTCGAATTCGCGGCAAATCCAAGGCCTATTTTCGTAAATCGTACACATTAATGTGTCTCTGTCTAAAGCTGCACACCAACCATCATTTAGCCGCATCATTGTTTCGCCTCCATACTGGTCACGCGCAATAAACTCTTCAGGTACGCCAGTATCAGAAATAATCATAACCTCGAGACGGCAACAACAAGCCTTACAGTTAGAGCAAGATACATCAGAGGGCAGGGGAGAGGGAGTCTTAGTTGGTATAATCATGAATAACTACAATTTGGTCAATTGTGCATGGTACCGTAAATTTAGCACGAATGAACTTTATTTCTGAAATAGAACACCCTATTAACGATAAACCAAGTGAACGCATTTTATGCGTTCACTTGCCCGCCTTTCCGAGTAAGTCGGTAGAACTGACAGTGATTCACACCAATTAACCTTATAGTCAGTATAAATTTGAACGCGATTTTTTGTTATACACGTACTTTACACAAGATCTGCTTCTGTAAAGTTTGTTTTAAATGTGAAAGCAAATGGCGTATCTCCGTTTTCGCGCAAATGCTGAAGGCGTAACAAGGCTTCTTGTGGTGTTGGTATATAACCGTCTTCTACCCACCACAGAACATAGCTATCCTCCGCTAAACGATGAAACCATTCGCTTTTTCGGCGCATGAAATCTCTATGACCGGTACGAAACATAAAGTTTTTAAGTGAGTCAGTACTTTCCCAAATAGACATGTTTACAATCATGTTCGGGTCATCAAATAATTTAATGCTTGTTGCATCGCCGGAGTCGTCTTTTAGACGCCAGATAAAGCCTTCACTTTCTTCAGCTATACCATTAATTAAGTCCAAATTGTCTACGAACTCTTTAATTTCTGGTGCATCCAAAGGGTATTTAGCAAGCGCAATATTTAATTGAGCTAATTTCATTTCATGACCCTCCCTGGTCGATAAGCCTGTAATGCTGGTAAAAAGCTCTAAGTAGCTTTTCCTATTTTATCATGCAGTGTGTTGCTAGTGCTTCCAAAGGTCAATTAGAAAGTTAGTGACTGTGGCAAGTCATTGGATGGCAAAAAAGTCGTTTTATACATTGGTTATGTTGAGCATAAGCCCCTCTTTTCTCGCGATTATCGTCGGTAAGTCTCATTCAAGAGAGTTGCTATCTTGGATATGCAGCAGTACTCTCATTTTTTCTGTGGCAAGCCTTGCACTTCTATACTTCTTATTGAGATTCGATCCTCACTTTTTGGTGTGTAAACGTGAGATAGTGTTCATGTCACTCTTTAATTTAAGTTGTTTGGCTGAACGTTAGGAGGAGCTTTGATTACGAAGATAACAAGAAATGCCATTTTGCTTGGCCTAGTTCCCATTGCAGTTTTTGTTGTGGCTTTTAATTCAATAGCCAATTTTTACATCAGCTATATCAAAGAGACTAAAATAGACACCTATGTCGATTATTTACACCAACGATCCATGTATTTGGATGAGGCGATTGTAAAGCAGGTTGCGCAGTTAGATTTCACGTGCAGTAATAGTGATGTTAGAACATTACGCGACCCACGTTTTTATAACCATTACATCCGTTTTATTGCGATGGAAACGAGTGACGGTAAAACATGCTCCACGATTGGTCGTGAAGTATCTCATTTATCCAATGCGCAACGATTTCAGCTTGGCGAAAACTTTTTTGTATCACTTATTTTACCGGAACACCAAGATCAAGTTGAGTGGATGGTCATTTATGAAAATGAACATGTTGAAGTTGTCTGGGTTCTCGATAATAGTTGGGTTAAAGAAGTGATCAAAACGCCTTGTGAAGACTGTTTGTTCGTCGAGTTTATATATGATGAGCCTGTATTTGGAGATTTAACAATAAGTCGAGGAAAACCAGCCATTGCAGCAGAAGAAGCGGCAGTTTCAAAGGAGTTATTCTTCTCGGCTGATTCTCAAGCCAATATGCTCATCAAAATACACAGTGGCGAGAAACTGAAGAGCTATGCTCAGGAAAGAGTCTTTCTATGGGGAGGCCTAGCCAGTGTGCTTATGGGGCTGGCTCTTGCGTTTGTATATGTGTCCAGTAAGAGCTTGAGAAAGTCTATCAAAGGCTTGATCCAGAATGGGATTAATAATGCGGAATTTGTCCCTTATTACCAAGCGATTGTCGATAGCCGTGATGGTGTAACAGTGGGGTATGAAGCACTGATTCGGTGGTCTCGCCGTGAGGGTATGGTGCCCCCAAACATGTTCATCGGCGCTGCAGAAGAAAGTGGTCTGATTGTCCCAATGACGAATCAGCTTATTCGTAAAATCATACAAGATCTTAGTGTGTTACCTGAGCATGTGTGGGTCAGCATCAATATTGTTTCTTCCCATTTAGAGTCAGGTGAACTCACCAAGTTACTGTCAGAACTGAATTGGCCATGTCCGAAGAGAGTGCATTTTGAGTTGACCGAGCGAATTCCTGTAAAAGATACAGAGGCAGCGAAAAAAGAGATTTTGTATCTGGCGAATAAAGGCTACAAGTTCAAAATTGACGATTTTGGGACTGGGTATGGCGGCTTTTCTTATTTGCAAGATCTGGGTATCCGATGCTTGAAAGTGGATAAGATGTTCATCGACCCAATAGGCTCTGATGACCAAAAATTGAAAGTGTTGGATTCTATTGTCTCGGCAGCACAGAAAGCGGAATGTGAGATGATTGCAGAAGGTGTAGAGAGCGAGGCTCAAGTCGCGTATTTGGCTCAGCATTCTATTTACCATATTCAAGGGTATGTCTACGCTAAACCAGAGGCTATTAACAACCTTGTGATGACTTAAAGCAAGGCATAATGGGGCGTATTCATTATTAAAGGTGTCTTTCGGCACCTTTTTTATTGCTGAACCTTTTTGGGTTCACTGTTCGATAAAACACCTGTTGAAGTCTTAGAATTCAAACGGAGTTTACAGAGAATATGAACGCCCGATTCTAGCATCGGGCGTTAGGATTTTACTTAGGAAGAAAGGGCGGCTTTTTTAGTTTTTAATGAAGCGATTAATTGAGGTAGCAATGACATAACAATCATCCCTAGCATCAAGCTGTATTGGAGAGGGGTGAAAGTCTCACCTAATAGCAGCAAACCTGACACAATGCCCGCAACGGGGTTGGCAATGCCACCAAAAGTAAAGTCAACGACCGACATACGCTGCAATAGCCAAACATACATGCCGTAGCCTAATGCAGTGTTCAGAATGATCACCCACAGCAGCCCAAGGGTGTTCGTCATTGATAAGTTTTGAACGGCCGTAACGTATGGCTCTGGATTGTTTATTGCCAGCACGCTTGTTGCGACAGACATAATCACACCACCCAAAATGAGCTGCCATGTTAATACTGTCCACCAATGCATTTTCGTTCCTAGTGATTTCGTTACGCTACTGCCTATCACAATACACATGATGGCGGAGATCATCGCCAGCAAACCCATAGGGTTGAGCGAAATAGAGCTAGGATCAAATAAGAACCAAGCCAAAGCAATCAAAGTCGCTCCACCTATTGCCTGTATTGCGCTCGGCTGGCGCTTATAGACTGCCCAGCCAAACAGCATCGCAAAAACGGGCACTGATACCATACCGACACCTGAGATCGCAGAAGGAAGCGTCAACGCCATGACAAAAATGAGACCAAAGAAGCAAGCGATGTTGATAGTTCCTAAAACAAGCAGCACTTTCCATTCACTCTTTTTCGGGAAAGATGGCTTTATTGCGAGGAGCAAAAGACCCGCAGGCAATGCTCTTAGCGCACCAAGTAAAACGGGAGGCCAGTCCGGAAGCGTAAACTGAGTAACAGCATAAGTTGTCCCCCAAAAAAAAGCCGGGATCATTGCAAGCAAAATGTTCATGTTAAATATCTTTACGTTGAGATAATTAATTGTAAAGATATCGGTAAGGTTACTTTTTGTAAAGTATCTTTATGTTAAAATAAAAATTAATGACGTTTGGAGAGAAACCATGGACGCAATTGATAGAGTGGTAGAGCAGTGGGCTAAGGAGAAGCCAGAGCTCGACACTGAACCGATGGCAATTATGGGTCGGCTAATGCGAATTGCTAAGCACATGGAGTGTCGGGTCGCTGACCTACATAAGAAGTACGATCTTAAGATGGGTGAATTTGATGTGTTGGCGACACTTCGCCGAGCAGGTTCACCATACTGCCTTACTCCCTCGGCGCTAATTGATTCGATGATGCTCACTTCGGGCGCGATGACGAACCGATTAGATAAACTCGAGAAGAAAGGCTTTATTACCAGAACACACAGTAAAGAAGATAGACGCAGTGTCACCGTTGAGTTAACCGAAAAGGGCTTAACCTTAATTGACAAGTTGATCTTAGAGCATGTGGACGTTCAGCAATCGCTGCTACATGGTTTAGAAGGCAATGAGAAAGCGCAGGTTAACCAGGCGTTAAGGCTACTATTGCCTTTGTTTGAGTAAAAGATACAGGAAGGGTGGGACGGAATGAGAAGCAAAGAGTTAGAAGGTTATTTAAGTACCTTTATGTGTGCAGAGAGTGATTTCCCATTTGGTCCAGAAGCGCTTGTATACAAAATCAAAGGTAAAATGTTTGCGATTATTGCAGAGAGAAACGGTCGGGAGTATGTCAGCGTAAAAGTAAAACCAGAAGATGGAGAAGTCTTAGCATCGCAGTTTACGGACATCACTCCTGGTTATCACCTAAATAAGCGTCACTGGATAACGGTTTATTTTAATGGTGATGTGGAAGATGGATTGATTCAGGATTTATGTGAACGCTCTTATACTCTCGTCGTTGCCAAACTACCAAAAGTGCAACGAGCATTGCTTGGTCAGTAATAGCTATTACAGAAAAATTCGCACCTTTTCCATCCTCAAGCTATATAAGAATAAGTAGGCGGAAAAGTAGGAATGATATGCGAGCATTATCTGAATGGCTAAAAGAATATGGGGAGAGCCATCAAAACCCCATCAACCAAAAGATTCACACAATCGCAGTTCCGGGTATTTACCTATCTGTGGTAGGTCTAATTTGGTCAATTCCTCAAATCTCCATCTTGGGTTTCGAGTTTAACTGGGTCTGGATTGCTGTCATACCTGTATGGGTTTTCTATTTTCGTTTGTCTCTCAGCGTCTTTATGATGATGTTAGGGTATACATTAGCGTGCATCGGCCTGATATGGTCTTTGGAGGTATTGGCGCTGCCCGTACTGCATATTTCGATGCTCCTATTCGGTGTACTGTGGATCTTGCAGTTCATTGGTCACAAAATAGAAGGGAAGAAACCGTCTTTTTTCGAAGATTTGCAGTTTCTTCTTATTGGTCCAATTTGGGTGTTCCGAAAACATTAACTCACTCCGTAATTAACAAGCTGATATCTCCCTGTATTGCGCGATCATGCTAGCGTCCATAAAGTCGTAAAATGCGCAGCATGATGTGCCGCTTTCTCATTGCCATGACAAGCATTCGCTTCTAATTCACACTATCATTAGAGTGCAGCTAAAGCCTGTTACTTTGCCTGAATGTTTGTGGCTAGTGACATTGTCACTTGGGGGATGAATGTACGACCGACAACATAAATATGCCTATTGGCGAGAAGAGCGTAAAAAAGGCAAAAGGCATTACATCACGAAGTCTTTTTTTATGATTTGTTGCGCACTATTGCTTGGTAAAGTCATTGGTTTATTCATTTTTGGTGAGCTGCACTCCCTGAGTGATATTTTGGAGCAACTGCCCGCGGATCTTTTTATCATGATGCTAGTGGGCTTCCCGGTTAGTGTTATCGGCTGGTATCACGAGGAGTCGAAGTTTTTCCGAGCGTTACGACGTAAAGAAAAGCGCTTGAAAATGAAACGAGATAAACAAAGCTAACTCTGCATCGAGCTTTGTGTTATTTACTCGTCTGATTCACATATTTCTTTCAAGTTATTCGGTATTTTGCGTTAGGCCTCGCAAGCATGTCATTAAACTTATTGCAAAAAACGACATCATACATTCTGTTAGTCAATCTCGACAGGAACTCGTATTGCGAGGTGTTCCAGCAGCCTGAAGCTACTGGTCAGATAGAACGGAGGATATTATGGATAGTGAATCAATGCTTCATAGTCAGAAAATATATTTTTGTAATGATGAAGCGTTAGTCGAGCAGCAAACACAGTGTTTAGAAGTTCTTTACGATTACAACCAAACTCGGCCTTCTGAATCTGAAAAGCGTACAGAAATATTACGACGTTTGCTCGGCGCTGTTGGTGACAACTGCTATTTTGAGCCGCCGCTTCGAGCGAATTGGGGGAGGCATACATACGTTGGTGATAACGTGTATGCAAACTTTAACTTAACCCTAGTCGATGATACGTATATCTACATTGGCAATAGTGTCATGATTGGGCCCAATGTGACACTAGCAACGGCAGGCCACCCGATTGAACCAGAGCTCAGAAGAGAAGTTGCGCAATTCAATATCCCTATTCATATTGGTGATAATGTATGGATTGGCGCTAACTCAGTGGTATTGCCTGGCGTCAAGATTGGAGAAAACAGCGTAATTGGTGCCGGTAGTGTGGTAACAAAAGATATTCCAAGTAATGTTGTTGCGGTAGGGAACCCGTGTCGTGTATTGCGAGAGATAGGCGAACATGACAAAGAATTCTATTACAAAGAGCGTCAAATCACGCACAACATGTATCAACGATAACAAAGGTAAATGCCCACGGTTTATACGGTGTCAGTATAGAAAAGTTAAAAAACGAAATTTAACATCAGGGTGTAAAGATTGGCGCTGTTATCTTCTGGTATCGATGAAAACGCGCCAGTATCGTTATTGTGGGCGTTAAACTTTTGCCATTCAGCATTCAGTGACACGTTATAATCTAGGTCGTATCTCACCCCAAACAGATAGCTGTCCCCATTTTTTGTATCATTGTTATTAAACTGTTGGCCGTAAACTATATAGGGCGTCAATTTATTCTCGTTGTAACCCGTTGTTGCGTACCAAGAGGAGGAAATGTTGCTGGTTTGTCCTTCAGCCATTATCACAAGGTTATCGAGCTCATACCTTACTCCTAGAGAAAACTGGTCAATCGTATTGCCTTTTTCTTTTAGAACCAAACGGTCAATTAACATGGCTCCCCCTTCAGGTGTGGATTGTTTGGTATTGGAGAGAACCGTAGTTTGGTCATAATCGCCATGTAGATAAGAAAAGTTAAAACGGTAGGCATTTCCGCTGAGTGTTAAGTTTATTCCGGCTGTGTTGTCTGATTCGATCTTCAGTTCAGTATCTTCGTTGAGGGTGACATCACTGCTGTCTTTAAACCCTATAAACGGCATTGTAGTAAGCATGATTTGCTCATTGAGGTCGTGATTCCAGCGAATGGATAAACCATTGTAAGCGGTGATGCCTAATATGCTGTCATACACTTCATTTGGTGGTCGAGCTTGGGTAAAAGCGTGACCGACATAATTATACTCAGACATCAAAAACAGCGGCAGCCTCAATCGTCCCCCACGTATCTCTATATTTTTATGGGTATAAGCTAAATATGCCCACTCTAATTGGGGCGAGCTCCAATGATCTTGCGGACGCTTGACTACTTGTGCGGATGCTCGAAATGCCTTGTAAAAGTAATCAAGCTGCAGGCCGAAGGTTGTGTCACAATCGTAGCAGGCTTCATCATGAATAAAGCGGTTGACGAGAACCGTTGTGGAGTTATCCGACTTAGACCAAGATGTCGAACCAAAACCACTCAAAGACAGGTGATCTGATAACTCAATGGTGGCTAAGCTCGGAAAGGCGACAACACTCAGTGATAACATGGTCAAATATTTTTTCATATTAATCCTCCGAGCTCACCACACACAAAATACGAGCATTTCCAGGCACGCTCGAAGCAGGGGCATAACCAATCCGATTGGGCTTTTCTTGCATCCACGTGATCAGCGCATCAATGCTAGAGTTTGCAATCACTTTGGGTGGCCTCGCTTTGCCTGAAAAAGACAAGCTCGCCCAGTGCGCGTTCATTTGCGCCAAGTTTTTATTGAGAAGGTAGCGATAGAACTCCGCTCTCTCCGCTGATGTCGCTGGCCAGTCAGATAGCTCAATTCTCTGCCCTTGTAAGAGTTGCGTTTTTCCTCTGTACAACTTTCGCGCTTTATTGATGGTTAGGGGCGAGAACTCACTATTAAACGAGAAAACGGCGTAGCTCTCTGCAGCAAGTACTTGACTATCTATGGGTAGAAGGAAAACAACAATGAATAGGTAGCGTTTTATGCAGCGCAAAAGAAAACAGAGGAGAGAAATGTCGCCGCTCATCATTGCTACCTATATCGCATTTTCAATCTGGTACAACAGCTTTTCTCTACGAACAGGCTTGGGTACATAAGCGTCCATGCCTGAATCGAAGCAGCGTTGAATGTCATCATCCACAACACTAGCCGTTAGCGCGATGATGGGAGTCTTAGGAAGACCTTTACTTGCTTCGTAGGCGCGTATTTGTCGCGAGGCTTCGAACCCATCCATGATCGGCATCATGCAGTCCATCAAAATGATGTCGAACCCACCATCTTTTTGGAACATTTCGACCGCAACCTGTCCGTTTTCGGCCACTTCAAATTGATAACCAGCTTTGGATAAAAGCAGCGAAGCGACTTTTTGATTTACTCGGTTATCTTCGACGAGCAAAATCCGTTCTGAGCGAATAGGCGTCACGGTCGCTTCTGATTGTTCAGCATGCGAGGTTTTTTCAGGAGTGTGAGTAGTGTCCGTTGCCTGTCGCTTTTCATCAGAAACAATATTGGAAATTCGTAGTCCAATGGCTTTATCTAATTTCTCTTTCAACAAACCCGCTTTAAAAGGTTTGGGCACATAATCATCCATTCCAACATCAAAACACTTTTGAATGTCATCATCGACTACACTTGCTGTTAGCGCGATAATTGGGATTCTGAACGTCCGTTTTTCTTTTGCTTCAATTTGACGGATCATTTTGGTTGCTTCAAACCCATCCATCACAGGCATCATGCAATCCATTAAGATTAAGCAGTATTGATTTTGTTGAAACATATCTACGGCTTCTTCTCCGTTTACGGCGATATCAAAGTCGAAGCCCGCTTTTGTGACGTGTAATCCAGCGATTTTTTGATTGACGGTGTTGTCGTCGACCACCAAGATTTTTGGGAAAGTCTTAGCATTGGCTGTTGTCGTGTTCTCTTTGTTTACTTGAGGGAAGTTTGCAGCACAAGTTTCAAGTGCTTTTACTAAGCGCTGTCCTAAGAGGGGTTGAGTGACCAATGCACTAATGCTGTTACCAAAATCACGCTGGGCGCTATGAAGGTGTTTAATAAGACAAACTCGAACATTTTGCATGCAAAGTCTTTTCATTTCACCTAGATGTTTGGCTGCGGTATTTGGAGAAGTTTCTACGTTGATAACAATGATGCGCTCGTTATCAATCCACGTTGGCAGAGCATCCAGTGTATTTACTGATTGCTGAACATTGATGTGGAAAAAGCTCAACTCGTCACGCAGCTTTTGCTCCAAAGTAGGGTTGTTGCAAACTATCCATATATCGTTGTGATTAAGGGAGTGATAGCCATTGAACTCTTGAGTCACAATTGGAGCCGTAAGTTCGAAGAAAAATCGGCTACCTTTGCCTTTCTCGGATTCAAGCTGAATCTCACCGCCCATCAATTCTACCAGCTGCGTGCTAATTGCAAGCCCAAGCCCTGTCCCTCCAAACTGTCGGGTGGTGGAGTTATCTTCTTGGGCGAAAGGAGCAAATATCTTCTTTTGTTGCTGCTCATCAATACCGATCCCTGAGTCTTTGACTGAAAACTCGATACTCGCTTCATCATTTTTGATTTCTCTAGTGATGACAGAGAGTTCAACGCAGCCTTGTTTAGTGAACTTTACGGCATTGGACATGAAGTTCATGATAATTTGGCGTATACGGTGATCATCCAACATAACGTGATAGGGCGTATTGCGGCTGATGCTGACTTGAACATCGATGCCTTTTTCTTTCGCTTTCGGGGAAATAATAGAAGCAATATCGTAGATGGATTCACGAACGCAGGTTGAATGAGGGCTGATAAGCAACATACCAGATTCAATTTTAGAGAAGTCCAGAACGTCATTTATTAAGCTCAACAGTAATTGCGAGGAGGTTTCTATCGTGTCGACATAATCACGTTGTGTCGCCGTTAGCGGCGTGTCTGACAAAACTTCTGAAATGCCAATAACACCGTTTAAAGGGGTTCGAATCTCATGAGACATATTTGCCAGAAAGCTACTTTTGGCTTTGCTTGCCTCGATGGCATCATCTTTCGCCTTTTCAGCATCTTCTTTAGCTTGAGTTAACTTTTGTCTTGACTGCTCACGTTCATAACTCAGTTTTTTTACCTCTTTAGCAAACTTACTGAGCTCATCTTTCCCTTTGGTCAACTCTGTCAGTGGTGAGTTTTCATTGTTGTCCTCTTCGTAAGTGTCTCGACTTAGGAATTCGAGGACTAAATTCAAGTTGCCAGTGACCTTACGCACTAACCTCAGTGTCAAACTCACAACCAGCAATGTCACGAGGCTCATTAGCGCAATGAAGCCAATGCGGTGCTGTGTTGTTTCACTGATCGTCTTGGATATATCCTTAATAAGTTGCTGTTCCATCTGGTCATCAACGTTACGTAATAAACTTAAGCGTTTATAAAGCGCAGATAACCCGTCATCTATTTGAGTGGGTGTCAATACTCTAAGGTTTGATGGCTGCAACAAATTGGCTCGAAATGCTTGGCTTTTAGCAAAGACATTATCGGTAAAGGTTTCGATGAGGAGGTTGACTTGCTGCTTATTCGCATTAAGTGTGACAAAGCGTTCGAACAGCAGTTGTTGGTTCTGGATTAATGATTGAATACTGGCTTGGATAGCTGGATCGTAAATCTGCCCCTGCTCTGTAGATTCCACCAAGTATTTGCTGAGTCTATGCTCTTCTGTTGACCAAAACATTAACCACTCAAGCTGCATCAATGAGGAGAGGTGAGTGTTGGTTTCATAACTTACATGGCTGAAGTAGACTCTATCCAAACTCAAAAGAATCTCTTTGAATGTGTCGGCACGCCACTCAGCTGCATCTAACTTATCTTCTGTATTATTGGACGAGAGCATTGACAGTGTTGCTTCTTCGAAATTCGTGAGCTGATTTAATATATCGGCATTGTCACCAAAAACAGGTGAAGCTGTATCTTGTAAAGTTTGAACGAGCTGGCGGGTTTCTTGAGCGTTATTCGCGACCCTTGGATCGCTCGTCAAATAATACAGTGAGGAAACACGATCTATATATTGGGAGAAGAGTTGTGCTTTTTGAAGTTCTTGAGCTTGGATAGAGAGGTTTTGTACATGTTTACCTGCAAGAAGCAATAACAATAAGATTGGTAGTAGGACCAATCCAAAAAGTTTCTGCTTTACAGACAGGTTGTTCCAAGCAAATATCCCGACCACACGCGTTTCCATATCCAAAGAGTTGATATGAAAAGTGTAGTTTACCTATCTCAAATGTTAGATTTTAAGAGGAAATTCATACTTGCGAGATGGCGAAGTGTGACCGATATTGCAGAACGAATCCCCTTTAATTCAATGAACGCGATAAATTATTCAGTTAAGCGTAATTGCTGGCGGTTGAATCATCTATTGTTTGACGTTGTTGCTCAAACTCTATGATTTCTTCTGCCGGCACCGGTCTACCCAAGAAAAAGCCTTGAACAACGTCGCAGTGAAGCGATTCCATCCTTGTTAGTTGGGTCTGGGTTTCTATGCCTTCAGCTACCACTCTCATTCTTAGGTTATGAGCCATGGATATAATCGCACGGACTAATGAATCATCTTGTTCATTTTTTTGGATTTGAGCGATAAATGAACGGTCAATTTTAAGCCCATCAAACGACATTTGTTGTAGGTAGGCGAGGGCTGAGTACCCAGTTCCAAAATCATCTAGCCACACTTCTACGCCGTTAGCTTGTAATTTTTTGAGCACGTACTGCGCTTTCTCAATATCATCAATAAACAGAGACTCTGTCACTTCAACATGAATGGTTTGAGGGGGGACTTGATATTGTTGTAAATATTTCGAAAAGAGCTGACTTAAATCTTGGCGGTAGATCTGCCTAGGAGACAAATTTAATGCGATATGAAAATCAGCAGTGAAATGACCCGCCCATTGTGCTCGCTGGCTAATTGCTGTCTCGATGAGGTATTCACCAAGCTCTAAAATTAAGTCACTTTGTTCTGCAATCGGGATAAATAATTCTGGGCTAATATAACCTTTCTCCGGATGATTCCACCTAACCAATGCTTCGACACCAATCAACTGGTAGGTGTTGAGGTCGAACTGGGGTTGATACCAAAGCTCGAACTGAGATAAATCACGTATTGAGCGGCGCAGTTCCTTTTCTATGTATAAGCGCTGCTTCACGGTCTCATCAAACGCGGAATCGTATATCGTCATGATATCTTTGCCGCGTCGTTTAGATTCTTGCGCCGCCAGTGAGGAGAGTTGTAAAAGAGACTCTGCGTTTGAGCCAAATTCCGGATACACCGCTACTCCAAGGCTTGCCGTAATTTGAATATCGTTCTCTTCCAAGTTAAAAGGAGAAAGCAGTTGGCGATGAATATCGTCCACTTTTTCTCTAGCGTCGAGACTGTCTTTGCATGGAAAGACCAGCACAAATTCGTCAGCGCCGACTCGGCTTACGATGGTTGAAAGACGGTAAAGAGGCTGGAAGTAACTCGGCAAACGACCTTGAAGTTCTGAGGCGAGATGACCTAGCAATTTATCCCCGATGCTATGCCCGTAGTTATCGTTAATATGTTTAAAGTCATCCAGATCAATAAAAACAACCGCGAGTGAGGGAGATCTGCGGTTCGTTATTTGCTTTTGGATATCAATGAGCAACTTTTCTCGGTTAGGCAGGGAGGTAAGAATGTCGTGATACGCCATGAACTCCACCCGGCTTGTGTATCGGTTCACTTTGTTGGACATTTTGTTATACGCCGAAATAAGATCACCCACTTCATCTTTACTTTTTATATCAGTGATTGGCAGTGCTTGAGTATTTGACTCTGTAAATTGTTCTTTAAGTTGTTTGAGTGGTTTTATTAATGAGCGACCCAAAGCATACGCGATGGCACTTCCGAGCAGAACGGATATCGCACTGATCGTGAGCAGCAAGTTAAACATCTTTTGCTTATCGTTTGAGGTAAGCGCTTGTACTTGCGCAATGTTTTGTTCTTTCTCTTCTAATAGATGTGCTAGGTTCAGTTCAAGATACACAGCGCCCAGTGTGATATTCGATTGCTGAATCGGTGCCGCAATTTCTAATTGATGTTTAGAAAAAGAAATGAGAATTCTAGACTCTTCTATTGCTTTCAAAATAAAGCGAGAACGGTAATGAGGCTGGGCAAACATACTCAGCTGAGTCGTACCGTCGTGAAAGATTAGCCCTTCATTATCAACAACGTGTATCTTCGAGACATCTGGTTGGCTTAATGTTGCTTTAATCTGCTCGTATGCTTGGCTGATATTATCCGTATAGAGTGGGTCAAAAAGTTGCTTTGATAATAACTCTGCGTAAACCAATCCTTTTTGCTTGACGTAAGACTCTGTTTTTTCTTGTGAGTTCTCGGTGATTTGGCGGGTTAAGTTATTTGAGTACGTATCGTAACCATGCATATATAGTGCGAGGTTTATCACTACGACAAACAGGACAACAAAAATGGTCGAGCAAATGTATTTAGTTTCGAGTGAGAGTTTGTGGAACATCAATCCACCTTCGGTAACAAGTGAATAGATGTTCGAACGGTATTTAAGGACGCGGACATTTCTGGCGTTAGAGCGGTGATCTTTTTCGTGTTTTGGAACTGTTTAAGTGCTAGAGCACCTTGCTGAGATGTCTCCATACCGAGCAATATTGACGTGATTTTATGTTGCTGATCTTGGCTTAAGGTCGGAGAGGCGAGAATTAAGTCTCTAGGTATTTCTACCGAGCGAGCGAAAATCGTTAGTTTGTCTTTCATGCTTTCTGGAAGATCTTTAGGGTTGCTCCAATTGAAATTGCTGAACGCTCCTGCTGCGACTCTCTGCTTATACACCCATACTGAAAGGTTGATTTCATTTGATTGAGCCAAGTGCTCGTCAAGGAATAAATATCCAATACTGTCTTTGGCTGGTTTGTCATCGGAGGAGGGGAGGTATTCTAATTTCTCCCCTTGATTAAGCAGTGTAATAGCAGGTAAGTAATAGCTGCTGGTGGATGTACGCTTTTCAAAAACAAGTGTTTTTCCGCGCAGATCAGAAATCGACTCGATACCGCTCTCTTTGTGGGTAAAGAATACCGTATGATATTTTTGTAAACCTTTTTTCCAGCGTATGGCAATGACTTGGCTGCCAGATTCTGCCTCGAGGGTCATTGCATTGAAGGGGGTGGCTGTTGCAATTTGAACGGTGCCATTTTCAAGTGCCACCGCGAGCTGGCGATAATTTTTAAATACTTTTACAGCCCCCTTGGTGTATCCGTATCCGGCCAAACCATTGGTCACGTGCTGCGTAAAAGGCGTCGACTTTTTGATTTTGCTTTGAGCTTTATTGGAAACAATGCCAAACGTGAATGTTTTTTCAATATTTTCTTGTGCACTGACGACAAAAGGCGAACTCAGCAAAGTGAGTGATAACAGAGTGCAGGCAGGTTTCATCCGGCTTCAACTTCCTTCTGGTGCATGTCAGTAATATTTAGCATTTATCAATGCGCCCCAATCAATAGTAGAAACAGTATGATGTACAAATTTCGTTTTACTAGCGCACTTTTATAATGTGACTTGGTCACTTATTCCGTTCAAATAGTACCGAATTTGAAGTTTATGTACAGGATGAATGTTTCACCGTGGGTTTTAATTCACTGGATTCTTAGTCAAGTTCAGTAGTGTCTGCGAGCGAGTACACCTTCTTTATCATGACGTCGTGTTAAGAAAATCTCTCCAATTGCTTTTGATATTTTTTCTCGAGTGCTTCATTACCTGCTGCACGTTCAAGTTGAATCATGAGCTGTAAAGAGGGTTTCTTAACGCCATACATTTGATTAAATCTCATTAATCGAATTCTGGCTTCAGTGTAATTGCCGCTATCAATTTCTAGCTTGGCCAGCTGCAAAATAGATTTTGGCCTATGAGGGTCATGATCAATAGCTCGGGCGAAGTAGTATTTCGCTTTGTCTTTATCTTGTGACTTCAACGCGCAAAATGCGGCGTTTTCATAACTGGCCGGAATGAGATAGTAATAAGGCTGCTCAATGGCTCGATTAAACATTTGATCGGCTTTCTCGAAGTCACCCCGCTTGCAAAGAAAGGTGCCGTAGTTATTGAGCACGTTACCGTTTTTGGTGTGTTGGCGTAGAGAGCGTTTATACATTTGCTCGGCTTTAGCATCTTCACCAACCGTTTCATAGTAGTGAGCCATCGATAACTGAGCACGATAGTATTGAGGTGCGTGGGTTAAGGCTTGTTGCAAGTTATCATGCGCGCGAATCATATTGCCGCCTTCTAAATAACCTAGGCCAAGTGCGATACGTGATTCTGCCATTGCTACAGGATCGGCTTTAACGACAGGGCTACCATCTTCTTTCACCGTCACGCAGCCCACAAGTGCAAACTGAGAGATTAATAGTAGTGCACCGAGCTTTGTTGTTTTCATTCTTTGTCCCTACATCCCTGAATCTCCCAGCATGATATGAATTACGTAGCAAAAGCCTATTGAGGAAAAAACACTATGCGATCAGGTTTGCAAACTGGTATGAAAAAGCCGCCATATGGCGGCTTGGTTCACATATTACATTTAGGCATCATAAGCGCTTTGTTTGCGTGCTTTGAGGTTAATCGTCTTTAGTAAAAGCGTCTTCACTGAAGTGATCAAGATCATAAGGTGTTTGCTGGTAAACGCAGTAGTTCAGCCAGTTTAAAAAGAGGAGATGTCCATGACTTCTCCAACTGGCAATTGGTGGATTATCAGGATTGTTGTTTGGATAGTAGTTGACGGGAATGGCTGGTTCCATGCCTTCGCTTAAATCGCGGATATATTCGTTATGTAAGGTATGCGAATCGTATTCAGGATGCCCAGTAACAAACACATTTCTCTTGTCTTTTGTTGTCGCTAAGTAAACACCTGCAACATCCGATGTGGCTAGGATGTCTAAGTCGGTATGTTCTTCTAAAAAGTGAGGTGAAAAGTCGGCATAGCGTGAATGAGGCGCTAAAAATGTGTCATCAAACCCACGCAACATAGGATGGAATTGATGATGAATCTGGTGATGGTACACGCCTGAAAGTTTCTCTTTACGCGTTTTTTTAGGTAGATCGTAGAGCAACTTCAGTCCTGCTTGTGCTGCCCAGCAGACATAAAGAGTCGATGTCACATGATCTTTTGCCCATTCCATGATGGTTTTTAGGTGGTCCCAATAAATGACATCTTCAAATTGAACCAAACCTAGTGGGGCACCAGTAATGATCATGCCATCGAAATTTTTATCTCTCACCATTTCAAATTGACGATAAAAAGTATCCAAATGTTCGGTTGGCGTATTTTTGCTTGGGCGGTTATCAATGCGTAACAACTCGACATTGACTTGTAATGGGCTGTTTGAGAGTAGACGCAAAAACTGAGTTTCAGTTTCTATTTTTTTGGGCATCAGATTCAGGATCAGCACTCGTAAAGGACGTATTTCCTGACTCGCAGCACGCGTTTCACTCATTACGAAGATGTTCTCTGTCCTTAGCACATCGGTAGCTGGTAGTTGATCTGGAATTCTAATTGGCACGACTTTCTCTCCCTAAGTATAGTCAATCTAGACGTCTATACTTCTAAAGCTAGCTTAATTAAGTTTAGATGTCGATACGAAATATGACTTTTCAATCTACTCTTTACATTATGGTAAACCGAGCTCGAAGCTGTCACACAATTGTGACTAGAGCGGAGTTTCTGATGAGATATGTTTGAAACGCTGGTCGTACTATTTGCTGGTAATTATGTGATCACGTTAATATGCGAAAGTGACTTCGTTGTAAGGAAGTCTCAGATTAATGAGCCATACTAAAAACAATCAGCTCACCAATATGCATTAAAGTGTGTATTTGGAAACATCGTCAGTGGAGGACATTATGTTCGGTATTTTTAAAAGAAAGACAAAAATTCAGAGCATCGCTCAAGAGGTTCCTAGCGTACTATTGCGCTTGTTTGGCGATAAAGACACTTATACGCCGAAAGAAATTGATCAAGCCCTTCAAGAGCTTGGTTATGATAAGAGCAAGGATCTAAGTCATTATCAGTATGCCTATGGAATGTTTGCCAATGAAGCTTCTTACGAGCAGCTAGGGCTGACGGATGAGTTAGGTAATTATGGTCACTTTCAACGAGAAGTGGGCAAGATGCTGCTCAATACACCAGAGCCAATTGATATGCACATCTACTTTGAAATTGCTCGGCAGCACCAAAAAGCAGGCCTGTCGCTTACTCATCAAGAAGTGAGTGAAAGCGATGGCGTGTGAATGTCTCTATATTCAAGTGATCACGCTGTGAATCCTGCATTTTGAAGCTGCTTGAGTAAGAGGTATTCCATCGAGAGATGAGTTGGGTATAATGCGCGACCTAATTATCCGGACGTGTTGTCGGTTACATTTCTGTTGAGCGTTAATGCCTTATGTTCAAAATGCTTGTCTCTATGCCGCCAATGTTGGCGCTGTCGATCGCGATTGTATGTGAAGTGATTGCCACTTCCTATATTCCCAAAACAGAGCAATTTACGAAAATGATGCCGAGTACAGTCGTTCTGATTGGTTACGGCATTGCTTTCTTCTTGCTTTCCGTCACGGTAAAAACGATGCCTGTTGGGGTTGTTTACGCCATATGGAGTGGGGCGGGTATTGTTTTAGTTGCGACGGTTGGCTACTTTGTTTATGGACAGCGGCTAGATTTGCCGGCGCTTGTTGGCATTGGGTTTATCCTCACTGGTGTGATGATTGTTAACCTGTTATCCAAGACTGTAGGACACGGATAACTAACACAACTTGTGATGCCAAATAAAAAGCCGTAGCGAGAAATTGCTGCGGCTTTTTAATGTCAATCCAATAGTTAACTTACTAGTACCTCAAGCATTTTGCTTTGTTGACGATGTTTTCGATTGCGATACATCACGGCGGCGAACGCTGGGAGGCTAAATGCGATAAATCCTAATATCAGTGCATATGCACCAGTTTTTGCGCTAATGCCTGCTGGCACGTCAAAAGATACAACAATCGTCACCAAGCAACTCATCAAGCCTAACCCAGCCACTAAGCACATTCCTATTTTTCCGCCCGCAACTCGAAATGGGCGCTCAATATCTGCGTGTTTGTAGCGTGAGACCAAAAAGCTAACAAAAATACAGATGTACATCACCATATAGAGTTGAGTCATCAGGATATTCAATAACCACATGCCTTGATTGACGTTAGGAACAAAAATGAAAACCAAAGAGAGCACGCTAACAATCGTGCCTTGCAAGAGCAACAATGAGACGGGGGCTTGGTTGCGGTTTTCTTTGGCGAGCGACATCGGCATGAAACTATCTTTTGCGGCAACATGCAGACTTTTAGTCGGGGCGATTATCCAGTTATTCAGGCTTGCAAGCGTGCCAAAAACAATAGCAAGGGCAATGACAGGCAGCAGGAATGAGAGGTGCAGATCATCAAAAAAAGCTTTGAAGGCAAGTATCACTCCTTCACTCAAACTAGAATGGTCACTTGAGACGACCGAAGAAATAGATAGTGAGCAAGCCGTCAGAGAAACCAAGATTAAGATTGTGGAGATCAGCAGAGCTTTGGGATAGGCTTTTTGCGGATTTTCGACTTCGCTTGCATAAGAGGTCGTGATTTCAAGGCCTGTAAGTGACAGAACTACCGCAGTAAAACCCGCTCCGATCCCATCTTGAGAAAGGTCCGGCAACCAGTCAGATACGTGGCGAAGCGAGATATGAGACTCACCAGGATGGGTATACGCCCAGTACCCGCCTAATCCGATAATCAATAGAATCGGAAATATCAAACCTAGGGTGCCGAATACATTTGTAATCAGGGAAGAGAGGCGCAAGCCAAAGATATTAACTAAAGTTAACGCCCAAAAAATCACATTAATCATCACCAACATAAACATGTTGTTTTGCGCCAGATCTGGGAAAAAAGGGTAGGCCCCCGTTGCAACAATGAATGAAATTAAAGGTGGATAGTAAACAATATTTTCAGCGTATTGATACCACACGGTGGCAAAGCCAAAGTTTGGCCCTAGTGTTTCTTTGCCCCAAAGATATACACCACCTTGCTCTGGATAAGTGGTACTTAGCTCAGCACACACTAGCGCTGTAGGGACAAAAAAACAGAGCCCAGCAAGTAAGAAGAAAGAGATGGCATGGCTACCAAACAAAGCCGCCCCAGGAATGTTCCTTATGCTGTCGACCGAAGTTACGGTGATCATGATGATAGAAAAAACACTCAATTTAACGGCGGATTTAACGATATTGCTCATTCGATACCTTTAATGGATGAGCGCACAACTTCTAGGTTGTAAAAGTAGCGTGCTACAAGTAAGACTCGCGTATTGTAGATTCCTCATAAATAGTGGGTATATAGCGAAAAACGGTATGTATTTATCCGAAAATGAGCTGAAAACAACGCGCTTTATTTCCATGGGATATAAACGAGTGATATGTCGGATAAATAAACACTTATAGCGGTGAATTAGAACCTTTGGGTAAAGGTTTGACTTTCCCCTAAGGTCAAGGAGTACATTAACGCCATATCGAAATGAAACGATGGAGAAACACAATGGGATGCTGTAACCAAGCGCCAAAAGGTGGCACCGGAAAGTTGTCCTACTTGTTCAGGGTAATGGTTATCATGTTTATTGTTATTTTCATGATAGCTGCATTATGGGGTTAAAAAAACACCATTATCTAGAGCATTGAAAACACAAAGTTATGTTTGTCCAAACTTTATGAAAGTGCGGTAGATTAATCACTCCAATCGATGTTAACGTGGTGATTCATCTTTGCTGCTTTTTCATCCCCCTACATATTTCTGCAAAGTTCTTATTGTGTAGTGTGTCGAAGAACCATAGAATCCGCGCGCTTTAATTTATGTTATTAGCGCTATCAATGATAAAAGTGCAGTCCATTATCATTGTTTTTATCACTTATAGATGGGCACATCTGACAATACTCACATGAATAAATACCAAAAGCCTGAATTCAAGGCTGAATTTCTTTTGCCTCGTTACTGGGGAACCTTAATTATCATCAGCGTGATGTACTTACTCAGTCTCCTTCCTTTCAAAGTTCAGTTAGCATTAGGACGTGGCATTGGCCGTTTAGCCATGCGAATCATGAAAAAACGTCAAGTTACGATTAGACGCAATCTTGAGCTTTGCTTTCCTCAGATGGAAGAATGCCAACGCGAAGCAATTTTAAAAGACAATATCGACAATACAGGTATTGCGCTATTTGAGACCGCGATGGCATGGTTTTGGTCTGATAAACGGGTAAACAAACACGTTACGATAAAAGGAATGGAGCACCTCGAGGCTTTAGAAAAATCAGGCAAAGGGGCATTAATGTTGGCCGTACACTCGATGAACTTAGAGTTAGGTGCTCGTGCTTTTGGCATTAAAAAGTCTGGAACTGGTGTTTATCGCCCAAACAACAATCCGTGTTTTGATTACTTTCAATACAAGGGGCGTTCTCGCTCTAATCGTACGCTTATTGATCGCAAGAACGTTAAAGCCATGCTTGAAGCGCTTAGAACGGGTGAGCGGGTCTGGTATGCACCGGATCATGATTATGGAAACCGACGCTCAACGTTTGCGCCATTATTTGCCGTTAAAAATGCTTGCACGACGACAGGTACAAGTCTGCTGGTTGATTCGACAGATTGTGCCATCGTGCCTTTTACGATGGTAAGAGGAAAAGACGGACACTATACTTTGACGATTAGTGCGCCAGTTGACGGTTTCCCGAAAGAAGATCCTCAAGGTGCGGCAGTTTTCGTGAATAAGATAGTTGAAACGTCAATCATGGCAAGTCCGAGCCAATATATGTGGCTTCACCGTCGGTTTAAAACCAGACCTGAAGGCGAGGATTGTTTGTACAAGCCCAGACTTATCCCTAGCTTGGCATAGCATAGAAAGAGCTTAACAAAGCCCAAGGAACATACGAACCTTGGGCTTTTACGTTCTATTCTTTTTCTATTTACAGGTAGCGGCCTTTTAGGTGCGCTTGGAAGTGCTTAGCATTTAGTGTTTCACCCGTTGCTTCTCTTACGAGATCATCCGTTGTTAATAAGCTGCCTTTACTCCAGATGTTCTTCGACAGCCAATCGAATATCGGCGTCAGATCGCCAGAGCGAATAACCGCGTCCACATCTACTGTTTGCTTCATTGCGGCCATGAACTGGGCTGCGTACATCGCACCGAGAGTGTAAGACGGGAAATATCCAAAACTTCCATCCGTCCAATGAATGTCCTGCATGCAACCGTTTTTGAAATTGCCTTCCGTTGAGAGTCCCAAATACGCTTTCATTTTTTCGTTCCAGAGCTCTGGTACGTCTGTATGCTTGATGGCACCGTTCATAAGATCACGTTCAATCTCATATCGAAGAATAACGTGGGCAGGGTATGTTAATTCGTCGGCATCTACGCGAATAAAGCCTTTCTCTACGCGAGTGTAGATTTTGGCTAGATTGTCTTTTTCAAATTCATCCCCAGAAAAATGCTTGGAAGCTATGTGAGCAAGGTGGTCGATAAATGCGTTGTTTCGTCCTATTTGCATTTCAAAGAAGAGCGACTGTGACTCATGAATTCCCATAGAGCGGGCTTGACCAGCTGGTGTTCCTGCTAAATCTTTTGGTAGCCCTTGCTCGTATCTGGCATGGCCAGTTTCGTGGACGATCCCCATCAATGATTGGACAAACTCGCTTTCATCATAACGTGTTGTAATACGCACATCTGTTGGCACACCGCCACAAAATGGGTGGACACTTTCATCAAGCCGACCGTGTTCAAAATCGAATTGAAGTAGCTTCATGACTTCCAGCCCTAGCGCTTTTTGTTTTTCCGCAGGGTAGTGCGCAGTTGGCAATAAGATGTTGTCTGATTGCTGTTTTTCAAGCGCTTCGTCTATCAAGGAAGGTAGCCACGTTTTTACGTCAGCAAAAAGCGTGTCTAACGATGCAGACGTTGTGCCTGGTTCATAAATATCAAGCATGGAATCGTAAGGCGTTGTGCCGTTTGCTTCGGCTCTAATTTGCGCTTCTTCTTGCGATAGTTTGACGACTTCTGCCCAGTTCTTTTCAAAGCCAGACCAGTCATTTTCTCCGCGTTGCGTACGCCATGCATGTTCACATTTGGAGCCAGCAAGAGATTGAGCTTGAACTAATGATTCTGGTAGCAAGTTAGCTTGTTGCCATTCACGTTTCATTTCTCGTAGGATGGACTTTTCACTTGCAGATAGCGTCTCTTCTTCTGCCTGAGCGAAAAGTTCGCCCAAGTGTGGCTGAGTCATCAATGAGTGGATGTGTACATCAAGCTCTGCCATAGCATTGGAGCGCGCTTCAGTGCCACCAGATGGCATGACCGCTGCTTGGTCCCAACCTATGATGGCAGAGAGGTGCTCAAAATTTGCCACTTTTTTGGAATGTTCAATGAGTTTTGTAAATGCCTTCATGTGACTACTCTTATTCTTTTGTTCTTTCCCTAAACACCCGATAACGGGTCCTTTACGTCGAGTTGCACGAAACAACCTGCGTTAATTTACTAATAATTAACAATTAATCGTCACTCATTGTCCATAAATTCACTCAGTTGTATAGCTCTCTTAAAAAAGAAGCTTGCGAATCTCGTGGATTGACGGTATTGATGACGGATTAACAATTAATTATCACGATAATATGGATATCTTGAATTTTGAGGCATTTATTATTGCCATCACTATTTTAACGCTAACGCCGGGTTTAGATACGGCCCTTGTTATCCGTAATACCAGTCGCGCGGGTTTAAAAGACGGATGTACAACCAGTTTAGGGATTTGCTTTGGCTTATTTGTGCATGCTTTCTTTTCAGCGGTTGGAATTTCGGCCATTCTGGCGCAATCTGCAGAGTTGTTCCAAATCGTAAAAATGATTGGTGCAGCTTATCTTATTTGGCTTGGTATGAGCAGTTTAAAAGCCCTGATGTCGTCGAAGAATGGTTTGTCAGTGACTGAGCAGGTTCATGAAGTGTTTAATGGCAAACGCTCTTTTAGAGAGGGCTTTCTTTCTAACGTCTTGAACCCAAAAACGGCAGTTTTTTACTTGGCGTTCTTGCCACAGTTTGTGAATCCAGAAGGTTCTCCTTTGCTTCAATCAATGATGATGGCATCCTTGCACTTTATTATTGCGATGGTTTGGCAGTGTGGTTTGGCTGGCGCACTTAACTCAGCTAAGAGCCTGTTAAAGAATGCAAGCTTTATGAAGTGGATGGAAGGGGCGACGGGCGCTGTCTTAGTCGCACTTGGCGTAAAGTTATTGATTGAAAAGCCCGTGTAATGCGCAATATTTACCACCTTTTGATATTGCTCGTTGTGTTTATTACTGGCGTGGTTGGTGCCATTGTTTGGCAGACATGGCCACAGGTACAGTTTGCGCAACGTGGCATGACCTGGTCTTGGCACTGGGGCTATTTCGAGCCATTTTCCAATGGAATACAACAGACGCGAACTCAAGATACGAAACAGCTATTACTTCGACGTGTGTATATGAATGACGGTATTGTCGTTTTTGTCTCGACAACAATGGACAATAAATTTGAAGTTGATGTTGTAAAAGAGCAAAGCTGCGAACCTAAAACGACAACTTGGGCTTCAGTATCCGTCAACCATCAGCGCATGAGACATGTGCCGATGGTTTGTGATGCACTGGGGCAGAGCTACTTTTATCGCTACATCGGGAAGCATCTTGAATCGATTGAAGTTGGGGTTGGAGATTCGTTCGTAACAGAGGCGTTTTCAGACTGGCCGCTATCAGAGCTGAAGTCGGATCAATTCAAGCAAAAAAATGCGAAGTTTTTTCAAGAACGCGGAGAAAAGGTTGAGCATCAATGGTTGAGAGATTAACCGCTTAGCTTAAGATAAAATAAAGCCCGCTGAATACCAGCGGGCTTTATGTTTTTACCATTTCCAATTTACTTTCAGCGATTGACGGTTCATTACTGAACACTTGTCATGTCACTAAGCTTTTACTGCTTCAATTTCATCAGATTGCGATGCTGAGCTAAAGAACAGCTTGGTTTCTGCCAGCACGACGTGACGCAGTGCGATCAAACCGATTAGGTTAGGAATCGCCATCAGACCATTTACGATATCAGCGAGTAGCCAAATCATGTCTAGATGGAGGAACGCGCCTGATGCCACCAAACCAACGAAAATCAGCTTATAAGGAAGCACCGCTTTTGTACCAAAGAGGAACACAACGCAACGCTCACCGTAGTAGTTCCATCCAAGAATGGTTGTGAATGCAAAAAACATCAAACCAATTGACACCAGCATTGGGCCAAATGTATCCGCATTCAAACCTACCGCAAAGGCATGAGTCGTCATTGCTGCACCAGAAAAGTCGCTTTGCCATGCGCCAGTAAGGATCAACGCTAGGCCCGTCATGGTACAAATAATGATGGTATCAAAGAAGGTACCTGTCATTGAAATCAGGCCTTGTTTCACACAAGAGTCTGTTTTCGCTGCCGCTGCTGCCATAGGCGCGCTACCCAAACCTGATTCGTTTGAGAATACGCCACGAGCGATACCTGATTGGATTGCCAGCATGATACTTGCACCTAAGAAACCTCCGGTCGCTGCTGTTGATGTAAATGCTGAGACCAACACTAATTCAACGGCGTTGACTAATTGGTCTACATTCATGATGATCACGCTTAGACACGCCAACACATAAAATACAGCCATGGTAGGAACCACTTTTCCTGCAACGTTAGCAATGGATTTGATGCCACCCAAAGTCACGAAAGCAACCAAAAGAGTCAGTACAAAGGCAGAGAGCTCACGGTCAACACCGAGAGATATCTCACTTGCATCCAGAATCGCGTTTACTTGTGGAAACGTACCAATACCAAAACAAGCAACACCCAAAGCAAACACTGCAAACATGATCGCGAGGGCTTTTGAGCCAACACCGTATTGCAGATAGTACATCGGGCCACCAATCATTTGGCCTTTATCATCTACTCTTCGGTATTTAACCGCTAACAAACATTCGGCGTATTTAGTCGCCATTCCGAAAAGGGCGGCGAGCCACATCCAGAATAGGGCACCTGGTCCACCAAGTTTGATCGCGGTGGCAACACCAACAATGTTACCAGTACCAATCGTTGCTGAGAGCGCAGTACAAAGTGCTGCAAAGCTAGAAACGTCACCTTGTTTATCAGATGACTTATCTTTACTGAATACCATCGCTAGCGCTGTTGGGAGATGTTTAAACTGGATCAAGCCGAGGCTAAAAGTGAAGTAAACACCGGTACCCACTAGCAAAATAAGCAGTGGTGGACCCCAGACAAAATTATCGATGGTTTGTAGTAAAGATTGTAGGTCGTTCATGATTTCCCCTTAATAAAACAACTAATAAGGAGAAGAGGGAAAGGACGAGATCAACGATCTCTAAAAGAACTAAGCTATTGGTTGTAGGCGGGAAGGCCAAGCAAAATAGTTAGGTTGTAACTTTCCACTCCTCTGTCCTTTTGCCTGAGAGTTTCACCTTGCGTGAGTGCAAGACTTGCTCCTTCGGCGACCGATTTAACGGTTCTCTCCAGAGGTTCCTCCAACTACAGTCCCCGCTACCTAGGTAGCACCTGAAATAGTTAATTCTTCGGCGAGTTATGCTAATCAAATGTTAAAATTTGATTAATAACCACTCTCCTGCAGTCTTCATCGGAACAATTACTCAATTAAATGAGTAAAGGTTAGTTAATGATGCTGGTCATCATTAACGTGTGAACTCTATCATGTTTTTGGTCCATTTCAACACCCTATGTCAATTTATTTTCAACGAAATAACCCCACTTATTTTCACGAAGCTATGTTTACCAAGTTTTTTGTGTGAGCAACTGCACAAACAAAACTCATTGGGCTAGGGAATAGAACCAAGAACACACTTCAGAACGATAAATGTGTTTCGATTATTACGGCATAAGTTATTCAATTGAGAACACAAATTTGATTAAAATCGAAGCACTTATTTTAAAATCTACGCTAAGTTGACCTTATGGGGCGTATAAATGAGTTACAATAAATCTTTGTGAAACCGTCTATGGACCTAGGCAGTTTTTCATGAGTGGACAAGGAGGCGGTATGACCAGATTATTAGCCATTGCGGTGTTGATTGCAGTAGCATTTGTGCTGTTTCGTTATCGAACCAATGAAAAAGTCCAAAAAGCGACCGTTATAACATTAATTGGCGCCTTTCTGATTTATACAGCATCGATTATGTTTGCGGAATTGATCCGCTAGCAAAGTAAAAGAGTCCTTGGAGTAGTATACGGTGAGTTCTCAGAACAAGATGGAAGAACAAGACGACGTTGTTGTCATTGAAGAGCGTGACAAACGTACTCATATCTATATCGCGATTGCTGCGGTATTAGGCTTGGCATTTGGTGGCCTTGTTGGATCGATTGTCACTGCGAATAAGTGGGAATCGACTTATCATGTGCTAGAAGAAAAATACCAAGCGTTGACGCAAGATAAAACGCAGTTGGTGTCTCAAGTAAAAGTGCGTGAAGAAGCGCTCGACCAAGAAATACAAGATAAAGTCACTGAACTGCTCGCAGCGAAAGATGAAGCGCACGAGAAAGCGCTTAAGAAGTTACAAAAGCAATTGACTGAGGTCGAGAAAGTTAACCTGTCGCTAGAGTCTCAATTGAAACAACAGGCAGATAAGATCAACACGACGAAGTCGGAAAATGAGAAGCTGAGTCGTCAAGCGGATATGCAAGCGACTATCTTTGAACGATCGCGCGAGGTGTTTCAAAAAGAGCTGAAAATTTCGCAAGAATTGGAGTCTCTAGAGAAAGAAAGGGCGAAATTATTGCCTAAGATCGAGAAACTCAAAAAAGAGTGTGATGTATTTTTGGAAGGTAAATCTTGGGACGTGAAATCGGACGCGTGTGATAAACACGATGAAGCCAATTCACGACTAAGTCAGGTCGATCAAATGATTGAAGTTTATAAAATGGATCTCAAGCAAATCAAAGCAATAACTGAAGATATCGGCCTCTAGATCTTTTATACCTGATTTTGGAAAGTAAAAGGAGCTCTTTAAGAGCTCCTTTTTCGTTGCTAGCTTTAAACTCGGGAGCTAGCGTTTATTCTTAGATACGCGAGGCGTCATAGCCTGAAGCAAGCAGCAATTCTCGCTCATGTTTAATCAGTTGGGCGCGATCTTCAATCAGTTCATTGAGAGCTAGTGAGGGCTTGCCTGCTAAAGCCTTGAACGACTCAAAAGATTCCGCGGTGTCGATTTTATCAATCATCTGACTGATGACATTACGAGCCTCACACGGGTTACTCGTAGTGGTAAAGTATTCCACTTGCTTTGCTGCCGATTTCATCTCTGTCAACAGCTCAAGTGGGCTGCTCTCTTTTGCTACCGCCATGTAGTTATCCAGCACGCGCTTTGCATAAAGCAGTTCTTTGAGGGGGATATCTCTTCCACTCTCGATTAGAGATTCGCTAAGGATCATACTTGAGCTCATGGGCATTCCTTCTTATATACTACGCAGCTTTTGATGTTTCCCTGAGTCTAATTTATTGAAGTCACATTGGGAATGGGTAAAAAGCATTTTTAACGCATTTTTATTCACTAATAAAAACGCGAATGCGATGTTTATCCGGATCGGTAGCCACAAAATTTAAGCCATACACCGAAGTCATTGGTGGTTGAGCAAACTCAACGCCCATGTTTTTCCAACTGTTGTAAACGTGCTCTAACGTATGGCGGTTGCGCACTGCAAATGATAACTCGGTGCCACCACCTTTGATGTCGCTGGAAGGGGAAAGAACATCACTTTGCTTGAGTGTCAGTTTTAAGCCATTTGCGAGTGGCATAGAAGCAAATGTTGGAGACAAAAACGTGACCTCACAATCAAACAGTTTCGAGTAAAAAGCTTGGCTTACGTGGATGTCCTCAACATAGAGGACGAATGAATTGATAGTTAGCATGGTCTGTTTCTCAATTTACTAGAAGTATGAGGTTGAATCTAACGGAAGGGTAAGACAAGTTCTGTCAGTAGAAGATTCGAAGGAGAGTGTAAGAATAAAGAAAAGGAGCCAGTTGGCTCCCTTTTCACTGAATCAGCGGATATTAGTTGGTACGTTTCGAAGCGTACCAGTTGTTTTGATACGCCTTAGATGCAAACAATGCGTTTGCTTTTGCGCGTTCAATAACGGATTCATCGACTTCTAGCGGTTTCATGGTTTGGCTATCAAAGTCGTACGCCAGGGTCGATACTTTTTCACCAGGAGAAAGCACAACTAGGTTGTCACGCGTTAAATAACCAAAGTTTTTGTCGTATTGCATCATTGCGCGTTCATCTTCGCGAGCCAGTGGTTTCGTTAAATCACGACCAATCATCGGCGTTTTGGCGTCTACGCCAATAAGAGACAACAGCGTAGGCGGCATATCTATGTTGTTTGCGATACGGTCATCTTTACGTGGTTGAATGTCTTTACCAATGATCAAGGCAGGAATGTGGAAATGCTTAACCGGAACCAAGTTAGCGCCAGACACGCGGGCATCGTGGTCTGCAATGACAATGAAAATAGTATCATCCCAGTAGGATGAGTTTTTCGCCTTTTCAAAGAACGTACCCAAAGCGTAATCTGAATATTTCACCGCGTTGTTACGCGTCATGTGTTCGGAATCGTATGGCTCAATTTTACCTTTCGGATACTCATAAGGACTGTGATTGCTTGACGTAAAAACTAAGCTGAAAAAAGGTTTGTCGCTTTTTGAAAGGCGTTCAAACTCTTCGTTTGCTTTGTTGTATAAGTCTTCATCACTGACCCCCCAAGAGCCAACAAAGCTTGGGTTATTGTAATCATCTTCTTCGACGATTTGATCAAAACCATTACCGAAGAAGAAGGTTTTCATGTTATCGAAGTTTGCTTCACCGCCATAAATAAATTGCGTGTGATAGCCTTGTGCTTTGAGTAAGTCTGCGATGGTAAAGAAGCCTGTTTGGCTTTTGCTTAGTTTCACCACTGCGCGAGAAGGGGATGGTGGAAAACCCGTGGTTACGGCTTCGATACCACGAACAGAACGAGTACCCGTTGCGTACATTTGCGTGAACTGCCAACCTTCAGCCATGAGTTCATCCAGGTTTGGCGTAAGAGGTAGACCACCCAAAGAACCTACAAATTGCGCTCCTAAGCTCTCTTGTAGCAAGATCACTAAGTTCTTACGTTTACCATGGTAAGTCGCAGAGTTACTGTTCATGGTTGGAAGTAATGTTGGATCAAAGTCGGACTTTCTTGACGAAGCGCGAACGAGATCCAGCATCTTTTGATTATCCATCTTGCCGTAGAACTGCTCTGCGCTTTTTTCTGACTTCATGCTGTTGACAGCAAACAGCAGTGAGTAAGATGAGTTTAATGCTAAGTCGTTAAGCAGTGGATCGTTAGAAAACGCCACCATGGCTGGGTTTAGTGGGCGGTGGCCTAAAGACGAGCGTGCGCCTGCAACACCAAGAAGCACAACAAAAATGGCTAATAGTGGGCGCCACTTCCAGTTGATCTGCTGTGCATTGTCGGTAAGTTTTTTGCTCCACTTCCAACCCAAAACTAGAGTTAATGCCGTGCCTAACGCGCCAATAAACAGCTCTAGCTTATAGCCAGTCCAAAGCATGCCCATGACCTCTTTCGGATAGATAAGGTATTCCACAAACAGACGGTTTGGGCGTAGGTCATATTCTTGAATGAATGGTGCCGTTGCCAGTTCCATGTACACGAGAATCCAAAGCCCTAAAACCATCCATATGCGCAATATCCATTTCCAGTATTGCCCAATCTTGCCGTTTAATGGCATTAGGGCTGAAAGCAGTGCAGGGAGGATGAATAACCAGCACAATGTTGCAATGTCTACGCGTAAGCCTTGGCCTAGGATGTAAATTAAGTCGTTGAAAGAGTCAATTCGATCAAGTTGCCAAAAGGCGAGCAAAACGCGTGAGATAGACAAAAATATAAGTGAAAACAAAGAAAAAGCAGCAATTGGCTGCAAAGGCCCCCACACAGAGCCCTTAGATAAGTTTTTCATATTTATTCGAATAGTTTAATTGTTATGTTGTGTTGTTTTTAACAAAGCAAGCGTGAAATAAACGTGAATTATAATGTGGGTTTATGGTCGAGTAGTGTAAGTGTTGGTATGTCTATGTAAGTGTGGAATGAAGCTCATGTTCGGCTGGAACATAAATTAAACACGTTATGGTCTTTATCGCTTTTGTTAGCACTTTGGGAAAGTGACGACAAACGTATTCCTACTATTTTCTCTGGGAATGAGCTCAAGTGTTGCACGGTGTAGTACTGTAATGTCTTTGCAAATTGACATCCCTAAACCCGCACCGTCGCCAAGTTCGGAATGACCCCGATAAAACTGTTCGAAGATTCTTTCACGAGTTTCTTTCGGGATTTCTGGGCCTGTATCGGAAATTAAGACTTTGATTGTATTATTGTTCTCAGTGACGCTGACTTGTATGTCACTGTGCTCGCCGGAGTAACGAATCGCATTATCGACGAGGTTACGAAATAACACCTCTAACAACATTCGATCACCGGATATAGCGATGTTGGAAGATGATAAACTGATGTCTTGCTTCTGCTTCAATGCTAACGGTGCCAAATCAGCAACAACGGTTTGCAACAAAGGGGTTAGCTCAACGGTGTCGAATACACGTTCTGATAAGCTATCTACTTTAGCTAAAGTCAGTAGCTGATGGATAAGGCGGTCAGTGCGTTTAATGCCTTGCAGAATGTTGTGTAAATCTCCTCTCAGTTGCTCCGGATCATTACTTTCAAGTGCATTTTCTACGTTAAGACGAAGGATTGTTAGTGGGGTTTTTAGTTCATGCGCTGCAGCACGTGTAAAGCGTTTCTCTCTTTGCCAGGCTAACTCTAGTTCAGAGAGGAGCGAGTTGAGTGAATCGATAAGTGGTGCGAGTTCAACGGTGTTGTCTTTTACATGAATGCGATCTAATCGGTGTACGTTTCTTTGTGTGATGGCGGTGCGCAGGTCGTTAATCGGTCGGAAATGTTTATCGATCAACCAAAACAGCAAAAGCAACAAAGTTGGTAGTATCAGCAATTGTTCTATTGATGTGGATAGGGCAATTTCGTGGATGATCTCTTTACGTATCTTGTATTTTTCTGCAACCACGACGTATTCATTATCATGTTTTGTTTGTGGTAGTGAAATCTGAAATGTACGCCATTGTGTAGCGTCTTTTACGATATCAGCGTAGCCGTTATTATCAAAGGACGTAGAGAGTGCGTGCAAGCTTTGATCAGAGCTCCAGATTAGTGTGTTGTCTCGATAGAATTGAAAAACCAAGTTTTGTTCATAAGGGTGGCCGAACGTTGTGACATTGTCATCGTCAGACTTTGACATTGACTCAATGTTTTCCATCCACTCATTAAATAATTCTCGATGGTTAGCGAGAGTCCTCTCTTCCGTTGAAATTGAGAGCGTCAGCAACATTAATTTTGCGGATTGTCCAAGCCTAGCGTCATAAACTTCTTCGACCTCGTGCTTCGCAGATTGGAAACTGAAATAAAGTGAGATGAGTAAGAGAACACTTACCAACACGCCTACTGATAGAGTTAACTGACGTTTGATCGAGTACGACTTCTTATCTTTCAAGAATGTACCCCACACCGCGAATATTTTTAATGACCACTTTGGGCGCTTTTTTACGCAAATTGTGAATATGAACTTCGATAGCGTTGTCGCTTGAACCTTCATCCCAGCCGTGTAGTGATTGTTGCAATTGCTCCTTACTTTGCACGCGTCCGGCGTTCGTCATCAAGCTGGTGAGGATTTTAAATTCATTGCGTGTGAGTTTAAGCGGCGCGTCATCGTAGCGAATGCTTTGTTCCGATAAGGATAAAGATAACTGTCCAACTTGAATGATTTCTTCTGCACTACCGGATTGACGGCGAATCAACACACGCAAGCGAGCGAACAACTCTTCGAGTGCAAACGGTTTTCCGAGGTAATCATCTGCGCCGCCATCAAGGCCTTGAACGCGATCTCGAATGTCGTCTCGGGCGGTAAGTATCATCACGGGGAGCTTAAATCCGCCTTTGCGAATCTTACGCAGAACTTCCAATCCATCGATATCGGGTAGAGTGAGATCCAATATTACGGCGGTGAACGCTTCTGTTTTGAGTGCGCTAGTCACGCCAGAGCCTTTTTCCACCCAATCCACGGCGTACCCATGGCGACTTAATGAAGTCACCATGGATTGACCGAGTAGTTTGTCATCTTCTACGAGTAATAAGCGCATGGATTATTTCAAACTCCCAAGAGTCGCTTTAATTTCCAGTTTTCGACCTTTATCCGCCAAAGGCCGGTCAGGGCGAGGTGACGCCTGCATTGCGCGAGTCAAATACACTTTCGCTTCCTTGTCTCGACCTTCTTCTGCAAGGAAGTCTCCATAAAAATAGTTCGGATCGATGCCTTTTGGATTGATCTCTAACGCTTTTTTCAACATTTCTTCGGCTTTATCGTCATCACCAAAGCCAATTGGCCACCCCGGAACTTTGTAATACAGAGAACCTAAACTGGTGTATGCAGATCCATCAAGCGCTTGCGGTGACGTTGCAATTACCCCTTCGAGTAAAGATTTGGCTTCTTTGGCGAGTGATAGTGCACCCAAGCCACCTTGAGCACCAGCCAGCGATGCTTTATTGATTGCCAGCCAAACAGTGAGTTCGGGATTGCCCGGTTCTCTGTCGAGATAAATACTGGTTTTGGCAATCGCGCGATGGAAGCATTGTTCCTTTTCGTCACCGTCAGGCGTGCTGTACTGACATTCCGCCCATTTCTTTTGAACCTGTTGCAGTGGAGCATTACCTGCCAACGCAGCGGTCGAAGCTAACGTTGAACAAACCGTCAAAGCGCAAAGTAGTTGTTTGGTATTCATCGTCCATGTCCTCTTCAATGACTGACCCGGTTTACGTATTGGTGAATGGTTTCTTGTTGCCTACGAATCGCAGAATAAACCACGTTTGGAAGCAATTGATTGATGCGAGCAAAAAGCTTTTCTGGCCAACCAATCCATTTCGCGGAAATTTCTTTTTCCAACATGGTGACAACGTGATCGGCTACAACTTGCGGCGAGTCCGTTTTGTTACCCAGTTGTCGATTCATTTCATTGACGGCATCGCTATTGAGTGAGGTTTCTGTCGCTCTTGGTGCCAAATACAGCGCACGGATTCCGGTTGCGAACAGCTCTCTGTCGAGCGATTCGGTAAACCGGTGCAATCCCGCTTTTGCCGCGCAATAGGAGGTATAGCCAGGGTAGCCAATTGAGCCGAATGTTGAACCAATATTGAGAATCACCCCAGGCTGTTTTAACCACGTTAACGCCGACTGGCACAGCAGCATCGGCGCGACGAGATTGAGTTGGATTTCGTCTGCAATCTGCGTTGGTCGTTTGTGGCTTAACAACGAGAAATCGTTGCTACCCGCATTGTTAATCAGTGCGTCCACTTTTTTATGTTGACGCGCTCGATCTTTAATCGTTGTTAATCCTTCTGATGAGGTGATGTCTGCAACGACTACGTCATGACGTTCTGGATTTGACAGTTCACGCTGTAGTGCTTGCAAGCTTTCTTCGTTTCGTCCAACAAGAATGAGGCTGACACCGCGTTTTGCTAACTCTTGCGCGATGGCTTGCCCAATTCCACCCGTTGCGCCTGTCAGGAGAATGGTGCTGTTGTTAATGTTCATGCCTCACCTCACGCCGCTTGTTGGGTTGAGAAGGAAGGCAAAGAGCGCAGCATTTGTCCGTACAATGCGAACACCATTCTTGCGGAGTCGATGATGACTTGTTGATCTTCCACTTTGGTGATTTTGTTCATCAGTGATTCAAAAAATTGCAGATGATCTTGGTCTAACACGCTGTGTGAAATTAGGTAAGTCATTGCTGAAGGCGGTAGGCTTAGCGTTGACTGGATTTTTTCTGCCATTTGGCCACCAATGCCGACGCTGGTGCCTTCTAATACCCACACCATGCCAAACAGCGCGAGTGGGTTGTGGCGGTCAATGTTGTGGTAAAGGTAGGAAACCATCAATTCAATCGGCGCACCAACTTGGCCTACATCTTTGTTGTTGCGCACTGCTTCGGCATCGCCGCCGCACGCTTTGATGTCATTTAAAATCCATTCTTGATGGCCTTTCTCTTCCTCGATGTACTCGGCAATGGCATCTCGTACCCATTCGTATTCGCCAGATAGTCTGCCTCCACACGCCATCAGCAAGGGAACAGTGTGCTTAACGTGATGGTAAGCTTGGGTTAGAAAGGCGATATACATATCTTTGGAAATGTTGCCTTGTTGAACGTCTGCGATGACTGGCGCAGTTAACATTGCTTGTTGAGCAGCGGTAGTGCTTTGTTTGAGTTGTTCGAAAAATAAAGTCATAACCTTCTCCTTAAGAAGCCGTTAACTAAGATGCAGTTTGGAAAGACGTAATGTGTTGCTGGAAGGGCAAATCGATGCGTTGGATCTTTTGCGCTTGCAGCGTTAATTCAGGCGTTGTGCTCGCTAATAACTGAGCCACATCATGTTCGATTTGATTTCGTTTGAGCTTGCCGTTATCCGTGTACCAACCAGAGATGGCTCGTGGGTTGTCCAGCAGCAATAAGGTTCGGATTTGAGCATAATCGGGTAGGGTTCGGTTTAATGCATGAACCTTTGCTTCGACGTCTTCGCTATTGGCAATGACAGCACATAATGTTTGTTGGCTTTCGCCTGTAACGATCAGTGGCGTCATCGGAAAAAACGCCAACGCTTCTGATTCAATCCACTCCGGTGAGACATTTCTGCCATACGCGGTGACAATAAGGTTTTTCTTGCGCCCCGAGAGAGTGACAAAACCTTGTGCGTCAATTTGGGCTAAGTCGCCAGTCGCTAACCATTCTTGAGTAAACGGTTCATTCAAATAACCAAGAGCAACGTTGCCTTTGACGAGCAGTTCACCATCTTCCGCGATACGAATCTGAGCGTGGGGAAGCGGTTTGCCACACGTTCCTGCTTTAAATGTGGCTGGTGTATTCAAACAAACGACGGAGCCACATTCAGACAAGCCATAACCTTCAAACGCAGGGATGTTCAGCGCATGCGCGGTGTTAATCAGTTGCGACGACACTCTTGCGCCGCCAACGGCGACAAATTTTAGAGAATCCACAAGAGAGGGCTGCTGTTTCGCGATGTGAATGAGCGCAAGCAATAAAGCTGGTGTTAGCACTAAGCTTTCTGGTTTGATGGTCACTAATGCTTGTGCAAACAAACGCGGTTCGAATTGGCTTGAACCGAGTAGGCCGGTTTGCTCTCCGGGTAAAATATATGACGTCACGCCCAACATGAGTGGTACATAAACACCGGTTATGTTTTCGAGAAGCGTCGATAACGGAAGCAGCACTAAGTGCGAGTGCGCCGCGCTGTTTACTGCACCGGCGAGCGACTTCGCCACCAAACACAAATGATCATTGCTTAAACACACGCCTTTAGGCTGACCAGTCGAGCCAGACGTAAATGTGATTTTTCCGGTTCCTGGTAGATAAGCTACCTGTGTACCTTCATCTCCCAACTGGTTACGACGCAGCAAAGGCAAATTTGCAATGGAAAACGGATGGTCTTGCTGGTTAAAGCTTTGCTTAGGATGAGAAGCCAACCATGCTTGCCAATCGCCAACTAAAGCATCGACGCCTGATTGCTCTAACGTATGTTCAACTTGTGCATCAGAGAAAAAAGTAGGAATAGGTACGACGACTATGTCTGCCGCCATCGCCGCCAAATCAACAATGGCCCAATCGATGCTGTTTTCTGCGCGTAGCGCGAGTGCTTTGATGTTCTGTGCAATAAGCTCGGCGGCAACGAGTTCGATCTTGTTTAACAATTCAGAGTAAGTCAGTTCAACGGTTTGATTCGCTTCGTAGCCGACAAGTGCTACTCGGTCTGGTGTCGTTTTTGCCCATTTTGTAATGGCATCGAGGAGAATATTCATACGTCACCTATATTCTGGCGTGGTGTTTAACCAAGTTGTTCTGGTTGTGTTTGCGGTTTCTTTCTTGGACTAATCGAAGACGCTCTAGTCCTTTTTGCAAATTGCCTGCTAACACACGCGGTTGATGTTCGTAGTACGCCCCCCAAGTGGACTCGGCATCGGGGACTTTGTTTTGATCGGCCTGCGCGATGATATTAGGCTCCAATCCTAGGCGCGCCATCATGGCGTGAAGTGGGTCTGTCGCGGTGAAGATGCACCATTCAAAACCGAGGTTGACCAGCATTTCTGCGATCAGGTAGAAGTGCAGAGATGACATGCCCTTAGCGAAAGATGCCAAGTGACCAAACTCCACTAAGTTCGAACGTTTTACGTCGCAGTTAAATACGTTAGAAACCAGCTTTTGGGCGTCGTCTTCTAAATACTGTTCAAGGAACAAAGGTTCATCTTCGGCGATGCGAAAGCCGCATACGGAAATAATTTGACCGCCGTCAATGAGGGTTAAATACGCCGGCATAAACTGTTTGAGCTCGGCAAAGAATGCTTCTTGATAACGCTGAGAAACATGCTCGATAACTTGGCTCCAAAGCGGATGCATTGGATAGACGATGTCTAAAGTAAAGCCATCTGCAGAAATTTGTGCATGGTGTTTCATGAGCGCTTCCTTTGTTTGATTGGTTATCAACAAAATAAAACGCGAAACTTAAGAAACTCTTAAGGAATGAAATTAAGTAGAAACTTTAAGAAAATACTTAGGAGCAGGGCTCAATATTGTTGTAACCCTTTTTACTACGGTGAATAAAATTAGAGCCAACCGATGTGATCGGTTGGCTCTACAGTTAGGTGTCACGTATTTTAATGGTCGTGTCGGTTACATGGCTGCTTTTTTAGCTTCGTCTACCCATGCGTCGAACTTCTTCTGGTTCGCTTTGATCCAGCCATTTACATGAGACTCGATGTCTGCTGAGCTGTTCTTACCTTGGCTCATCATCATATTCTGCGCACTAACATCATTGATGTTTAGCTTGATGATTTCAAACAGCTTCGCTGCTGCTGGGTTCTTTTCAGTAAACTCTTTGTTCGCAACGATGCGCATAGAGTTCATCTCGAAGCCGTAGTTCTTACCGTTCTCTAGTGTGGTGTCGATGTCCTTACGCTCACCAGGAAGTGAAGAGAATGGCACTTCTAACCAAACAACATCTTTACCCGGAACTAAGACGCCGCTTACCCAGTAAGGTGTCCAAGTGTAGTAAAGAATCGGATCGCCTTTTTTGTAACGAGAAATCGTGTCAGCGATAATCGCAGCGTAGTTACCTTGGTTGTGCGTTACTGTGTCACGAAGCTTGAATGCATCCAACTGATGCTCAACGACCATTTCACAACCCCAACCTGGGTTACAACCTGTTAAGTCCGCTTTACCGTCACCGTTGGCATCGAAAAGCTTGGCCAGTTTTGGATCTTTTAATTGACCAATATTTGTGATGCCATATTTTTCAGCGGTTTTTTTATCGATCAAGTAACCTTGCGCAGCACCACTTACATATTGACCTTTGCGGAAAAACTTATCATCACCGCCAGACATTGTGTACTTATCGGCGTGAAGAGGGAACCAACCTACTGCTAAGAAAGTGGCGTCGCCTTTAGCAATAGAGGTATAGCCTACGTTGTAATCCACTTCTTTAGTTGGTTTTACATCGTAACCAAGCTCTTCAAGTGCACGGTTTACGATCAATGTTTGAAACGTTTCCTCTGCAACGGTTGATTGAACTGGCTGAACAGTCACACCTTCACCCGGTAGTTCGCTTGCCACACCATAAGTTGAAAATGCGATAGTACTTAGAGCTCCAACAGAGAGCGCTTTCTTCCATGAATTATTCATTGATGTTTCTCCTAAGTTTTAGATCGTCTTGGTTCGTCTTTGTTTTCAGTTTTAATAGGTATGAAACAGGACCTGTGTGATACCAGCGAAGCTTGGTGTTACCCGCATTAACCCCTAATACTTGGGTAATACGGTCTAATAAAATGGCAAGAATTACGATGCCTAAGCCACCGACAGCAGCAAGACCCATATCAAGTCGGCCGATACCACGAAGTACCATTTGGCCCAAGCCGCCAACCGCAATCATTGAAGCGATCACTACCATAGAAAGTGAAAGCATCAAGGTTTGGTTTACCCCTGCCATAATCGTTGGTAACGCCAATGGCAATTGGATGCGGTAAAGCATCTGTTTTTTGTTTGCCCCGAAAGAGTGGCCCGCTTCGATTAGCTCTTCAGGTACTTGCTGAATCCCTAAAATAGTCAGGCGCACAACGGGAGGCAGTGCGAAAATGATGGTTACTACAACGCCAGGAACGTTACCAATACCGAATAGCATAACGATTGGCACTAGATAAACGAACGCGGGGGTCGTTTGCATTGCATCGAGTATTGGTCTAACAAATTTGGCTGCGGTTTGGCTTCTCGCCAACCATATCCCCATCGGTAGCCCGATAAGCAAACAGAAGAAGACGGCGGTTAAAACCAGTGCGAGCGTTGTCATCGCCTGTGACCACGCACCAATTAGGCCGATAAAAACAAGGGATACAAGTGTTGAAAAACCGAGTTTTACATTGGAAAACTGCCACGCCAGCAAAAATAAAATGAGCACCATGATGGGCGCAGGTGTGGACACCAAAGCAGTTTCAAACGAGGTAAGAATAAAGTCGATTGGAACTCGAATTGCTTGGAAAACAGGGCGACCATGTTCCACCAACCAGTTCAATCCCGATTCTACCCAGCTATCAAGTGGTAGAACCGCATCTTGGAATGGGTTCATAATGTCGAATGGCGCTTGCTCTACAGTTTCTGAGCTTAACCAGTCATTACTTGGGGCAGCGTCAGCACCTACACCTTGTGACCAAGGATCATCTTGTGCAGGAGCGGTATTCGACCAGGGATCATTGTTAGTTTGCTCTGAAGACATCGTGTTAATCCTTATCTAGTGTTTGTAGAAGACGTGATTTAGTCACGACACCAAAGTAAGTACCTTGCTCATCAACGACAGGTACGGCATAAGGAACGCCTGCAACTAGCCCCAAAATGTCATTGATTGACTGCTCTGGCTGAAGAGTGACTTCATCCGTCAATTGAGCACTGGCTAGAGAGCGGTTTTCTTTGTGAGCCAAACGTAGTGAGTCAAGAGACACGATGCCGGAATATCGGCTAGATTTATCGACGACAATGCCGTAATCACGGTCATGATCCATCAGAATCTGCATCGCGGAGCCTGGGCCATCATTTTCCGATTTCTTAAAGACGGCGGCTGGCTTCTTGCGAGCGATATCTTTTGCTGTCAAGACACTTGCGATGTTTACGCCGCGGAAAAACGCTTCGACATAATCATTTGCTGGACTGTGCAATATTTCATCAGGTGTGCCAACCTGAACAACCTCACCGTTTTGCATGATGGCGATACGATCACCAATACGCATTGCTTCATCCAAATCATGAGAGATGAAGACAATTGTGCGTTTGTCATCGTTTTGTAGACGAATAAGCTCATCCTGCATCTCAGAACGGATTAATGGGTCTAAAGCGGAAAACGCCTCGTCCATTAATAGAATGTCTGGGTCACAAGCCAATGCCCTTGCTAAACCCACGCGCTGTTTCATACCACCGGATAACTCGTCAGGGAAAGATTCTGCATAAGGGTCTAAGCCAACTCTTTCCAAGGCGGAAAGGGCACTTTTCTGACGTTCATTAACATCAATGCCAGCAAGTTCTAAACCGAATGCAGCGTTTTCGATCACCGTCATGTGAGGCATAAGTGCGAAACTTTGAAACACCATTGAGATATTGTTGCGACGAACTTCTCGAAGTTCGTCTTCAGAGATATGGGCAATATCTTTCCCTTTGAGATAAACACTGCCTTTCGTTGGCTCAATGAGTCGGTTTAGGAGTCGAACGAGAGTAGATTTTCCCGAACCAGAAAGCCCCATGATTACGAAAATTTCACCTTCGTTAATGGTGAGAGATACATCGTTTACGCCGACTGTTAAACCTGTCTGTTCAAAAATACCGTCCTTATCGATACCTTTTTCGATAAGCGAGAAGGCTCTTTCTGGGTCTTCTCCAAACACTTTATACAGTCCCTTAACTTCCAGTATGGGATCCATGTTATCTGTCCTTTTTTGTGTGTTTATAACTGTTTAATGATTTGTACTCTAATTAATTTTAGTTCAACTTTCAACGAATGGTGTTCGGTTAACCGGGTTTTATGTGCATACAATGAACAATGAAGGAGGTGTGGTTAAATAGTATTTTCATTAACAAAAATAGATATTTACGGTTGATTTTGTCTTTGCTTAACTTTTCCATGACATTGGTTTGAATTTATTTTGAAGTTTTTAGTACATTTCAACGCAGCCCACCTGCATAGCTATAAGGAGAAATAGATTAGAGGTCTACATTTAAAAACATTAGAGCTCTAATTTTTGGTTGGAGTTTTATTCTGCGAACTAGGTTAGGTGTTGTTATTCTTAGATTTATTCATTGATTGATTTCAATCTTGGTGATATTTATCGCTGTAGTTTAGGCAACGTATGGAATAAAAGATGGAAGCCGAACAGTTAGAAGTGCTCAACTTCATTAGCCAGTACCCACCTTTCGATGATCTACCCGAAGAGCAGTTAAAAAAGATCGCTCTAAATGCCGAGGTTGCATACTTTCGGCAAGGCACAGAGATACTCAATTTTGGAGACACGATCCGCGACTTATATATGGTGAGAAGCGGCGCTGTGGAGATCTACCGACGTAAAGGCGAACTCTATAACAGGATTGACGCTGGTGGACTGTTTGGACAGATGGGGTTGTTAATGAACAACCGTGTGCGTATGCCGGCCAAAGCGATAGAAGACACCTTGGTTTACTGTATTCCGGAGGATATTTTCAATGAGCTTTGTGATGAGTTTGAAAACTTTGCTGACTACATGGAACTGGAAGACAGCGCGCGTTTGCGAAGCGCAATATCCAGCCGCTCAGAAAGCAATGACTTTACCACTGCCAAGGCACGTAAAATCTTAGCGAGAGATCCGGTAACGTTGGAGGCGACGGCATCGATTCAAGAAGCCGCGATACTGATGGCGGAGGAAAATGTCACCTCTTTGCTTATTGTTCGCCCAGCAGAAGAACTCACAGAAGAAGATGATGAACAACTACTTGGAATATTGACTGATCGCGATCTATGTATTCGCGTATTAGCTCAGGGCATTGATACCAATATCCCAGTGAGTGAGGTCATGAGTTATGACGTGGTGTCTCTGGATTACAACGCTTATGTCTTTGAAGCCATGTTAACCATGTTGCGCTACAACGTGCACCATCTCCCTATTTTAAAAGATAAAAAGCCGATAGGAATTATTGGCATGACGGATATTGTCCGTTATGAATCTCAAAACAGTTTGTTACTCGTTAGCTCCATCTTCCAACAAACCAGCGTTGAAGATCTCAAGCAAGTTTCTGAACAAGTGAAAGACTGCTTTGTACGAATGGTGAATGAAGATGCCAACGCTCACATGATTGGTCGAGCCATGTCGGTAATTGGTAGTAGCTTTAAACAGCGTTTAGCTGAATTAGCAGAGCAAGAGCTTGGCCCTGCGCCAATTCCGTATTGTTTGGTCGCTATGGGATCGATGGCCAGGGATGAGCAGTTAATTGTAACGGACCAAGACAACGCCCTTATTCTCGACAACAGTTATGATGTTGAGATGCACGGGGAGTACTTTGAAAAGTTTGCCAAATTTGTTTGTGATGGTTTAGCAGCGTGCGGCTATGCTTACTGTACTGGCGACATTATGGCAACCAATCCAGAGTGGCGAAAAACCCGAGCGGAGTGGGAGGAGTGCTTTGGCAACTGGATAGATAACCCAACTCCTGAAAGGTTGTTAAACAGTAATATCTTTTTTGATTTATTAGGTGTTCATGGGCGAGTGAAGTGGGCGGAACAATTAAGCAGCTTTATTGTTAGGCGCGCGAAAAGAAACAACCGCTTCCTTGCATGTATGGCTTACAACGCGATACGTCGTACACCGCCATTGGGCTTCTTCAAAGATTTTGTTATGGAAAAAGATGGTCGTCACCGCAATTCTATTAACTTGAAAAGAAGAGGTACTGCGCCATTGGCAGATTTGATTCGAGTACATTCATTGGCAATTGGTTCCCGTTCGCAAAACTCGTTTGACCGTTTAGACGATATCAATGATGCGGGCATTTTACCTAAAGGTCGAGGAATGGACTTGAGGGATGCAATGGAATTGATCTACATGGTTCGAATTCGTCATCAAGCACTCGATATCGAAAATGGAGATGAACCAGATAACAACATTGAGCCAGAGAACATGTCAGAGTTTGAGCGCCGAAACTTAAAAGCTGCTTTCCAAATCCTTAGTAATGCGCAGAACTTCATCAAGTTCCGATACCAGAGAAGTAGCAAATAATGTGGTTCTCAAAAAAGGCAGCAAAAGATCAGCCGTTGTTGGATACGTCTCGGACGCCAGAGTGGTCAACGTTATTCAAACAGCTCGCGAAAGAAGCAAGAGACGAGAGGCTCAAACGTTATTACTCGACACCGATGGTTAATGGGGAAACACCAATTGAGGAAGTGCCGTTTGTCTCGGTAGATTTTGAAACGACAGGTTTGAATGCGGAAGAGGATGCAATTCTCACGATTGGACTTGTGCCGTTTACCATTGATCGTGTTCAATGTAGTGGCTCTGCGCATTGGGTTGTTAACCCTAATCGTGAGTTAAACGAAGAGTCAGTTGTGATTCATGGCATCACTGATTCTGAAGTCAAAAACGCGCCCCAATTAACCCACATTTTAGGGGAAATATTGGATGCGCTGTCAGGCAAAGTTGTGCTTGTTCATTATAAAAATATCGAAAGGCAGTTTTTTAATAACGCGTTGCTAAATAGCATTGGGGAGGGGATACAGTTTCCCGTTGTCGATACGCTAGACATTGAACATGCGATACAGCGCCGTGAATGCAGTGGCCTATTCAATAAGTTAAAAGGTAAGAAGCCAGGCTCTGTCAGGCTGGGGCATGCTCGTGAAAGGTATCGCCTTCCTGCTTATCAACCTCATCATGCTTTGACCGATGCGCTGGCTACTGCTGAACTGTTTCAAGCACAGTTGCAATATCATTTTAATCGAAGCATGCCAATCTCTTCGATTTGGCAATAAGCGTTGTTTATGATGAAGACAATAAAATGCAATGAAAAGTAGGGGGCTTTGCGATTATGATGGCGGACTGAGTAACCGCTTATAAGAACTATGTTTTTTGAACATGTGCTTGGTAGTGATGGGAGGTTTCATCACTCAAACTCCGACGAAAGTAATTTAAATTTGGTCACGTATTTTTAAGGAGATTATCCGTGAGCACCGATAATAACGGTGGCATTCAACGCCCCGATGGAAAGGTAAACGCGATAGACACTGACTATCAAATTGGTCAGGATAACGTCGCGTTAAAAGTAGGCCCGTTTGGCCTTGATATTCATAACCGTGTTTTTGCAATTTCTGGTTTAGCAATCATCCTATTTGTTGTAGTAACACTATTATTTCGAGAACAGGTAGAGCCGTTTTTCGCAGATCTAAGAGCGGGTTTGTTACACCATTTGGATTGGTTCTTCCTCGCATCTGGTAATATTTTTGTCATTGTCTGTGTTGGGTTGATTTTTACACCGCTAGGTCGGGTACGAATCGGCGGTACAGAAGCGACGCCAGATTATTCCTATGCGGGTTGGCTGGCAATGCTCTTTGCAGCAGGTATGGGTATCGGTCTGGTGTTCTTTGGTGTATCAGAACCTATGTCTCATTTTAGTTCTGCTATTGGTGGCGTGAACGTTGAGAACGGTGTTCGTACTGACTGGGCCCCTCTAGGTGGTGCAGAAGGCGATGCAAGTGCTGCATCTGCACTAGGCATGGCGGCGACGATTTACCACTGGGCGCTTCATCCGTGGTCAATCTATGCGCTATTGGCCCTTGGTTTGGCGATTTTCTCGTTTAACAAAGGTTTACCACTTACCATGCGATCCATTTTTTACCCACTGTTTGGTGAGCGTGTATGGGGTTGGACTGGTCACATTATCGACATTCTTGCCGTTGTAGCGACAGTTTTTGGTCTGGCAACTTCTCTAGGTTACGGTGCGTCTCAAGCCGCAACGGGTTTGAACTTCCTATTTGATGTTCCAATGACGAATACTACGCAGGTACTATTGATTATTGGCATCACCGCACTCGCTTTAATCTCAGTTGTTGCGGGACTAGACAAAGGCGTGAAAATCTTATCTGAGATCAACATGGGTCTCGCTGCGCTTTTACTGCTTTTCGTTATTGTTGTCGGCCCGACGATCGCGATTTTAACGGGTTTCTTCGAAAATATAGTGTCATATGTGGCTAATATTCCTGCCCTATCAATGCCATTTGGACGAGAAGACGTAAACTATTCTCAAGGTTGGACAGCATTCTACTGGGCTTGGTGGATTTCTTGGTCACCATTTGTCGGTATGTTCATTGCGCGTGTATCTCGTGGTCGTTCCGTTCGTGAGTTCATTATTTGCGTTATCCTTATCCCTTCCTCTGTTTGTGTGTTATGGATGACCGCTTTTGGTGGTAACGCTATAAGCCAATACGTGAGCGATGGTTATGAAGCCGTGTTCAACGCGGAATTACCGTTAAAACTATTTGCCATGTTAGATGTGATGCCTCTAGCTGAAATTACATCTTTCGTCGGTATTATTTTGGTGGTGGTATTCTTCATTACCTCTTCAGACTCTGGTTCACTGGTTATTGATACTATTGCTGCGGGCGGTAAGGTCGATGCGCCAACGCCTCAACGCGTGTTCTGGTGTACGTTTGAAGGCTTAGTTGCGATTGCATTGATGCTTGGTGGTGGCCTAGCGGCAGCTCAAGCAATGGCCGTGACCACAGGCCTACCATTTACGATTGTTCTGCTTGTTGCAACGGTTTCTCTAGTAAAAGGCTTGATGGATGAACCTCGTCCAAAAGCGGTTTCTAAGAAGAAATCGAAATAACCAACATCAGCAGTTAAATATTTGAATAAAGCGGCATGCGAAAGCATGCCGTTTTTTTTGATTTTTGAATTTTTTGCTGAGAAATGAAGACCATGGAGGACTGTTTTTTCTGTTCGTTTTTTATACTTATTCTTTAAGTGATTTTTTAATAAATTAGACCTCGAACTATTTTAAGATTTGGTTAAATGGCGTATTTTTGTGATACCTGTCACAAAAATACCGATAAAAAGGCGGATTATTTGATTTTTAGTCGCGAGGGATGCCCATAATAAAAAGGAAATTTAATTAGACCTCAAAGGATATGTATTTCCACATGATCACATCAGCACCTTGGGTTCTTTATCCAGAGATTGGAGAAGACTCAAGTAAAAAATGGATTTTTCGTGAGCCTAAAATCTCTGATGGTGACGACATTTACAGCTTAATTGCAGACTGTCCTCCATTGGACATGAACTCATCTTATTGCAATTTCCTACAGTCTACGCATTTCAGCAAAACCAGTATTTTGGTTGAGCAAAAAGGCGAAATCGCAGGTTTCATTTCCGGTTATCAGAAACCAGACGAGCAAGACGTTTTATTTGTCTGGCAAGTTGCAGTCTCACCTCGCTTTAGAGGTCACGGTTTAGCATTCCGCATGTTGAAAGAACTTCTCACCCGAGAGGAATTGGGCGGTGTTAAATCGGTAGAAACTACCATCACGGAAGATAATAAAGCCTCTTGGGCATTGTTCAAAAAGTTAGATGCGATGAACGGCAACTCTGGCCAAGTAAGCACATTTTTGGATGAAGAAGCCCACTTTAAAGGCAAACACGATACAGAATATTTGTATCGCATTCCTCTCAAATAATCCTCAAACAATAGGAATTAAAAACGGTCTCATCATGGATATTTTCAAAAAGCAGGAATCCAACGTACGCTCATATTCAAACAATTTCCCAGTCGTTTTTCGTAAAGCGAAAGGCTGCTGGCTGGAAACAGAACAAGGTGAACGATACTTAGACTTCCTTGCTGGAGCGGGATCTCTAAATTACGGCCATAACAACCCAGTACTTAAGCAAGCACTGCTTGAGTACATTGAGATGGACGGTATTACTCACGGTTTGGATATGCACTCAGAAGCGAAAGCATCGTTTCTTGAAGCGTTGGATACTTACATCCTTAAACCAAGAAACTTGGACTACAAAGTCCAGTTTACTGGCCCAACTGGTACTAACGCCGTTGAGGCAGCACTTAAGTTAGCGAAAAAAGTAAAAGGTCGCGACAGCGTCGTTGCATTTACCAACGGTTTCCACGGTTGTACAGCTGGCGCACTGGCTGCAACGGGTAACCAGCATCACAGACAAGGTAACGGTTCTAGCTTAAGTAACGTCACTCGTATTCCATTTGAAGGTTACGCTGGCGTTGATGGTCTAGCATTGTTCGAAACCATGCTAAACGACAACTCTGCAGGTATGGATAAACCAGCCGCTGTACTTCTTGAAACTGTGCAGGGCGAGGGTGGTTTAAATGCTGCTTCAAACGAGTGGTTACAACGTTTGAGCAAAATCTGTAAAGCCAACGACATTCTTGTGATTGTCGATGACATTCAAGCTGGCTGCGGACGTACAGGTACTTTCTTTAGCTTTGAGCCTTCAGATATTCAACCAGATATCGTGACGCTATCGAAATCGATCGGTGGTTACGGTTTGCCAATGGCCGTCGTTCTACTTAAACCAGAGTTAGACCAGTGGAAGCCAGGTGAGCATAACGGCACGTTCCGTGGTAACAACCATGCATTTATTACCGCGGCGAAAGCTTTAGAAATTTATTGGGCAAATGATGACTTTGAAACACACATCAAGCAGTGTTCAGACAAAGTAAGTGCTGTTATTGATCGCTGCGTTCGTCGCTTCCCACAAATGTTTGTACAGAAAAAAGGTCGCGGCATGATGGTTGGTATTGAGTGTATCAACGGTGATATGGCATCTGAAATCGCGAAAAACTGTTTCGAAAACGGAATGGTAATTGAGACAGCTGGCCCTGACGACGAAGTCGTTAAGTTCTTCTGCCCACTTACGATTAGCGAGTCAGAACTAGACCAAGGACTAAGCATCTTTGAAAGTGCAGTGGAAACCATTGCTGCGAAACATTTCAAACAAGCATCTTAATAAGGATTATTAATTATGATCGTCAGAACACTCGATGAGTGTCGCAACAGTGAGCGACGTGTGGTTTCAGATAACTGGGAAAGTGTCCGTATGTTGTTGAAAGATGACAACATGGGTTTTTCTTTCCACATTACTACGATTTATGAAGGTACTGAAACACACATTCACTATCAAAATCACCTAGAATCGGTTTTTTGTATGAGCGGTGAAGGTGAAATTGAAGTCGTTGGTGGAGAAACTTACCCGATTAAACCGGGTACGTTATACATCCTTGATAAACACGATGAGCACTACTTGAGAGCTTATAAGAATAAAGAAATGGTAATGGCGTGTGTATTCAACCCACCAATTACCGGCGCTGAAGTGCACGATGAAAACGGTGTTTATCCTCTCGTTGACTAAAAGATAGAGGTGGGGTGCTTGTCACCCCACGATCAACTATCTCTTCTTTTTTCTTTTAAAGTTACCAATCAAAAAAGGCTTATCATGACATTTACCGTAGAAAAAATCGGCGGTACATCAATGACAGCATTTGATGCTGTTCTCGACAACATTATTCTTCGTCCTAAATCGCCATACAATCGTATCTTTGTCGTCTCTGCATATGGCGGTATGACCGACGCGCTACTCGAATGTAAAAAAACCAGTAAGCCAGGTGTTTATCAGCTTATCGCGAAACGTGATGACAAATGGGAAGAAGCGTTAGCATACGTTGAAAGCCGTATGCTGCTCACAAATGAAAATATTTTCGCGGACCCAATGAATCGTATCCGTGCAGATAAATTCATTCGCTCACGTATTGCTGAAGCGAAAAACTGTATTGCGAACATTTTAGAAACTTGTCAGTACGGTCAGTTTTCGCTACGTCAGTATTTGCCTCAAATTCGAGAGTTTCTGTCGTCTATCGGTGAGGCGCACAGTGCTTACAACACGGCATTGAAACTAAAAAATATGGGTATTAACGCTAAGTTCGTTGACCTGTCCGGTTGGGACAATCAAGCGCCAAGAAGCCTTGATGAATCGATCAGTGATGCGTTTGCTGATATCGATGTGTCAAAAGAACTGCCAATTGTTACAGGTTATGCTTACTGTAAGGAAGGCCTAATGCACACTTATGACCGAGGTTATAGTGAGATGACATTTAGCCGAATTGCAGCGATAACAAAAGCGGATTTAGCGGTAATTCACAAAGAATATCACTTGAGCTCTGCAGACCCGCGTGTTGTTGGTCCTGAAAAAGTTTTGCCAATTGGTAGTACAAACTATGACGTAGCAGACCAACTTGCTAACCTTGGCATGGAAGCGATTCACCCAAATGCAGCCGCAGGTTTACGCGAGAGTGGTATTGAGCTACAGATCAAAAATACATTTGAACCTGAACACGAAGGCACTTTGATCTCTTCAAGCTACCGCCCAGAAGAAGACAAAGTCGAAATTATCGCAGGTAAAGAAAAAGTGTTTGCACTGCATTTGTTTGACCAAGCGATGGTGGGAAAAGCCGATAACGTTAGCTACGAATTAATGGAAATTATCTCTGATGCTCGCGTAAGTTTAGTTGGTAAAGAGATGAACGCGAACTCTATTACTTACTATCTAGGTGGCAGTACTGATAGCTTGAACAAAGTATTGTATAAAGCTGAAAAACGCTATCCGAATGCGTCGATTAAAGGCCGTATGGTCGCGCTGATTTCAGCCATCGGTTCTCAAATTGACACCAACAAGACACTGGCGAAAGGTGTACTTTCTTTGATGAACAATGGCGTAACGCCAGTTGCACTTCACTCATCAATGAGAAATGTAAACGTTCAGTTCGTAGTGGGTGATAAAGAATATCAGCGTGCGATTTGCGCATTACATGATGAATTCTTTCAGAGCAATAGTTTAACTAAATCGGTTAATGTGGCTTAGTTTATTCATGGTTAAAATACAAAGGAGAGCAGGTTTGCTCTCCTTTTTTGTTTTTCTGTGTTCTCAATATAGCCCGTTTTGCATGGAGTGAACTACCGAGCTAAGTGTGTCCGTAGAGATACAGATAAGCCAGCAGAGCTCTGCTGGCTCAGTAACGCAATCTAGAGTGATTAATTAAATTACTTAACTTTATTCACTTCCTGTTTAAGCATTTCTAACTGCTGCATCTTTTCTTGCATCTGCAAAGAGTCGTAATTTAAAGAAGCAGGGTTCATAGTTGTACCGCGTTGCATTGGGTATTCAGGTAACGTTTTAAAGAAGTCGCCAACAACGTCTTGAATTGGTACAAACAACCACATGTTGTCTGCCATCCAACGTAGGTACATTTGTGACTCGCTAGGACCTTTTTCAAATGGGTCAGCACGTAAGTGAATGATCTTAGGCCAGTTTGGTACAGATCGCACGGCGTCGCTTAGGTTTCCTTCTAGAGTTGCAAAGTGAAGTTTCCAGTCATTCCAGCGTACTGCGTTTAGTTCACCATTTGAGGTGAAGTAGAGCAGAGACTCACGTGGTCCTTTCTCTTCTTTTCCCTCGAAGTATGGCATGAAGTTGTAGCCGTCTATATGGACACGCCAGTCTTTACCATTTGCTTTGTAACCTTCAGCAAGCTTTTCTTTCACGTCAGGAACGCCAGCTGCCGCCAACAATGTTGGCAACCAGTCTTGATGAGCCATCATTTCGTTGATTTTCGTTCCTGGCTTAATGACACCAGGCCAACGCACAAGTTGAGGCACACGCATACCGCCTTCCCAAGTCGTGCCTTTCTCACCGCGGAATGGGGTTGCGCCCCCATCAGGCCAAGTCATGGTCTCCGCGCCATTATCTGTTGTATAAATAACGATGGTGTTGTCAGCAACGCCTAACTCATCGAGTTTGTCGAGCAATACGCCGACTTGATCGTCATGCTCTAACATGCCATCAGCGTAAATGCTAACACCGGATTTGCCTCGGTACTTCTCTTGTAATCGGGTCCACACGTGCATGCGCGTAGAGTTATGCCAGATGAAGAAAGGCTTATCTGCTTTAACAGCTTTCTCCATAAACGATAAAGTGCTTTCGAGGAACTCTTCGTCCGCGTGTTCCATGCGTTTACGCGTCATTGGGCCAGTGTCTTCAATCTTACCGTCGGCATAAGATTTAATTACACCACGAGGACCATAGCTTTTACGGAACTCTGGGTCTTTAGGGTAATAGTAGGTTTCGGGCTCTTCTTCTGCATTAAGGTGGTACAAGTTACCAAAGAATTCATCAAAACCATGATTGGTAGGTAGGTGCTTATCTTGATCGCCCAAGTGGTTTTTACCGAACTGAGCTGTCATATAACCTTGCTCTTTTAGTAAGTCAGCAATAGTTGGTGCCCAATCTGGAATCCCATGGTCGGAACCCGGCATACCAATCGTCAGCAAGCCAGTGCGAAATGGTTCTTCGCCAGTAATGAATGCTGCTCGACCCGCAGTACAAGATTGTTGGCCGTAATGGTCTGTAAACAAAGCACCTTCGTTCGCGATACGATCGATGTTAGGGGTTTTGTAACGCATCATACCTTGGTTATATGCGCTGATGTTCCAGTAACCGACATCGTCACCGAAAATTGCAAGTATGTTGGGTTTGTCTGCCGCCATCGCTGCGCTGGACGTTGCTAACAGCCCGACGCCTACTGCGATTTTTCTCAATTGGTTTGCCATAAAAAACTCCAGGTGGTTGAGAGTAACGAGAAGCACAAGTAAACCTTATGCTTAGGTGCTGCATAAGTTAATGATGTGTATAGAAAAATCCTCTTATACTCTTTATAACCATAAGTTATTGAGGGTATTTAACTATTTGTTTCTAAATAAAAATACTTGTCATTCTAATGATTTGGGGAGGTTTTAAAAATAGAGATGGGTCACTAATGAACACCATTGCCGATTGCTGGTGAGACGAATAAAGTTTCAGCAAAAACACCGAGATACTCCCTAATCGGGGGACGAAGAATGGAGCACTCATTTTGAAAGCCTTTCACTTCTAATTATTTGTATAACCAAGGGGTTAGCGACTATATTGATTCAAGTTGCACCATCTAAATACTAAGGATAGTTATGAGTCAGTGGGCAGGTCGGTTTCGGTGTCTATTTCTGGGTATCGTCATGGTGAGTGGTTCGTTTTTTCCCCAGGCATCAGTGATAGAGAGCCCCCAAAATACCACGAAGCTTGGGTTGGAATATGTTGGCACGCAAGCGTGCGCGGAATGTCACCAACAAGAGGTGGAGGCTTGGAAGGGCTCTCATCACGATATGGCAATGAAACATGCAAACTCAGAATCTGTTCAAGGTGATTTTGATAACCGCACAGTGACGCATGATGGGCAACCCAACCGTTTTTTTAGACAAGGCGAGGAGTATTGGGTCAATATTCAAGGCCCTGATGGTCAACGGCATGATTATAAAATTAGCTACACATTTGGCTGGGAACCGTTACAGCAATATATGGTGGAGTTTGAAGACGGTCGTGTACAGCTCATTCCTTTTGCGTGGGATTCAAGGACGAAATCGGAAGGTGGTCAGCGCTGGTTTCACCTCTATCCAGAGACAACAACGACAGATGAGTTTTACTGGACTAACACTGGGCAAAATTGGAATTTCATGTGTGCAGACTGTCATTCGACCAATTTAAAGAAGAACTATGACGCAATCAAAAATACCTACAATACGTCTTGGTCCGAGATCAATGTTGGTTGTGAAGCGTGTCATGGCCCTGCAAGTGGACACATCGAGTTGGCGAAAAAATCCGCATCTACAGGAGGCTCTTTCGATACAGATAGTCACTATGGTTTTGACCGAAATTTATCTAAAGCGGTAACCGAGTGGGTATTTGAGAAGGGCCACAGAACGTTACAACCAAAAGCAATCGCAGAAACAAATCAAGTTCAGACGTGCGCACAATGTCACAGCCGTCGAACGCAGTTAAATGAGACAGGTGATCACATTCAAGGCTCATTTTTCGATAAATATCGGCTAAGCCTGATCACTCCAGAACTCTACTACCACGATGGCCAAATTTACGATGAAGACTATGTTTACGGTTCATTTCTTCAGTCTGAAATGGCTGAAAAAGGCGTAACATGCACCAATTGCCACGATCCTCATTCGGCAAAACTAAACATCCCAGAAGAGGCGGTATGTTCACAATGCCATATTGCGTCAGAATATACTCCAGAAAATCACACCTTCCATGAAGCGGGATCCAAAGCGTCACAATGTACGACTTGTCACATGCCAGAAACGACTTATATGCAAGTCGATCCTCGTAGAGACCACAGTTGGCACGTACCTAGACCTGACTTGAGTAAACACATCGACACGCCCAATGTATGTACGTCTTGTCATGAGGATAAGAGTAACCAGTGGGCGGATGCGCAGATAGCCGAATGGTTTCCTCACTCTCAATACCGCAATCAACAACACTTTGCTGTCGCGTTTTATGCCGATGTAATTGGGCACAAAGGGGCGGCGAATGCTCTGGCTTACTCTGCTCAGGATTCATCATTAAAAGACATCATACGAGCTTCTGCATTAGAGCGAATGGGCGGTAATACTGACCAAAATACGACAGTTTCGCTCGCAAGGGCCGTTAAAAATGAGAATGAAATGATTAGACTCGGCGCAGTCGCGGGCTCGTCTGGTTATGAGTTTCATGATCGATGGCGAATTTTAGAACCACTGCTGGATGATCCCGTACTTTCAGTGAGGGCGGAGGCGGCTTCGGTATTAGTGACCAGCTATGCGCAAATGACGCCGTTACAAAAAGATAGGATTCAACCATCGCTTGAAGAGTACATGGACATTCAAAAGTTTAACGCCGATCGTGGTTTTGGTAGAACCAATTTGGCAAATGTATACCGCAGCTTAGGCGAAATCGATAAGGCAATTGCGTTATACCAAGAAGCGATAAGTATCGAGCCTTATTTCGAAAATAGTTACGTGAATTTATCGGACCTGTATAGACGCCTTGGGAAAGAAAAAGCTGCGCTCTCGGTGTTACAACAAGGGATGAAAGCTCAGCCTAAATCCAGCTCATTACCTTACAGTGCCGGTCTTTCTTTGTTACGCCAAGGAAAGGAAGATGAGGCCAAAGCTCTACTTAAACATGCCGCAGAACTAGGAAAGACTAACGCTCACTACTGGTATGTTTATGGTCTAGCTTTAGAAAAAAGTGACGTTCTGGAAGCCAGTAAGGCATTGCAGACTGCGTTTAAAGTCGGTGGGAACCCTCAACATTTATATGCTAAATGCGAAGTTCTAGCGAGAAATCATAAAAAAGGCGCTGTCGCTTTTGCTTTCGATAGGTGTCTAAAAGAGCTGAGTAATTATGCTCCTAAGCAGACTATTGATCAGCTGAAAGCATCTATTACGAATCTGTAGAGATTAAACACCAATAGTAAAAAGTGGAGCCTTTATCGCGCCACTTTTTCTTACTTAGTTCAATCAGCGTCTTTCACTAGTCTAAGGCCCATGTCAGACATAATGACGGATTGGCTGGCAAAATCGCGGCGATAGTTTTCAGATTCGTCTGCGTCATAAGCAAAGCTGCCGCCACGTACAGACTTGTGTGCAAGGCTTTCTTTTTCCTCTTTTGCGTTTACCGGATTATCACTGGGCGCTGTTTTGTAATAACCTTCGTCAAAAGCATCAATCACAAACTCGCCTACGATACCTGTCATATCGTACAACCCGAGCTCGTTTGGTTGCTTTTGACCTACCTTATGAGCCTTATTGTGCGAGTTATTCGCATACCAAGCCACATCGTCAATATTGTTTGATCCAGAAAAAGTGAAGCCTTTACTTAAAATTCCGCCTTTAGCGGCAAACTCCCATTCAGCTTCTGTTGGTAGACGGTAATGCTCTCCCGTTTTTTCATTCAATTTCTTAATGAAATAATTGGCTTGTTGCCAACTAATATTATTGACGGGTGTATTTGGATCTCGAAAGTAGCTCAGAGAGGAGCCAGTGACAGTTTCAAAGAGCGATTGAGTTACCTCAAATTTTGACAAATAGAATCCATCAACGTTAACAGTGCGAGCTGGGCGTTCTGACTTTTTGGCTGATGGATTATCTGCGCCCATCGTAAACTGCCCACCTTCGACAAGAACCATATCTCGATCGATTTTCTGAGCGAGAGAGTGTGGTGGGGTTGTTGCACACCCATTAATTATCAGCGTGACCGACATGGTTGAGACAAAGGAAATAATCTTACTTTTGGGATGCTTCATTCGGCGACTCCGTCAACGACTTTGGTCAGAAAGTCTAGCAAGCAAAACCATAACAAACGGTTATACACACTATAACAAGCGCCGAGAATAATTGAACATTATCATCACCCTAGGCGATTAACTCGATGATTAGGTTTGACATCATTGGGGACAGGTTAGCAACTAAGAAGGTGATGAATGCACATAACTCAAGGGCCTCAGTTCAACGGAAAAGCATCTAAGCGTTTACATGTGATGGCAAAGCCCATTGGTGCTGCTTGCAACATCGATTGCACTTATTGTTATTACTTAAGCAAACAAGATTTGTTGGAATATAAGCAAGGGTGCTCGCCAATAATGGATGATGAAACCTTAGAGAGCTATATCCGCCAATACATAGAAGGGCAGAACACACCTGAAATTATCTTCTCTTGGCAAGGTGGAGAGCCAACCATGCTGGGGTTGGATTACTTCAAAAGAATTGTTGAATTACAAGATAAATACCGCCCTCATGGTATTACGATTTCCAACGATCTTCAGACCAATGGCACGCTTCTTAATGATGAGTGGTGCGAGTTCCTAAAAGCGAACCACTTTCTCGTCGGTTTAAGCATCGATGGCCCTGAGATGATGCACAACGCTTACCGAACAAATCGAGCGGGAAGAGGCACATTTAAACAAGTGATGAACGCCGTTGAGCTATTACATAAGCATGAAGTGAAGTTTGCAACGCTCACGTGTGTGAACAACTTGACCAGCCGTAACCCATTGGAAGTGTATCGCTTCTTACGAGATGAAGTACGTTCCCCTCAAATGCAGTTTATTCCGATTGTTGAGCAGAAAACTTTCAGAACAACAGCGCCACAAACTTGGAAGCCCAATGAGCAACTAATGCAAGGTGATAAACGTCTGATTCCCGGCCATAAGGATTCGGTTGTCGAGCCATTTTGTGTGGCGGATGAAGCATGGGGTAACTTCCTTATCGCGATATTCAATGAGTGGGTCGTGCATGATATTGGTAACGTTTTTGTACAGTATTTTGAAGCGAGTTTGGAAACATGGATGGGAAGAAAAAACCCACTATGCACGCTAGGTGAAATCTGTGGCAAAGGTTTAGCAATGGAACCAAACGGTGATGTCTTTGCGTGTGACCACTATGTTTACCCGGAATACAAGGTCGGAAATATTCACCGCGAAAAACTCGATACTCTCGCTTATAGCCCTGACCAGCAGAAATTCGGGTTTGCTAAAAGTCGTACACTGCCTCAGCAGTGTGTTCATTGCGATTATCAGTTTGCATGCTTTGGAGAATGCCCTAAAAACCGCTTTATTCGCACCAGAGAAGGTGAGCCCGGCCTTAACTATCTATGTGCAGGTTGGAAGAAGTTTTTTGCGCATGTCGACAAATCAATGGCGTACATTTTACGAGCGATGGGCAACCCTGTGGTACACGGCAAATACAGTGATAAGGCTTTGCACCTGAAAGCGTCTAATCAACCTGTTTTTGACACTAAGTTCTAAGATTCAACTGGTCCAGTTTTATAAAAGTAAGGTCTAATCAATGCAAAAGATAACGCATTTTACGAAGTCACTTTTAACGTTCACGATGAGTGTAGCGTTAAGCCAAGGCGTTTGGGCTCAAGATAAACCTCCGCTCAATTCAGATAGAGTTTCACCCGTTGAGATAGCATCTCAAGAAGAACCAATGACGCTAGCACAGCAAGTCGAAAAATTGTCTTATGATGCACAAAACAAGAAGTTGTCTTCAGAAAAGCGTATTGATGCTTTACGTGAACTAGCCAACTACCCCAGCCAAAACGCTTTGGTTGCCGTCGCTCGTGGTTTGAAAGATGCAGATGCTGGAATTCGTGAAGCAGCAATTGTAGGAGCTCAACCCTATATGATAGAGCATCGCTGGCGTCTGGTTTCCCCGTTGCTAAGTGATGACGATGCAATGGTTCGAATTACCGCAGCGATAAACTTGGTTCGAGATTACGCCAGTTTAAGTTCGGAGCAGCAACAGTTACTTGAAGGCGCGGTGACTGATTTAACATCCTACTTGTCGCAGAAAACTGACAACGTTTCTAGATTACTCCTTGCCGATGTATATCGTTGGCATCGAGAGTGGGACAAAGCGGCATTGATTTATCCAGAGCTAACCAAGCTGATGCCAAGTAACCCGCAAGTCTGGTTAAGCTACGCGGACAATTTTCGAGCACAACAAAAAGATCGACAAGCTATCCAAGTACTTGATGAAGCAATCACACTTTTTCCTGATAACGCTGCTTTGCATTACTCGAAGTCATTGGCGCTAGTAAGACTTGGTGAGAAGCATGATGCCGCTAGCGAAATTGAAAAGGCCGCTAACATGGCAAAGAACAACAGTTATTTTTGGTACTTAAATGGTGTTCTGCAAGAAGAGTTAGATCTTAAAAAATCTGTGGACGCTTTTGAAAAAGCTTATTTGATCTCTGGCGCGCCGGAGCAGCTTTATGCAGTGTGTGATATCTACATTCGGTACGATAACCCCAAGTCTGAACAGTGTTTAGCGGAACTTAAGAAAGTAGCTCCGGATTACGTGATTGATGAGCTTAATCAGAAAAAGGGACGTCAAAGTACTTCAGAGCAGGTTGACGCCAGCTAACTCAACACTTTATCAGTAAGCTTCTTTAATTAAAGCGTGTTTCTAGTTACAAGGTCACTTTCTGGTGTCGTTACATATGTTGCTCTGAATTGCGCTTGTTAATCGTGAACTATACTTTCATTTGGATTTGCATCCCGTACCTCAATATAAGGAATTAAAATGGCTATAAAGTTAAAGGTGATTGTCCTTGCGACAAGTTTTGCTCTGTCTAGCTATAGCATTGCTGCTGATGTGCAAGATCCTCTGCCGTCATGGAACAACACTGGTGCGAAGCAAGCTATTGTGGCGTTTGTTACTAAAACGACGACTCAAGGCTCGGACGCTTATGTTCCTGAAAGCCAAAGGATCGCTACGTTTGATAATGACGGGACGCTGTGGGCAGAAAAACCCGTTTATCTACAGCTGTTTTTTGCGATCGATAAAGTGAAAGAGATGGCCTCTGAGCATCCTGATTGGAAAACAACAGAACCTTTTGCTTCGGCAATAAAAGGTGACTTGGAGGGGGTTGGCAAGCAAGGCCTTGAAGGTGTGATGCAGCTTGTTATGGCGACTCACTCTGGAATGTCGACTGATCAGTTCCATCAAGAAGTGAAGGAGTGGATGAAAACGGCCATTCATCCTACGACGGGAAAGCCATACACTGAAATGGTTTATCAACCGATGCTTGAGTTACTCGACTACTTGAGAGCAAATGACTACCAGACCTATATAATTTCTGGAGGTGGCATTGATTTCATGCGTGTTTGGGCACCAGAAGTGTACGGGATCCCAACGCAAAATATCGTTGGGACGACATTAAAAGCGGAGTATCAGGTCGTTGATGGAAAGCCAACGATTCAACGCTTGCCAGAAATGGATTTTGTGAATGATAAAGCGGTGAAGCCTGTCACGATCCAGAACTTCATTGGTAAGCGCCCGGTGATGGCATTTGGTAATTCTGACGGTGACTTACAAATGCTAGAGTGGACTAAAGCGGGGTCTGGCCCACGATTTTCAGCGGTTATCCATCACACGGATGACAAGCGTGAATGGGCGTATGATAAAGACTCTCACGTGGGGAAATTAGACAAATCATTTAAAGTGGGTGAAGAGCAAGGTTGGCTGTTTGTCGATATGAAACAAGATTGGAATCAAGTTTTTAAAGAAGCCATGAAAAAGTAGCGACCCAGCCAACGTAAACATTACACCAAACATTTGGTGATAGGGGGTGATGAGCAAAACGCTCTTCATCTCCTCAACTTAACAATTCTGTTTGGTATCAGCATAAGCAAATATTGCGTGCGTCCGTATTGGTTATTTGATTGCTGTGTGGCATTATTGCTTAAAACCACTTAAGTGAATTTAAGTAATGACGCAAGAAGAGCGATTGATAGAACTCAGAGCCAAGCTAGAGCTACAAAACAAAATAACGTTATCGGAAGTTTGCGAGTATTTTGGCATCTCGCGAGATTCAGCGCGTCGAGACTTAGTCAAGTTGAGCCAACTACCGGGATTACAAAGAATCCGAGGTGGCGTCATGCTTGCCCCGATATCTTCCTCTACAGAGGCGTACTCTAATCGACCAATTAGTGACACTAAACATCGCCTCGCTCAAGCGGCCGCTAAGCTTGTGGATGAGCGTGACCACCTTGTTATTGATACCAGTACTATCTTATCTCTGCTCCCACTTTACGTAGAAAAAGCACGCTGTGAAGAAGATAAGCTCAACGTGGTCACCAACAGTATTGACGTACTGCTCGCTGCTGAAAAAAGTGAATCAATGGACGTCCATTTCTTAGGTGGACACTTTGACCCCTACGCCAGAGCGATCTTGGGGGCACAAGCAGAACAGCAAATGAAGCAATATCATGTGAATAAGGCGTTTATTGGTGTGTGCGCGTTGTCATCCCGAGGGTTGACGACAAATAATGAGCTAGAAGCAACCATGAAACAAACCATGATAGAGCAAGCTCAACAAGTCATTGTCGTTTGTGAATCCCGCAAAATTGGAAGCGACAATTTTCACCATGTATGTGATTTGTCAAAGATCGACATCGTTATTACCGATCATGCTCCTCAATCAGATTTTCAACAACTTCTCGACCACAATGATATTGAATGTATTGTTGTTTCACCGAAATAAGGAATCTTAGTATGGCTTACGATCCCGTAAAGACCGCCGTGATTGGTTACGGATATTCAGCAAAAACTTTCCACTTACCCTTCATTAAAGCACTGCCAAACTTGACGTTGAGCGCAATAAGTTCTCGTCAACAGGAAGCGGTCCAAAATGATTGGCCAGATGCTCAGTGGTTTGCTGATGCCAATACTTTACTCGATGACAGTGACGCTGAGCTTGTGATCATCACTGCGCCAAATGACGTGCACTACGAGCTCGCAAAGCGCGCGTTGAACAATGGGAAACATGTCATTGTCGAAAAACCGTTTGTAACGCGCATAGAAGATGGGAATGAGTTGATCGCCTTAGCAGAAGAAAAAGGATTGGCTCTGAGCGTTTTTCATAATAGGCGTTGGGATGGCGATTTTCTCACCGTTAAATCGCTTATCGAACAAGGTAAGTTAGGTGATGTGAGGCTGTTTGAGTCGCACTTTGATCGTTACCGTCCTGAAGTTCGTCAACGCTGGCGAGAGCAGGCTCAAGATGGCGGTGGTATTTTATTCGATCTTGCTCCCCATCTTCTCGATCAGGCCTTGGTGTTATTTGGTTTGCCAGATGCGATAGACGCACAGTGTCGAATGATGCGTCCGGGCGCGACGACGATTGATTACTACAACTTAGTGCTTCATTACCCAGACCATATTGTGCATTTACATTCAAACTTATACAGCCCAGAACCAAACCTGCGTTATAAAGTATTGGGTACTGAGGCTAAATATGAAAAATACGGATTAGATCCTCAAGAAGGTTACTTAAAAGAAGGCCGATTACCGGAGAACGATGCTTGGTCGGAAGAGGACGAGGCGTTATACGGTGTCCGCTACGACGAAGACGGTGCGCAAACTATCAAAACGGAGAGAGGTGCGTATCAAGCTTATTTTGTTGGTGTAGCAGATGCCATTCGTTTGGGTACTGATAACCCGGTTCCTGCCGTTCAAGCAGTACAGAATATCGCTCTGATTGAGATGGCATTGGAAAGCAGTAAAACGGGTAAAACGATTCAGGTGAAATCATGAGCTTAACGCTTGAGCTCGTCGCTCAACAAGAGCATGAGCTTCAATTGAAAGAGTTTAACCACCAAGTTGCGTGGTCTATTGGTTTAGCTTTAAAAGAAGCGGCGGAAGCCTGTGACGCGGCTGTGGCTATTGAGGTCTACGGTTTTGGACAAACGCTATTTCAATACGCGATGACAGGAACGTGTGCTGACCATTTGGATTGGGTTCGTAGAAAGCGAAACTCAGTATTGAGATATGGTCACAGCTCTTACTACCTCTCGCTATACAATAAGCAAAAGCAGCGTGATTTTGAAAATCAGCCACATCTCGATGCGCGTGAGTATTGTGCTCATGGCGGCGCGTTCCCGATTCGAATCTTGGGTTCTGGTTTAGTTGGGGTTGTGACGGTATCGGGTTTACCGCAGTTAGATGATCATCAGCTTGTTGTCGATGTATTAAAGACAATGGTAATGACCAGCACAGAGCTTGCTTAAAGTTGTTCGATATTACAGTGGCACGGCATTTATTTTGTGTCACTGAATTCTCTTATTAGCTCATTTTGCGTCCTATTATGTGAGAAAATATTTAATATTGCTCCCAACTTCCTACCTGAAAATTAAATCGATTTCATATAACCTATACGCTCATTCATACAAAAAGCCATCGAAGCTGGCAGTTGGCAAATGTCCTTTAGAAGAAAAGAAAAACTTAATCTTAGAAACCTTATTGTAATCCTGTGTGTTTTCAGTGTGCTTGTCACTTTGATCAATGCGTTTTATTCGATCTATCGAGTGCAACGAGATCTCATCATCAATAACACGTTAGAGTCCAACCGCGTTTATGCGCAAAAAATGTCAGAAATGACGGACTCTTTCATAGAAAGCTCAATGTCGCAGCTAAAATACAGTGCGAACTTGCTACAAGATAAGATGCACGATGCTCAGTTTCTTGACGAAGAGGCGGAGAGGCTAAGAAAGCAAACCAAATCATTCAACTCTGTGGTTGTCGTTAATGCGAAAGGCGTCATTATTTCTGTATCACCAGAGACACTTCAGGTGAAAGGTGTAAAGCTCGTTGGTGAAAGAAAACGTCAATCTTTAAATGCTCAAGCGCCCGTTGTCACTAAGCCATTCATCTCACCCGCAGGAAATTATCTGTTAACGATCTCATACCCTATATTTTCTCAGTCCAATGAATATTTAGGCTATATCGGCGGTACTATCTATTTAGAGAAAGACAATATTCTTGCGGAATTACTTAGCCAGCATGCTTACAAAGATGGCTCTTTCCTTTACGTTGTGGACGAAAGCAATACTCTGATCTACCATCCAGATAAATCGCGGGTTGGTGAAGTGATCAACGATAATATGGCAATTAACGCCGTGACAATGGGTCAGCGTGGTAACAAAGAAATTGTGAACTCTCGCGGTGTTGAAATGCTTGCAGGGTATGCACCAGTTGAATCATCAGGGTGGGGAATTGTCGCTCAGCGCCCGAAATCAATGACGTTAACGGTGCTAGATGAGCAGATGTGGAGTGTATTTTTCAAATCGATTCCAATTGGTTTATTAACTCTGCTGTTGATCTGGTTCTTCTCTCTACTTATTTCAAGACCATTATGGCAATTGGCTGGCGCTGTTCGAGGAGTGGAAGAACACTCTTCATCCATCGATGATTTGAAGCTGGTTAAGTCTTGGTATTTTGAGGCTTCACATTTGAAGCTCAGTTTTCTCAAAGCGTTTGGTATCGTTTCAAAAACCATTGATAAGCTACAATTAGATACGCTAACAGACGCGATGACTGGGTTGTTAAATCGACGCGGCTTAGACAAAGTTCTAGGCTTGTTTAAGCAAGAAAACACCGCTTTTTCTATTTTAGCTTTGGATATTGATCATTTTAAGAGCGTCAATGATAACTATGGTCATGATGTGGGTGACAATCTACTCAAAGAATTCGCTCAGTTGATGAAAGAGCAAGCCCGAGCGAATGATCATCTTTGCCGTTCCGGTGGGGAAGAGTTCATGATGTTCCTTGAAGCGACGGATGTTCATCACGCGGTTGATGTCGCAGAGCGGATTAGGCATAACGTAGAAAAACACGATTTCCTGGTCGTTGGTAAGGTAACGGTATCACTTGGTGTTTCTCACTGGAAAGGCAACGATATGCCAATTGAAGCGGTAATGAAAGACGCTGACAACGCTCTGTATAAAGCAAAGCGCAACGGAAGAAACAGAACCGAGTTGGGTGAAGACGCACAATAGGTATAGTGCTATGCGCTGAACGTAAAACGCGCCAGTTACCAAGCTTTTGTTTTACTCGTTGGCGTAGCCGCTACCAATTGCTCTAAATGGCAAGTCGAGTTCTAACTCCGGAATTTGCTTGCCCACCCAAGCCGGGAAAGTATTGCTATTTGGTCCTGGAAACAACGTGTATTCTTCAGCCCAAGGGTATTGGTTGATAACGCTTTGTATTTTTGGGATAAGTTTATCGGCTTTTTCACCTTGTATTGAGAGTATTTTTTCTGGCTTCGCACCATACCAGTAGCGATCTGGTGTGCCCGTTTGGTATTGATACAGAGCGGGTTGTCCACGATTCACGCGCCACCCGACCACTTCATACACGGTATATTCGTTCGCATTTTCAGGCTTTATCGCAAACCAAGTGTGCACCGCAAACCAGCCTCGCCAACCAAATGCATCTGCGGCATAAAACTCAATTACGGCATGTTTTACACTGGAAGGGTCGGGCGCGATACCGGCAGGTTCTCTGCTTGCGGTACGCCAATCTCCTTGAGTGCATCCACCCATCAAAGCTGCGATTGATATCAAACCAACTTTTAATAGATGAGTAAAACTGAGAGAGTTTTTCATTGATCGCTCCTAGACCAACTGATGTTGGAAATGCTTTATTGATTTTAGCTATAAAATAGGTGCAAGCCTTATTGTTAAAACTTCCCTTCGTTAAAAAGAAGGGAAGGCTAGTGCCACAATATCGGATCATACGTGATAATGAGATGAGTAGATTTGTAACATGTGGCATAGAAAATATTGTCTTTCTCTATTAACTCGCTTAGTTGCGTATGAAAAAGTAAGAGCTTGTACGTATATTGCTTACATTGTTTATTACTTTTAAATTCAATAAAAACAATTGCTTGGGTGTTGTTGGTGGCGATTAAATAGGCTGGTTTATCCTCAGATGTATTGTGATTCCCCCATTTTTAGCGGAATTTTATCGTACATCCTTTTACTGTATTTAGAGACTTGCGTACACCTGTGGCACAATGTGCGATTACGGAAGGAGTGCTGTTTGGTAATGCAAATGGCAGAAAAATAACTAGAAATTGAATAACCAATGTTTAAATCAAAAAGTATACTTGCATTATGCACGTTCGCATTTGGCTGTTTTGCCCATCAAGATAGTGAACCAACGTCCGTTGTACTGAACTATGGTGACTCTTCACTCAGCGCTGATATTCAAGCAAATCGAAAATTTCATGTGGTTCAAGATAATGAAAGTGAACATGTGGAGTTTTCTGGAGGAGTCACGAAGGAATATTCCGATTACATTGTGAATATACATATCATCAGAAAAAGCAAAATACGCAGATCAAGTCGAGAGCTAAATACCACCGTATTGATGAACAGCGATCAGCTTGAAAAGCCTTTAGTGGTTGGTATTGAAAATGATGAATTCACCAGTATTACTTTGCGTTAATACTTGGTATTTATCGAATAGGAATGGTTGAACCGATGCTCTCAATACGTCGCTATCGTACAGAGGATGCTCCAATATTGTGGACACTTTTTTACCACACTGTACGAGTCATTAATCGTCGCGATTATACCGAATCACAAGTTTCAGCTTGGGCCCCATCAGATTTTGATCTCAATTCATGGCAACGCACAATGGATGCTATTCAACCCTATATCGCGGAAATAGAAGGGCAGGTCGTTGGCTATTGTGATTTGCAAAGTGACGGCTTGATTGACCATTTCTTTTGTCACCATGAATATCAAGGCCAAGGTATTGGTCGTGATTTGATGTCTTTTCTATTTTCACAGGCGAAAGTACAGGGGATAGAGCGACTGTACTCTGAGGTGAGTATCACTGCACGACCTTTCTACGAGAAAATGGGGTTCACAGTTAAGGTTCAGCAACGTGCTGAAGTTAGGGGAGAAACCTTAACTAACTTTATGATGGAAAAGTATATTTCACTGAAGTCGTGAGCATTTAGTGAGCTTGAACACAGATATAAAATGTTTTCCAATGTGAAAACAAGTTCATTGATCTCGCACCAAAGTTTTGTTTGAAAACAGTGTGCATAATCTTCTCTGGAACAAGCCATTACTGCATTTTTCGTCTCTGAAGGCTTAGTCAGAGCCTAAAAGCTTCGGTATTGCGGTGGGTAATGGCGTTCCAAACGCCAAACGTGTCTGGCTAACCATCTCAGGAAGAGAAGTAGTACTATGCGCCCTTATCTCAAATACATTATTCCAACATTGATACCATTGCTTATTTGGTTAATGCCCCTCTCTGCGTTCCCATTTGATGGCATTACTATCGTCCAGCAAAGAGTGATTGCAATCTTCTTGCTTGCTGCACTCTGCTGGGTGTTTGAACCTATTCCAATCTACGCGACTTCGGTCGTTATCATTGTGCTCGAATTATTGCTTGTTTCGAATAAGAGCATCGTGCTTTTTCGCTTGCAAGAAGGGCAGCCACATTTTGGTGAGCTGTTGCAATATAACGAGATAATGGCGACTTTCGCTAGCCCGATTATTATGCTGTTCCTCGGCGGGTTCTTCTTAGCTATGGCGGCGACAAAGTACAGGCTGGATGTCAACTTAGCGCGCGTGTTGCTAAAACCATTTGGGCAAAACCCAAAGTTCGTTATGTTGGGTTTGATGTTGATCACCGCTGTCTTTTCCATGTTTATGTCAAACACCGCAACAACAGCGATGATGTTGTCGATTCTAACCCCTGTGATTGCGGTATTTGGGCCTAAAGATCCCGGTCGAATTGCGTTTGCCTTGTGTATTCCTGTTGCCGCCAACATTGGTGGTATTGGTACACCAATCGGCACGCCCCCGAATGCTATCGCGCTGAAATATTTGGTTGGTGACAATTTAATTACCTTTGGTGAATGGATGGTATTTGGCGTGCCATTCGTCATTGTAATGATGGCACTAGCGTGGTTTCTGATTGGCTTTTTGTATAAAGCCGAGCAAACCACCATCGATCTGAATATTAAGAGCAAGTTTTTGAAAACACCAAAAGCGATGATTGTCTATGTCACCTTCGCTGGTACGATTATTCTCTGGTTGATGGGTTCAGCACATGGAATGAACTCTTACACAGTGGCATTAATTCCGGTCGCGGTATTCTCATTGACGGGCATTATCAACAAAGAAGATTTGAAGAAAATTTCTTGGGACGTGCTTTGGTTGGTGTCAGGTGGTATCGCTCTGGGGCTTGCTCTGGATAAAACAGGACTTGCGAAGCTGGTGGTACACAGTATTCCGTTTGATCAGTTCTCGCCATATGTGGTCTTGTTTGGTGCGGCGTTCTTGTGCTTGTTAATGGCAAACTTTATGTCGCATACGGCCACTGCAAACTTGCTTATGCCGATTATGGCTGCGCTAGGTACCTCGATGACTTCGTTAACGCCATTGGGTGGCGAAGTGACGCTGATCTTAGTCGTGACATTTGCCGCTTCACTCGGTATGTCGTTACCAATCAGTACACCACCAAACGCGTTAGCTCATGCTACTGGGCATGTCGAAAGCAGCCAAATGGCTCGTATCGGTGCAGTGCTGGGCGTGATTGGTGTATTACTTAGTTTTGTTATGGTTTGGATTTTACATACCGTTGGGCATATTGGGTAACCCATGTACGAAACGAAACTAGATGCGTTAGTACAACGCTATTTTAACCATCTTGAACGCCGATTAACGGTCCTATCCGGATCGGTGCTTATTGAGCAAGCTGGCTACAACGATCGGTTGTACTACGTGCTGTCAGGAGAGTTGGCTGGCTATTATGCGGAAGATGACAAGAAGCCAATCCAGGTATTTTCTGCGTCTCAAGGTGCGTTTATTGGCGTACATAGTTTCTTTTCTGGTACATGGACGGCCTCTTCGACAGTTATTGCTCAAACCGATGTTGAACTGGCTTGGATACAGCGTGATACGCCCGCGGTGGAAGAGGCGACATACGGACCATTGACGACACAATTTATGCCAGTGATGGTTAACGAGTTATCTCGGCGTCAACGGCGTGCAATGCAAGAGGCTTTGGCTAAAGAAAAAGCGTTGCAAAAGCTTCATACCGCAGAGCAAATGACAACGTTAGGGCAGCTTGCCGCGGGTATTGCTCATGAGTTGAACAATGCTATTGGTGTGGTAAGCAGTAAATCTGAGCGACTCGAGTCGGTCATCATGGAATTGCTTGAAGAAGTTCATCCGGAAGCGAGTCAGTTTTTTGATTTTGGTTTGATGCAAGGACAGAAAGTCTCTTCCAGCGAAGCGAGAAAGCGGGGGCGTCACTTCGAAAAATATTACGGCTTACCTAAGGATCTCGCGCGTGATCTCGCACGTGCCGTTCCAAATAATTTCCTGTCGGAGCATTGGTTAAAAAGACCCGAAGAAGCGATACGTTTCTGGCAAATGGGGCGAGACCTTCATGATTTGCGTATCGCCTCTAAACATACTGTTGGCATTGTACGTTCAGTGAAACAATTGGGGCGTACGGATATCGACCTGGATGAAGCGTTTAATATTAATGACTCAATCAATCGAGCGCTGGCCCTATTGCAAAGTGACTTAAGACGCGTGAGTGTACGTTTTAGCCCAGCGGACTTGCCGGACTTTGTCGGCTCTCAAACCGAACTCGTCCAAGTTTGGGTCAATATTTTAAAGAATGCGTGTGATGCACTTGGTCAAACCGAAGTTCCGGGGATCGAAATACATACTCGAGAGAGTAAGGGGAAAATTTTGGTCACGATTGCTAACAACGGACCAGAAATCGATGAAGCGACACGCAGAAAAATTTTCCGGCCAAACTTCACCACTAAAAAGGGTGGGTTGTCGTTTGGTTTAGGATTAGGGCTGTCGATTGTGAAACGCATTATCGCCGGATATAACGGCTCTATTGTGGTAAAGAGCGACAGTGAAAAAACAATTTTTAGAATCAAGTTACCAGTAGAGGGTGAACATGGAGAAGCTTAATGTAATTTGCGTTGATGACCAACGAGAGGTATTAAGCGCGGTTCTACAAGATTTAGAGCCGTTACATCAGTGGTTGAATATCGAAGACTGCGAATCCGCAGGTGAGGTTCTAGAACTGATGGATGAGCTTGATGCAGAAGGCGAGATGATCGCATTAATAATTTCCGATCATGTCATGCCAGGTAAAACAGGAGTGGAACTACTGACAGAGGTATCACAAGACAGTCGTTTTGTTCGCACACGTAAAGTGCTTCTGACGGGGCAGGCGACGCACACGGATACCATTAATGCGATTAACTCCGCAGGTATTGATCGCTACTTTGAGAAGCCATGGCAAGCGAGCCAATTGATTGAGTGCGTTAGAAACTTGGTGACTCAATATATCTTTGATATGGGCTTAGATTACACTCAATATCACGAACACTTAGATCAGAGTGTTGTTTTTGAGCGCCTACGTTAATCAAGGCTCTCTAAGGTTGTTTTCGTCACGGCCAGTTAGTGTCTGAAATTTGCTGTGAGTAGTTCAGCATGCTTAACGTGGCCGTGCGGAATAGCGTTAATTCTGGGATTATTTCGCCGAAGAACGGTTTAGCTCAATGAATAGCGACTGGCACTGGCAACAGAGAGTGGTTTAGAGAACCAATAACCTTGCAAATAATCGACGCCCATCTCGGAAAAGAAGTCACACATTTTTGCGTCTTCGATGCCTTCTATCACCACTTCAATATTGTTTTCCTGACACATAGTGATAAGAAACTTCAAATACTCTTGAGAAGAGCGATTGGTCAGTGTCTTCCATGCCATCGACTTATCAATTTTGATTTGTGTCATCGGCAAGTCGAAGAAGCTATTTAATGAACTGTAACCAGAGCCAAAGTCATCGAGCGAGAGTGCAAAACCTAACTCCCTGAGCGTGCTTAGGGGGGCAATAGCCGTGTGGTTATTATCCAAAATAAACGTTTCTGTCAGTTCCAAAACAATAGACTCGGGGTCAACGCCTACTTCATCCGCCATGGCTTTAATTCGCGTAGGGAATTCGCTGTTCATCAACTGAAGTACAGAAACGTTCACGTTAACACGAACTTGGTTTTGGTAACGTTCACGGTAGTTTTTGATGAATTCACACGCTTTGGCAAATACTTGATATCCCAGTTCGACGATCAATCCTTTGTTCTCTGCTACAGGGATAAACTCGTCGGGATAAATTTCGCCAAACTCTTTGCTACGCCAGCGCACTAGTGATTCGAAGCTCACCACTTTTGAGCTTTTGGCGTCAATAATTGGCTGGAACTTAACACTTAATGTCTGTTTTTCTAGCGCACTTTTAAGACCTTGCTCAATAAAGAAGTAGCGATCAACGGCATGCTGCGTCTTCTCACTGTAGACCGCGACGCGGTCTCTATTTTGTTCGCTCGCGTACTGACAAGTTCTTGCCGCTTTACGTAAAATTTCCTCTGCGGAGTGACTAGGGTCAATACAAGGATACAAACCAATGCTAATGTTGCTACCTAGGTATTGGCCTTCTTCAATCACCGCTTCATGGTAGGTTTGTTTTAAACTTTCAGCGTAACTCTGTAGCGCTTCTATTGAGCACTCATCGTGAATCAAAATCGCAAAGTCATCATCATGCACGCGATACACCGAGCTGTTTGGAGAGGGCAAGTGACTGAGAGTTTGTAGCAACTTCTCTACTAACCCATCGACCAGTTCACTGCCATATTGATTCAAGTAAGATTTGATGTCTTCGATCTGAATATAACAAATAGACGCGCAAGAATCGGTGGTACGTACACTGTCCTCGATATCCAGCAAGAGATGGGCGCGGTTAGCCATGCCTGACGCGTTGTCATGAAATGCAACTTGATGGATGTAACTTTCCATCAGCTTACGCTCAGAAATATCGCGATGGCTGCCAACCATGTAATGGCCATGTTCTGTTTCTTTGGTCATGGCTACGCCTTCTATCCAGACGTATTGTCCATTGGGTTTACGCACTCGGTAAGTGGTTGTAACCCTCTTATTGTTGGTCGTGATGTGCGCATCGACCCTTGTGGACAGCCTTTCTCGATCAAGAGGATGAACAAGCTCTAACCACTGCTCTAAACTGATTCGGCCAGCGTTAATACCGAGCTGTTCATAGAAGCCTTTGTTGTAAAATACCATGGTACCAAACTCATCCATGTAGAAGAGGCCTTCGTTAAATACGTCGAAGATATGAATGAATCGTTCTTCAACGATTTTCAGGAACTCTCGGTCACTATCTGAGGCTTGTTGGTCAAATATGGTGGTCAAGATATTTCCTCCTCGAGCGTGTTAGCATCAGAGATGAGTGTGTGGGGGTGATAACATAGAGTTGATCTGTTGGCGTACATTACAATCACAAAAGTATCAGTTCAAATTGTTTGGCTATCATTTTATGCGCTACTAGGTTAATAACATACTAAGATTAGGCGGCTAATCATCGACATTTATAAAAAATAGTCAACAGTAAAAATCATTTATAAAATACAGTTATTGATGCTGTCCGCAATCTATAAATATTTATGAATAATTATCCTCAAGTTATTTTAAGACGTGTCGGTTAGAGGTTCTGCTCTTGAGTGTCATATCTGTATATTTGCTAGGCTAAAGACCATAATAACAAAAAGGGCTTAGTGATCGCGATGGGTTATTAATTGACAGGATGCTCATTAATAGTAATCAATTCTAATTTATTATCACGCCAATTAATCAAATCTCTTATAATACTGCCGTTAATATCGAGTAAGCTTTCTTTTTATGCAGTACGATCCAAAAAATTCAATCAAAATTGCGCTCGCTGATGTCGGCGTTGGTATGTTTGTTACCGCGATAGAGCACAACAAGCGCGTAAATTTAGCCAATGCAGGGCGGATATCTAGCCCAGAGGGCATTAAGAAGCTTACCGCGAGCGGCGTGAAGTATGTTTGGGTAGATCAAACATTATCTTCTCAGAAGTGTGTCTTTAAGCCTGTGGATGAATCCATTGTTGCCGTAGAAGAGGAGCGAGAGCCCAAGTCCTCTGACTTTTCGAAGGTTCAACGCGCTTATCGCTCGAGAGATGTTCAACATAAACGAGCCAAAAAGCTAATTGCGGAAGCAAAAGATCTGGCGCAGAAACTATTGAATCAAACTTTTGAAGGCAAAATCATTGAAGTTGATGAGGTAGAAGCTTGGGCAGATGATGTCATTGAAAGCGTTTTTATCGACTCAGATGCTTTGCAATGTGTTTCTGCACTCCGAAAAAAAGACTCCTACTTGTTGGAACACTCCGTCAATGTGGCTTGCCTTTTAGTATCATTTGGTAAGTACTTGGGGTTAGATAAGCAGACATTAAAGCAGCTCGCTATTGGTGGCATCATTCATGATGTAGGTAAAATTAAAGTTGATGACAAGATTTTGCATAAACCAGCAAAGCTAACACCTGAAGAGTTTGAACACATGAAGCTACATCAAGTGTTCGCTGGTGAGATTATTCTCCATGTAAAGGGCCTTAGTGATGTGAGTCGCGATGTCTGTTTGATGCATCATGAGAAGTTAGATGGCAATGGCTACCCTAGAGGCTTGAAGGGCGATGAGATTCCGATTCACGGCCGCATGAGTTGTATTGTTGATATTTACGATGCATTGACGGCCGATCGTTGCTACAAAAAAGGCATGAGCTCAGCAGAAGCGTTTAAAATCTTGTTGAGTTTAACGCCATTTCATTTAGATGCAGACCTAGTCTACAAGTTCATTAATTGCGTTGGGATGTACCCAGTGGGCTCTATTGTTGAGTTGAGTGATGGGCGTGTTGGTATTGTTTGGTCCTCAAATGACTCTCAAGCTTTAAAGCCAGAAGTGAAGTGTTTTTACTCACGCAAATATCAACGTTATATCGATGTGGCGATGGTCGATTTGAAAAATAGCCTACACAAAATAGAAAGAGCAGTCGCTCCGTCATCGTTAGAAATCGATCCCAAGCCTTTTTATGATTAAGAAAAATAAACATGCTTTACAACCTTGCATGCAGAGCGTATTTTGATTGCATAACTATCTATTAATGGTTTCTAAATTATGTAGCGACTAGGTGGTTATTAAAGAATCGAGTTTCATGGATGGAAACTGAGCTAGGAATATCTCAATAAAGATTGAGATATAACCCTCAACTTTTTGCGGGAAGGGATGCCAATGCAAATTGATACATGGATTTTTTACACCCTGGCCATTTTGGTGCTCACTGCATCGCCTGGGCCAAGCTCGTTGCTGTGTTTAAGTAAAAGTGTGAGCAGTGGGTTTCGTATTGCCCTCATGACTGCGCTAGGCAGTTTATCAGCGATCACTATTATACTAACGCTTTCTTTTACCGGGTTAGGGGTTGTGATTGCCTCATCTGAGCTGGTCTTCAATATCATCAAATGGTGTGGTGCCGCTTATTTAATCTGGTTAGGCATTCAAGCGCTGCGCTCTTCTCAAACGGATTTTGACAAAACGGCAGCCGTCCAAAGCTCCTCGAATGCGCTCAGCGCGTTCACCAGTGGTTTTATTGTTGGCGCTAGTAACCCGAAAGCGATTGTCTTTTTTACCGCTTTGTTTCCTCAGTTCATTGATCCCTCTGCGCCTTTGTTGGCTCAATACGCGATTTTTGCATCTACATTTGTGGTGTTTGAGCTAAGTTGGCTAACATTTTATGCATTATTAGGTGTAAAAGCTTCAGACTGGCTGTTTGTCGCTGGAAGAGCCAAGTTGTTCAATCGCCTGACTGGCGGAGTATTTATTAGCGCAGGCGTCATGTTGTCGACGGCAAACCGATGAGAAAGCGCGTGTTCGGTGCATGGTTGGATTATTTCAATAGCGTAAGTTGCAATAACCTAATTTAGCGTTAGCTTATTTCCATTATGGAAATAGACGTTTTGTTTATTTTCATTAGTGGCAATAGGTAAGCCGGAGTAAAATCACGTTACTCTTTAGGGGTAGAATCCATGTTTTATCTTGTGGGTTTGTGGTTACTTTTTCAGGGACATCTCAGATGAAAAGCCTTTCTGAACTACAACAACGTTTTCTAGACATTGCGACTGATGTTCGTCTTTCTCCAAAACAAAAGTCGAACTTTTTGGCCTTGGAGGCGGAAGCATGTATTCCTTACATGTCGATTTCCCCATCGCTAAGACAAGCAATGGATGAAGGAATCATCTGTGATATGTTTGAAGGCCATGCACCTTTCAAACCACGCTATGTGCTGCCTGATTACGCTAAGTTCCTATCGCAAGGCTCTGAGTATCTAGAGTTGCTTCCAGCTGACGATTTCGATGATGCGCTGAATATGCTCACCATCATTTACCATCATGTTCCATCGGTAACGAATATTCCGGTGTATTTAGGTCAGTTGGATGATGTCTTGCTGCCTTACATAGGCGACCTAACAGAGAATCAAATTTACAAAAAGTTAAAACATTTTTGGATCATGTTGGATCGCACATTGCCAGATGCGTTTATGCACGTGAATGTCGGACCGACAGACAACATTATTTGTCGCACTATTTTAAAAGTGGACGCCGAGCTCAAGCAGATTGCGCCAAATCTTACGTTCATGTACGACGAGTCGGTCACGCCTGATGATTTACTTCGTCAAGCGACGCAGAATATTTGCGAGTGTAGTAAGCCTCATATTGCCAATTACCCTGTGCACTCGAAAGCCTACAGCGGTTCACGTTTTGGTATTGTAAGTTGCTACAATTCACTGCCACTGGCTGGTGGTTCAAACACGCTGGTGCGAATGAACCTAAAAGAAGTCGCAGAACGAGCATCGGATTGTAACGACTTCTTAAACAGTGTTTTACCTCTATACCATCAATTAATGGTTGAGTTGATGGACGCTAGAAGTACGCACTTGCATGAAAAGTCCAATTTCTTTCAAGGATTTTTGACGCAAGAAGGGTTGATTGAAGAGGCCCGTTTCGCACCAATGTATGGCATTTATGGTATGGCAGAAGCGGTGAATCTTCTGTTCGAAAAAGAAGGCCAAACAGGGCAGTACGGAAAAGATGAACGTGCGAATGCCTTTGCTCATTATGTTTCAGCCACACTGGCGAAACTAGTGGAGTCAACCCCAGTGAGATATGGTTTGGATGGCAAAGCGCTCTTACATGCTCAAGGTGGTATTAGCTTAGATCTTGGCGTTACGCCAGGTGTGCGCCTTCCTTATGGCAAGGAGCCAGACCCTGTCACTTATGTACAAGCAACAGCTGAGCATCACCAGTATTATCGTGCAGGTATCAGCGATATTTTGACGATTGATGAAACGGTGAAATCAAACCCAGAAGCGATGTTCAATTTGTGCAAAGGGGCGTTAAATGCTGGTTATCGTGAGTTTACCGCGAATGTGGCCTCAAATGATTTGATTCGCGTTACGGGATACATGGTCAAGCTTTCTGATATCGCAAAATATGATGCAGAAGGTTCGAGAACCAATACGACGTTTCTGGGAGCAGAGGCGGCAAAAAATACTGGGATTTTAGATCGCTCACCACGTGTGGTGAGTCATGAAATGACACCGACCTACACGCAGGCGTAAAGGTCGGTTTAGGAAAGAACAAGATGTCTAGACGAAGTGGAAGCCTTTTGGCAAAAGTCACTCGTATCCTTCCTTTCTCTTGTGTTGATGGGCCAGGAAATCGTCTAGTCATCTTTCTACAGGGTTGTAACTATCAGTGTTTGAACTGTCATAACCCTCATACAATAAACCATTGTAATCACTGTGGTGATTGTGTGAGTGAGTGCCCGGCAGACGCACTGAAGTTCGACGAAAACAACAACGTTGTTTGGCTTAAAGAGGAGTGCACCCACTGCGATCATTGTATAGAGATATGTCAGAACCAATCTAATCCAAAAATTACTGACTACTCTGTGGTAACAATGCTCGATTTGATACGCAAGCATCGCTTTTTCATCAGTGGTGTTACAGTATCCGGTGGGGAATCTACCTTACAACTTCCTTTCATTATTGAGCTGTTTAAAGGGATGAAGCAAGATCCTGAGTTACAGCACCTTTCTTGTTTCATCGACAGCAATGGCTCTTTATCAGTGACAGGTTGGCAGCGTGTGCTTCCTTTTCTGGACGGTGCGATGATCGATTTGAAATCGTGGCAGACAGAGACGCACCAGTGGCTAACTGGGCGTGATAATCATCGTGTATTCAAAACGCTTCAGTACCTTGCAAAGCATGAAAAATTGTATGAAGTTCGGTTACTGCATATTCCAGGGAAAAGTGATTTAGATATAGAAATCGTAGCGATTGGGCGCTATTTGAGTACTTTACCTGAATCGGTGCTTATCCGTTTAAATGCATTTCAACATCACGGAGTCATGGGGGAGGCGCTAACCTGGGATGCGTGCTCTCGCCATGATATCGAACGCTTAAAATCAGAACTTTTACGTTACGTGAGTAACCCCATCGCAGTGCCGACTGTACTCACGTAATGCAGTTTTGATTCGTTATCTTACTCACGCATCGCACGCGTCTAGCATGGCACAGGCATCGAGCAATTGTTTTTGTAGCCATTTTAAAGCCGGATCGTTCAAGCTCGCTTTGTTCCAAACGAGGCTGTAGGCTACCTGTCCATAATCGAATGGAAGGGATTGTTCAACCAAGCCTTTTGCTTGCATGGCCGCCCTTGCCCAAAGTTTGGAACAGGTGAACAAGTAATCTGAGTGCTGACACATCACCGCAGCTGAACCAAAATCCGCTACACGCATAGCCATATTTCGCTTCGAGTGCCTTTGTGTGAGGTTCTGCTCGAAATAAGGTTGTGAGAGATCTTTATCATGAATCCCAATGTGTCTTGCACAGAGGTAGCTTTCAACAGACAAAGGCTGTTTAGAGAGTGGATTTGATGATCCCATTAAACAAACCATTTCGTCTTTCAGAATGGTTTGCCATACCAAGTCTTTGTTTTGCGTGGGCGGCTGACTAAGATCGTGTGGAAGCAGCAAAAAGTCCACTTGGCCTCTTACCAACGCATCGAAACTCATTTCCTCTTTTGCATGCACATTCAAATGTGCATGATTGCCGAGTTGCTGAGATAAATGCTGTAGAACTGGCGCAAAAAGCTCAAACGAACTTTCGCGCATAGCTAATGAGAAACTGCCCTGATAGTAAGCTGGATTAAATGAGCCCTGATGTAATAATCCATTCATGCTAGAGAGTATGCCATGGATCGAGGGGCCAATGTGCAGCGCAAATGCCGTTGGTACCAAGCGAGTACCATCGCGATAGAAAAGGTCATCTTTCAGCGTTTCACGTAATTGCCCAAGTGTTTTACTGACGCTCGAAGGTGTTACACACAGGCGCTCTGCGGCAAGCGTAACACTGTGAGTGGTTAACAACATATGCAATACAGTGAGATGTTTTAGGCTAATGCGTGAAAGAGCAATGTAGTCCATAAATAGCATGGTTTCTTATGATTTTTGGCAGTATATCAGGATGAAACAAATTTTTACTATTGTTTATCTCGTAAATGAGCATCTTTCGCTTTGAGCTCAATGTATTTAACGTGTTGCGTAAAAATAATTTGAGCTTTGTAAGATTAAAGAACTCTCTTGGATTTGTTAGGTCTTTGGCGTTTTTCTTTCTTCAATTTTAGAATTTCTATTTTATTTATCTTTCTAGTGCGAGGGCTGAATAGTTTGTGTACGAATGAAAAGCCGTCATTACCTATTAAAAATAGCCATTGTGTTGTTGATTGTTTGGTGATTTACTCAAGATCCTTAAGTAACAGAGGTATAAATAATTAATGGACGACCCCTTTAGTCGACAGAACCCTTCACCGTATGTCTTCCCATCACTGGAGGCGTACTCATGTTAGAACTTTTCATGCAACCAGAGGCTTGGGCGATTTTTGCCACTTTGTTTGCGCTTGAAGTTGTCTTAGGCGTTGATAACGTCGTTTTTATCTCCGTCCTATGTGAAAGATTGCCACTGCATCAACGTAAACTGGCAAGAAACCTTGGTATCGGCCTTGCTGTTATTGCTCGTATTGCATTGGTTTTTTCTATCTCTTGGATTATGCAGTTGACTCAACCACTGTTTTCCGTCGTAAACCAAGCGTTTACCGGAAGAGACGTGATCATGATCGCGGGTGGTGCATTCCTATTGGCAAAAAGCCTGAAAGAGTTGTGGAGCTGGTTAAATCACAATGAATCTGGCCACTCGACTCATGCTCGTACTGGATTAGCGGTAGTGCTGCTGCAGATTGTTGCTGTGGATGCGGTATTCTCAATGGACTCGGTGATAACCGCCGTCGGTTTGACAAGTGATGTCCCGCTTATGGTCGCGGCGATTGTCTCGTCTGCAATCGTGATGGTAATGACTGCTGAAAAAATCAATAATCTGGTGACGCGCTATCCCGGCTTTAAAACGTTGGCACTGCTGTTCCTCGTTTTATTGGGTGGCTTATTGATGGCAGAAGGCTTCGCAATTCATATCAATAAAGGTTATGTGTACTTTGCGATGGCATTTGGTTTGATTCTGGAACTTTGTCATATCCAGCTAAAAAACAAACAGCGTCCTAGCATTAAGCGTCTTCGTCCGTTGCGAATTCGAGCAACGAGATTAGACGTTCGTCAATAATAAACGACATTGCCGCTCACATGAGCCGCATTTTTGTATCTTGTATCGTCTATTTTAATTCTCGTTTTGCTTCGTTGTCGTCTCGATAAAAAATCGCATTTGTTGTTGTGTCGCAGATTTTTTATATAGAGCGCCCAACTAACACGAGTGAACGAAAATAATGAATAAAATGATCGATGCGTTAGCAACCAATGGCTACTACATCTGGGATGATTTTCTTTCTGAACAAGAGGTGGCTCAACTGCGAGATTGCATTCCAAGCAACTGGAAAAAAGCACGTATTGGTCGTAACGATGATGTTACTCGTATTGAATCTATTCGTAGTGACAAGATTCAATGGTTATCGCCAGATATGGGGCATGCTGTTACTTCTTACTTGGATAAAATGGAAGAGATCCGCCAAGAAGTGAACCGTCACTTGTTTCTTGGACTTTTTGAGTACGAAGCTCATTTTGCCAAGTACGAGAAAGGGGACTTCTACCAAAAACATTTAGATTGCTTCAAAGGTAACGAAAACCGTCGATTGACGACCGTTTTTTATATGAACGAATCCTGGACGGAAGAAGACGCGGGTGAATTAGTAGTATACGATTTGAATGACAATAAAATTGCAACCATTCCCCCACGCTCAGGGCGTTTGTTCGTATTATTATCAGAGCAGTTCCCACATGAGGTGTTACCAACCAATGCCGAGCGTTTTAGTATCGCTGGTTGGTTCAGAATCAATGGTGTGCGAGATAATTTACTTGATATTGCTAGGTAGCTATTTGTCGGCCTAGTCTTATCATCCTAAAAAAGGGGGCGTGTGTTCGCCCCTGTTTTGATTAAACGTCGGTTGAGAGTTCGTAACACTCTGTCATGTTTCGTTCTAATACCGCATAAACGTTAGAGCAGAGCTCCTCTTTGGCTATTTGCTCACCCATAATGTCGGCGATCTGTGTTTGAGTCATTCGTCCTCGATAGGGGCGATCTTGAGACAGGGCTTGGAAGACATCCGCGACAGCAATGATACGCGATGGAACATCGAGCTCGTCGCCTGTTTTGTGATAGGGATAGCCCGAGCCGTCTAAACGTTCATGATGATTGGAAGCCCACTCCGCTATTTTCGCGTTAGGGAAGACCTTATGCAATGCGAGCTGAGTATCAATGGTATGGCGTTTAATGCGTGTGTACTCTTGTTTGTTTAGAGAGCCTTCTTTGTGAAGGATTTCATCTGGTGTTTTTAACTTTCCAATATCATGCACCAGCCCCGCAATATATAACATTTCTTGGTCGTGCTCGTTTAGCCCAAGCTTAATTGCTAGATAACGAGATAATTCCGCTACTTTTTGTGAATGTTGATAAGTGAACGGGCTCTTTGCATCGACAATTTGAGCGATAAACATTCCCAAACTGTTCATATCTTGGATGGTTAATTGTTTTTGAAGCCAATCAATGCTTTTAAAATTTAGGCCTATGGTTTCAATATTTTCCGACTCCATCGCGAACCAAAACGCGTCGGTCATGACGAGTTTAACCATTGCTTCGGCCATGCTTGGATTAAACAAGGTTCCAACGTTTGCCATGATGCACTCAGCAATCAATTCCTCATGAAGCGTGACAATGTCACAGTGGCAGTTCATGACGTATTTTGAGCGCATAAAATCAAGGCGATCCGATAAGTAGAGCAGGGCTGCCACCTCTTTTTCAAAAGGCGGTAAATCGAGCTCTTTTAGTTCGCTCCAATGTGTATGGTGGTAAAGAACTGGTGTCGCAAATTGGCGCAACAAACGACACTGCTTGAGGCTTCGGTACCCTCTTAAGCAGTGTGTTTTCACGTCTTGTGGCACGAGCTCTTCAAGTAACATTTTATGTTCTTGTGTTTCGGAGACTCCACAGTCGTGGATCATACCTGCGAAGTAACAAAACTCCGCTTTTTCTGGCTCCCAACCCATGACGCGAGCACATTGGTAAGCGATATAAGCGACACGATGGCTGTGGTGAGTATCGTCAACACCGACATAATCGAGTGCTCGAGCAACCCAGATAAGTGCTTGTTTTAGATCGACTTCAAAGCCCGTGTCCGTATGGGAATGGCAAGAATGATTCATGGTTTATACCGACATTGCTAATTAGCCCACGCGAAACCCAAATCAGAAGGTGATAGGAAAATTGGGTACGACAGCGAATAGACCCCAAAAAGGTGGGCGTTTAGACGTAGTTTTAATTATGGGGCGGATAATAATCCTAGTTGCATAACAATATCACCTGAAGCTCATGATTAAGAGTCAGTTATTTGAACTAAGTATTGGTTTTGAAAGATTATTGTTGCTTTTATTGACTTATTTGAAAACGACAATAAATCATGATGTAACGCATTCTTATTTGTATTTTTATAAGTGATGTTCGGATTAGATTACTGATATACCGTACCGTTATGTGATTAAGTAGAATCCATATTTTTGAGTTTGTATGAATGATAAGTCACCTTCAATAACCACTTTATGATCGGCAAAGCCGAAGAGGGGTGAGTTATTAAGGTAACGCCAATGGAAAATCATAAAAAATAATTTTCTCTACAGCTCATGTGGTGTGGGGAGAGCAAGATAACGGTATTGCTCCCTCAGCAGCATTTATGTGTTGATGGAATGACTTAATTAAAAAATGTGTGATTGCAAAGTAAGCATAGGTGATAAAAGTAGCTAGAATGATAGCTCTAAATGAAAAGGATTTCGTATGTTGAAGCATCGCTTATATCGGACTTACACCGCAGGGCTAAAAATAGCAGCTCTTATCCTTCCTATGCCGAGACCAACCTTGTTTTCCGGCCCTGGTTCGATGAATGAGCTATTAGAATCGATGACCGAACTGGGATTTAAACGCGTCTTATTAGTTACCGATGAAGGGTTAGTCCAAGTCGGTATTGTCGATAAGGTGCTCGAAGCGGCAGCACAGCTCGATTTGCAGTTAGATGTTTTCTCGAAAGTACAGCCCGATCCTACCTATGATCAGGTAGAAAGCGGTCTAGAGGCTTACCATCGTTTTCATTGTGAGGGCATATTAGCTTTGGGTGGCGGCTCTGCAATGGACTGTGCAAAGGTCATTGCTGCGAAAGTTACCAATAAACGGTCAATAAAAAAGTTAGCTGGACTATTGAAAGTATGGCGAATGCCAGCGCCACTTTTTGCTATTCCAACGACCGCAGGAACAGGAAGTGAGGTCACCATCGCTGCGGTCGTGTCAGATCCCTCTTCACACATTAAAACCCCTTTGATGGATCCAAAGTTGGTGCCACTAATGGCAGCTTTAGATGCGAACTTAATGATTGGTTTACCTCCTAAGATCACGGCTGATACTGGCGTTGATGCATTAACTCACGCTATTGAGGCGTATGTGTCGAGAAATGCTACTCAAGAAACTAGGGCTTACTCTGTTGCCGCCATTAAGTTAATTTTTAAGCATCTTCCTCGGGTCGTAGCGCAAGGGGATGATGTTGAAGCTCGACATAAAATGGCCATGGCATCCTACTACGCAGGTTTAGCATTTACGAAAGCGAGTTTGGGTTATGTTCATGCGTTTGCTCACACATTCGGTGCGAAATATGGAATACCTCATGGCATGGCAAACGGATTAGCCTTGTTACCTGTGCTGCGTTTTTCATTGTCAGAGATAGAGCCTCAACTAAGAAAACTCGATGCGTTGACGGCCGAAGGGCAGTCAGGTGAGGCGAGTGCTCAACACTTTTTGACGCATGTGGAGTCTTTGTTTGCAAGCATTGATATTAAGCAGACAAGTGCACTCATTCAGCGCGAAGATGCTGATGCGCTTGTAGATTTAATTCTGAAAGAGGCGCACTGGAATTACCCTGTCCCTAAGTTCATGAGCAGGGAAGAATGTACTCAGCTATTGTTGGATATTAGTGGTGTGTAAGTTTTTATTTACACTTGTGGTTTTTTATCCTTACACTTTGCTTGATCTTCTGCTGAAGATCCTACAATATCGACAGCATTACAAATATGGTATTGGTTTTGGTACGCCGTTGCCCGATTTAATACCGATAATTCCTAATAAAGTGTAAAGATAAATATACAATGAGTCGTTCTAAAGTATTCGGTAGTACTCTAATTATCGCGGGAACTACAATAGGTGCTGGCATGCTAGCCCTTCCACTTGCCTCTGCCGGCATTGGTTTTTCAACTTCAATCATCATCATGCTCAGTTTATGGGCTCTGATGGCTTTCACTGCCTTACTCATGCTAGAGCTTCATCAGCATGCAGAAAGTAGTGCAACTCTTCATACTTTAGCGAAACAGATCCTGGGCCAAAAAGGCAAGTGGGTGGCAAGTTTTGCGATGTTGTTTCTGTTCTACTCATTGTGTGCAGCGTACATCGCTGGCGGTGGTGCTCAGTTCGGAGACCGCCTTGCACAATGGTTTGACCTTGATATTTCAGGGCCTACATCAACGATAATCTTTACCTTGATTGTGACTTTAGTTGTGACAGTTGGTACAGGTACGGTCGATAAAGTTAACCGCGTGTTGTTCGCGATGAAACTTGTTGCGATGGTTGCTGTGCTTTCTTTTCTTGCTCCAAACGTTACGGAATCTTACTTATTGAGTATGCCGATTGAGCAAGGTCTTATTGTAGCGGCGATTCCTGTTATCTTTACTTCGTTTGGTTTCCACGGAAGCATTCCGGCAATTGTGAATTACTTAGATGGCGATACTTCTTCTTTGCGCAAAGCCGTTATTATTGGCTCGACGATCCCGCTCGTGATTTACATCTTTTGGCAGATCGTGACATTGGGTGTGGTTAGCCAAAGTACGCTTATTGAAAACGGTGGGTTGAGCGCGCTTATTGGTCAACTATCGCAGACGGTGCACCAATCAAACTTAGGCAACATTGTCGGTGTATTTGCTGATTTGGCACTGTTAACGTCATTTCTTGGTGTGAGTTTGGGCCTATTCGAATTTTTGGGTGATACCATCAAAGGGAGCAACGATAAGCCTAATCGCTTGGTTGCGGCACTCGTGACGTTTACCCCACCGCTGGGCTTCGCACTTTTTTACCCTCAAGGCTTTATTATGGCTTTGGGTTATGCAGCGATTGCCTTAGCGATTTTAGCCATCTTTTTACCTCTGGTTATGGTGATCAAGGTTCGTAAGTCGGATGATTTTACGGGGGAGTACCGAGTTGCTGGTGGCCAAGGCGCATTAGTGATAACGGGTATCGCTGGCACAGGTATCGTATTAGCTCAGGTGTTAATTACTTTGGGTGTGCTTCCTGCTTTGGGCTAGTTGTTTAGAACGTTTTCTGAATAACCTCTAGTTACTGAATTCATCGTAATCAATCAGTATTGTTAAGCCAACGAGTTTCGCTCGTTGGCTTTTTTAATCTGGATCAAATTACCGTAAGATATTCGGTGAAAGAATTGGTAGAAATGTGCTTTTATTTCGTACACTTAAGTTGTGGTATATCGATAATTTAAGTGGAGAAAACCGCTCAAAATACCATTGAATTTGCAACACAATGAGCTTCTCTTGTTTCTCTGCTTGGGTGTGGAGGTGAAGTATGGCGCACCGGAGTTTTTACCCGTTTGCAAAACCGCTTAATGAGCAACTGCAAACGCTAAAGGGCAGGATGCAGGCGCACTTGCCGTGTATTGATAGGGTGTCATTTGCTAAATATCACCCAGACCAAGATGTGCTCAAATCATTTGCAGAAAGTGAGTTCGACACTTGGTGTTTAGCCCACCATGAGTCAACATTCCGTAAACTCCACCACCTCAATATTGCCTCCAAAAACGCGATTCCTCGCATCGTCGAAGACCTTCACGATATTAATCACTGTCCTCGGGTTCAAACCTTACTCAAACACGGATACCAGTCGTCGGTTGCGATTCCTTGTTACGACAATAAAGCATTTACAGGCTTTGTGTTTTTAAATTCCACTCAGCCCAATGCGTTTAGCTTAGAAGCGTTGAATAGTCTTAAACCTTATTTCGAAATGATTCAATTTGCGGTTGAATCAGAAGACCACGTCGTTAGCGCGATAGAAACGTTGGCGAACCGAATGCAATGTATGATGCCAGGCTACTCCCCAGAGTTTTACGCGCATACCAAACGAATGAAGTACTACAGCCAAGTCATCGCAACGCAGTTAGCGGATCGTTATCACCTGAATGATGAAATGGTCGAAGATATTGGTATTTTTGCCCAATTCCATGCGCTCAGTGATATTCAGCTGCCAGTTGAAATTGCTAGTCGCCGAACAAATTATACTCAAGAACAAGAGGCGATATTGATGCAACATATTGAGCGTTGCATCGACTCGGCCGATGACATAGTGGCTCGTATCGGAAATCCGGTTCACCCGAGTGTGACTTTGTTTTTGCAGATGGTTACTTATCAATACGAAAACTTAAATGGTACTGGTTATCCGTATGGTTTAACCAGTGGCGATATACCAATAGCCGCGCAAATTACGGCTGTCGCGAATGCCTTTGATTTTATGACGACGCACCATCCGTACAGACAAGCGTGGTCCATCCCATACGCATTGTTAGAACTTGAAAAATGGGTATATCAGGGATGGTTATCTCGAGAATGTGTTAATGCTCTGCGAGAGCATCAAGGTTATATAAAGCAAATCATCCACAAATATCCGGAGCACTATACAGGCTTGGGGTTAATGTGAAGAGCAGTAACGAAGTTGAAATGTTGACGAGGAGGAATATTTAAACAATACTGTTTTTATATACAGTAATAAGTTTGGAGGTGAAGTATGTTGTGGGAAACCCTTGAAAGAGTAAACCGCTTACGCCAACAAGCACTTGCAAATCCTGAGTTTGTTGAGTCAGCAAAAGAGCACGAACAAGCACTTCAGGAGCAAGAATACCATTATCAAACGAAGAAAAAGCGTTCAGCCAAAGACAAACAAGGTAAAAAGTCGCTGGCCGATATCTATAAAGAAGTAGAGTTTGGCGCTGACGCTCGTCATTAATTTATTCACTGCGGCATTTCTCATTTCTTCATGCGCCGCAGTATTCATTCAAATTTATGCGAGGGCAGTGGTAGACCGCTGCTCTCGTTGACCTGCCGATAATCCACTAATGAAGTCATCCGCAACAAATAATCATTAACGCTTAGTAATTCTCTCAATGATCTCGTTGGTGTAATGATAATGACAACGGTTTGCATTTGTATCTTTGTTGTTATATAAAACCTCCCTTATTAATCGTTCTGTTGAATAAGAACGGCAAACGTGATGAACGAATGAAAGCGATTGATTAGCTTTCATTTGTGAATGGCTATTAGGTGAAGTAGGGATGTTGGAAGCTAAAGCACTCCAGTTTGAGATTGAAGGCAAGTCATTGCTAAAAGCGTTTGATGTGACATTTGAACCTGGGAAAACATACGCTCTTGTTGGGCACAATGGTTCAGGAAAATCCACATTGTTAAAGTTGCTGGCACAGCAACAGCCATACACCGCTGGTGACGTGGTTCTGCATGGAACGAGCATTAACGATCTCTCAGCGAAAAAATTCGCCCAACACATTGCCTACTTGCCTCAGCATCTTCCGGTGACCGACAGTATTTTAGGTCGAGATTTAGTCGGTTTTGGTCGTTACCCATGGCATGGTTTACTTGGTCGTTTGAGCAAGAAAGATCATGACATTGTTGAAGAATCAATGGCGATGACAGGAACACTAAAATACGCAGATCGTTTAGTTGACACGTTATCTGGAGGGGAGCGTCAACGTGTGTGGCTAGCTATGCTATTAGCGCAAAAAACCGAGTATTTGCTTCTTGATGAGCCTTTGTCTGCATTAGATATTAGCCATCAAGTCGATATGTTGAAGCTCATCTCTAAACTCAGTAAAGAGTTGGGTTTGGGCGTTATTATCGTATTGCACGACATCAACTTAGCGGCGCGCTTTTGCGATCATATCGTTGCATTACATCAAGGTGATTTGATTGCACAAGGCAATGTTGAACAGGTGTTTACTGAACCTAAGCTGAGGGACATATACGGGATAGAGATGAAGATCTCTGACCATCCTGCGGGTTATCCGGTGGCGATGCCAAGCTAGAGGTTGGAATAATGAGCAGTACAAACACTCGACTTAAACATTTCTCTTTCGCTCTCTCACTTAGTGCGCTTTTGGTCAGTTCCTTTCAAGCAGTAGCTGAGGCGCCACCTCGAGTGATGTCGGTTGATTGGACACAAACTGAAACGATGTTGGCGTTAGGGGTCGTGCCTGTAGGCGTCGCTCAAGGGCAAGATTACGATGCTTGGGTAAAATCACCATCGTTACCACCTCAAACTAAGGATGTAGGGTTAAGAACTCAACCCAACATAGAACGTATTTACGAGCTCAAACCTGATCGTATTTTTATTGCCCCGTACTTCTCCTCAATGAAGCATCGCTTAGTCGATATTGCCCCTGTTACCACGATTGACTTATATGAAAGCGGGATTACAGATTGGTCGGTACTTACTCGTTTCACTCGGAGGTTTGGTGAAGAGCTAGGAAGAGAAGCGGAAGCTGAGGCACTTATACAAAAATATGAAGAACGTTTCTCTTTATTAAAACAGCGCATAAACAAAGACCAGCCGCCGCTTTTAATGATTCAGTTTATGGATACGAAGCACGTTCGTGTTTTTGGTCAGAATAGTCTTTACTCTCAGGCTATCGAAAAGATTGGGCTGAGTAATGCGTGGAACGAAGAGACAAATAGCTGGGGCTTCAGCTTAGTCGGCATCGATAAGTTAGCAGGTATAAGAGCCCAAATTGTTATCGTTGAGCCATTGCCTCACGGTGGCGAAAAGCAGCTCTCTCAAGATCCGTTTTGGCAATACGTTGTTCAACAGTCTGGTGAGAAGGTCATGCAAGTCGCGCCTGTTTGGAGTTTTGGTTCTATGCCTTCAGCGCTTCGGTTCGCGGAGTTAGTTACGGCGAGTAAGGTCGAGGAGTTAGAACAATGAAAGCCATGCCTTTAAGCCTTGTGGTGTTACTTTCGGCATTTACCTTTTCTATTGGTGCTTTCCAATTGTATCAAGCAAGTTCATTCTCACTGGCTCTTAGCAGTTTATGGAAACCTAACTTTCAATCTATCGATTCCGTCTTACTTCACTTTAGCTGGTGGCCTCGAGTCTTCACCACGATTATATCTGGTGCTGGATTAGCGGTTGCTGGGGTATTGATGCAGCAAGTTCTGCGTAACCCTCTCGCTTCACCCACGACACTTGGTGTGGCGAGCGGTTCAAGTTTTGCTTTGATGTTAGCTACGCTATTTGCCCCTTGGATGTTGGATATAGCACCTAATTTGGTTGCTCTCATCGGCGGTGTGACATCGATGGGGTTGGTGATGCTGTTGTCATGGCGACGAGCGTTATCTCCAACGGTTGTCGTCGTTTCTGGGTTAGTGATAAACCTGTACTTTGCATCATTAAGTACGGTTATTCTGATGATGAATACCGAAAAGCTGAATGGATTAATGATATGGGGAGCGGGCTCGCTTGTTCAGAGCGGATGGGGTGATTTCTCGTATCTTGCACCTCGAATCGCACTTGCTACGGTTATCGCATTTGTGTTTGCAAAGCCGTTAAGTCTGTTAGAACTCTCCGAGCAAGGTGCCAAGAGTTTAGGTGTCTCGCTAGCCAAACTGCGCTTTGTCTGTCTTGGGCTTGCGGTACTAATCACTTCTTGGGTCGTTTCTGCAGTAGGAATCATCGGTTTCATCGGATTAGCAGCGCCAGCGATTACTCGATTGATAGGTATCAATAAAATCCAGCATAAGCTTTGGGTATCAATGCTGATTGGTGCCATGTTATTGACTTTAACCGATTTGGTTATTCAGCAACTGCCGGGGCTAATGGCGAGTTTTATACCAACGGGAGCAGCAACGGCTGCACTGGGCGCTCCGCTACTGTTATGGCTGCTACCTCGCTTATCACAAAAGACGCAGGGTCATACTCAGACGGTGTTAACTCGGCATCGTCAACATGTTTACAAGCTAAACCCTAAAGCGATCTTATTGGCATTGTTCGGCACGCTAATTTCCGTTGTTCTTTTTGCCACGGTTGCTGTGCAAAATGACGGATGGACAAACTTGTTTGCTAGCCAAAATTGGATTTTTTTGGAATGGCGCGCACCTAGATTATTTGCAGCAGCAATTGCGGGGGCAATGTTAGCGATTGCTGGGACCATGATTCAACGCCTAAGTGGAAACCCAATGGCCAGTCCAGAAGTGATCGGCATCAGTTCAGGGACAGCTATGGGGTTGATTATCGCGATGTTTACTGGGTTTGGTTCGTCAATTTTCACTCTTTCTTTAGGCGGGCTTGTAGGTGCATTAGCGACGGTATTGGTAATTGTGCTGCTAAACCGTAAATCAGGTTTTCAGCCGGAGCGTATTTTGTTGACTGGTATTGCTATTACCGCACTGATGAATGCAATACAGAGCTTTATTCTAGCCACTGGTGACCCAAGAAGTTATCAAACATTGGCTTGGTTGTCTGGGTCTACCTACTATGTTTCGGTTGAAACGTTACTCCCATTGTCTTTATCTGCGCTTGTCTTTATAGGGTTGAGTTTTCTCTGCGTAAGATGGCTAGATATTCTTCCTGTTGGCGCCGCTTCCTCTAAAGCACTTGGGATTCGCGTTGATCGTTCGCGCGCGATACTGCTGCTTTTAGTTGCTTGTCTCACGGTCAGTGCGACATTGGTTGTTGGTCCTATTAGCTTTGTTGGGTTACTGGCTCCGCATTTAGCTCGCTTATTTGGCTTTAACAAAGCGTCACAACACATGTTATGCGCCGCGATATTGGGTTCCGGCGTGATGTTGTTGGCCGATTGGTTGGGACGACAAGTTCTTTACCCGCAAGAAGTACCAACAGGGCTTATGGCGTCTCTCATTGGCGGTTTGTATCTGATGTGGGGATTACGTCGTTTGTAGATACGAGCTACGCCTCAACCAAGAAAGTAATTATACAAATAAGCACTCGCAGTGGCATTCGCAACCTATGCGAGTGCTTTATGCAAAACCTCTGGTTTGTCTTTTATGGAAACAACTGGCGATGCCGTAACTCGCTTTTCTTTCAGCGATCGCTGAAGTCATGAAGGGTTGGTTTGGCTGCCGACAAAAAAGGAGAATAATATGACTCGGCAGTTTATGCTGACACCAACGTCAATGGCGGTTGTATTAGCGTTATCAACGCCAAATGTCTTGGCTCAGGAAGATGAAAATATAGTTGTGATTGGACAGCAGCAAGACAGTGCAGTTGGTCCTGATTTTAGTTATCTTGGAGCGAAGAGTCGGGCAGCGACGAAAACTGATATTGCCATCAATGAAACCCCAAGAGCGGTATCTGTTGTTACGCGAGAACAAATGGATGATCGTGCCTCTATTAGCATTTCTGACGCGCTACAGTACACACCAAGTATTCAAACTAATTATTTCGGCGAAGATAACAAGCAAGATTGGTTTATTATTCGTGGTTTTAAACAGGCGAACAGCGGGCTGTATCAAGATGGTACCCGTTTATATTCTTCTGGTTTCTATAGTTGGCAAATAGATCCGTTTGCGTTAGAAAGGGTTGAAGTGTTACGTGGTGCAGCGTCTGTTCTTTATGGGCAAAACCCTCCTGGTGGGGTTATCAATGTCGTCAGTAAGCGACCTCAATTTGATGGAGGCTCAGGGCTTGTATCTTTGGAGTACGGTTCTGAAGACCGTAAACAACTTTCTCTTGACGTAAACTCTGAGGTGAGTGAGCAGTTAGCTTTCCGCTTTCAAGGGTTAGCGAGAAAAAATGGGACGAGAATTAGTGGGGTAGAAGCAGAGCGCATTCTTCTCTCTCCATCAATGACGTACAAATTTAATGAGACGTCTGAAATTACCTTTCTAACGAGCTATCAAAAAGACGACTCAGATCCTTATCTGCAATTTTTGCCAGTTGAAGGAACGTTAACGCCAAACAAAAATGGAAAGATCAGTGATAGTTTAGCGATAGGTAATCCTAACTGGGAGACCTTTGAGCGTGAGCAGGTGTCTTTAGGCTATGAGTTTTCTCATGCGTTTAATGATACCACTTCATTTGTTCAAGCAGCTCGTTACAGTGAAATGGATGTTAAGTTGAGACAAATGTATTCGTACGTTTACTCGGCTGATGTGCCTGGTTTGGGGCCGATTTTAGATCCATCAAATGAACGCAAGACCATACTTAGGGGCGCTTCAACAGAAGATGGATCATCCGATGCTTTTAATATTGATAATCGTTTGATGCACCAAGTAAATTGGGGAAGCGTTGAGCATAACTTGATGTTGGGCTTAGATTTTCAAATGATCAGTATCGATGGTAAGGACTTTGCTAATGATCCTATCGTTGCTGATGGTAATGCACTCTTAAACACACCAATGGGAGCTTTGCCTGACCCTAGGTTTAATGTATTTAATTCCACTTATTCGGATAATATAATGTTACTCGATCCGAATACGCTACAGCCATTAAGCGAAACCGATAAGCAAAGAACGAAAATCGAGAACCGACAGCTCGGTGTCTACTTTCAAGATCATATGCTGATTAACGATAAATGGACAATGTTATTGGGTGCTCGTTACGACGATGCAAGTAACGAAGTACATAATGTTACCACGGGTGCTCGCACGAAAGTCGATAATGGAGAGTGGACGTTTAGCGTGGGAACGGCTTATATTTCTGATTCTGGCTTCACACCATACTTTAGTTACTCTCAGTACTTTGATCCAATTATTCAAGAAGATAGCAATGGTAAGCCAGCGAAGTCGGAAAGCGGTGATCAATTTGAAATCGGTGTAAAATACCAACCGGATTCATTCGATGGCTATTTCAATATCGCAACGTATCGGGCAACAAAAGAAAATTTGGCTCGTATCTACTTGAGTGAATTGACGCAAATAGGAAAAATAGAAAATAACGGCGTTGAGTTTGAAGCTGTAGCCAATGTGACACCTTCTTTAACATTAATCGGAAACATAGCCTATGTTGATGCAGAGATAAAAGAAGACGTCAATAAGACATGGGTTGGCAAAACACCTTCTCAAGTCGCGAATACCGTATCATCAGCTTGGGCACATTATCGTTTCTTTGATGGACCTCTTGATGGCTTTTCGGTTGGCTTAGGTGCGCGCTATATAGGTGAGTCATACGGAGATAATGAAGAGAGACTAAAAGTACCAAGTTATTTCTTAATGGATGCGACGGTCAGCTATCGTATTGGAGATTACAAGCTACAAGTCGCAGCTAAAAATATCACTGATAAAGAGTACATAGCGACATGTGATGGTTTTTGTTGGTATGGTGATCGACAAAATGTTATTGCAAGTTTAACTTACGATTGGTGATTTAACGGATAAATAAACACCCCTAGTGTAGGGGTGTTTATTTAGAAATCGGCTTTGCGGACAAAATGTGGGTTTTTGTACTTTTTCTGCGGACCAAACGATGATACGACGAGCTTGTTCCATAACGTTTTGTCAAACTCACCCTTTGGAATCGAAGGGTAGAGGGTTTCCTCTTCTTCTCTTGCAAAGTTCATGTACTGTTTCTTCTTAATTTGATTGTACTTTTTGGCGATCTGGTTATGTTTTCTTACCCACTCCAGTTTGTAATTGTGGAGCACTTTTTCACCTTCTTCCGCACTCATTCGAGATAGGAATAATCGCTTGTACGAGACCTTTCTGTCCAACATTGTGCGCATGACGGTTTGGATATATTTACCGTGGTGCGTGACAGTAATATCTTTTTCGTCAATAGGAGTGACGCACCAGCCTTTAGGTAAAAAGTCTGGCTTCTTAAACTGCTTATTACGCTCCATTAGCGCCTGATGTAAAATCAAATCAGAGGTACCGCGGAACGTTTTTTGCCATTTACCGATACGAATTTGAATCGAACCAGGCAAGCGATAGATGTTAGTAAACTTATCTTTGTCCATGGACTTGTGTCATGAGATTAATATGCATTATTAGAAAGTGAAAACAGTCTAGTGCAAAGGGCGCCAGACTGAAGTACCGTACGATTTTACAACGACCTTGCGTGATATAGCGAGGGGTTATGTCAATAATAGGTAAGAAATAGAAAATTAGTTCACATTATGAAGAAATTGGAAGCTAATCAGGCTAACTTTTGAAGTTGGGCCGATTATGCCCATGCCTACCAAATAAAAAGAAGGCATGGGTATAAAAATCACACCGCTTCTTCGAGTTGCTTGGTTTCTTCTTCAATCTGCTGTAAATGTCGGTTGGCTTGCTGTAACTGATACATTTGGGCATAACGACCATTTTGTTTCAACAGTGTTTTGTGTGTGCCTTTCTCTACTAACTCCCCATGATGAAGAACAATGATTTGGTCCGCATCCAAAATAGTTGAAAGTCGATGAGCGATAACGACTAGTGTCATGTCTTGTCTGAGTACTGCCAAGCTCTTTTGTATTAAAGCTTCTGTTCCTGAGTCAATATTGGCCGTTGCTTCATCTAATATCAATATTTTAGGTTTTACCACAAGCACACGCGCTAACGCTAAGAGCTGTTTTTGTCCAGCAGATAGATTGGTTTCACCTTGACCTAACTGCGTGTCTAGCCCATTAGGATAACGGTGAATTTGCTCTGCCAAACCTACCTTGTCTAACGCATCCCATATTTGATTATCATCAACCGCCCGACTGAGGGAGATGTTTTCTCTGACTGAAGCAGGGAGAATATGTGGATCTTGTTGAACCATTGCCACATCTTTGCGAAGGACGTCTTTCCCTAGTGTTTTAAGTGGACGACCATCGATGAGCAGTTCACCACATTGCGTTGGATAAAAGCCCATCAATAGTGACGCTAATGTGCTTTTACCGCTTCCGGTATGCCCGACAAGCGCGATAAAGTCTTGGTGGTTGGCCTTCAACGAAATGTCTTTTAGGACGTCCTGTTTACCATCGTAGCTAAATGTGAGGTCTTTAAGTTCGATAGCACCTGACCTTAATGGCTGATGATCGTCCCCATAAGTTTGTTCTTTCGCATCAATCAATTCAAACACACGTTCGCTTGATACTAACGCTTGCTGAAGTAGAGCAAGCTGCTGAGTCATTTCAATTAATGGCTCAGTAACGCGCGCAAGATAACTGATAAACGCATACAGTACCCCCACACCAATCAACTCAATACCGTTAAAGCCAAAGATCGCAACCAAGCAAAGTAACGCGAGGCCAGCGAGCAAGTCCATCAATGGTCTTAGCAGATAGCCGTTTAGCCGAATCACTCGTTTAGATGCCACCAAATGCTCTGCGGTTAGCTCGTTGAACTGTTTATTAAAACGCTCTTCTTGTTGCATTAATTGAATGACACTCATCCCTTGAATGGATTCACTCAGATTCGCATTTATATCAGTCAATAGGTCACGCATCTTTCGGTAGCTTTCTGTACTTAGCTGCTTAAACAAGTACATAAAGCCGATGACGATCGGTAGCAATACAAGCACAACGAGTGTGAGCTTCCAGCTCATGAAAAACATAACGCCAAGCATCACCACAATCATGACCACGTTTTTCACCACGGTCGCGATCAAGAGCTCATAAAATTGCTGTAGAGATTCCGTATCGTTGGTGATTCGCGATACCAATTTCCCCGCAGGAGTGTAATCAAACGCAGATAACGGCTGCTTAATCACACCAGAAAATACTTGCTTACGAATCGTTTTGATCGTGTTAGCCGCGACAATGCTAAATTGCAATGACTGAAAATACTGGAATGTTGCCGATACAATCTGAAGAGCGATATAACCTACTGCTAGCGAAATCAGAACATTCTGTGAATAGTCACCTTTAGCGATGTGCTCATCAATGAAATATTGAATCAACCAAGGGCCGCCAGCGCTGGCTAACGCTGCGACAAACAGCAAAGCAAGTCCTTTAATCATTGGCTTTGGTTGAGATAATGGGTAAGACATCAACCGTTTAAACGTACTGGTCTGGTTCATTCATTATTCCTCCATCGCCTGTTCTAGTTTTTGGTACGTGAACATTTCGGCGTACCATCCCTGATGCGCTAATAAAGCGCTATGTTGCCCACGTTCAGTAATGTGGCCGTGATTCAAGACAATGATCTCGTCTGCTGCTTCCAATGCGGTGAGGCGGTGTGCAATAACGATTAGGGCTTGATCACGGTAGTGTGTTTCCAAATTCTTAAGTATTTGATGTTCGGTCCGGCCATCAACAGCCGAAAGCGCATCATCCAATACCAAGACTTGTGCATTTAGTAACATAGCGCGTGCTATCGCAATTCGTTGTTTTTGTCCTCCAGAGAGAGTAATGCCTTTCTCGCCAACTTCAGTTTGATAGCCTTCAGGAAACTTCTCTATATCATCATGAATACAGGCTAACTTTGCTGCTCTATAGACTTCTTCTTTCTCTGCATTAGGGTTACCTAAGGCAATATTATCGAAGATAGATTTGGAGAATAGAAACGGGCTTTGATTCACCACGGCAAAGCGGTTGCGCCACTGAGGAAGTAGGGCATCTTTAATCTCAACATCCCCGAATGTAATTGAACCGTTTGTTAGGTCGTGCTGACGCAAAAGCAGCGTTAGCAGGGTTGATTTTCCGCTTCCGACAGGGCCAGCTACTCCCAACATTTTACCGGGTTCAAGTTCGATTTTTATTTCGGCCAGAGCTGGTGGTAAATCACTGGACCAGTGGAAAGCATCGATATCAATTTTTAATGGCAGTGGTTTATCTTCTAATGGTTTATTTCCACTGACAATCTCTGGTGTTTCATCAAAGATCTCTTGTAGGCGATTCCATGCTGCGGAGCCTCGCTCTAAAATATTAAATAAGAAAGCGAAGGCCAGCATAGGCCATATCATTAACCCTAAATACATCGTAAAGGCTGTTAGATCACCAAGCGTGATCTCTCCCTTATCGACAAGGTAAGCACCAGCAGCGACACTGAGAAGGAAAGAGAGGCCGATGGTGAGTTGGATAGCTGGATCAAATCTCGCGTCGACTCTAGCGACGGCGATATTTTTCTGACCAGTATCATCGACTACATCTTCAAAACGCTGTTGTTCTTGATTCTCTAACCCAAAAGCTCGCAACATTCGCACGCCGTTAAGTGACTCTTGCGTCATGTCTGACATGGTAGAAAAGGCTTCCTGAGCAATGCGGAAACGTTGATGCAGTATACGGACGATAAAAAAGATGATGATTGCAAGAAACGGCATTGGAAGAAGTGCCATAACAGTGAGCTTCCAGCTAACTTGCGTTACCATGATGATTAAAACTGCAATACCCGTGATCAAGGAATCGGCTGCCGTTAAAACCCCTTCGCCGGCTGTCATTACGATGTTACGTACATCATTAGTACCACGCGCCATGAGATCACCGGTCTTATAACGTTCGAAAAATCGGGGTGGTTGTGTCGATAAGTGCCTATAGAGACGATTACGTAGAATGGTTCCGAGTTCCCAGCTTGCGCCGAAAAGCCAAATTCGCCATAAGATACGGCATCCATAAATGGCAAAGATCAGTGCAGTGAGTCCCAAGAGCCACAGAATCAGCGTATTTGTATCTAACGTGTTATCTACGACCCCATCAACGATGATTCCGACCGCTTTAGGAGGAACAAGTTGTAGAGTTGATATCACAGCGAAAAGCAAAATCGATCCGACATAATGCTTCCACTTTTGTTGGAAATACCAACGTAACTGCCAGAATATTCTCATCACGCCTCCCGCTTTAAATTATTGAATTTGTTATAGAACTATTATTGAGCGAAATGATGAGTTTACAAGCACAAATTATTGGCGGTCGGAAAAACGATAGATTGTTTCGATTACGGGCGCGTGCGGTCGCGAATTACTTGTTTTCTCGCTGCAAGCTAACTATGAAACAACATTATGTGAAATAGTTGTTAATAATGGGTTTTGGGGCCAGTATTCTGCTAAAAGCGATGAAAGCACCAAAAGTGCAACTGTTACTTTCACTCACTAGGGGAACTAGCAGTCGTCAGTTTGTATTTTGTAGCTGACTTGGCCACCTGGAGTTTCTGGGTAGTAAACTTCGACATAACACATATGGTCTGGACCAACAGGTTTGTTTGCAAAGCCGATAAGGAAATAGGGTTCGTCCGGGCTGTCTACCCCGTACCAAGTATTGATAGTGAGTTGAGGGTCGAAACCTGCCAGCTCTTTTGCGGGAATGACATTCTTAATAAATCCAAAGTAACCAATTAGGTCTTTATTGCCGTCATTATCTAGATCAATGTTATATTGTTTGCCGCCATCTACCGTCTCTTGAGATTGAATAACGGCTTTAGTGTACACAAAGTTGTTTGCAGTCATGAGCGCTTCCCTCGCGCCATATAGTACTGCCACTCGGGCATCTTTTTGCAGACCAAGAAATTTAGGAAGGGCAATAACACTAACGACACCAAGGATAATGATGCACACAATGAGTTCAATGAGGGTAAATCCTTGAGAGCGATGCACTGCCTTTTCTCCATGAGTCATGAATAGTTTGGCGGCTATTTTGATATAAAAATGCGTAGGTCAAGTATTAAAAAAGGATGGGAAGGGGTGACCAAGCTTGCAGATCTTAAATATAAAACAAGTTGCTTATTTTTTTGCATGCTGGTGGGAGGCGGCTATCGAATAAGGGGAGAGAGTTAAATTCGGGAGGATAAAATACCTCCCGAAATGATCAATTAAGACTCGTTTGCGACGGCTTGACCGCTGCGCTTAAATACAAATCGCCAAATGAATAAGACAACGGCAATATAGGTTAGACCAACACCTAACGCTTGCCAGTGCATGCCGTTATACATTGCGATTGGCATAAGCGAGATGATGAAAATGTCCGTAATTGAGCCTGGAACATAAGCGATAGCATAGTCGTCTAACACTTTACTGCGCATTTTGGGGTCGACAATGCGTAATAACGCGATACCCATAGCGACTGTACCTGTTAACCATCCCCAAGAGAAAATGCCTTTCTCAAACCAGTCATCTCCCATGATGCGAGGTGCAACCCAAAAGATAAGCCATAGCGTGAACGCGATACCACCAATTGCGAGCACTACCATTGGCATTAAATACTGCGCTAGAACCGTGATCTTAATCGCTGAAATACCAAAGATGATCAGGTAATCCGTACTAATACCCGCTGCGTGTTTGAATGCGCCGTCACATAGGTAATGAGATGCCTTGGTTTGCTTAGCGATGATTCGAACTAACATACCGCCTAGAAAGCCAGTAACGAAAGTCGGAATTTGTACCTTATCGTGGAAAGAAGATAAGTAGTTGGCTGCTACATAAGAGAAAGCGGTTACCACTACAACCAGCGCTGCGTGAATCGCGAAAGAATCGACTGACAATGATGACATCGTATCTTTCATCACAGGTTCTTGATCGTCAGGTTTCACTAAGCCTTTGCGTTCGTGTTCGTCCATGCTGTCGAATGTCGTAAAGCTACGAATCCAGCCCATTTTCAACGCAAACTGAAGCATTAACATGCCCACAGAGATTGAAATAAAGATCCCAACTGTGGCGAACGTTAAACCGAGCGTGAAGCCATCTTCCCAACCAAGTCCCGTGAAGATTTCACCGACTACAGATGCTGAACCATGTCCGCCCATGAATCCAGCGGACATGGTTACGCCAAACCCAGGATTAATCTCAGGCCAAAAGAAGGTGGTAAGTACTAAACCAAACATTGCTGCAAACAGCCATTGCGACACGGATGCAATTTGGTTAAACGCCCACAATGAGCCTGCTCGTTGAGCAACCACTTTTGGTGACGGGACATCTGTTGCTAAACCCAACGCAGAAAAAAGTGCAGCAGTTAAGAGGCTTGCGTTTGCGGTAAAGGTATCTGTCCAAGGTAATACGTTAAGCAGAGCTGGGCCAAAAATAAGACCAAATAACCCAGCCAATACAGCAGATGGAATGTACATGCGTTGTAGTAAAGGCATATGTACACGAATTACTTTTGCTGCAATTAATAGTAAGCCAGCGATGGCTAAGTCAGTCAGCATTAGACCTTTTGGCATTTCTTGTCCTCCAGTAAATGCGTTCAAGGGGCTCATCCTTTTAACCAGCCTTGATGTAATAAATAACTTCCAGCACAAAACCACGAAAATAGTCACTCATGTGACATCGCGTCATGGTTGTTCTAGTCAGCACTCTATTGCGCTGTCGAATTTGTATTAACGGATCTGTTGATCCTTAAATCTATAAAGTGAGTGCAATTGTTGTGAGTGCTCACGAAGTGTTGAGAAATTTGAATAAATTCCTCGATCAAGTTTCTGATAGTTCACTCAGGAAGGGCGTGTATCCTAGTCAGTTTGTCAGCGCAATGCAATTGAGCGTCATCAATATTTAGTGCCTAAAAACTGGGCACTTGTAATTAAATATTTGATAAATAAAAATATTGAACAAGAAAAATAATTTGTCGATATGATAACTTTTTGTGATTTGAAGGGGGATTTTGCCACTTTAAGGAGGGATTTTTTGGAGGAATCGAGAAAGTAGTAATATCAGTAAGAGCTAAAGTAGAGTGATTCGTGCAAATATCATGCGTTATAGGGGGGCCGGAATTTCGCCCCCAGAGCTACAAAGTGCTTGTTTAAATTCGGTTGTCACCAGTACTAAACGCGATAATTTGACTGATTTCGGTCAAGCTTCTTCCACTTTCTTGCTGCCACTGAATAAAGGCTTTATTAGCAGAGTCCAAGGACTTTTTCGTGTCTTTGCCGCCTTCAATGATCTTGCAGTTGCGCAAATAAGCTTCGACATCGTTAGACAGAATAAAAGTGTCCACGCCCATTTGGCGTAAAGTGTAAGGGCCTGTATTTCCACCCAAACGACTACCATGCTTCTTCAAGTAGCCCCATAGATCCGTGATCTTTTCCCGAGGCCATTCAGCAATCATGTTACTGAACGAGCCATATTCGATTCTTGCTTCATGGATCATGCGAGCGTTGGCCGGAATCGACATGACTTTAGTGAGGTGGCGAATGATGCGTTTGTCGGTCGCTTTGGTTTCCCATTGTTCGTCTGACAGCATCAACAACGGCTCAATCTTAAATCCGAAGAACACTTCTTCGAAGTTCGGCCACTTGTTGCGAACCACGCTCCACGAAATCCCACTTTGGAATACCTTCATCGAAAAAGCGGCCAGCCAACGGTCATCGGGAATCGCTGCTAATTCCTCTTTACTTAATGGGTGAGACAATAGCGCTTCAAGCTGATCTTCTCCGCCTTTTCGCTTAGCAGCACGTTGATAAATCGCGTCAAATTTTTCGATACTCATAAAAGAAGTTAGTCCTAGTTTATGTCGATATTTGCGAAACATACTACGCTTAAGTGGCTGAATCGTAAATTGATGGAGTGTCACAAATGAAGAAGGTCACATTAACGTTTGTCGGGGAAGGTTCGGAGCGTATCGCGGATAAATTTTATACTTGGCTGGCTGATGGCGGATTAGAAGACAGCTTAATTGAAACTCTATCGGACAGAGAAGTGTCGGTGGTCGGTATTAGCGATATGGATAACGAAACGCGCGATGTAGTGATTACGACAGAAATGAATTAGCGCGTTGTACACGATCAAAACCAAAAGAATGCGATACAACAAAGCCCTTCGTCGGAAGGGCTTTGTACGTCTAACTCGTCTTCTTGTGTAGAGTGGATTTAATGATGAACTAGCGTTAAACCGCTTGGTAAAGCATCACCGAAGACGCGTTTTGATTCGCTTTCTGAAAGCTCTTTCACTTCTTTAACTAGTGATACCCAAGATTCGGGCACTTTACTTTGTTTCAGCTTCGTTAGAACTTGCTCTCGGTAATCGTCAGAAATATCAAACAGGCGGTCACCCGTCTTACGACAAATCATTACGGTTGCGAACGCGATCATTGGCTCTTTCTGCCAGTTCTGTTCTAACAACTTAGGCAACCACTGTTCTGCTTGTTCACGAGGAATGACGTTGTGCTGGCTGCCATAAAGTGGTGTGCGAGAAGCCAAACGTCCCATCGCCCACCAGTGCGCTTGTTCAAACTGGTTTTGGTTGATCGCTTTACTCAAGAACCACGTTGCCAATAGAACTTTATCTTCCACTTCTAGATGCTCTAGAGAGGCTGAAAGACGCACCATGGATTCGTAACCCATGTCTTGTGCCGCTTTGGCGGACTGTGGGTTTTTCATCGCGCCGGGATGCAGATATTTTGCGATGTCTGCCAAAATGGTTTCTTGTTGTTCTTGGCTTAGACCGCCCGCGATACGTCGCCAGAATACCCACCAGTCTGTCCAGCCTTGATGGTTTTTGAACTGAATATTTTGTTGATACAGTCCCCAAACTTGCTCAATACGCCAAGAGTCTGTTGGATCGCCAAAGCCCGGACGCAGTGCAAAGCCCGCCAAACGAAGCCAGTTTTTCTCGTGCTGTTCAGAACGACGGCGACGTTTACGACCTTGTGCAAAGGTATCAAACAGTTGACGTAGGGTAGTGAAATCCCACTCGTCACGTTTGCCGAGCTTCTTCTCAAGATCTTTGGCTAAGGTTTTGATCTCTTTGCCTTCTGCGCTTTTTTTGTTACCGCTGTATAGGCGAGCGATCAGCTCCTTACATTCGTTCAGTTTAGGGTGAAGCTTAACTTGTTCACTGTCGTCGGTTTGCTTGTTACGGACTTCGAATTCCAGCTCCCAACGTTTGTTGTCGTCTTCTGCGCTGACACATTCCATCTTAAGTGTGCCGACTTCAGTCAACTGACACGCCAGTTGTACTTCGACACGTTCTTTCTGGTTGGCTTGCAGTTCGGCACCTTCACCTTCAAGGGTGGTGATATAAGGCGGTAGTGGAGCAAACAAGTCTGGGTCAACATCAACCATCACGCCATTTTGGATGGCGGTGTTATTGGTTAAGGTATCGTGGGTAGAAGTCAGCAGGTTAAAGCGGACTGGCTCTCCAAGAGTGAGCGAGAAACGACGACCGCTTAAACGGATCTCGTGACCTTCTTCTGTACCTTTTGCAAGCAAACAGAGCGCTTTGCCCATTTTGTTCTTTTCTTGAAGATGCAAGAAGTAAGAACGCGCTGCACCACCACCAATTTTCAGTTGTGCGCCACGACGTGCTTTACCAAATGCTACAGCACCTAATGCAACAGACCAATCTGGATGTGGGTTATCTAATACCGTAACTGGTGCGCCGCGCCAGTCAGAAAGTAGGGCGGTGACACGTTTAGTCACCAGATCACTGTTAAACACGCCTCCGTTCAACAACACGCCAACTGGAATCGCGTTTTGTTTATCGTCTTCAATGCCAAGAGCGGCACGAGCGACTTGCTGGTGCTGAGTTAAGAACTCGGCAACGTGCTTGCTCACCGCTGGGTCAGCAACGTATGGAAGGCCAAACTCGACAACCGCGCTACGACGTTTGTCTGGTACGTCACTGAAATCAGAAAGTGGGAAGAAGCCATCTAATGCGATTTGGTGCACTTCTTGTTTGCTTAGAGCAATACTCTTTGTGCCCCCAAGTAGCTTAGAGCCGCTACCTAACATGGTGATCTTCACTTCGTCAGGTGCGCTCGCTGAAAGCAGGTTCTCTTTCGCTTTACGCGTTTGCTGAATCAGCTTAGTCAGGCTTGCTGCATTGAGTTTATTACTTTGATTGAAGCGGCTCTCTGCAAGGTGTGCTAATGCTAAGTCGAGGTTATCGCCACCCAGCATCAAGTGTTCGCCAACGCCAATACGATCAAGGGCTAGCTCATCTTGAGAAGAGAAACTTGCTTCAATCAAGCTCAAGTCGGTGGTACCACCGCCCACATCGCACACAAGAATCAGCGGTAACTCTTTGAGTTCATCAGCTGCGGTTTTCTGATGGCGTGCGTACCAGTCGTAACATACGGCTTGTGGCTCTTCGAGCAGGACGATTTTCTTTAAACCTGCCAACTCAGCGGCTTCAAGCGTGAGCTTACGAGCGGTTTCATCGAACGATGCTGGAACGGTGACAACTACGTCTTGGTCTTCTAGCTTGTTACTAGGATGTCGGTAGTTCCATGCTTGACGAATGTGGTTAAGGTAGCTTGCGCTGGCAATGACGGGCGAGACTTTATCTACGTCTTGCGCGCCAGCCCAAGGGAGAATGTCTGAGCTACGATCTACCGCTTGGTGCGATAGCCAGCTTTTTGCACTGGATACCTGACGTCCTTCCACCTTCGCGCCTAATTCACGAGCCCATTCACCAACGATGACATTGTTAATGTCGCCAGCAACAGGTTCGTTGTCCCAAGGAAGAGTGAGGTCAGAAGGGGAGATTTGACCAACCGCAGGGTGGTAGCGGAAAGAGGGCAGAAGTGGTTTACGAACGACTTCGCCCGGACCAATCAGTTGGTCGATGTCAAATAGGGATACTTCGGATTGTTCAAGGTTGTCGGTGATTTCACAGTAGGCCACCACAGTGTTTGTGGTGCCGAGGTCAATACCAACAAGGAAACGAGGAGATGCCATACAAAACCAAACCTTCGTGTATTTAAAAACGGCACCCGATTGGATGCCGTTTGACTTCTAATTATTGTTCTTCGTTTGAGTCACTCTTCGCGTCTTCGCGCACATCGAACTCAACATGCCATTTTTGCCCGTTATCAGCGGCAATGGCTTCTAAGTAAAGCGTACCAAGCTCTGTTACGCGAGAAGCTAGGGTAACTGGAACCACTTCACCTTCACGACGACCTTCTGATACAGGCAGCGTTACTTGGATTTCTGGTAGCTCTTCAAGCTCTTCTGGTGCCCAGTAGTCAAGGTGAGTACCTGCTAGGTCGTCACGACGAACGGTTGAGCCGAAGAATTGGAAGTTAACTGGCTGACCGATGATCAAACCAAACTCTTGGCTTGGTACGTCAACGCTTGAACCTTCTTCCATACCAAATGGTGCAACACAAAGTGCTTCCATTGGAGGCGCCATGCCCGGAATCGCTGGCATCGCACTTTCGATACCCACGTAGTACGCCGAAGCAATACCACCACGGATACGAACGCCTTGACCACGACGTACAGAGCCGTAGTAAGCCGCACCGCTAGCAACCGCAAGGTCTAGATCCACACCTGTTAGGCGTTTCGCCATTTCTGCGTCTGCTTCAATTAGCCATTCGTTAATCGTGTCTTCTAGACGAGTGGCTAGAAGTTTTGATTTCAGCACACCACCGTTGAATAGGATTGCCGTTGGTTTGATGAAGTCAGCCGATTGCGCTGCCTCCGCGCCTGGCATACCTGGCATGTTTGCAAATGGGTTGAAATCTTGAGCTTGCGCTGATTCACCACCGCTTTGCGCGTGTGCTTGCTTAGACAAGAACGCTGCGATGTGACGAGTAATACCCGCATCTTGTGCGTAAGGCAGACCCATTTGCGTTAGTGCGCCACGGTTACGTTGAACAGGGTGGTCGGTAATCGCAACTTGAGGGAAGAAGCCGTCAACCAATGTTTGTTGTACTTCTTCTTGAGTCAGTTCTGTCTTCAACGTTGCGCCAAGCAGTTTAGAACCGCGGCTTGGTACCACGATTGGTACTGACTGAAGCTCGCTGTCGTTCAATAGCGCTTCTTTCGCGTCACGACATGCGTGCGTCATCGCCTGAACTTGCCATGGCTGTAGCTCTTTGCCTTCTTGCGCTAGCTTCATCTTCAAGCGGTACGCAAGTGCAAGGTCCATGTTGTCACCGCCAAGTAGGATATGTTCACCTACCGCGATACGGTTCAGAGTTAGGTTGCCTTCGTCTTCTGCTACTTCAACTAAAGAAAGGTCGGTTGTACCACCACCGATATCGACCACAAGCACGATGTCGCCAACTTCAACTTCGTCGCGCCATTTGTCGTTGCTGTTATCAATCCAGTTGTAAAGCGCAGCTTGAGGTTCTTCTAGAAGCGTTAGGTGCACAAAACCAACGTTGCGTGCAGCTTCGGCTGTCAGGTCACGAGCCGCAGGATCGAAAGAAGCTGGAACCGTAATGGTAACGTCTTGATCGGCAAGTTTGTGGTTTGGATTCGCGTGATTCCAAGCGTCTTTTAGGTGCTCAAGGTATAGCTCTGTCGCGCGAAGAGGGGATACTTTTTCCACTTCTTCTGGGCTACCTGCTGGTAGGAATGCGTCACGACGGTTTACACCAGCGTGGCAAAGCCAAGATTTTGCACTAGCAACTAAACGAATTGGTGTTTTTGAACCTAGGTTACGAGCAATCGCACCAACCAGAGCTTTTGGCTCGCTCGACCATGGAAGAACGCGTGATTGCGGGTTCATTTCATGCTCATGCGGCTGGTATAGGAACGAGCCTAATTGGCTGCGAGTTTCTACAGTACCCGGAGCTGTTAGCTGCGGGATAGGCATTACTTCTACGCGAGCGTCTTCGTCGTGCGTATCAACAAAAGACATGACACAGTGTGTTGTACCTAAGTCGATACCAACACTGAATTTAGGCGTCGGTTGAGTTTCAACAGACGCTTCTTGAGAATGGTTTTCTTGGTTCATGTGTTCCATTACAGCTCAACCTCGGCTGGAGCAATCACAGATGCATCGTAGTTTTCAGCCAGCTTAGGAAGGTTAATCGATGTTGCCTTCCAGCCTTTGTGCACTAACGTGCCTTGGAATGGCGCGCTGCCTGTCACGTTGCCAGTAAGGCGGATTTCTTGTGGGTTGAAGCCTTCTTCAACCGTAATACGAGTTTCTTCGTCTTCGTTGCGAACATGCGCAAGTGTTACGTAATCGTTCAATACTTTCTGGCCACCAGTATGAATTACGCGAGCTGCTGCGCCTACTTCTTCATCAGAGAATGACGTTAGGTCTTCTTGTAGGAAGTCAATCAGACGAGCTTCTTGTTGCATGATAGAAAGTAGCTGCATTGCAGAATCAGTAGAAGCTGTTGCGAGTTTCGATTCAACTTCCACCACTTTTTCTACGACTTTCTCAACTTCAACGACTTTTTCTACTTCGACGATCTTCTCAACTGGCTTCTCAACTTCGACGATTTTCTCGACCGGTTTTTCTACGACTTTCTCAACCACTTTTGATTTGCGAGAGACCGCGACTAAAAGAAGCAAAACGCTCGATGCGGTTAGGCCAGCGTGAAGCATATCGAACGTTTGAGGAATTAGGTTCAAATCAATGTTCATGACGTTTTTTCTCTTTCTATTGATTATTGGTGCTCAGTATTGGCTCATATGTGTTCACTAAAACGATCGTCTTTGCGATCTTGCACCAAGTTTAGACATTAAAATGATGACGGATGGTAGCATATTCAAGGCTTAAGGCTGTAATAATTCGTGACTATACCGTACGAACAGCGTGAAAAATCGACGATCGGACTGCCCAGCATAGGTTGTTGCTTGATGTTTGTGCGTTGCTAACGCAGTATTTCAATAGATCCCGAAGTTTAACTTACGGAAGTATCAAAATTACGATATGACACAAAGCACCGCTCACAAGAGCGTTATCAAACGACATTCAGACTCTATTCTAGCTTTTGCAGCGACGTTGTGTGTCACTGCTGGTGTGGTCGGTGCTGCTTATACGATGCAGCAACGATATACGCAGACGACGTTTGATACTTTAGCTGACCGACAAGCAGAATCACTGAAAGCGAACGTCGAAAATGATTTAAAGTTTATTGGTGCAGGTGCAAACTTTTTTCATTCGATTGAACGCACCTATTGGTCTTCGTTCCCAATGTATGCGGAACAAGTAATCAATAGCTCGCGAAGTCTAATCGGACTTCAATGGATGCAAAAGGTCGAATTCGAAGACCTTGATGAGCATATTTTAAAGACCCGTCAAACATTTCCTGATTTCCAACCGTTTACCGTTCCTAAAGATGGCCCCAAAACCTACGGGTACATTTTTGAACACAAAGAGCCAATTTTTATCGCATCGGATATTTATCCAAGAACACCAGAAAACCTTTCTCTATTAGGTTTCTATTTTTCACGTAAACGCTTCGATCTCATCTTGGATGATATATCCACAAATGGGCGAGCAAATGTCTCGGATAAAGTTCGCTTACTGCAAGATGGGTATGACAAGTCCATTCCTAAAACTGGGCTGCTAGTGTTCCATCCAGTGTTTGACTTCGAGAACAAACATTTATTAGGTGTAGTGACAGGGGTGATTCGAAGTACGGTTTACTTTGAGGATTTGATCACGAAAACCGCGACTGAGCTAGATATGTCGGTGCGCGTAGAAGATTTAGGCTTTGACGCAGCAGATGACCCCGTTCTCTTCCAAAGTTCAAACTGGGATAACATTCGAGGAACGGTTATAAGCCGTACCATTCAACTGCCTAATCGTGAGTGGCGGATTGATTTTAAACTTTCTGATGCCGTCTCTGCTTGGGAGCGTTCTATTTTAGCGGGCACGACATTAGCCGGGTTGGTAATCGCCTTTTTGATTAGTTGGATTGTGAATTTACAGTCACGAGAAAAAGAGCGCTTGGCGGTCATGTTAGAGCTTAAAACCGTCGAATTAAAAAGGATGGCTGAGCGTGACCCTCTAACTCAGTTACTCAATCGCCGAGCGTTTAACGATCATTTGCTTAGACAGATAAACAAAGGTGTTAGCTTTGCATTGGTTGGTTTTGATATCGACCACTTCAAAGTTATCAATGACAAGCACGGTCATTTAGGGGGAGATGAAGCATTGCAGCATGTGACTAAGCTAGTCAGTGCGAATCTAAAGCCTGGAGACCGATTTTATCGTGCTGGTGGTGATGAGTTCTGTATTATTTCTAAAGTCATTGATAAAGAAGCACTGGAAGCTTATCTGGAAAAGTTGCGGAGCATCGTGGCAAGTACGGCTTTTGACTATGGCGATGCTTCAATCATTTGCACGTTAAGTATCGGCGCGGCTGTCCATAAAGATGAAGATCCTGAAAGCCTGTATCACAAAATGGATAATCAACTTTATTTGAGTAAAAAAAACGGTCGTAATAATGTGTCGATTGGCGATTAAATGGGCGCGCAAATTCGAGTTTTACACCGTGTTACGGTAGAATCCCACGCTTTAAAATTTTATGTTAGGAATCAAGACAAACTATGAACCATAACCGTATTGTATGCTTCGATTTAGAAATGTGTTGCTGGAACGAAAATGGTGTCGGCAGCACGGGTGAAATTATCGAAGTTGGGTTGGCTGAAATAGATTTGTCTAGAGGCGAGATAGTCAAGCGAGCTCAATACTACGTAAAACCTGAACATGATGAAGTTTCGCTGTTTTGTGCCGAGCTAACAGGTATTACGCCGCGTAAAATTGAAAAACAAGGGCGCCCATTAGAAGAAGTGCTCAAATCCATGGTTAAGAACTTTGGTGGTCGAAACAAGATTTATGCATCATGGGGCCGAGATGACCTCATCCTGCTTGAAGAGTGTAAGCAAAAAGGTATTGAAGCACCGTTTACGGAGTTCATCAACTTAGCAACGCTTTATCGCATTCAAAATCGTCTTAAGGATAAGCGTATTGGTCACCGAGCAGCTCAAGAAGCAAAAGGCATTGATTGGGAAGGGCGCCAACATTCTGGTTATGTGGATGCGTACAATTTAGCGAAGCTTGCTCTGACTATGCTTTAATGGTCCGATATAGATAGGCAAACTTGTAATCAAATCGTCATTCACCCATTGTTGTTTTGTCATGGAATCTGTTTAGTGTAGAGCTCGTTAAACACATTCATATCTTGACCAGTATTTTAATAACAATGTCGTTGGCTTATCGAAAAAACGCGCGTAATGCGCGTTTTTTTATGGCTATAAAACTCATCTTCGACATCATTTCACGGTAGACTTGAAATAGCTTGCGCGACTTACATGTTTACCTTGTTGCCTTACTGAGATTGCAACTTTGCTCGAATGAACTCACTGTGATCAACGTAGAGTAGTTCTGCTGTTTTGCGGATCACTGCATCTTCTAGTGGATCAATTTCGCCATCGGCATACGCCACTTCCCACATGCTTTTGATTAAGTTGTAGCGCGTTTCTTGAGTCAGTTCTCTCAGTTGAGAAGTAAAATCGTACAGAGACGCAGAATCTTTTATTTTCTGTTGCGCTTGCTCTAACAAAGCGTTTGATTCTTCTTCATTTAATGATAGGAGCTTCATCAATAATGAACGCTTTGTTTCTTGTTCTTTATCATCGACGTTATGGTCTGCGCCAGATACTTCACACAGCAAGCACGCGATAGCCATATTTGGAGAGAGTGTGTTGGTTTGGCTTAAATCAGATCCTTCAATGAGCTGTTTAAATAATGAGGTAAGAGAGTTAAACATATTGAACACCGAGCTATTGTTTATTTGGTTAACATGGTCATAAATACGGTAGATCTCAAGGTGTGGTATCAAATTTAGCACGCCGTTGACAGTCAAGAGCTTTGCTCATCTACCCAAATCCCTCGTACTTTTAAGTTCAGTCAAAAATGACTTGTCTTCAAGAAAGGGCAAGTCATTTTGGGAGCGAGATTTAGCCTTCTGCACGAGTTGGTGGAAAATGTACCTCTTCGCCATCGCTCGTTAGAATGCTAATTTGGCTCGGCTTTCCTTCGTCATCAAGACGCAGCTCACCAATGGCGCTGTGGTTAACTAAGCGATAAAAATTGTGCGAACTTGGTGCGCGTTTGTAGATCTTTAGCCGCTTACGTTTTGTGAACCAGTTTAAAGGCGAACGAGGGCTATATAGCAGTCTATCTAGACCATCACAAATATTGAGCAATTGGGTTGGGAACTGATTTTTAATTCCGCTACAGGTGATTTGATAGATATTCGGACTATTTTTTCGGTAGCGAAGTTTAATGTCGTATGCAAAAGAGTAGTGCACGTCGCCAGAGAGAATAACGAAATTGGTCGGCGTCTTAGTATGTGTAAAAATACTAATAAGCGTATTCGCACTTCCGGGGTGCGCCATCCAGTTTTCAGCATCGACCATCAATGGTTTACCAAGCATCGTCACTACTCGCTGCAGTGCTTCGATAAACTTCACTCCGAACATTGGCGCGGCAGAAACAATGATAACTTTGTCTTGATGAACAAGTTCTTGGTGGAACTCAATCATTGCTTCCCAGTCCATTAACCCAGAGGGCTTGTTCATTTTAGACTCAGAACGCCAGCGTCTGGTTCGCGTATCTAGCACGACAACTTTTGGCGTCGTCGGAATGGTGTAATGCCAATTCTCAAAGCGATACAAATATTGAATAAATGCATCTTGAGTTTGTGAGGAACCCTCGTTGAAAAAGTGTCGAGCGATACTCATAAACTCATCATTGAATTTTTCTGGCGCGTTTCCCCACCCTTGGCAGAGCCAGTAGGCAATCAGGCTGTTCCCGATAATACGTTTCGCAAAGGCGTTGCTGTACGCGGCTTGTTCCCAGCCTATGGTAAGGTTCCAATCGTCGGTAACATCGTGATCATCAAAGATCATGTAGGTTGGAATGTGAGCAAGTAGGCGTTGAACCTTATCCAGACCTGAGACGAATTTATCTATTTGAGCTTTTTCTTCGCGCCATTGCTGCTGCCATTTAGGATCGAGAGTTGCTCCGCCGACAGTAAACTCATTTTCTAATAAGCGAGCTGTCCGAATGAGCTTCCATAAGGTTGGAGACCAAACCAATAAGTACATTGCAAAGCATTCGGCAAAGCTTATTAGATGGTTTTCACACTCTTTGGCGCTGAATATTGGCGTCCCTCTGTGCGGGAAAAACGTACTCAGTAAACTGCCATCATTCACATAATGAGGCAACAATTTGTCCCGACCATAATAACAAGCTGAGTGCTGGTAGAGGGCATTGGTATTTTTTATCGGCGCTTGCTCGAATTCTTCGCCCGGTAAACCGAGCAGGGCAATGACTTGTTCGATGGCGTCCAGAGTAGGGCCTGCAACATGGTCTGCGTAGATTTGGTCACCACTCATGATGAGCATATCTGGTCTTTCTTCGATGGTTTGAGATGCGATTTTATGATCCGCAGCGACCAATGTATCTTTACTGAAGTGGTGGGGATTCCGGCACGAGCCATGCAGGACATAATCTGCTTTTTCGCTGATTAGGAACTCAACGCCCAAATTTGGACAGTTATCTCGTTCATAAGTCAGATGAGGAAGCAGTTCCGTTACTGAGCCGTGTTGTGTTTGTATTTGATAGCGTAACGTTTGATGGGTCGGAAACTCGCCCTTTAATTGCAACAAACAGCACCACGCATTGAGACCGATTTGAAGCTGTTCTTTTTGCTCACTTAAGGGGGCTTGATGAAGGACGGAGGCGTTTTCATCCGTAATTTGCACCATACCCTCCAAGCGTTGGGTGGTGACTAGCCAAATATTGATTTCAGTTGCGGTCACTTTGCGCAAAATCGGACCTGCAACGATAAGAGGAAGTGAAGATGTTTCAGTCGTATTCATCAATGCTGGCAAAACGGCTCCTTATGTGTCAGCTTCTTCTTCTAATATTTCGATAACTTGTGAACTGCTAAGTTCATGTCCCATAAGGAATAAACCTAGCATAGCATCGGCTTTTGACGCGTTATCACTGTCTTCATCCAAAATCTGCTGAAGTCGCGTTCTGATTAGATCTATTTCGTGCTCGACGAAGCCGCGTCCCTCTTCGTCTCCCTGACCATCTTCTGGAGCATTATCAAAGTGCAAAAATAACATGTCACCATCAAGTTGAGTCCCTATCAACCTTTCAGGCAGCCATGCTTCTCCCATCACAATGTCTGGGTCCGTGTCTGCGGGTAAATGATTCAAGGTAGAGATAAGTTCTGATGCTTTCACTTTTTACTTCATTATGTTTGATTTAGAACTAAGCTAGAGTTTTAAGAGCTTGTTACGATAGTAAAAATATTCACAAACAAGCTCATCTAGGCGTGCAATATTAATATAATCTTGGGACTCAAACTGTCACGAGGATGACAACATTTGTCATTGTAACGGCTATCATCAGAAGAACATAAGCTTTAAATGGCAAATCATTGATGTTTGCCTGCTTCTCAACCAACATTTTTCGAACTCATGAAGAGATTAATTCTAACAACACTCACTTTGCCTTTAGCTGCGATGGCTTCTTCTGCGTATGGTGTAGAAGAGCAAACGTGGGGAATTGCAGCGATGTATCGCACCGCATCGATCCCGTTTTATACGTCCGATAATGACTCGACGGTGAGTACATTTGTACCAATGATGTTCTTTGAAAACTAGCATTTGTATATCAATGGCATTGAAGGCGGCGTTTTTCTGTATGACGAGAGTGATTCTGACTGGCGCGCGAGTGCGATTATGCGATTGAGATTTGTTGATATTCCCATGTCGCTACAAAATGCCAATGAAGGGGACAGAGTCGACTTCGGTGGTCAAGTTCGTTATAGCATTAACGACAACTGGCGCGCAGAAGTAGAATTAATGACGGACGATGAACTCCAGTTTCACTCTAATTATCGCCTTGCCGCTAATTATGCGTTTGGTGATTGGGAGTTAGAGCCATCTATCACGATTCGATACAAAGACGCTGACTTCAACAGTGAATATTATGCGTTTAAAGATGTTACTGGGGAAAGAATTGGAGCAGGACTTGACGCCAACCTCGGCATCAAAGCGCGTTATCATGTGACTTCCAACTTGTATTTATTGGGGGAAACGAGTGTCACTCGCTTAGATGATAATGCCTACAACAGCCAGCTTGTAGAAGACCGATATCAAGGTGAAGTGTTTGTCGGTTTTGGCTTTTTCAACGATAAAGGCAAAGCTCCGAAATCAGCACTGAGCAATAAACCATACCTACGTATCGCGCATGGTTGGGCGACGCCTTCAAATATTGGTGAAATATTTAGCTTTGAGAGAGAAAAAGACCCATACAACAATCAACTTACTTCACTGTTTTATGGGCACCCGCTAACGGACGAGTTGTTTGGTTTTCCTCTTGATATTTATTTAACGCCAGGTTTGGTTCATCACTGGTCGTCAAGTGTTCAGTCCGCGAGCACAGAATACGTGATGGCGATTAAGGCTTATTATACCGTTAATTGGCCAACGACTTGGCGATTTGGTGTTGCGGAAGGTATGTCATACGTCGACAACATTACCTACATCGAAGGAACCGAAATGGAAGACAAGGGTTATACACCAAGTAAGCTACTGAACTACTTAGACTTCTCGTTTGATGTAAATATAGGTGACTTATTCAACCAAAAAAACTGGGAAAATATGTGGGTGGGTTATTCATTGCATCACCGCTCAGCAATTTTCGAAAGTGCGTCCCAGTTTGGGCGCATTAAAGGCGGGAGCAACTACAATACCATTTACTTCCAGTTCGAGTTTTAGAGCATCGTAAGATGCATATAGGTCGGATTTGCAACTGACTTCTTTATCGCCCATTATGAGTAATGATGAATAATACAATGCTGCTTTCAACGCGAACCTTCGTGTATCGTGCCAAAGTTAAGGCTGTTTGTGATGCATCTGATGAATCGGATGGCATGAGCACCATGAGTATCGACTCCTCATTCAATATTCAAATTGAGGCGATAAACTGTACCAACGATGAATTTGCCAAGCGCTTTTTTGTCGTCCACGGGGAAGGACATTTAGAGGGTGATGAATGGTTAGTGTTGTACGTCAATTCTCTTGAGGTTGACGTTGGAGACGATCTCGAAATTCCGAGTGATGTCGCGTTTGATGCGATGATTGAGAATATGATAAACGAAGCCGAGCAGTCTTTGGAAAAGCTCTATCACGAAGCGCTACACAACTTAGAGAAAGTGAATCGCTCTGGGAGAAATAAGATAATTTCTAAACACGATTAGGGTATTTTGATCGACAAGGGATTGGCGCGAACCAATCCCTTGTTATTTACATTCTTCTATCTAGCTTGGCCAATTTACGCTATCGCTGCAAGTTGGCTCTGCGCTTCAGAAATGCCTTTCGCAGCGAAATCTTCACCCATGTTTAGCGCTTCCGCATAAACAAATTCCACATCAGTGATACCAACGAAACCTAGCACGGTACGCAGGTATGGTGTGACGTTGTCTGTTGGTGAATCTTTATGGATACCACCGCGAGTCGTGATGACAATCGCTTTCTTACCTTCGATCAGGCCTTGAACGCCGTTTTCAGTGTATTTGAATGTCACGCCAGCACGAGCAATCAAATCAATCCAGTTTTTAAGCTGAGTTGGAATTGTAAAGTTATACATTGGTGCGGCAATAACCAAAGTGTCTGCGGCTTTTACTTCTTCAATAAGGGTATCCGACAGTTCGACAACCGCTTGTTGTTCTTGTGAAAGATCTTCCGTTGCGCGAAGTGCAGTGGCAACGGCGAAGTCCAAAACTGGTAATGGGTTTGCAGCCAAATCACGAACAGTTAGCTTGTCTTGGTCTACATTTTTGATGAAGTCTTCAACCAGTTTGTTTGATTGAGAGTAATCGCCAAGGATGCTTGATTTTAGAGCTAGTACACGAGACATAATGGTTATTCCTTAAATAAGTGCTTTTGACTATGGGAGCCATTATAAGAGAGGCACGTTGGTTAAAAAGTATAGGGATTCGCTGAACATGTTCGAAAAATTTGAATGTGGTTTCGGTTATCTTGTTGCAGATCTTGTGTGATACAATCCGCGCAGTTTTTGTAATGAAAAGAATAGGAAACGCTTTGACTTCGTCACAGCCCCCAAAAAAGAATCCCGCTGAAGAGCAAGCGACACCGTCAAATGGTGTGCAAAAGGCGACAGCGAAACAAGATAAAGCACCTCAGGCTCAAGTGAATAGCGCGGCGTCTCTACGCAAAGCGTTAAGCCAGTGCATGATGCGTGACCGCTTCCGTTTAAGTAAACGCATTTCTGGTGCGAGCAAAATTAAGAAAGATGCAGCACGTAATGCTGTGTTTGATGAAATTGCACTCGACATTGCTAAATCGATGATGGTTGCGGAACAACGCAGCAACTACAAACCAACGATTGAATACCCAGAAATTCTGCCCGTCAGCCAAAAGCGTGACGACATCGCTAAAGCTATTGAAGAAAACCAAGTGGTTATCGTCGCGGGTGAAACCGGTTCTGGTAAAACCACTCAGCTGCCAAAAACCTGCGCTGAGCTTGGTCGCGGTAAGTTCGGTCTGATTGGTCATACTCAGCCTCGTCGTCTTGCAGCGCGTTCGGTTGCTAACCGTATTGCCGAAGAGATGGAAACCAAGCTTGGTGAGTTTGTTGGTTACAAGGTTCGATTCAACGATCAGATCTCTGAAAATACCCAAATCAAATTGATGACGGACGGTATCTTGTTGGCTGAAATTCAGCATGACCGTTTCTTGAATCAATACGACACCATTATTATCGATGAAGCGCACGAGCGCAGCCTTAACATCGATTTCATCTTGGGTTACTTGAAAGAGTTGCTACCACGCCGTCCTGATTTGAAAGTAATTATCACGTCGGCAACCATCGACCCAGAGCGTTTTTCAAAACACTTCAACAATGCACCAATTATTGAAGTGTCAGGTCGTACTTACCCAGTAGAAACCCGTTACCGCCCACTAAGCGGTGATGACGACAATGATCGTGACCAACTTGAAGGCATCTTCGAAGCGGTAGACGAATTGTGCGATGAAGGTTTAGGTGACATCCTGATCTTCATGAACGGTGAGCGTGAAATTCGTGATACCGCAGATGCATTGTCCAAACGTAATCTGAAGAGCACGGAAATTGTGCCGCTTTACGCGCGTTTGTCGGCGGGCGAGCAGAACAAGATTTTCCAACCTCATGCTGGTCGCCGAATTGTACTGGCAACCAACGTGGCAGAAACCTCGCTAACCGTTCCGGGCATCAAGTATGTTATCGACCCGGGCACGGCGCGCATTAGCCGCTACAGTTACCGAACTAAGGTTCAGCGTCTTCCAATTGAGCCGGTTTCTCAGGCGAGTGCGAACCAACGTAAAGGTCGTTGTGGTCGTGTGGAAGAGGGTATCTGTATCCGTCTGTACTCAGAGGAAGATTTTGAGTCGCGCCCAGAGTTTACCGATCCCGAGATCCTGCGTACCAACCTAGCATCGGTTATCTTACAGATGACCGCACTTGGCTTGGGCGACATTCAAGCCTTCCCATTTGTGGAAGCGCCGGACAAACGTAACATCCAAGATGGTGTTCGTTTGCTGGAAGAGCTTGGCGCGATTAATTCTGAGGTAAAAGACCCGAAAAAACGCCTGACTTCCATCGGTCGCCAATTAGCTCGTTTGCCAATCGACCCACGCTTGGCGCGTATGGTTTTGGAAGCGCCAAAATATGGTGCGCTTAAAGAAGTGATGATCATTGCAGCGGCCTTGTCGATTCAAGATCCACGCGAGCGTCCTTCAGACAAACAACAATCATCAGATGATAAGCACCGTCGTTTCTTCCATGAAGAGTCGGACTTCCTGACGTTTGTGAATTTGTGGGAATATATCCAAAAGCAGCAAAAAGCGTTGTCTAGTAACCAGTTCCGCAAGCAGTGTAAGCAAGATTATTTGAACTACTTACGCGTTCGCGAGTGGCAAGACGTTTACTTCCAAATTCATCAATCGATGCGTGAAATGGAATTCAAACTTAACGATGAGCCAGCTTCTTACCATGGTGTACACAGTGCGATCTTGGTTGGTTTGTTGTCGCACATCGGTATGAAAGACCAAGAAAAGAATGAATATCAAGGCGCGCGCAACGCTCGTTTCAATATCTTCCCTGCATCGGGTCTATTTAAGAAACAACCTAAGTGGATAATGTCAGCCGAGTTGGTGGAAACCTCGAAACTATGGGGTCGCATCATTGCCAAGATTCAGCCTGAGTGGATTGAGCCATTAGCCAAACATCTTATCAAGCGCAGTTACAGCGAACCACATTGGTCGAAGAAACGCGCGGCGGTGATGGCGCATGAAAAAGTCATGCTTTACGGCGTACCAATCGTACCGAAGCGTTTGGTCAACTACGGCAGTATCGATCCGACCGTTAGCCGCGAAATCTTTATTCGTAGTGCGCTGGTGGAAGGCGAGTGGGAAACCAAACACGCGTTCTTTAAACAAAACCGTAAGCTTCTGCAAGAAGTGGAAGAGCTTGAACACAAATCTCGTCGTCGTGACATCTTGGTGGATGATGATGAGCTGTTTGATTTCTATGACCAACGTGTTGGTACCGAAGTGGTGTCTGGTAAACATTTCGATACGTGGTGGAAAAAAGCATCGAAAGAAGATCCTGAACTGCTGAACTTTGAAAAAGAGATGCTGTTCAAGGGCGATGCTAGTCATGTCACCGATTTGGATTACCCGAACTTCTGGCATCAAAATGGTTTGAAGCTCAAGTTGAGTTACCAATTTGAACCGGGCGATGATAGTGACGGTGTCACAGTGCATTTGCCGTTGCCGATTTTAAACCAAGTTGAACCAGCGGGCTTTGACTGGCAGATCCCGGGTTTGCGTCATGAGCTTATTGTTAGTTTGATTAAATCGCTGCCGAAGACGATTCGTAAGAACTTTGTGCCTGCGCCAAACTATGCCGATGCATTCTTAGCACGCGTCACGCCAATGGAAGCACCGCTGCTAGACTCGCTAGAAAAAGAACTGCGCCGCATGACGGGTGTAGAAGTATTGCGTGAAGACTGGAACTTGGAACAGGTGCCTGAGCACTTGAAAGTCACGTTCCGAGCGGTTGATCATCGAAATCGTAAACTGAAGGAACATAAAGACCTTCACGAATTGAAAGAGAGCTTGAAAGACAAAGTTCAAGAAACGCTTTCTAAAGTTGCGGATGACGATATTGAACAGCAAGGTCTGCATACGTGGAGCTTCGGTGAATTGCCGAAAGTGTATCAACAAAAACGTGGTGGCTACGATGTAAAAGCATATCCAGCACTTGTTGATAGCAAAGACAGCGTTGAAATCAAACTCTACGAAACGGAGTACGAGCAGATAACGGCAATGCGTGCTGGTCAACGTCGTTTGATTTTGTTGAATGTGCCGTCTCCAATTAAATATTTGCATGCTAACTTACCGAACAAATCGAAGTTGGGTTTGTACTTTAACCCTTACGGCAAAGTGCTTGATCTGATCGATGACTGTATCGCCTGTGGTGTCGATAAGCTTATCGAAGAGCAGGGGGGCTTAGTTTGGGAGCCCGAGAAGTTCGAAGCGTTGAAAGAACACGTTCGTGCTGAACTGGGTGATACCGTTGTAGAGATCGCGAAACAGGTTGAGACTATTCTGACAACGGCGTTCAGCATCAATAAGAAGCTAAAAGGCAAAATCGACTTCACAATGGCGTTTGCTCTGTCGGATATCAAAGCACAAATTGAAGGCTTGATCTTCAAAGGTTTTGCGACGGAATGTGGCTGGAAACGCTTGCCGGATATTCTTCGCTACATGCGTGCGATAGAGCGTCGTATGGAGAAGTTGCCAATCGATCCAAACAAAGATCGTTTACACATGCTGAAGATTGAATCTGTGACTCAAGACTATAAAGAGTTGCTGAACAAGATCCCGAAAGGTGTGGCCATTCCTGAAAACGTAAAGGAAGTGCGTTGGATGATTGAAGAGCTTCGCGTGAGTTACTTTGCTCAACAATTAGGCACTCCTTATCCTGTTTCTGATAAACGAGTCAAAAACGCGATTGATGCTTGCTAATCAACCAGTAAAATAGCGTCAGATTTGTAATTATCGCGTATGAGGTTACTGGTACACTAATTGCTAGTAACTCAATAAGCGTAATTTTTTAGTTCTGGGAGGCAATGGTTCGCCTCCCTTTATTTGTAGTACCAACGACTGAGTTATGCAGACGTGGGAATAATAAAGAGTAAAGGTAGATGATGAAAAAAACTCTATTAGCAGTGGCGCTACTTGGCGCATCTTCTGCGGCAATGGCAGATTCTTGGATTTACGGTGGTGCAACAGTAGGTCAGTCTGACTACAAAGGTGAGACGGATACATCATACTCTGTTCACGTTGGTACAGGCATCCTACCTATCATTGGTATTGAAGCCGGTGTGACGCAACACGGTGAATTTAACGTAAATGGTCAAGACACTAAGCTAACGTCTTACTACGCAGCACTTAAGCCAAGCATCGACTTTGGTCCACTGCATGTGTATGCAAAAGGTGGCTTCCACCAGTGGGACAAAGAAGTGAAAGGCGGCAAAGACGATGACGATTTGGATCTAATGTACGGTGTAGGTGCTGAGTACTTCATTTTTGGTCCGATGTCTGTTGGTGCTAGCTACATGAACTACACGGCGGGTAAAGACGATATCGGCACGTTCTCTGTTAACGCAACACTGCATTTCCTATAAGCGTCTAGCTTTCTAACACCCATATGAAAAACACCGACTTTATGTCGGTGTTTTTTTGTCTGGAAGTCACAAAACAAAAGTTGAACATAAATTATTCACTTTTGGATCTTAAAATGCTCATGCTTTCCAATATATAGTGGCGATTAAATGCGCATATTTGCGTAATGTTTCGCTTAGGAATCGCTTAGGAATCGCTCAGGAAGGGATAGTATGAAAAAAACACTCTCGTTATTAGCTCTAACGTTGTGCTCAACATCAGCAATGGCTGACTCATGGATTTACGCTGGCGGTCAAATCGGTCAATCTGATATCGATAGCGAAAACGATACAACCTACGGTATTCATGTAGGTACTGGTATTTTGCCATTCATTGGCATTGAGGCAGGTTACTTTAACCACGGCAAGGTGGATTTATCACTGAGTGGCAGCAGGGGTAGTGCTGATTTTGATTCATTCTATTTAGCAGCGAAACCAAGCATCGACTTTGGGCCGCTTCATGTCTATGCCAAAGGTGGCATCAATGCATTCAATGTTGATTATGACGGCGGACTGAGAAATTTAGATAAAGATGATGGTGTCTCCTACATGTATGGTGTCGGTGCCGAATACTTCTTGCTCGATAATGTTTCTATTGGGGCAAGCTATCAAGCGTTTGGCGTGGATATTGACAGCGATAGCGACACCGTGAGCAGTGTGACGGGGAATATTACCTTCCATTTCCTATAATACTCAATCTATATGAAAACTTTACTGACATGGTTTCATCGCTAGCTTTGAAACCAAGTCAGTGTTACTTATCTCAATTTACGCGTCCATCAATGATAAAGCCACAGAGCGCAAGTATTTCCAGTGCTTTTCGAACGATCAAATTACGATAAAATCAATCGTTAGACCTCATAATTTTTGTGTTGATATTACTTTGTTCTCATCTGCCTTCAACTGAGCCAAAAATGCAATAAATGGCGATTTTTTGCAAAAATATGTGATTACTGCTAAACTTCGCCCCGCTTTAAAACTTTAGAGTTCAAATTAATGGAGGGCGGTATTGGAGTTCTTCTCACCTGAGGGGCGTTTCAAATTCACGTTAAATTTGTATTTATGGATAATGCATTTAAAAAATATAGTATCGACACAACAGACTATCAGGTTGGACAGGACAACGTTCAAAAGTGGGGATTCGACATACATAACCCCGTTTTTGGCATCAGTGCGGGTCTCGTTGTTTTCTGTCTAATTTCACTTCTTCTTGTTGAGCCAACCACTGCTCGTGATGTATTAAACGGTCTGAAAAACGGAATTATCGAACAGTTTGATGCGTTCTTTATGTGGTCGACAAACTTCTTCTTATTATTCGCTGTTGCTCTTCTTTTTTCTCCGCTGGGTAAAATCCGCTTAGGTGGCAAAGAAGCAACGCCGGATCACTCAACCGTTTCTTGGTTGTCGATGCTCTTTGCTGCTGGTATGGGTATTGGCCTTCTGTTCTGGAGTGTGGCGGAGCCGACCGCGTACTTCACTGATTGGTGGGGAATGCCACTGAACGCAGTGCCATACACAGAAGAAGCGAAATCTCTAGCGATGGGTGCCACCATGTTCCACTGGGGTGTGCATGGTTGGAGTATTTACGCACTCGTTGCACTAGCACTTGCGTTTTTTGCTTTTAACAAGGGTTTACCGCTTTCATTGCGCGCGGCGTTTTATCCAATTTTTGGTGACCGAGCATGGGGTTGGTTAGGACATGTTATCGACATTCTTGCCGTTTTATCCACGCTGTTTGGTCTTGCAACGTCGCTGGGTCTCGGTGCTCAGCAGGCGACCAGTGGTATTAACCATGTCTTTGGTCTAGAAGGCGGCATTGGTACACAAATGATTGTGATCACCTTTGTTACCTTTATCGCGGTGCTATCAGTAATTCGTGGTATTGATGGTGGTGTTAAGCTACTGAGTAACGTCAATATGGTGGTTGCGTTTGCCCTGCTTATTTTCATTACCTTTATCACGTTTGATACGGCGTGGGGTTCGCTACGCGACACAACAATGGCTTACATTGAAAATATTATTCCGTTGAGCAACCCCCACGGTCGTGAAGATGAAACTTGGATGCACGGCTGGACGGTATTCTACTGGGCTTGGTGGGTATCTTGGTCACCGTTTGTTGGTATGTTTATCGCGCGTGTGTCTAAAGGTCGTACGGTTCGAGAATTCCTGTTCGCAGTGATCGTTATTCCTACTGTCGTTACCTTGATTTGGATGTCTGTATTCGGTGGTATCGCGCTTGACCAAGTGGTGAATAAAGTGGGGGAGCTAGGTGCAAATGGTCTAACTGATATTTCACTGACTCTGTTCCATGTTTACGATGCGCTACCGTATAGCTCAGTGATTTCAATGCTTTCTATCGTGCTGATTCTGGTGTTCTTTATTACATCATCAGACTCTGGCTCACTGGTTATCGATAGTATCACTGCGGGCGGTAAGATTGATGCACCAATTCCACAGCGTATTTTCTGGGCTTGTATTGAAGGTGCAATTGCAGCCGTTATGCTTTGGGTTGGTGGCAAAGAAGCCTTGCAAGCATTGCAGTCAGGCGTGGTTGCAACGGGATTACCGTTTACCTTTGTTCTGTTGTTGATGTGTGTAAGCTTGGTTAAAGGGTTAAGAACCGAACTGTCAGCTTACAAATAAACACTATCCACTATTGAATTTAAATGCCGAGCCTAATGCGCTCGGCATTTTTTATTTCTACTTTTCTTTTTCAATAATTCCGTTACAGTTTGGGCTTATTCCCACCTCATTTAACAGCATTATGTCACTGGCTAAACTCATTCTTATTCGTGGACTTCCAGGTTCAGGTAAAACAACCTTAGCAAAGCAATTGGCGATAGAGCTTGGTGCTAAGCATTTTGAAGCTGACATGTATTTTGAAAATGATGAAGGTGATTATCACTTTAATCCAACTGAGTTACCCCAAGCGCATGAATGGTGTTTTCAGCAAACTCGAAAGTGGTTGAACAAAGGGAAAGTCGTGATTGTGAGTAATACGTTTGTTCGTCACTGGGAGATGAAGCGTTACTTGGACTATTGCGTGAAGAAGCGCATTGAGGTGGAAGTTAAGGTGTGTCGCGGAGCGTATCAAAGCATTCATGATGTGCCACCAGCGACCATCGAAAAGATGCGACGCCAGTGGCAAGAGTGACCGTTACCAGAACTAGGGGTTACTGACCTCGTCCGTCAATCATCACAACGAAAGTTTTGCTCATGATTGAAAGGTCCATTGAAATCCAAGAGTAGAACGAACCTAAGCTTAGTGCGTAACTGTGGTCAAAACCAACTTTACGTCTTACATCTTCAATGCATGCATCATAGCCTTGGTTAACTTGCGCTAGGCCTGTAATTCCTGGTAATACGCCATATGTGCGTTCTACAAAATAAGGGATTTCATCTTCCAACTTTTGGTAGAAAGCAGGGCGCTCTGGACGTGGCCCGATCATCGACATTTCACCTCTCAACACATTAAACAGCTGTGGTAACTCATCTAAACGGGTCTTACGTAAAAAACGTCCTACTGGTGTGATTCGAGGATCATTCTCGGTTGCCCAAACTGCACCGGAGCGTTGCTCCGCATCAATATACATGGTGCGAAACTTCATGATTTGAAAAAGATCCATTTTTTCTGGTGTACAGCGCCCAACACGCAGTTGACGATAGATCACTGGGCCTTTGGATGTGATTTTTATAGCTAGCGCGATAAATGGGAATAGTGGTGCAGTGACGAGCAAAATAAACATTGCAACCAGTACATCAAACGTTCTTTTCGCGTGGCATACATTTGAATCGTAGCGTGAGTTTTTCATGATGCTTTCCTTATTGGTTGACGCGTTTCCAACGCCCATTTTCCATTCCTAGCAAATACTTCATACCGCCGATGAAATTGGCGAGATGACCAATGACGATGTAGCTAATCAGTTTAAAAGGCTTGACTGTGTTAAGTGCAGGCACCAAGTAAGTGACAAGTGCGATACCATAAACACAGGCTTGAGCGAGCAGCATTATTTGAAACAGCGGGTTGTGTGCCAGTAGCAGTGAACAAACCAAGCAAACAATCATCAAATAGGGTGTTGCTAAGCGCAGAACCTTTCCCGATAGAAATGCAAAGGCAGTGCCACGATAGCGAGGTAGCAGTAATTTCTTTAATTGCATGAGCTGCTGCATGTTACCCGCTGAAATTCTTAGGCGTCGCTTGAAGTCTGCGTCGTCTGAGCTTTGTTCGAGTTCAAGAGCTAGCATGTTAGGTTCGTAGATAGCGTTATAGCCTCGCAAAACGATTCTCATAGGGAGAATAAAATCGTCATTGATGGTGCTGACTTCAAGTGGTTCAAATAGGTGGGTTCTGAATGTATAAAACGCACCGTGAGAACCAATCGTTGAACCTAGCAAGGATTCTTGGTGCTTCACTCGAGACTGGTATTGCCAGTACGCCGCTTCACCTTGGTTATCGGTACTCATTATTTGATATGTCGCGTTAACCACTCCAACCTTCTCATTTTGATAATGCTGACTAGCTAGCAACAGAGAATCACAAGAAATCAATGCCGATGTATCACTCAGTGCGGTAATGTCCGAGTTAACATGACGCATTTCTTCGTTGAGTAGGGCAACTTTACCGCGATTGACTTGGTGGTCATTAATGATGAACAGTGTATCGGAGCAGATTGCTTCTTGAATCGTCGCTTGAGCAATCTCGGCTGTGTTATCTGTGCAGCCATCACATGCGATCACCACTTTCAATTTATCTCTTGGGTAATCTAAGCTCGCAAGGTTGCGGATCTTTTCTGCTATCCATTGTTCTTCATTGTAGGCGGGCACGATGACAGTAATAGATGGTAACTGACTGTCTGTTTGAGAGGCTTTGTAAGCTCGCTCTACAAATGGTGCTGTGATTTTGTGCTGTTTTAAAGGAAGCCATTTAAGTAGTAATGGATAACCAACATGATGATAGACAATCAAAAATGCGGATAAACCAAAACCTGTAATCCAAAGTAAATCATTCATAGCTAGCCTCCTTGGCCAAACGTGAGTAGCGACTCACCATGTCTCTGATATCAAAATGTTTGAGAATAAAAGTTCGAGGAGAACCATGGGTTGATTTCAATTGCAGCGACAAAGCTTCCGCCAAAGAGAACACACGGTTGGCTTCAACCAATGTGCTGTTAATCGGGCAGAGCGTCTCTTTCACGCCACCAACATCGGTTGCGACACAAGGAATGTCACATGCTTGAGCTTCTAGTGTTGAGAGGGGGAAACCCTCTTGAAGCGACGGTAAACAAAATAAATCGAGGCTTTGGTAAAAGCTGGGCATATCGTCGACCAAGCCTAAAAAGGTAACGCGATCCTCAAGTTTTAACGTTCTAACTTGTGCTTCCAATTGAGCTCTCTGAGAACCATCTCCAGCAATGGCTAGGTGTGTGTTTGGCGTAAGATGAGAGAAGGCTTCGATAAGCACTTTATGGCCTTTAACTGCTTCTAAACGTCCAGCGACTCCAATCACGGTTTTGTTGACTGGAAGCCCAAACAAGTTTCTCTTGGTTGCTTGATTACCGCTTTGAAATTTCTGGCAATCGATTCCATTATGTATGGTGCAAACTTTGCGGTAATTCAGTTTTTTCTGGATTTGTTCGGCGACAAAGTTCGCATCGGCAACCACATGTGGATGAATCATTTTTAGCAGTAGGGACTGCAGTCGAGCTGACTTTCTGTTATTCAGATGCCAGGCGTCGTGCTCAGTATGGATAATTACTGGCACCTGCGCTAAGCGTGCCGCAATCCCACCATATAATAGTGGACCGATATGGTGAGTGTGGACCACATCAGGCTTAAGTCCTTTGAGCATGGAAGTCAGCGTACTGATGGTTGTCCCGCTGAATCCAGGTTTCTTATTGAGGAAGTGCAGTTGGCCTTGGTAGGTCGAGAGTTTTGACCAGCATTGCAGTGCTTGCGCTTTGCTTCCCTCTAAACTTACGACAAACACGGAATGATTCGGTTGCGCAAAACGAAGCATCTCTAATACGAGCGTTTCCAAACCGCCAGGAGCTAAGTGCTGCACGACGTGTAATATCACTTTTTTATTGCGTTGAGTGCTATTTTGTTTTTGTCTGAATTCCATTCTCAAACCCTCGTTGAGTTCTTTGTTTATTTAGGAGTTGCAGACTGCGTGCCAATAAATTAAGTGTTTAAAAACATCAGGTTAATGGCAATGCATATGAAGGGCGATGTTTATTCTCAATTTGAGATTCATATTAGTGGAAACCTTACACGGAGTTAGAATAAGCACAAAAAGAAAAGCACTCGCTGAACGAGTGCTTGTAATGGAGTGTTAACGGCTGTTAGCTTCCGTATACCACTTTAGGTAGAGTGGTGATCACAGGAACGCCAAGGTGCTTTTCTAATGCTCTTTTAGAGCGGATAGAGTTATCTGCTAACTCAAGTATCGTCGCTAATCCAATGCCCAAACCCGCGCCACCGATAAACCCTAAAATGACAAACACAAAACTAGGTAAGTTAGACGGAATGGTTGGTGTGAAAGGTTCATCAATGATTTTCACGCGTTTATTCTCTTCAAATACGCCAAGTGAACCAGTTAATTGAGCCATTTCATAACGCTCTACAAGGTCATCATACATTTCTCTTTTTACCGCGACATCACGAGCCAGGCGGTTAATTTCTGTTGCTGTGCTACCAAATCGATGCGCATTACTTTCTAACTCTTGAATCATTGTTCGTAAGCTATTGGTTTCTTCTGTGAGGGCTTCAAAGCGTCCGCGCATAATTTGCAGTTGGTGAAGCTGAGAGACCAGAAGAGGCTGAGCTTCTCCAAGACTGTTTACGGTGGTATTGCTTGCGATATCCCAAAGTTGGGCGCTGTTTAATTCCGGTTGTTTAGAGTTCAATAGTACTGAGCGCTCTTGCTCCAAGCGGTTTAACTCTCGTAGCTTGCCTTGAACCATGCTATGCGCCTCAGTGTACTTGGCGCGAAGCAAAGTGAGCTCACTACGAATGTCTATGATTTGTTCTTCAAGCTTACCGATAACCGGGTTGGTTTTAGAAAGTTGTTGGTCCAAACTACCTAGGCTTCGGGTAACACCAGCAAGCTCCGCTTCTTTTTCTGCCAAGGTTTGTTTAAGGCTTGCCAGACGAGTCAGGCTTTGTGCTTGCATTTCAGGCGTCGCGTGAGAGTAAGTATTCTTGTATTCCGCGAACGCTTGCTCTGCTTTATCCAACTCTTCTCTGCGTTTATTAATATGGATGGTTAAAAAGTGACTTGAATCTTTAATTGAAGATCGTTCAGGAGCTAAAAGCTGTTCGACAAAATGTTCGCTGACGGAGAGTAACATCGACTCCATGCCATTCGGTTTGCCACTTCGTAGTTGGATTTGAATGAAGTCCTTACCAAGCTGCTGAACAGACAAACGCGACGCGAGATCTTTAATGATGAACTCTTGCTCTTTGGCACTCATTTCGTCACTAATCAGCGCTTGTTCTTTGGCAACTGAGTACAAAACATGTCGGCTTTTTAGCAAGGTACTGAGTGCGCTCAATCGATCTTTCAGCATGGTTGAGACGGCAAGATCTTGAAGGAATGGGTTCATTTTCGCTGTCTCTTGGATAAGCATACTCGTATGAGCGACATAAGTCGTCGGAACCAGTTTACTTACGATGAAACCCAGCACAGGCAATACAAGCATAGGAATAACGATCATGTAGCGACGTCTCCAAGCTCCATGTAACAGTACACTGAGGTTTTCTCTTAAATCGTTCATAGCGCCCTCACTAATTTATCAACTTGGTTGGCTCTTGCTTCCCAGCTTTGCTGTTGAACAAATGACTTTGAATCTGTCGGTGGCGGTAGGAGGTGATCGAGACTGGCACGCACGTCTTCGACATCTTGAACCACATGGAGCATATGTTTGTAGGGCATTAATGCGGGAAAGGGTGTGCTGATAACAGGGGTTCCTGTTGCCAAGTACTCAAGAAGTTTAAGCGGATTACATGCCTTGATTTGAGCGTTATCAACAAAGGGCAACCAACTGGCATCCCAGTGTTGAGAGTAACGTGGCAGAGTGTGATGCGCTCTCGGGCCCAGGTAGTATATGTTGCTTCTTTGTGGAAGTGGATTATCACTGAACTCGTTGGGGCCGATGAACACGAGATCCCAGTCAGGCGCTTGGTCTGCGACTTGGGCAATTAAGTCGTAGTCTAACCATTCAGACAAACTGCCATAAAAGCCCAGCACTTTGCGACCATTATTAGGTAAATCTTCAGCCTTAGGTGCTGGCTCAGAAAACAGGCTAAAGTCGACACCGTGAAGTAAAGTGACGGTTTTACCAGATGGAAATTGAGTGGCGAGTTTGTCACTTGCTGTAAAAATCACATCAGCCGCGTTAACCAGTGTACGTTCATGCTTGGCAACCGTGTCGTGGTCAACACCAGCTAAAGCGCTAAAGTCATCGCCACAATAGTAAATTAGCCCACGTGAATTCATTTCCGCACAAACATCTGCGGCCGTCGGGAGCGATGTCCAAAATATAGGCTTATCAAAACCAAGAGCGTGTAACTGTTTATTGAGCTGGTATTTCATCATCTTAGCCGCTACTTTTCTTACCAGCGCAGAACTTGGAGCAGGAATAGTGAGTAGGTTAATGGTGTGAATATTTGGGTTTATTTCAGACTCTAACGTTGGCTTATGCGATCCAGCGTTATTAAACACACGAGTGAGCTTGTTTAACGCACGTTGCATGTCTTTAGCGGTCAGCCTAGGTTGACGCAGACCGATTGAGTTAACCCAAAGGATGCGGTGGCTCGTTGCTAGTCGTTTGACAATGTGTTGAGTGGAGGAGGGTAGCCCGCCAAAATCTTCTCCAAATACTACGATGTCTGTCATGTGGCTCTCCTTGAGTCTTCGTTATTTGATTACTAATCAGAGAGTAATCACAATACGTGCCAAGGATTTATTTGTTATAAAACAGGTAATTAGACTTTCTATTGGTATTTGAAATTAGGGTTTCTCATTTTGACAATCACTTTGAACGATTCGGCTAACGACAACCGTTAATGCTGCCAGAATGTAAATTGGCCAAGTGAAACCTTGAGTGAGGAAAGTACCTGATACGATGGTCCCGATAAGCCCACTTAAGACTGCGTTTGCTCCAACAGAGAGGGTGTAATCCGATGTTGGCGTCAGTAGTGAAATAGAATGCAAAGAGGTTCGAATCAATGACACAATCAATGTAATGAACACGGCGAGTCCAACAAACCCCGTTTCTGCTAATACGCCAAACCAAGTACTGTGTACGGCGTGATTGATACCATCCCAGTGAGGGCTATAGAAATAGTAATTGAAGTAGAAATTATCAAGCCCAACCCCAGTTAAAGGATGGTGGAGAGCCATTTTAAATGCGGCTTCCCACGCGTAAAGTCGCCCCATCGCAGAGGCATCTATACCATCCTCGGCTGCGCCACCCGATTCTCGCCCTGAGATACCAGCAAATGCGTAGAGTACGATGGCTGCGACGGCGCCTAGTACTAAAACTAACGTTTTGCTTTTGATGTGCTTAAAGGCAAAGTACGCAAATACCGATAGAGAGCCTAACAAGCCCCCGCGGCTTTGTGTCTCAATAATCGCAAAAAACAACACCAAACAGGTAATAAGTGCGAAGAGCCGGAGATGCTTAGGTGAACGTTTCTCCATTAGCTGACTAACGGTAAAGGCGAGGGGAAACATTAATACCAGCGCCAAGTCGTTCGGATCGCCGAGTACTGAACCTATGGAGCGTCCAATCGATACGCGCGTCCCTTCGACTAAATCAATGCCATTCGCTGCGTTTTGTAATGCGACTAAACCAATCAACAATCCGGCGAAAATTATTGCTTTCGACATTTGTGCTAACTGAGCCGGTTTGGTAATAAGCCAGGTGATAGCCAATGTCATAATGATGATTTTCCAATAGGTATTTTTGAAAACTGTAATGGCAATGTCACGACTGGAGGCGAAGACGATCCCGATGATCACCAGCCCCCAAAATATGCACAGCCATTTTAATGACGGGTGCCAAAAAGCAGTAAGCTGGCGACTTATCAAAAGGTGGAAAGCAAGTGCGGCCAGTGCCCCCAATGATAGTAGCAATGGGATCTTAAAGTTATAGATAACGGGAAACGCTTCATGAATACGGAAGAATGAAAAAATAACGAACAGCGTGACGAGCCAAAACGTTTGGTTGAGAACGAACAGTAAAGCCAGCGGGGCGAAACATAGTGCGACAATCAAAATAGGGTGAGGCATAACAATCCAAAGCAGGCCGATACAGACGGTAATCGTCAGCGCTGCGATGGACTGCTTTCTTCTCACCTTGGTTTCAGTCATAACGAGTATCTCTTCACCTGTCCACGCCACTTCACCATGTATCGAGTGAGCGCATTTAGCGTCTCTTTACTCATATAGCGAGTGGCTATCCCTGCCAGCAAAGTGCATGTCAAAATGCAAATTGCGATGGCGATGCCTATTGATTGTGAAGAGTGAAGCAGGAACAGTGCCACACCGGAGATAATCTGCAATAAAACCATCAGACTTAGGTGAAAAGGCAACGGCATGCATTGTTGACCTACCACATAAGTCAGGCCAAGCTTACACAGTTGAGCGTAATAAAGCGCAATGAAAACTCCATAGATACCCAGAGACGATAGGCCAAACAGCAAAGCAATTGCAACGCATGCTGAGACGACATTAATACCCAGTAACCAGCGAGTACGACGCTTGTACAAAATGGAAATATTAATGAGTTCGCTCCACTCTTTTAGCATGGCGATAGGCAGTAAGAACAAGCTGAACAGTACCGCCTCATGATAGGTTTTTGGTAACAGGTAAGTGATCATCACCATTGCTAATGTGCCGACTGCAACACTTAAACCGGTAATGTAAATCATGCCTAGATGAGTGATGCGCACAGCTTCTGTACTCTTACGACCTTCTAGGTAATTAAATCGACGTGGCATCCACCACATGCCAAATGGCTGAACTAAAATACACATGCCAACCGCAAATTTTACGGCTATCGCGTAAATCCCTAAGGTCGCAAGTGAGGCGTTCGCGCCGATGAACCAGCGTTCAGCGCCATTGAGACAAAACGCAACCAATCCAGCCATCATCATGGGCAGACAGTAATTTAGGTATTGTTTCGCCACTGTCAGATTTGGCAGAGTCATGCTGTAGCGGTTAATGATGTGCAGCCAGACAAACTGAGTAATAGCAGCCAACAAGCCACCCCATAAAACAGAAATAACTTGTGGGTGAACAGACAGCGCCGTGATGATGAAAATAACCTGAAAAACAGTGGTAGTCACCATGACGTTAAGTAGGGTTCTTGCTTTGTCGTCCTGTGTTCTCAACCAAGCTGTGCCGATTGCGATACTGCCTTCTAGAACGATAGCAAACATAACAATAGCAAACTCGACTCGCGTAAAAGGAGCAGGAATAGGCGCGAACATAATGATAGCGAGTAGGCATAAAGCCACTATGCCAGCGATGAATAAAGCAAGTGAGTACAGCTGGTTTAGTAGGCTTGTGCGCGTATTTTGATCCTTTTCAACCCCGACGAATCGATACAGCGCTTCATGCAAAGCGAAACTGACGAATAAGGTTGTGACAACGCCAAAGGTGGTAAGCAGTTCAAGCTTGCCCATTTGTTCTGGTGAGAGAAAGTGGGGCAATACAGGCAGCATGATTAAGCTGATGCTTTTGTTTATCACTAACGCGATAGCGAACAGCGACATATTGGTCATTGCTTTAGACATGGTCATATCCTTTGATGTATCGCGGTGTTTTGAGTTTACAATCGCCATTCGGTGCGGATTCTGCTGCAAGGTGCTGAGCGATTGGCAGATAACAACGTTCGGCCGTATAAAGTTGAGAAACGTTGAGTGCTTCGATACCCATTGTCACTTTCATCCATGGAGACTCATTCAAAAGGCGAATTGCGTTATGTAACGACGCCACATTGTTTGGTGTGTACTTGATGCAATTGCGGCCATGCGTCAATACGCGATCCCAGTAGCTATCATCATGTGGGATGACGATGCACATGCCTGCTGCGAGAGCTTCTAAAATGGATAATCCAAAAGGTTCGTTAACACTGGTGGAAACAAACACACCACACTGAGAGCGTAGGTCATCGAGGTTATCTGGGCATTCATGCCATTCAACACCTTTTGTGGTGAAGTCTGGTGTTGAATATTCCACACCTGCCACATTTGGTTTGATGTAACACACGGTAGATTTGATCTCTTTTGTCTTATCAAGTGTTAAAGCATCAAGAAAAAGATCGATGTTCTTCCATTTTAGTAAGCTGGCCGCCCAGAAGACGCGGTTTGAAATTGGATTTGCTTGTTTTGGCCAACGGTCTCTCGATAGTCCGTTAACAAACGTAGACGCATTCAAACCACACCAATAGCGTTCAGTGGCTGGCTTCTCTGTTTTGAGGTAGACCTGTAAGGCCTCTAGCATCGATTCTCGGGTGTTTGCCAAGTAATAAATTGCGGATGCTTTTACCAAGCAGTAGCCGGAAGATCTTGAACGACCAACTGGACCATGAACCATTTGTACCACAGGCTTTTTGCTGATTAATCTTAGTAAGTACAAAGGCATATCGTTACTTGGGCAAGATAGACCTAAAAAGCTATCTATCTTTGGTAGTTTCATGCACGCAAAAATCAGTTGGATAAAGTAATACGCGTTCATTAACCAGTAAGTGAGGCCATGAGTGGAGCTCAGTGGTGATGGTTTGATTTTGATAATCTGCACACGAGGCGTATCGCTAAGTAGTGACTCCCAATGCTCTGGATTCGTGGTCAGCAGATAACCAATTACGTTCAGTTTATCGCACTGTTTGAGGAGCTCTGCATTCGCAATTTTAGAACCACCTTGCATTGGGATTGCGTCGAACATTAATACACGTTTCATGACTGGCCTCCTCAATTGATGCTCAACCAGCGTGAAAGAGGCTTCATGCAGTGAGTCATTGGCATTGGTGTAATACTGTTGTTCTCAAGCTCACCTTCATAAATACGTTCAATGGCGCTTATGGATGCTGCAGTCGTGAGATTTTGGCTAGCATGAAGATAGGCGTTTTCAGCTAGCTTGTTTCTTAGAGCTACATCTTGCATGACTTGTTGGATAGCGTTTAATAAGCCTGCCATTCCGCGATTCTGGTACAGTAGCGCAGAGTGATTATGCTCGAACAACTCAGGGATGCCTCCTGTTTTAGGAGCCACGATAGGCAGCTGAGCTAAAGCCGCTTCCCCGAGCACGAGACCAAAGGCCTCTTCATAGGCGCCGCTAATAAAAGCGTCTGCATTCCCAGACATCCATGCACCAGCATTGCTTTTTTCCCCGACAAAGTGGACTCTGTCTTGGATACCGAGATCCGAAGCAAGTTGTTGCAATGTTTCTCTTTCCTCGCCATCGCCAACGATAACAAGATGAGGATTATCGTGATGGTAATTGTGCATGCGCATAGCGCGAATAAGGCGGTCGAATCCTTTTCTTTTAATCAACGAACCTACCGAGAGAAAGGTAAACGCTTGTGGAGGTATTCCGAGGTGAGCCTTGATATCAATGGGCGTATCAGAGTCCAGAAGCGATACACCGTTGTGCACAACATAAAGCTGGTCTTCTGGGTAACCGTCCTGAATAATTTCACGACCGACATCTTTACTAACGCAAATCAATTTTGGGGAGAGGTGTAGCCCAAGAGAGAAGCGATCTCGCAATGTATAGTGACAATGAAGTTGAGTGACAAGTGGGATGTGATTCATGCGTGCAGCCAAACACATCCATTGACAAGGACCACCGCTATTAACGTGTACCAAGTCGATATTGTGTTTTTCGATCAGTGCTGAGCCCTGTTTGATAAGGCTGTTCCATCCGCTAATATCCCAGCGAGGTGCACTCCAGCCACCAACGAGATTGAAAACAGAATGTTCCGCTTCAATTCCGAGCGATTGACACTTATCGATTAGTGGCTGGCAGTTTGACCACACGAATGGCTCAAACTTATCACGGTCAATCCCTGAGATGAGATCCAGAAGTACCACTTCACTGCCGCGAATCCAGTTATCACCATAATGAACATATAGAATGCGTTTTGGAGTAGTCATAAGTCACCTCTGTCTCATCATTAACTTGTGTTAACTGCTGAGTTGCAACAGAGATGCCAAAATATGCCATTAGTTTATGTGTTTGAATATTATTAGATATTTGTGCTTGGACTTAAGGGGAGAGGCAATATTCTCATATTGAGAACCAATATGGCTTATTGCTCCGTTTCAATTTGATATTTTCGTAGCAATACAGGAATAACGCTTTGCGCCGAGAAATCATCAATAATGGTCTGCCGAGCGTTTTGACGAATGTGAGATTGCTGCACTTCATCAAGAGACATCCAATGTTTAAGGCATTGAACGAGAGATGGGACGTCATCGACAATAAAGCCATTTTCGCCAGTTTGGATAATATCGGGCAAGCGACCCACGCGTAGGCTCATCACGACTACTCCTCTAGCCATTGCTTCAAGCGCCGCCATAGGCAGGCCTTCATAGCGAGAAGAAATAACAAGCACGCTAATGTTTTTCCAAACGGTCTCCATTTCAGTTTGATGACCGAAAAATGTCACATTTGAAGGGGCAATGTGGGCGAGTGATTCTCTTTCGGGTCCATCACCGTAAACACTAAAATGCAATGTTGGGCAGAGCTTAGCCACTTCGATAAATTGGTCGGCACCTTTTTCTTGGCTCAATCGGCCGACGAAAGCGATTTCTTGATAGTTGAGATTACGATCGGGTATCGAAACAAAGTTATTCAGCAGCTCCGAACGGAAAATGACTTTACGCTGAATGCTTGGGCTGACGGAAAAGCAGTGGTTAGAGAGGTAGCCTGAACTTCTATCAAGCCAATCATAGAGCCACAGTTTGCCCGAAGACGATTCTCCTGCATGATAAGTTGAAATCAAGCGAGGAAATGTGCGCGTGAGTAGCTTGGCACAGCGCGCTAAGATTGACGCTTTGTAACCGTGGGAGTGAATGACCGATGGTTGGTGATTGGCGACCGCGCTTGTTAGGTGTTTGATCTTTAATGCCTTATGTGGCTCACCAGACAAATGGTGCAAGTAACTCACAGGGATGGTGGATTCTTCTGCTTTTTCTACAATCTGTGCTGGTGGCGAGTACTCAGTCGTTAAGACAACACGTGCTTTGTGCCCAAATGTCACTAATCCACGAGCAAGCTCTATGACGTGACTTTCGATACCGCCAAACAGGCGGCTATCAAGAAAAATCCAAATTTCACCAACGTCAGGTTTCTCAAGATTGTTCGAGATTAATTTCATCCGCTTCCCACGCTTGTTTTTTTCGGTAAACCGTAGATGGGCTTAGCTCCAGCATTACGGCGGCATTGAGAACGTTGCCATCACAGTATGCGATTGCGTTTTGAATCGCCTCACGTTCCACTTGCCACATAGGGCGAATGGTTCCATCAGAGTTAAAGTACGGCGAGGCAGCCGCTGAGGATTGTATGTTAGGTTCCGGTGTCGGTATTGACGGTTCTCTAGCGGGGGCCGACTGTTCCTCAACATACACAGGTTGGGATGTTATTGTTGTAGGGTTTGCTGGCTCTTGAGTTACATGTGTGGGAGTGGATGTTCTCACCGTTTTAGACTTTCTAGTCAGTTGAGCGGGTAGGTGATTCACCGTGACTTTTTCGTCATTATTAAGCACTACAATGTTACGTATAATGTTTTGCAATTGCCTTACATTACCCGGCCATTCGTAGTGCTTGATGATATGTTGAGCTTCGCTGTCGATTGTTGAGAATTTCTTTTTGTCCTGTTTGGCATAAGTGGTCAAAAAGTGCTTGGCTAGCGTGACGATGTCACTTCCTCGCTCGCGCAGAGGGGGCATATCGATAGGTATTACGTGTACGCGGTAATACAAATCTTCACGAAAACGACCTTCTTCCACTTCTGTTAATGGATCTCGGTTGGTGGCACAAATGATTCGAACATCCACCTTCATCTCTCGAGTGCCACCAAGCGGTGTGTAGGTTCCTGTTTGAAGAAAACGGAGCAACTTCTTTTGCATCTCAAGTTCCATTTCACACAGTTCATCGAGAAAAAGCGTACCACCGTGAGCCAGCGTCGCAGCACCTTTTCGGTCTGTTGTGGCTCCGGTAAATGCGCCTTTAACATGGCCAAAAATCTCACTTTCCATTAAATCTCGTGGGATAGCCCCGCAGTTTATAGCAATAAAAGGTTTGTCTTTACGGTCGCTCTGACGGTGCACGGCTTCAGCACAGACTTCTTTACCTGTGCCGCTTTCACCCACAATAAAGACACTGGCAGATGTTGGAGCAACGGCATCAATAGTTTTATATACCGCCTGCATTGGGAGACTTGAACCGATAAATCCGTGATAGTTATGGCGATCAAACTTGGACTGAATATTTTCTACTAAATCTTCCAATTTGGCGCGTTTGAGGTGTAATGCAACAGAAGTTTTTAGGCGATCGGCGTTAATAGGTTTTTCTAAGAAATCTTCCGCACCTTTTTGAATTAGGTTAACGGCTAAGTCTACGCTGCCGTGCGCTGTAGCAATAATAACGGAGGTAGGAATGTCATTCTGGTTGATCCAATCCAACACGTCTTCACCAGACATATCGGGCAGTTTCAAATCGAGAATGATGAGCTGAGGTTTGCTTCTTTCAATAAATTGAATTGCTTCGCGACCTGTTTCGACATGAAAAATGTCATAAGGTTCGTCTTTGACATACTGCTTATAAAGTATGGCTAGTGAAGTAGAGTCTTCTACCAGTAACACCCTTGGTCTCATAGTCCTATCCCAACGTAGTTCGTTTCACTTTTATGATTTTTGTCAGCACTATTATTTGTATTTGGCGTGATGAGCGAGTTATATGACTTAGTGCTCTCTAGTGCTGAATATTCTCAATTTGAGAAAAGCGTTATCTAAGTATTAGCACAAGGTGGGAAATTTGCGAAAAATCCATACTTTTTAATTGATTAAGTTAAATTGTAAATATCTTAGATGATATCGGCATCGCACTTTAATAAGTGCGATGATTCATAAGATAATTTATCATTGAAACTGTTACTCGAATCCTTGATCTTTTCGCTTTTCTAGCGCGTCAAACGATTCATTTGCCAGCTGGGAAAGAGACTCACAGAGAGCCAATGCTTCTAGTGTTTTCCCTTCCACACAATATTTCTCAATCATTCTTGCTTGTCTGGAAAGCGTTCGGTTACCTAAAGCAAGGGCAGAGCTGCCGAGAGTATGAACTTCGAACTCTAATGTTTGGAGGTCTTTCGCGCTTAATGCTTGCTCTATTTTCTCCATGCGCTCTCGTGACTCTTCAATATAATGTTCAATCAGCGTAGGGATGATTTCGGCGCACGTATCTTTGATCATTTGCTGGAGAATGTGTTCATCCACCAATTCTTGTTCGATAGTCGGTGTGTTATTTGCAGTCATATTGGCGCTCCCTATAACATAAATAGTTCACTTTTCTTAATTTGTTGAGATATCTTTTCTTTCCACTTTTTGGGTAAAAAGCGTAGCTTGGAAACTTGGCGGATCAATTCATCTTTCAGGCTTGGTGTATGCTTCATGTTCAGCACGGAACCAATCAAATTCGCATCGCTAGCATCAAGTAGTTTTTTGGCTTGTTCGAGTTGGGTTGCCGTCGTAGAGCCATAATGTGCGACTAATAAGGTGGCATCACATACGCCCGCAATCACTTGAGGGGCAATATTGCTTCGGTTGACACTCAGAAGTGGAGATGTGTCTATCACGACGCGCTCGTACTGCGTTAACCACTCTGCAATATTGCGCTTCAGCATCGTCGGGTCTCGGTACGCCAATTGAATGCTGGCGAGAGATGGAGCAGGGAGACCGACTAAGGTTTGATGCGTATTTTCTCTTGTGATCAGGTGGCCAACTTTTTCTGTATCATCAAACTCGTGAATGGTGCGATAAGCGGGCTTGAACAGGTTAAGATCCACATACAAAGTATTGTGCCCAGCTAAAACCAGACGCTCTGCTAGAGATGAAGCCACGGAAGTGACGCCGTCTTCAGACTTACAACCCACGACACAAATCGTTTTGTGGCCTTTCTGTTCACTCTGAAGATAAATTTGCTCAATCTCAGCGTGAGTGGCAGGAATAGTCATTACAACGCTCCTATTAACACGATGGTTGTGGTGATTTGTAAAATATCTCTTAATCCGGCTCTTGCTTTTTCAGCAAAGCTTTCGTCTTTATGTGGAATGTAAATAGTGTCACCTGCACGGATGACTGGTAAATCATAAATGTTGGCGGTTTTGCTAAAGTTCACCAAATCAAATGTTCGAGCTTGGCCCTGACAGCAAGACATGTTGACCACACTGATTTTTTCAAGATACGCATTGTTAGTCGGGCCTCCAGCTTCGGCCAGCAGGTCAAGTACCGTCATGTTGTCATTAAATACATAGCGCCCTGGGTCTCTTACTTCACCTAATACGCGCACGGTGGATTCTTTGGAGCGATCCAACCAGTTTTTGTTTTTTTCCGGAATGTAAATGGTATCGCCGGGACGAACGTGGGGCAGAATAGACTCATCGCCCGTTTCAAAGTACATCGACAAATTCAATTTACTCACTTTGGCATAGCCTAGGCCACGGTGCGTCACACGAATATTGTGAATATCGGCATCCATTGTTGGTCCATCGGCGGCAGATAAAATATCCAGAAAGTGCATCTCTTCGGTAAAGCGATAGCGGCCTGGGGCATTGATTTGACCGAAAACATATATCGAGGCATCAGAGCTCTGGCTTACCCATTGCGATTTGTTGTCTGATGGATCGTCAGGTAATGCATGGACTCTTACTACCGTGCCAGCAGAAACTCGGGGCAGATTCGATGTTGGTGAGCCATCTAAAATGTATTGATCTAAATCGAACTGTGTCATTTTACCATTATTGGCGACTTCAATTTTGGTGGTGTCAGCTCTACGTGTTGGGCCGCCAACATGCGCAAGCAGATCAATTAAATCCATTTCGTCTGACCATTCAATACGTCCCGGGCGGACGACTTCTCCCATCACAGCGACCGCTCGACTTGGCGCCACTTTTAGCCATGACTTCTCGTTGAAATCGGTTTTCTCAGGCACGAAAATCGCGTCTCCAGGTCCGACATTCGGTGGTCTAACCGAAGACAGCCCCTCGGTATGCGCGGTTAGGTCGAATTTGATGACCTTACCATCGGCTTTTATGACACGAATTTGGCGAGATTCTGCATAGCGAGTAGGCCCGCCTGCATTGGCGAGAATATCCATGAAGCTAGCGTCTTGCTTTCCTTCATACGCGCCAGGGTGGGCAACTTCACCCATGACATAAACCACATTTGCACCCGCTTTGATTTCTTCTTCCTGTTTTGGAACAAAAATGGTGGCACCCGGTAGGATTTCTGGTAGTAAGCTTTGATCACCCGTATCTAGATACTTTTTTAGATTAAACATGGTTGGGTTGTTATTTGTGATCACGCGAATTTGCTCAACACTAGCATATCGTGTTACGCCGCCAGCTCTCATCACGACATCAACGAGCGTGGTGTTCGGTTTGTAAGAGAATGAGCCGGGAGCATTCACTTCACCAAAGACTTTGATGGCACGAGCGGAGTCTGCGCTATCGCCTGAGTTCGCGAGTTTTGCTGCATCAAATTCTTGCTCAATATTCCCAACGAGTGGAGATGCTGGAACAAACAGTACATCCAGCGATTCCAATTTCGGGAGCTGGCTATTATCACCAGTATCAAGGAAACGTTTGTAGTCAAACTCGATGTTTTTGTTGCCGCGTTTAACGATCATTTTATCGAGCTGAGCACCAGCGCGAAGGCCTCCAGCTTCGTATACAAACATTTGAATGTTGGAACCTGAAGGTAAGGTATATTCCCCGGGTTTGACCACGTAGCCTTGGACTGACACTAATAACTGTTGTTGTTTGATAAAGACTCGAGCGTTGTTTACGTCACGATACACGGTTTTTAGCGTTTCGATAATCACGTCTTGGAGTTGTTGCTCATTATATCCAGCAACAAATACAGGGCCGACTTCTGGTAAGTTAATACGCCCACGGCGATCAACTTGAAACCCTTTGTTTAAAGACGCTTCTCCAGGTAGGTTGATCTGAATTAAATCGCCGACCTTAACAGTATTGTTTTCATCAGCTGACGAAGTAGGTACCCAAGCGACCAAGCACAAAAGAACGAAGGTGATAAATGGTTTCATCGTGTTCATAGCGTACCTCCTGCAGATAGATTGCGATTTACTGAGGTATCGCTATCTGAATTAGGGCTAATAACCTCGATGCTTACGCGGCGGTTGGTTAAACGCACGGCAGGTGTTTCACCTTCATAAAGCGGTAGGCTATCTCCCACAGATTTGGTGGTTACGCGTTCTGAAGTGATGCCAAATACAGTCAGGTAACGCTTCACTTGTTCTGCACGCGCTTGAGCGAGTTTCTGGTTGTAATCTGGTGAGCCAGTGACATCGGCATGCCCAGTCACCACAAGAGTTAGGTTAGGGTGGTCACGTAAAATGTAGGCAGCTTCTGCCAAATGTCCCATGTACTTTGGATTAATTTCTGCTGAATCGACAGCAAATTGATTATCAATATTGAGGAGTGCATAAATTTCAGCGATGACGTTCAAATCGCTACGCAATGCTTCAATATCATCGGGTGGCGTACAAGTGGTTTGGCTTAATACATAGTCGAGTTGCTGTTCAAGTTGGTTTAAACGTCGACGTTGAATCACCAGATCGTTAGCAGCATCGAGTAGAAGTCCCCCTTCTAGTTCACGTGCGATTCTGTTTTGCTTCTCAAGCGCTTGCACGACTGCTGCAGGAAAGCACCAGCGTGCGCCTTCTTGAATCAACGCGTCTAGATGTAGCTTGGTGAGTTGCCAATCAAACCTCAACCCATGCTCTGGACCTAACGGTTCATCGGGCATGACTGGGGAAAACTGATAATTTTCAATTGAGATATCTTGATAGTTTTCCGCCAAGCCACCTTTTCCGTGGTCTGGGTAGTCAAACGACGAACAACCAAACATGCCGACAACAAGACCGCTTACTACATATCGTCGTATAAGATTTACCATGCCAACCTCCGTTTAAACCGGTATTTTTAGTGTCCTTTTGAGTTAACGGGAATAGCATGGTTAATACGAAGCAAGCTCATGATTTCTAAAGGTTGGCCTGATACGTTTTCAATACTCATGCTTCTTTCACGTTCAACTAGACGCTTATATAAGTAAACAATGGCACCAATCCCTGAAGAATCAAGAAATTGGACGTGCTGTAGGTTAATTTCGACTTCTTTGTGATGATTGTCGTGAATTACTTCATCAATGTAATGTTGTGCTTGTCGACAGCCACTTGCGTCTAAGTCACCAAAAAACTCAATGGCTAATTTGTCTTGATTAATTTCTAGTTTGCGTAATTCCATGACTCTATCTCCGTTTGTTTTCTCTACTTGGATATAGAGCAGGTAACGTGCCAGATTTAAATGCAAATAAAATCAGATGGTTATGATTTTTTGGTGGTGTCATTCAAATTGAGAAGGAATAGGTTCTCAATTTGAGAATCAAAAACGCATAGACAAACGGCTTGTTCAGGAGAGATGTCGAATTAATATCGAGCGCTAACGTAAGAGTCTCATCGAGATTAGATTGCGACTTGATTTGAGACTCCCCCATCTTATTGTGAACAATATGTAAATATTAAATGCAAAATCTGTCTAAAGTTTATGATTATCCTTGCAAATCATTGCTTAAGTTGATTGTTCTGAGTCGAAGAATGACTAGTAACAAATAGGTCATCGAGAGGAGTTACGGTTCAATAAAGGCGCTTTTTTGTACAAGGTCTTCTTATGCCATTAAAAATGACATTAATCGCGCTGGCTGTTATGACAGCGTCTTCTCAGCTTCAAGCTGATACTTCTCTCACACCTCCAGTTTCTCTTGCGCAAAGCTATCAAGATGGTATCGATGTATCTGAATATTGGTATAGCGAAAAACTCGACGGCATTCGCGCCTATTGGACAGGACAACATCTCGTGACGAGAAATGGTAACCGAATCTACGCTCCAGATTGGTTTATCGATTCACTACCTGACTATCCGTTAGATGGTGAGCTATGGGCGGGACGAGGCAATTTTCATCTCGTACAACAAACGGTTTTGGATAAAACGCCTGTGGAGTCAGCTTGGCGAAACATTGATTTTATGATCTTTGATATGCCGTATTCTGCTGGTGATTACCGGAAGCGTTATTACAACATCAAAGACTTAGTGCTCGAAGTAGACCAACCTCATATCAAATATGTCGAACACCGAGCGATCCAAAATGAAGCCCACCTGTTTACGCAATTGGATAAGATTTCGATATCCGATGGTGAAGGGGTGATGCTACGTAAGGTATCAAGTCGTTATCAAGCTGGACGTGGAAGTGATTTACTTAAACTGAAACGATACGCGGATGATGAAGCGCTAGTCGTGGGCTATAAGCCAGGCACGGGGCGTTTATTGGGTATGATGGGGGCGATGTTAGTTCGCTTGCCAGATGGTACAGAGTTTTACATTGGTAGTGGGTTTACCGATGAAGTGCGTCGTCAGCCTCCGAAAATAGGTTCAACCGTCACGTTCAGGTACAACGGTTTTACTCATACCGGTAAGCCACGTTTTGCCCGATTCTTGCGTGAGAGGCTGAAGGAATAGAACGCTCTGCACTTACTAGTTGCCAACGGTTACGCCGCACCGCTTGAAGAGACCCTGCCAAAACTGAACGTGGTTTAGGGTTTCTTGTCTAAAGGTTTTGTGTGCTTCTTTTATGCCATATTGATGACCGTGAAGTTGCATACGCTTTTCTATCAAGGTGGCACCATCATGAAGTTGCTTATAGGTACTGTCTAAATAGGCTAAGTAAGGTTGCACTTCTTCAACGTAAATAGATTGGAAGACATTTCTTAGGTAGCGGAACTGGGTCACGTCTCGGTTTGGTCCGCACAACACATTATTCTGATGTTGTTCAAGTAACTGAGTCGTAGCTTTTAGCCAGTGAGAAGCGTTTATCATCGAATAGTAAAGTCGTCCGATTAAACGAGATTTCTCTAGCTCTTCTTGATATTGCACAATCTCAATATCGGGCAGACGTGAAATGGCGCGATGAGGCAAGCCGTACATTTCACTGAAAAGGCGATAGACGTCGTTAATACGTGCAACATCATTTGGTGTTTCTTGAGATAGCCAATCCGACGCCGTTAGCTGCTTTTGCATTGCATCACTCGCGAGTAGTAAGTTGTCGAGATGAATGTCTAAATGTTGCCACTTAGTCGAATAAAGCTCTGTCAATGTAGTACGTTCTTCATCGCTGAGCTGAAATTCGGATAGACATCGATTCATGACTCGTAACAGTGAAGTTTGGTAATCAAAATCATGAAATGCATCCTGCACCTTACCAAGCTGTGAGTTTTTCTCGGCAAGTAGATTGAATAATCCACACTGGCGTAATTGGTAGCTTTCTAGTAAACCAATCGATAGCCTTGGCAATGGCTCGAATAAGTCACGTTTTGCAGGTATGGTCACCGTAGATTGCGATTCGATTGGAAGAGTAGGAGCGTCCAACACATTGGCGACACGTTGGTGATACTTGTCAAACATGGCGTTTTCTGGGTTGAACCAGCTATCGCAACCGTTAAGAAACAAGACTAAGAACAATAAAATAGACCGCACAAATATCCTTTTTATAACTTCGTATTCGTCACCCAGAGAGCAGACTCTACTGGCTCACAAGCTTGCTATAAGTATACTCAACAGCGTTATTATTCGATCAAAAAAGCCAGCGTGTGCTGGCTTTTTCTTATGATCACTGAACTGAAAAGTTCAATTGCACCTCTGGTTCTTGGCGGTGCATCCAGCGCATTCTTACCCCTAACATAAGTGCGGCAGAAGAAAGGCCGATGATAAAGCCTAGCCAGAAACCTTGCGCTCCCATTGGCTCGACGATCCAGTCTGTGCGGCCAAGGACGTAACCCATTGGTAAACCAAGAATCCAGTAGGCGATAAACGTACGGTTGAAGATGGCTCGCATATCTTTATAGCCACGTAGTGCACCTGCCGCGATTACCTGAACTGCGTCCGTACATTGATAAACAGCAGCAAATACGAGCAGTTGCATCGCTAGAGTGATGACTTCTGGGTTGCTAGTGTAAAGTTCGGCAATCCATTCACGAGACAATACGGTTAATATCGCTGTAAGAACAGATAGACCTAGACCAACCATGATGCCCACTCGTGAAGCAACGCGAGCGCCATCAACGTTTTCTTCGCCAAGTCGGTGTCCGACACGAATACTCACTGCCGCACCGATACTCATTGGAAGCATAAATACTAGCGACGAGAAGTTAATCGCAACCTGATGCGCAGCAACGATGATTGGTCCTAGTGGTGAGACCAATAGTGCAACGACAGCAAATAGTGTCACTTCAAAAAACAGCGCTGCTGCAACAGGAAAGCCGAGCCTGAACAGACGAACTTGCGCTTTCCATTGTGGTCGATGCCATTCACCAAATAAGTTGATGCTTTTAAGTCGATCTGATGTCATTACATAAAGCAATAGTAGGGCAAACATGACCCAGTAAACAATCGTGGTTGCGACACCACAGCCAATACCGCCTAATTCAGGTGCTCCAAACTTGCCATACACGAAAATCCAGTTTAGGGGAATGTTGAGCAGTAAACCGATAAAGCCAATGACCATTGCTGGTTTCGTCAATGACATACCATCCGTAAAGCTTCTAAGCGTTTGAAAAAGCAAGAAGGCAGGGACTGCTAAGATAACAGCATGAATGTACCCCACTGTTTTTTCTGCCATCAGCGTTTCAACATCCATAAATCCGAGAATAAATTGGGTTTGAAGCAGCACTGCAATAATCGGCACACTGATCAACAATGCCAAAACAACGCCTTGTTGAATTTCAAACGGGATTTTTACTCGACGACCAGAGCCATTTAACTGTGCGACAACAGGGACTAACGCCATTAACAAACCCACACCAAATAAAATGGATGGAAGCCAAATACTTGAAGCGACAGAAACCGCAGCCATGTCGGTGGCACTAACGCCTCCGGCCATAACGGTATCAACAAACCCCATACCAGTTTGAGCAACAGATGCGATCAATACCGGGGTCGCCAATTTGATGAGACTTGATGCTTCTTCTTTATAGCGATGCACGAAAAATACTCCAGAGCGGAACAATAAGTTGAAAGAATGAGAGCGCTCGAGGACAAAAGATGTGGTGAACTGATCTGATGGTTGATTTTAGTCACGATAAGGTGAAAAAATGCCTCGGAGAAACTCCGCGCAAATGATAAACAATTGTATGTTTATATTCCATAGTTAGGTTGCGAATAGTGGATAACACTAACTTAATGCTCGCTAAGCTAAGGATACGCTAATACTGAGAGCTGTAATAAATCATGTTAATGTTAGAAGCGTGTATGAGAACAATGCTCCATTTTTCAATAGGTCGTTGCTCTATAATCTACAGGTTTGATCTCGATACACAGTGCTGTGCTTAAGGCTCTGTCATCGATTGCAGCTTGTATGAAATCAATAGGTAAAAAGAATGTTTACAGGAATAGTTCAGGGTACGGCTAAGGTCGTTAAAATTGATAAAAAAGAACGCTTTCAAACGCATGTTGTCGAGTTAAGCGATGAGCTTTGTAAAGGATTAGAAATAGGAGCATCTGTCGCTCACAATGGCTGCTGCCTGACCGTGACCAATATTAATGGCAACCTTATCAGCTTTGATTTAATGCAAGCGACATTGGCTCTCACCAACTTAGGCGAGCTAGTTGAAGGTGACAACGTAAACATTGAGCGAGCTGCCAAGTTTGGTGATGAAATTGGCGGACACAGCATGTCTGGCCATATTAGTTTGATGGCTGACATTGTCGAGATCATCGATACGCCTAATAACCGCACTATTTGGTTCCAACTGCCGCAAGAATCAATGAAATATGTGTTAGCGAAAGGCTATATCGGCTTGGATGGTTGTTCTTTGACGATTGGTGAGGTTGAAGCGTGTCGTTTTTCAGTACATCTAATTCCAGAAACCTTGCAACGAACACTCTTTGGAGTAAGACAAGTAGGGGACCGCGTTAATATTGAGTTTGACCCTCAGACTCAAGCCATAGTTGATACTGTTGAGCGAGTTCTCGCAGCAAAACAGCTTTAGAATGATAAAAAGGAGCCAAGCGCTCCTTTTTAATTCAAGTGACTTTGTGTTTCCAACGCTTACATGCTCGAGTTGTTATTCGTAATTGTCATCGATAAACAGTTCGACTTTATCTTGCAGCTCATCTACTCGCATATTTAAGTGAATGGCATGGCAACAAGCTGGACAATCATCATAAAACTCTTGGTCACCATTACTTGCATCTAGTGTAATGCCGATTGAATGTCCACAATGGGGGCATTTGACATGCCTTTCGGTATAATTCTTCATACAACAACTCCTAATATCGCAGGGCTTTTTTTTAAACACTCTATTCTTTAAGGAAGTACAGCCCTTCACTTACTTTGCCTACAAGGAAAATAGGCACAATCCAAAGTTAAGTCTCCTTTGATATTAGGTGGAGTTGTTGCTAATTGAGTCGAAATAAGTATAAAACTTGACCCCAAACTCAACCTTGAGCTTAGGGTCATTTTCTGTAGTGATGTGCCTCGAGGTTTTACATCTTGAAATATGCAGTCGCTTCCAAATTAATAAGAAATAATTTTATTAATAACTTGTTGAGCCTGCTCCAAGTAATGGCCGCCAAATAAATTGCAATGGTTGAGAACATGGTAAAGGTTATAGATATCTTTACGCTCTTGATAACCAGCAGAAAGTGGCATAACAAATTCATAACCTTGATAAAATTCCGGCTGAAATCCACCAAACAGCTCAGTCATCGCAATATCACACTCCCTGTCACCCCAGTAGCAAGCGGGGTCGTAACAGATAGGGCCACATGCTGTGAGAGCCGCATTCCCATTCCATAAATCGCCATGCAGCAAGGAAGGCTCTGGAGCATGGTTTGCTAGCAGTTGTTTTACGACATCTATAAAGTCGTCGATATCAACTAAAGTGACGCCTTTTTCTTTAAGGAGCTGTAATTGCCATCCTATGCGTTGTTCAGCAAAGAAGACACACCACTTCTTGTGCCACTTATTGGGTTGTAGAGTGGACCCGAGATAGTTATCCGTATCAAAACCAAATTCCTTTTGCTCGCCCCATTGATGAAGGTGAGCTAATTGCTGTCCTAATTTAAAGCTGTTTGGGCCATCTTCTAATGGCTTTGTTGGAAGGTAGTTAAGAATTAGGAATGAGGCATTTTTGGTTTTACCAACCAACACAACCTCTGGAACAAATAGGGTGGATGTCTCACGCAAAAGATGCAGACTTTCTGCCTCAACTTCAAACTTAGACAAAAACTCGCGATCGTTAATTTTCACGAAATAGCGCTGTTCGCCGTCATTAATCATGTAGCTTTCACTGATATCCCCGCCAGACAGTCTTACTTTTTCCGTGATCTGGTACTCGAATAATAAAGTATCAGAAAGCTGTTGCGATATTGCTTGCCACATACAAAACCTCGCGAATCTATTTGACCACCAACAGTTTAGGATAAAAAGCAAGGTGTTGGCGCTAAGTTGAGCATACTTCGTAAAGAAACCTTCCTCTCAGTGTAGTCAATTTGTATAAATGTGAATCAAATCGCTTATAAGCCTCTGATTTGTCGGCATAGCATATGGAGATGAACGTATACAACAGGTATTATTATTTTTTTGACGTTAGTTCCATTGGTGACATGAAAATACTGATATGTGATGACTCAGCGGTTGCAAGAAAGCTCATTGCGCGCTCCATCGTACAAGATACATCATTGCACCTGATCGAAGCTCAAGATGGGTATGAGGCGCTAAATATTCTTGCGGAGCAAAATATCGATATTTTGTTTCTCGATTTAACGATGCCGATCATGGACGGTTTCGAAGTCCTCGAGTCATTACCTGTTAGTCATTACCAGACTAAAATCGTCATTATTTCTGGAGATGTTCAACAAGAGGCAAAACAGCGCTGCATAGAGCTAGGTGCTCAAGCTTTTATCGCTAAGCCTCTGACAGAAGAGCAGGTGATACCGCTCTATGAACAATTGGGGCTGCACTATGCGTTCAAGCCTAGCCATTCGATTGATCCTAAAAGCCAGATTTGCGAGGAGTTCTCCTCATTAGCCAAATTCCGCGAGATTGCAAACATTGCACTTGGTAAAGGGGCTGCGATTATGGCAGACCACTTACACGAGTTCATCCAACTTCCTGTTCCACATGTTGGTCCGTTATCCTATGGCGAACTTCATATGACGCTTGTCGACGTTGTTGGGCGTGATGGCTCCGTCGCGGTTGCGCAGAGGTTTGTTGGTGGCGGTATTCATGGTGAAGCTCTGGTGTGTTTACGTGGTAGAGACATCAATCAAATTGGCGAGAAGTTAGGCTATCTGCTTGAGTTTACACCTCATAATGAAATCATTTTGAATATCTCGAACTTACTGGTTTCGTCATTTCTCACATCGTTAGGGGATCAGCTCGACAAGCAATTCTCACTTCGTCAGCCAGGCATTGTGGATACGTTAACGCCTTATTGTGAAGAGCAGGGTGAATTAGGTGAGCTGTTTACTATCGAATACACTTACATGGCAGAAGCGCTCGATTTTGAGTGTGAGGTACTGTTTTTAATTGATAAACCATCCGTAGAAATTATTTATGAAATCATGGAGCTAATCTAATGTCCGATATTACGCTGGACATAGCAGACTTTCATTGGGTCACACAAATTCTCGATACGATGGATTCAGGGCTTATCGTGTTGGATCAAGAGTATAAGGTCTGTGTGTGGAACAGTTTTATGCAGTCATACAGTGGCGTTCTGTCACAAGAAATCCTTGGCCAATGTTTATTTGATCATTTTGAAGAGCTGCCAAAAACTTGGCTAGAAACCAAGATAAAAACCGCCGCCGATCTGGAAACTCGTTCCTTCTCTAGCTGGGAAAACCGACCGTACCTTTTTAAATTCAACAATTTTTCTCCGGTTTCAAACAGCAGTGATTTCATGTATCAAGACATCGTAATCACCCCGTTAATTGGGCTCTCAGGAGAGGTCAGCCACATTGCTATTCAAGTGAATGATGTCTCTGAAACGGCAAGAAATCGCATTCATTTGAAAGAAACAAATCAACATTTGTCTGAAATCAGTCGCAAAGATGGTTTAACAGGTTTATTTAATCGCGCTTATTGGGAGCAATCGCTGAAAGAAGAGTTTGCTCACCTAAAAGTTATCGACGGACCATGCTCATTAGTAATATTTGATATCGACCACTTTAAAAAAGTGAATGATACCTATGGTCACCCGACGGGAGATGAAGTCATTCGTCGTACTTCTTCGTTATTAAGAAAGACAGCAAGAAGCAGTGATGTGTGCGGTCGTTTTGGCGGAGAAGAGTTTACGGTATTGCTTCCTCATACGAATCAAGAACAAGCTTGCTATTTCGCGGAGCGTTTACGTAAAAGAATTGAGCAAGAGATCGTGAAAGTGGAAGATTTTTTGATTAATTACACGATAAGTATTGGTGTTTGCGAGTATAAACCTTATTTTGAAACTCACACTCAATGGTTAAAGAGTGCCGATGCTGCGTTGTATCGTGCAAAAGAAAACGGTCGTAACCAAACTTGTTTGCATGAAAATGACTGAAATACAAAAAGGTTTGAAGAAACTCTGTATCCGAACGCAGTGAGGCAAAGCGCAATTGTTTGAAAAACATCCAGTTGGTTCGTGAATGTTTGTTAATATGAAATAAGTTAATGAAATTTTCTCGGCATGTCTTACTATTGAAACTATTCCGCTTTCAGCTTCGAAGGCTTGCAATAAACGGAGAAAAACAGTGGTTTTAGAAACCGATGGATATCTCGCTCTTATCGAGCACTTGTCGCTAAATCTAGATATTTTCACGACTGAAATTGGCGACACTGGATCCGAAAGCATCGAAGATGTCGTCACCGATATGGTGGCTTCAAACATCATGGCGATCTTTGAGCAAAACCCAGAGCTTCACTCAAGCGTACGCTTCAAATTATTAAAAGAGGCGGATGCGGTTGTTGAAGATCTTGGTGAGATATTGGCTGGTGTATGGCATAAAAAAGCGACTAATGAACAGATCACGTTCCTTGATGAATACATCGCTTTGGTTAAAAACCTATTCGATACTGCCGTTGCTACTTACGATTGATATTGTTTGATACCAGTCATCTCCAATTCTAAAAGTAAGAAGAGTTACATCGTAACTCTTCTTACTTGCCAAAACCTAGATGCCCAGTATGGGTTGTCGATTCTTGAAATAATCACACCTTTAGACGTTGATGCATGCATGAACTGCTTATTACCCAAGTAAATCCCTACATGATAGGTCGTCCGTCTTGTCTTAAAAAACACCAAATCTCCTTGTTTGGCGTCCGTCCAATGTAATTCCACACCTTGTTTCGATTGTTGTCTCGTGGTCCTGGGTAACGATAGCTGATAAGCCTCGACAAAGGCTTTTTGCACAAATGCCGAGCAATCAATACCAGATTTTTGTGTGCCGCCTAAGCGATAAGGTGTGCCATGCCATTCTGTATAAAACTGGAACAAGTCAGGGTTATTGTCCAATAACTGATTTGTAGGTGTTGTCACTTGCACTTGCTCGCTAGGTTCAGGCCCAGAAGAGCAGGCGCTTAATAGCACACTGATTATCAAAGGAAAATATACTCGACGCAAATCACCACCTGTCATCTCTACGACTCACAACTGAAATATTAGTGTCATAACCAATCCATAGTATGGGCTGCAAATTACGGTTTTGTCTCACAAATGTGACGGAATCACTGCAAAACCGATTCAACCTTAAGAAAGAATAAAAATTGATTATGGCAAAGCGAAAACGCTCACGCACATCACTTTCACTGATTCAGGCTGTTAGTGCAACATTTTTAACTATCATAGCTCTTGTTATAGCCCTTTCTGTCTCAAGTTTCAAAGGAATGGAACAGGTAGGAGAGCAATTTGAAGACTTGTCGCAAAAAGCGTTACCAATCGCGATGGCGAACGCAAAGTTAACCAGGAATGTATTGGAGATGGTTAAGCTACTCAACCATGGTATGCAAATTACTGAGCCAAAAGAGTTGCCTCTAATAAAAGAGCAAATCGATTCACTTGCGACTCAAAGTAAAAGTTTGGTTGGAGAAGCTTCTGGTGTTGCTGAGCAACTCTCTGAGGAGTTAGATACAAATTTAGCGCGTTTACATAACATCACGCAGTCCATTTTACTGAAGCAATCTTCAGTGATAAAAATTCAAATGGATATTGATGCAGGAGTTGGCGGGTTCCGCTATGGACTCAGCTCTATCGGCCCGGAAATGAATCGAATTAGCTCGTTTCTTAGTGCCGAAAATCCTGAATCGAGTGATGCCGCCAACCGATTTATTGCCTCAGCGAGCTCAATGGAAAGTACGTTCTTAGTAATGATGATGCATTCTGAACTGAGCAAAGCCGAAAAAGAATACCGAGAAATGCGTAACCGTATTGCAGGTATTAATCTCGCCTATGAAGATTTCCAGTCTTTACATCCAGAAGTAAGCGAATACGCAAGCCTAACGGCACCGTACGAGATGGTGAAGCAAGGCTTTAGTGAAAAGGGCGTGCTGCGTTTGATCCTCGCCAAACTAGAACAAGGGGAATTGCAACGTTCAGAGTTTAAACAGGCTTCGATTCTTGCGGATGAAACCATGCGGTTGCTTGATCAAATATCACAAGCTGCTGGTGAGTTGATTGCGGATAAAGAGAGTGTGGTCAATGAGACCATTGAGTCAGTGAGTGTTATGATCGTTTTTGCAGCGTGTGTGATTTCTTTCATTATTCTGATCACTTGGTTTAGCCTGAAGTCATGGACAAACCGAGGGTTAAGGAATGTACTAACGCGTCTTTCTGCACTTACCGAGCATGACTTCTGTGACAATGCACAAGAGGTTGGTCCTTATGAACTAAAAGAAGTGGCACGAAAACTAAACCAAGTGATTGATTCAACAAACAACTCTATCCAAACAGTTACACGTAACTGTGAGACGCTTTATCAGACGGCCGAAGTAAGCCACAGTGCAGCTGAACAAACGAGCGATGGGTTGACGACACAAAATGAAGCGTTGGCGAGCATGATCACGACCATTACGCAACTTGAAGCCTCCATTCGTGAAATAGCAACAGTGACAAATGCCTCGTCACAGGACTCGATGCTTGCTACCCAGCACACTGCAAAAGGCGTTCAAGTTGTGGAACAAAACCGTGAACGTTTGGAATCACTTGAACGCTCTTTGGATATGAATGAACAATCTATGTTAGAGCTAGACCAACGTGTTAAGCAGATTCGTGAAATGGTCGACATGATCAGTGGTATTGCTGACAACACAAACTTGCTTGCTCTCAACGCAGCAATAGAAGCCGCTCGAGCTGGTGAACAAGGGCGTGGGTTTGCTGTTGTCGCGGATGAAGTCCGCAAACTAGCAAGTGATACTTCTCAACAAACAACGAATATCCGAGCAATGATGAGTGAGCTTATTACCGCAGCAGAGCGTTCTCGCCAAGCGGTAAGTGATTCAAGAGAAGAAATGGCCCATGCGCTGCATTCCAGCAATGAAGTGAAATCGACATTCTCTGATATCAACCTTGCGGTTAAACACATTCAAGAGCGTGTTGAGCAAATCTCAGTTGCTACAGAAGAACAAGAACGTGCGACGGCGGACGTGTCTCAATCCATCAATAATATTTCCGAGCTTGGAGAGCGTACAAAGTTACAACTTGAATCCATGGTAGAGAGCTCTGAACAAGTGGCAGAAATTGCAGGGCATCAACAAGCAATGTTGCATAAATACGAGCTACATCAGTCCGCATAAGTGACATGTTTTCATCTTCTAAAAGCAGAACTTCGGTTCTGCTTTTTGTTGCTTCTACGCACCCTCTGATTGCTATTCAAATCGCAAAAGTGAGTTATATCGCATCTTGCTCATTTCTTAAGGGCTGAGTTATCACTACGTGGTGTTAATGCTATCTCGGTGAAACAAGATGACTAGAATGTTGTCCGAATTCAAAGGAATGAATCATGCAATTATTACAAAGAGCTAGCCTTATACTGGTTAATCATCAGCAAGAACTTTTGCTTATTCAGCGTTTTCAAAACGATAGACACTATTGGGTTTTCCCCGGCGGTAGTGTTGAAGTTGGAGAGCAGCCTGTTGAAGCTGCGAAAAGAGAAGCGCTGGAAGAAACCTCATTGGAACTCAATCGGATCCAAAAGGTTTTTGAGCTCGAAAACCAAGGTCGCTTAGAAACCTATTTTCTTTCATATGTAGGGAACTCAAAAGTGAAAATGGGGGGGGGGCCGGAACAAACCAGACAGTCAGACGTTAATCAGTACCATTTAAAGTGGGTGCGTGTAGAGCAACTTCATGCGATTCCTTTATATCCAGAACAAGCCAAAGCTTTCTGCTTAAACAACGAGGAGTGGTTTTGTGATCGATAAAGTTTGTCCCGTCGTTCTGCGTAAGCAAAACCAAGAGCTCCTACTTTTTAAACATCCGTTGGCGGGTATTCAGTTCGTCAAGGGTACTGTTGAAGTGTTTGATGAAAGTTACATCACAGCCGCTAAGCGGGAGCTCGCTGAAGAATCTGGAATTACGCACGTTATCTCCGCTCGGTATTTATGCTCATGGGACAGTGGCTTTCAAAATCAAGTATGGCATTTTGTTTTGTGCGAGTGTGCTGACCTAGAGGATTCATGGACGTTTCATACACAAGACGATGGCGGACATGATTTTGCGTTCTTTTGGCACGATATAGGGAGCGATATTTCCTCACAAGCGCATACCGTTTTTCAGAACGCACTGGAAAAAGTTCGAAAACTGATAGACCAAGGAGCGGTTTGAATGAGACTTCTGTTCTAACATTGGTGTATTTGAGCGAAATGCCAAAGCTAACACTATGCTTCTATCAGGAGCGAATAAATTTCTTTCGCACGCCTCACGTACTGTTTAAAGGCACTGTCGATCTCAAAAATGGCTATGAGATTACAAATGTTTAACTGACTTCTATATGCTTTGCGCATTCATTCAGATAAGGAAACGATAATGGATAAATTCGTCGTGTTTCTCTTATGCCTTTTTATGACAGTTGGCGGTGTGGTTCATCTTTATGACAACATTGCTAACGGTTTTTTGCCTTATGATTTTGCGCCACGCTGGTTGAATATTTATTGGAGCTCATTGGGGCTGTTAGACTTACTAGCTGTGTATCTGTTGGTGAAGCACCGTCGTTCCGGATTAGTACTTATGCTATTGATTCTGACGACCAATGTTATTTTTAGCTCGCACGCTCACTATGCATTAGAAATATTAGACAACAATGCCGCACTTCAAATGAAAACACTCTTTTTAGGTTTTTCATTCGGCGTGTCTATCTGGTTATGGAACGCGCGTAAACATCGACAATCACGCCAGATATTTCGTTAACTTTCACTTTTCATCACTCAATTAAGGATAGTAAACAGGGATTCGTTATGAACGATTTTAAAGACTTGGCCAGTTTCGCTGGTTTCAGCGTACTGACAGGTTTAAGCTTTGGTACCACTTTCTTCAGTCTGGCTTTTCTATACAGCTCAATAGAAGCACAACAAGCAATGAATACTAATGCTTTGGTGTGCACGGTGCTTGGTGTGGTTGGTTTATTTGTTGGTATTACTCAGTTAAACAAAAAACGTCAACTAACGGAGAGTGAATCCACTAGCTAGCATCGCAAGGATGAAGTGGTGTTTAACTGGTTGGTGTTTAGGTTTAGTCTATTCGCTTTGTTTACGCACTTCATCCACAAAAACTTTTCTTCAACTGTTGCGTCTTCTTCGGTTATAGCGAAAAGGTTGAGTTAACAGCTTGTCTAATCGTTGTTCTGCTTCATTCCTAATTTCCGGTATACCAATTACGACATCATCATGGCCAAGTTCAGGCTGAGCTCGATATGTCCCAAAAAGTCGGTCCCAAACAGAAAGGAAGAAACCGAAATTCGAGTTGGTTTCTTTTGCTATCACGGAATGATGAACGCGATGCATGTCTGGCGTCACTATGACGTTTCGCAGTTTCTGATCCGCTGATAAAGCCAGTTTTGCATTACTGTGATTAAACATCGCACTGGCATTGAGCACTATTTCGAATACCACGATAGCGATAGGAGAAACGCCTAAGATAAATACAGTGGCAATTTTGACACCCATCGAGATGATGATTTCGATGGGATGAAAACGTGCGCCTGTGGTGACGTCTATGTCGAGATCGGCATGGTGCATTCGATGAAGCTTCCACAGTGGCTTTACATAGTGAAAGACCACATGCTGAACGTAAATGACGAAATCAAGCAGAATAACCGCTAGAAGCACGTTTAACCAAGCGGGCAGGGAGAGCAAATTAAATAGTCCCCATTGTTGCTCCTGAGCGATAATTGCAGCTTGAAAGGCGGCGATAGGCATGACTAACGCAACAATCAAGCTATTCACAGCAACCAGTGATAAGTTATTGACCCAGCGAAACCCGCGTGAAGCGGTAAGTGTTTTTCTCGGCAGTTTGTTTTCCCAAAGGGCACAAAGTAATAATACGCCGAGAAAAAAGCCTAATCTTATCCACGAGGGATCTTGAAACGTCGTTTCTGTCACTGTCATTTCCTTATTTATTACTTTATCTATGACCGAGATAAGAGTGAAATTATTTCAACAAACAGTAAGGTGCTTTGAAGGGCTTATCTTGAGGCGAAACCATAATGTCAGTAGAATCGCGCTCTACTTTTTACTTGGCATTACTTACCATGAGAATTCACGCTTTCCACCGTTTATATCAGTACCGACAATCTATCTCAACCAAGCCTTTCAACGCGCGTGGATGTAAAGTGGTTCGTTGCCAATATTGCCAGGTTTCTGAGCAACACTGTTTGTGCGATCTTCAGCCAAACATCAAGGCTAATATTGCATGTATGTTGATTGTTTCTGAAAACGAAGTATTTAAGCCAAGTAATACCGGTCGTCTAATTGCTGATACGATTCAAGAGACTTACGTGTATCAATGGAACCGAACAGAACCGTCTGAGGAGATGCTGGAGCTACTACAGGATGACAACTACCAACCAGTGATTGTATTTCCTGCAGACTATGTGGATGAACCATCTCGTTTAATTGAAGATCTGGAGCCTGCGCGATTAATAAACGAAGAGGCTCAGAACAAAAAATGGTTGCTGATCTTTATTGATGGTAGCTGGCGTGAGGCACGAAAGATATTCCGTCGTTCTGACTTTCTTAAATCTTTGCCTGTGCTTTCTATTGAGCCAGAATCTCTGTCTGAATACATCATGCGCCGTTCTGAGAATGAGCAGCATCTTTCAACCGCCGAAGTCGCGACGTTAGTTTTGAAACAAGCCGGTGAGAATAAAGCATCGGAATGCCTGCAGTTGTGGTTTGAAGCCTTTAGAGAAACCTACATGTTGACCAAGACCCGAGTCAAAAACGATCCCAACCGACCGCATTTAAAGCGTTTCAAAGAGTGGGTGAAAACCGAGAGCTGACTCTAAGGAATGAACTTTTGTTGATGGCATGTTGTTCAACTGGATGCGGTGAGGGGATAAATCTGCATTCGGTCACGGTTTGCAGGCGTACAGATATGGATAATGCCACTAGTTTATACTTTTGACTCCAGCCATTTTTGGAGTCGTTTAAGCATTTTTTAGGAGAGAAATACATGTATTACGGCTTTGATGTCGGTGGCACTAAAATTGAATTTGGTGCATTTAACGAGAAGCTTGAGCGTGTAGCGACGGAACGTGTACCTACACCAACAGACAACTACGAGCTGCTGGTTGATACCATTGCGGAATTGGTTAACAAATACGATGCAGAGTTTGGTTGCGAAGGCACAATTGGTCTTGGCCTACCAGGCATGGAAGACGCAGACGATGCAACGGTATTAACGGTTAACGTTCCTGCGGCGAAAGGCAAACCACTGCGCGCGGATCTTGAAGCGAAAATCGGTCGCAGCGTAAAGATTGAAAACGATGCGAACTGTTTTGCGCTATCAGAAGCATGGGACGAAGAGCTTCAAGATGAGCCTTCTGTACTTGGTTTGATCCTTGGTACTGGTTTTGGTGGTGGTTTTATCTACGATGGTAAAGTCTTCTCTGGTCGTAACCACGTCGCGGGTGAGGTGGGTCATACTCGTTTACCTATCGATGCTTGGTTTCACTTAGGCGAAAACGCACCTCTGTTGGGCTGTGGTTGTGACAAGAAAGGTTGTTTAGACAGTTACCTTTCTGGTCGAGGCTTCGAGCTGCTCTACGCCCATTACTACGGTGAAGAGAAGAAAGCGATCGACATCATTAAAGCGCACGCAGAAGGTGAGGCGAAAGCTGTTGAGCACGTTGAGCGTTTTATGGAGTTGCTGGCTATCTGTTTTGCAAACATCTTTACAGCGACTGACCCACATGTTGTTGTGCTGGGTGGTGGTCTTTCCAACTTCGAATTGATTTACGAAGAGATGCCAAAGCGTATTCCTAAGTACCTGCTTTCTGTCGCGAAGTGTCCGAAGATCATCAAAGCAAAACACGGTGATTCAGGTGGTGTACGTGGCGCTGCGTTCCTAAACATCAAGTAGTGACTGAAACCTTACTCGATAAAGTAAGAAGAAATTTAAAGCCCCGTTTAGACCATCAAGGTAACACGGGGCTTTTTACTTATATATCGAAGTAACTCATATACCCAAGTAATTTCGGTATGCTCGGGTATAGAGCACGAACAAAAATAGCATGTATAAAAAAACTCGCGACGAATCGCGAGTTTTCTGTTTGCAGCTAAGCTTATTTGTTCTTTTTGCCTACGCCTAGGTTTTCTTTTTGAGCTAGGGTGATTTTACTAAAGCCTAATTTTCTGAAGTAGTTATCGCGGTAGTTGCGCACCGCTTTAGTGTCAGACACTGCTTCAATTTGTTGCTCCATCTTTAGGAACTCAGTGATATCGATACCTTCTGCTTCTGCAACCGCTTCTTGAATGTTGCGGTGCTGCTGGTATGAGAACGTCAGTTCTTTGTCTTGGTCTTTGTAAGTGTAAAGAATGGTGCGAGCCATAGCTGTCTCTCTGAAAAGGTTTCTGTATTAAACAAAAAGGCCAGACTCGCTGACCTTTGAATTTCTAGTTTGGGCTAGATTCTGCCTTGAAGTGGGATAATTGTCACGCTTTCTCCCGCTTTTACTGTATCAATAGCTGGGGAGACTTCGATCAAACAGTTCGCCTCACTCATTGAGCGCAAAATACCAGAGCCTTGCTTGCCTGTTGTACGAACGGTTAAACGGCCAGTGTTATCAAGTTCATAGATTCCTCGACTAAACTCGGTACGACCTTGTCGAGAGCGAAGATTCTCAGTCGCGATGGCGTTCACTTTCAGAGGCTTCCAGCCTTGTTCGCCTTGCATCTTACGCAGTGCAGGCTCGACAAAGTTAATGAAAGAGACCATCACGGCAACAGGGTTGCCCGGCAGACCAAAGAACGGCTTGTTGTTGATTTGACCAAACGCTAGTGGCCGTCCCGGACGCATGTTGATTCGCCAAAAATCGATTTGACCAAGTTTATCCAAGGCAAGTTTGATGTAATCCGCATCACCAACGGATACGCCACCAGAAGTCATAACCACGTCCGCTTGCGCCGATGCGTTTTCCAACGCTTCAATCATTAACTGTTCGTTGTCTTCCAGAATACCGAAATCCAAGATCTCGCAGCCGAGCTTTTCAAGCATGCCCATGATGGTAAAACGGTTGGAATCGTAGATAGAATTCGCTTTTTGCTCTGTTCCCGGCGCTTGTACTTCGTCACCGGTGGAGAACACGGCAACTTTCAATTTGCGGAACACATTCGCTTCACCAAAACCGAGAGAAGCGATCATGCCCATTTCTGGAGAGGCTAGGCGAGTGCCTGCGGTAAAGACGTCACTGCCGATAGCGAGATCTTCACCTGCTTGACGAACGTTTTGGCCTGCTTTGATATTCGCACCATTAAAGGTGACCTTGTCACCTTCTTGAGAGGCTTGCTCACGCATGACCACTGTGTCGCCGTTAAGTGGTGTTGGTGCGCCGGTCATGATCTTCACCGCTTGACCAACTTCCAGAGGCTGATCGTAAGCATGGCCCGCCATCACTTTAGCAACCACTTGGTAGCTATCGCGCTCAATATCATCACTGCGGATGGCATAACCGTCCATCGCGGAGTTGGTGTATTGCGGCACACTTACTGGTGAAATGATATGTTCCGCGAGAACGCGGCCATAGGCGTTTTCAATCTTGCATGCTTCTATTTCCGAAACCGTGTTCACCAAAGAAAGGATTTTTTCTTGGCCTTGAACCACAGAAAGGAAAGCAGGAGAAAGTGTGTCGCAACATGCGGCGTCTTTCTCTTTAGATTTTGGTGCTTTTGCATCTTGAACGTATTGGAGAACAAATTGAGCGATGGCATTCAAATCATTGATGTTCATTTGTGGCAGTTCAGAGTCCAACTCCGCACTGTCGGAAGCGATAGCAATGATGTTTTCATCGTGAGGGTAAAGCCAAGGCTTACCCACTTCTTCACGGTGCAATTCAATTTTAGGAAACGCGATGTTTTTACAGCCTTCGACCAAAACTACATCGAGGTTGTCTTCATCAAAACGTGTTAATAGGTATTCAAACTCTGCTTCGGCTTCTGGCGTTTCTGTCATTAACGCAAAACGGTTGCGAGAAGCAATCAGCATTTGAGACGCGCCAGCTTTGCGTAAACGGTAGCTGTCTTTACCCGGCTTATCGACATCGAAGTTATGGTGTGCGTGTTTTAGCATACCGATGCGTAAACCTGCTTCGGTCAACTTTGGTAGTAATGCTTCAAGTAGTGTAGTTTTGCCCGTACCAGAGTAGGCAGCAAAACCAAGAATAGGGATGTTTAGCGTGTGTTTCATGATTCAAGTTGTCCAAATTGCGCCAGTTCTTCAGGCGTATTTAAGTTGACGAAACAGTTTGGTGAGTCGCTAAAGTCAACGTAACTGGTGTTGCACTCTTTGTAGAGTAGGATGATCTTACGATCGCCACGTTCTAAAAACGCGGTCAGCTTTGGCAGTACGCGTTTGTGGTAGAGCGTGAAAACAGGTTGCTGATGGTCACCATCATGAGCGACCAAAATATCACTGTCTTCTTTGGCGGCTTGGCAGAAACGCTCGACAAGGTCGGTGTTAATTTGTGGGCTATCGCAAGGTACAAATCCAACCCAGTCAGTTTCAGCATGCATCAAACCCGCGTGAATACCGCCCATAGGCCCAGGGAAATCTTTGAATTGATCACTAAATACGAAACCAAATTTGCTGTACGCATCTTGGTTTCGGTTGGCATTAATTAAAATGCGTGGTGTTTGTGGAGATAAACGTTCAATAACGTGTTCGATGAGTGGCTTCTGATTTAATTCAATCAGACCTTTATCTTTTCCACCCATACGGCTGGCTTGGCCACCAGCCAAAATGACCCAACTAGTTTGTGTTGGTTGAAGCATATGCATTCTCTTGGGATATTTCTTTTGGTATGACATACAACAGAGGAGACTCTATCAAAGTCTTGTCTTTAATCCACCACTGTTTTTTACACAAGTCGGTCAGTGCGTTGGCCTGATGGCTTGTCACCACGATACTCGAACCACGATCCAAAAGATCTTTCGCCATCACCACCAATCGTTCAATGGATTCTTGGTCTAAAGACGCACTTGGCTCATCCATCAATAAAATCGACGGTTTTAAGATCCAAGCCCTTGCCATGGCAACGCGCTGTTTTTCACCGCCGGACAACACGGAAATATGTTCGTCCGCTAAGGTTTCTAAACCTACCATGCGCAGCGCGTGAATAACTTGAGCTCGCTTATCTTTTGGTGTGTCTTGTTGATATTTCACTCCATAAACTACGTTCTCATATACAGTGCCGTCAAAAAGGTAAGGAGATTGATGGAGATAAATCACATCGACACGACCATTGCGACGCGTCAGTCTTTTCAGCCACGTATCTTTTGGCGCAACAACATCGCCAGTAGAAGGTTTGAGCAAACCAGCAAGGATTTTGAGTAGGGTAGTTTTGCCCACACCATTGTCACCCTTGAGATAAATGGCATCATTTGGGCCGATGGCTAACTCAGGGATGTGGAAAAGCACACGCTCTTTAAAGCGCATGGATAACTGCTCGGCGGTGATTTTTATAGTCATAATGCGCCTCTACATGGGGTTAATGGTGAGTCGTTTGTTTGCTTCATGTTCTATGTTCTGAGGTAGCCTTTGCCTCTCATGCTTGATAAGAAGAAGTTTAGTGCCAACGCTAAAGATAGTAATACAATTCCTAATGCAACTCCTTGCGCAAAAGCACCTTTGCTGCTTTCCATTGCGATAGCAGTGGGAATATTTCGCGTCACGCCCATAATGTTTCCGCCTACCATCATTGAGCAGCCCACCTCGGTTACGATACGAGAGAACCCTGCAATGATAGCTGCAAGTAGAGGAAAGCGGGTTTCCCAAATCATCGTAGCGGCCACGCGCGGAATAGAGGCGCCTAGGGTGATGGCGGTTTCCACTGCACGACGGTCGCTAGATTGCAATGCACCATGCATCATCGATACCAAAACAGGGAAACAGATCACCATTTGGCCGAAAATCATCGCCTTCTGAGTGAACAGCATTTGCCAGTTTCCCCAAGGGCCAGCGCGCGACAGCAACATGTACAGCAACAGGCCAATCACGACGGTAGGGACCGCTTGCAGCGTATTCACGATCGACAGCAAAAACCATTTACCGCGAAAGTCGGTATACGCCAGTACAAATGACATCAAAATAGCCGGCAATACCACTAAGGATATTGCCGTGATAGAAACACTAAAGGAGACCGCAACGATCTCCCATAAGTCTGCATCAAAATTCACCAGTAAGCGAAGCGCTTCCAGTGTTGTATCAGCAAGATTCATATTGCGTTATTTGCTCTCAGCATTCGCAACAAACAGTTGTTTACCGTTTAGGCGGAAACCATTGATAAGTTCCTGTCCGCGAGGGTTCACCAACCAATCACTGAATGCTTTCGCGCCTTGGTAGTTGATTGTTGGGTAACGCTCAGGATTAACAAGAATAACTTGGTACGGGTTAAACAGTCTTTCATCGCCTTGGAACAGAATTTCTAGATCCAATTTGTTTTGATAAGCCAACCATGTGCCGCGGTCTGTCATGGTGTAGCCTTGCATTTCAGACGCCATGTTCAGAGTTGGGCCCATACCTTGACCTACGCTGCGGTAACCGCCAAAGTTTGGTTCGATTTTAGTTTGAGCCCAGAAGCCCATTTCTTTTTTGTGCGTACCAGAATCATCGCCGCGAGAGATGAACGTTGCGTTTTTGTTTGCGATCTCTTTGAATACATCTAACACGCCTTCGTCATTTTTGATTTTTGCTGGGTCAGCTTTCGGGCCAACAATTACAAAGTCGTTATACATCAGTTTACGAGGTAGAACGCCGTAGCCTTTCTCAACGAATGTGCCTTCGGCTTTTGGTGCGTGTGTCATCACCAAATCTACGTCACCGTTTTCGCCCATTTTTAAGGCCTTGCCAGTACCCGCAGCGATAACATCGACTTTGTAGCCCGTGTCTTTCTCAAATTGTGGAAGCAGGTAATCAAGTAACCCTGAATGGTAAGTACTGGTAGTGGTTGCTAGGCGAACGTGCTCGCCATCTTGAGCGGAAAACGCAGAGTAACTTACAAGCGTGATTGACGTCGCAGCCAGAGTTAGCGCAATTTTTTTCATTTTTATGTGTTCCTTTCCAATGATTATTTGGCATTTCTCCCGATGTATTGGAAGAGGCCTCTTGGGCGAGAGCGATTAGTTCAAAGTGCAAGTTGCCTTAGGGTGTTGGAATAACAAACACCAACATCCTGAGATCACTTGAATACGCCCTGTAGCTACCTTATAGCAAACAAGATGCCAACCTTTTACAAGCGAAAAGTGCTCGATTTATGCACTAAATCATGGGGTTATTTGCACAAAAGTTTGCGTTGGTACAAAATGTCGCACTTTTTGTAGGGTATCTCTGTTTAAACTTGGTACACTCTGTCCCATCCGAAGCCATCTGGGGTAAATATGTCTACTCAATCCCATATTAGTACAAACCAACAATATAACGCCTTTTCCGTACTGGTCGTTGATGATGAATTGGGCATGCAAGCCATTTTGAAAAAGGCATTGGGGAAGCTTTTCTCACATGTCGACACTGCTGGCAGCATCGAAGAAGCAGAGCAACTGCGTAATTCTCGACATTATGATCTGATTTTACTGGATATTAATCTGCCGGGGCGCTCTGGGATTGAGTGGGAAGAAGCGTTTGAAGATGACGACAAACGTGCCGATGTGATCTTCATGACGGGCTATGCGGATTTAGAGATTGCTATTCGCGCACTTCAACTTGGTGCTTCTGACTTTATCCTCAAGCCCTTCAACCTAGAACAAATGCTAAAAGCGGTCAGTCGCTGCATGGACCGACGTCTAAACGAGCGCATGCAGTACGCCATGAAGCGCGATTACCAACGTCACAATACCTCCGAGATCATCGGTGGTTCAGAGAAAACGCGTCAGCTTAAGCAGCTTATTAACCAGTTTGCACCGTCGCGTGCTTCTGTTTTGGTCGAAGGTGAGTCGGGTACGGGTAAAGAGCTGGTTGCGCGAGGTATTCACCAAGCGAGTGGGCGAACGGGCCCATTTGTGCCAATCAACTGTGGCGCCATTGCGCCAGAGCTACTTGAAAGTGAGTTATTTGGTCATACATCGGGCGCGTTTACCGGTGCAAAAAAATCTCGTGAAGGTTTGTTCCGCGTAGCAAATGGCGGCACCTTGTTCCTCGATGAAATCGGGGAAATGCCACTTGCAATGCAAGCGTCGCTGTTACGCGTTTTGGAGCATCGTACTATCCGTCCTGTTGGTTCAGAAAAAGAAATCAGCATTGATGTCCGTATTGTTGCAGCAACCAACCGAAACCTTCAAGAAGAGGTCAATCAAGGCAACTTCCGCAGTGACCTGTATTACCGTTTAAACGTTCTGAAAATTGAAGTGTGTCCTCTGCGTGAGCGCAAAACCGATTTGTTTGAGCTCGTGCCATTTTTCAGCAATATGCTGACGCGGGAGCTTGGTATGCCTGCGCCAAAATGGGCGCACGAGGACATGGAAGCTATGAGTGAGTACGATTGGCCAGGCAATATTCGTGAGCTGAAAAACTTGATTGAGCGATGCATTTTGCTCGGTAAGCCGCCAGCGCATTATTGGCGGGAGCTGAATGGTGGACACTCATTGCCTAATGTGTCGATTACCGTTTCTCATTCTGCTGAACTACCGACGTTTAAAGAAGGTAGAGAGTTCACTGGTGAGGGGTATCCAAACAACTGGACACTGAAAGAAGTCGAAAAAGCGCATATAAAACAGGTTGTTAATTTGCACGAAGGCAACAAATCAGCCGCTGCCCGTGACTTAGGCGTGGCGCGTAAGACCTTAGAACGTAAGTATAAAGAATGGGATTCTGAGGATGAGGAATATGCCGACTAACGGCCCACAGCACAAAGGATTGTCGAAATGGACGCACCGTTTTAAAACCATGGTGCGTTATCGCTTATTATTTTTAACCTCCGCACCTATCTTTCTGACTTTGATAGCCCTGATCGGGATTACCATTTATTGGTCCATCCATTATACGTGGCAAAATGCACTGCTGGATGTTTCTGAACGTCTTGGTGTTGCGAATAACAGCGTAACGTTGTTACAGCAAAAGCAATCGAATTACGTACGTGCGTTTGCTGACTCATACGATTTTCGTATTCGCATCAATCAAGGGATACCGCAAGATGAGCTGCAAAAGTGGGTCACTGAGCAGAAGAAAAGATATGCTTTAGATTTTCTCTCTTTCCAACGCGTCAACTCGATGGAAAACAAATTCCGCTTTATGGATCTCACTAAGCGAGAATCGTTTTTTGATGTACTCAATAAAGAAGAACTCGAACGCCTCGATCCTGAACTCGCTAAACGAGCGGAAGTGCCTATTCTTGCCGATGGGAGCATGGAAGCACGTGGGCTAGTCAGTCGAACCGTGATTCCTGTGCATAGCCAAACGAATGATTTGATCGGCTTTCTTGATGGTGGTTTGCTTCTCAATAACAGCACTGTATTGGTAGATCAAATTCGCGACTTAATCTATCTCAGCGATAATGATCGCCTTCGTCCCGTTGGCACATTGACCGTATTTCTTGATGATTTGCGTGTGAGCACCAACGTTCCTCTAGACAGCGAGCATAGGTTAGGGCGCGCCATAGGCACTCGCGTGAGCGCAGAAGTGTATAACCAAGTACTTTCAAAAGGTGAGCAGTGGGTTGACCGAGCCTATGTGTATGACGCTTGGTATATTACGGCATATCAACCGATCAAAGACCAATACGACAACGTCATTGGTATGCTTTATACCGGTTACCTAATGTGGCCATTCGTTAAAGCCTACATGACCAACATTGCAGAAATTAGCTTGATTACGGTTATGTTATTGCTGGTTTCCGGCGTGATGGTATATCGCGGTTCTTGTGATCTGTTTCGACCGATCGAACGCATCCATAAAGTGGTGAAGCAGGTCCAACAAGGAAAAGAAAAACGGATTGGTCCGTTGGGATTGGATGCCGATCATGAACTTGCGCAGTTAGCCAGACAGTTTGATGATATGTTAGACGCGCTAGAAGAGCGCAAAATTGAACTGAAGAACTCCGCAGCGCAACTTGAATGCAAAGTTCAAGAGCGTACGGCAAGCCTTAGAGAAAAAACCCAAGATCTAGAGCTGCATATTCAATTGCTTAACCAAACCCGCGACAAACTCGTTGTTCATGAAAAACTGGCAGCACTGGGAGAACTCACCGCGGGGATTGCTCACGAAATCAATAACCCAACCGCCGTGATCCTTGGCAACGTGGAGTTGATCCACTTTGAGTTGGGTGACGATGCAAGTCGAGTACAAGAAGAGATTGATGCGATTCACGCGCAAATCGACCGTATTCGCAATATCACGCGCAGTTTATTGCAATACAGTCGCCAAGGTGGTGTTCAAGATGAAATCACTTGGCAACATGTCAATCCTATCATTGATGAAAGCATCACCTTGGTTAAAACGGGCACCAAGAAACGCGACGTCGAGTTTGTGACTGATCTACAAGCGCATACGTCCGTTGAGATAAACCGTCACCACTTGCTACAAATCTTAGTTAATTTGCAAATGAACGCCATTCACGCAATGAACGGCAAAGGCACTTTAACAGTAGTCAGTGAAGACTGGATTGAAGAGGGAGAAGTGAAAGGAGCCGCGATTCATGTTATTGACGAGGGTTGCGGTATTAAGCCAGAAAACTTGAATCGAATCTTCTCACCATTTTACACAACGAAGCGAGAAGGTACAGGATTGGGACTGTCGGTCTCTCAAAGTATCCTCAGCCAAACGGGTGGTGAGCTAAAAGCCGAGTCGGAATGGGGAAAGGGCAGTAAATTCAGTATTTATTTACCTAAAAAAGCCGAGCTGATCCTAGAGGTGACGAATATCGCTTAGTCACTTGTTGTAAGCATTACGGAAGAAAGAGCCAGTTATAATACTGGCTCTTTTTTGTATTCAATGACGCATTTGTGCTTGAGCTTTTTGCTTTGAAGAAGCACTGCGATGGTTTCACTAGCGATGAATTAATAAAAACAACACTTGCAGTATGTAGCATGAACAAGTACCGTTGCCCGGTTTTTCTAAATACACCCCAATTGCTAAGGTAAAGGTTTTGATCTCCACAGCGAATATTACTCAACAATTCGGCGCTAAGCCGCTATTCGAAAACATTTCAGTTAAGTTCGGCGAAGGTAATCGCTACGGCTTAATTGGAGCTAACGGTTGTGGTAAATCAACCTTTATGAAGATCCTCAGCGGCGAGCTTGAGCAAACCAGCGGTAACGTGAGTTACGATCCAAACGAGCGCGTTGCAAAACTAAACCAGGACCAGTTCGCTTACGAAGAATTTACGGTAATCGATACCGTTATCATGGGTCATAAAGAGCTATGGGAAGTGAAGAAAGAGCGTGACCGTATCTACTCACTTGCTGAAATGAGTGAAGAAGACGGCATGAAAGTGGCTGACCTAGAAGTTCAGTTTGCGGAAATGGACGGCTACATGGCAGAAGCCAAAGCGGGCGAGCTTCTTCTTGCGGTGGGTATTCCAATGGAGCAGCACTTCGGCCTAATGAGTGAAGTGGCGCCGGGCTGGAAACTTCGTGTGCTTCTAGCGCAAGTTCTATTCGCAGACCCAGACGTTATGCTGCTTGACGAACCTACCAACAACTTGGACATGGATACGATCCGTTGGTTGGAAGACACGCTAAATGCGCGTAACTGCACCATGATCATCATCTCGCACGACCGCCACTTCCTAAACTCAGTATGTACGCACATGGCGGACTTGGATTACGGTGAACTGCGCATTTACCCAGGTAACTATGATGAGTACATGACAGCAGCTTCTCAAGCTCGTGAACGTCTATTAAACGACAACGCGAAGAAGAAAGCACAAATTGCTGAGCTACAAACGTTCGTTGCACGTTTCTCAGCAAACGCATCGAAAGCAAAACAAGCGACATCTCGTGCTAAGCAAATCGACAAGATCAAACTGGATGAAGTTAAAGCGTCTAGCCGTCAAAACCCATTCATTCGTTTCGAACAGTCGAAAGAGCTGTTCCGTAACGCTCTGATTGTTGAAAACCTAAGCCAAGGATTCGAAGAGGACTTGTTCTCAGACTTCAATGCAATTTTTGAAGTGGGTGAGCGCGTTGCGATCATCGGTGAGAACGGTGTGGGTAAAACAACACTTCTAAACACGCTTGCTGGTGTGCTTGAACCGCGTGCGGGTGAGTACAAATGGTCTGAAAACTCAAACATCGGTTACTACGCGCAAGACCACGCGCATGACTTTGCAGAAGACATGAACCTAACGGATTGGATGGGTCAATGGCGTCAAGAAGGTGATGACGAGCAAGTCGTTCGTGGTTTCCTTGGTCGTATGCTGTTTGGTCAAGACGACATTAAAAAGTCAGTAAAAGTACTGTCTGGTGGTGAGCAAGGTCGTATGCTGCTTGGTAAGCTGATGATGCACAAGCCAAACATGCTGCTAATGGACGAACCTACCAACCACATGGATATGGAATCGATTGAATCTTTGAACACCGCGCTTGAGCAATACAAAGGCACGTTGTTCTTCGTATCTCACGACCGTGTATTCGTAGACTCGCTAGCAACGCGTATTATCGAAATCCGCGATGGCAAGATCACGGACTTCAAAGGCACGTACTCTGAGTTCCTAAAATCTCGTGGCGTTGACGCGTAATTACTCGCAAAGCGTTTAAAAAGCAAAAGCCTCGCTATTTAGCGAGGCTTTTTATATTGGTCTTAATCCTTAAACTGACCGGTTATATACGCATATATGCCGACGACACCAAATGTAATGATCATTGAGAGCATGATGCCACTGGGCGTGAGCAAAAAATTCCACAGTTGGTCATTGTCCATAGTTCACATCCTTTGTGAATGAGCTGTAGTTAGCATCAATTAAAGCAAGCGTTGTTATTGCTACAACACATGTTGCTATTTCTGACTTATATCGTTTAATTAAGCCTTCATAACGTGATGATTTACTTATCCCAATTGTTATAAGTTTACACGAATCGACGGTTTTGTATTATTTTCTCGTTAACGAGATGCACTTTCGCCTTTCACATCAAACTCAATCTTGTCGGCTCCGGTAAATACTTGGAAGCGTAAACCTTTTGCTCGCGCAATCGTCGTAATGCCAAATTGTTTCGCAAGATCTAACCCCATTTGAGTAACGCCAGAGCGAGAAAGTAGAACAGGAATGCCCATTTGGGCCACTTTAATCACCATCTCTGAAGTAAGGCGACCAGTTGTGTAGAAAATTTTATCTTCACCTGTTTCTTCTTTGAGCCACATCTCACCTGCAAGCGTATCCACAGCATTGTGGCGGCCGACATCTTCCACAAATGACAATACCTCATTGCCTTTGCAAACCGCACAGCCATGCACCGCACCTGCTTTTTTGTAGGTGTCGTTGTAATGAGTCAACGCTTCCAATGCGGAATAGATTTCTGATTGTTTAAGCGGAACTTGAGGCACTTGATAGTTCTCAAGTTGTTTCATCACATTGCCATACATGGTGCCTTGACCACAGCCAGATGTGACGGTTTTCTTTTTCAGAGCGCCTTCTAAATGTTCGGTATTTTCTTTAGTAATCACCGCTGCGGAATGCGTTTCCCAGTCAATAATGACGGATTCAATCGCTGCTGGATCAGACAGGAAGCTTTGGTTTTTTAAATAACCCAGTACCAGCGCTTCAGGACGCGAACCTAGCGTCATGAGCGTGACCACTTCTTTCCAGTTCAGCATGACCGTAAGAGGGCGCTCGCACGCGATTTGCTTTGTCAGTTTTTCGCCGTACTCGTCGTACACGTCGACTTCAATGGTTTGCAGGGGATTTTCACTGGTTTTAATAATATTTGGTTTCAGCACAGTCGTGTCCTAGTGATTAAGAGCGTTAGGTTGCTACGCATTTAGCTTGCTAAGTGGTTAGCAAAGCAAATCTCGTTCCAAAATAGCTGTTCCCACAATAATTGCGAGGTTTTATGTCAACAATGCATTAAAACTGCGAGTTCGCAGTAATGACACATCCGTACATTTGAGTTTCGGCTAGTTTGGTACTTATAGCCAGAGGACATGAATAGGCTAAGCTTTATCAGTGTGGCTCGTTTATTGCTTATAAGTCAATAAAATGGTCGAAAGTAAGGTCAAAGTGTCCTGCTTGCTTTCAGACCAAAATAGAAAAACTGGGTGAGTTATGTCGGATAAGAAAGATTTCGAGAACAATTACGAGAAGACTGAAGACGCATGGCCAATTGGCGTAGAGCTTGTTGAGCATGAGATCAGTACAGGGATTTGGGTGACAACCCAATGGCAGTTGACGGGATTTGCGCTAAATCCGACAGAAGAGACTCCAGATGTTTGTCTGTTGCAATTGCACAAAGACGAGCGTACAGACTACCGCTTCAACTTAAGCTCTCAGCAACCTAAACTTTTTTTAGTGATGGATAACGTCGAGTCTGGTGAAAAATCAGCGATACAGCTACTAACGGCTTCACAATCTGTCGCGGCGCAATATATGGATGGCGACAACCTTGTACTATCCAACGATATGCCGTTAGCCGTTCAGGCTTGGATGGAAGCCTTTATCGGTCGCCACGGTGAGCTGTTAGAAGTAAGACGTAAGAAACGCAAAGGAGCGGGCAGAGCAAATGGCAACTAGTTTTTTAAGCCGTTGGTCGAAACGTAAATTAGAAGAATCTTCCCAATATGATGAAGAGATCACGCCGATGGCAGAGACGGAGCAATCCGAAGATAGTGTCACAGCGCTTTCAAACGCAGACGAAAGCTCAGACGCTTTGAACGTCAATGAGGTTAGTCAGGCTCCAGACATTACCGCGAGTGTAGAGACTGAAAAGCCCGAAGAAATGTCTGTGGCGCAACTGCTGGTTTCTGAAGCTTCAGAAAGCGTTAAGAAAGCCGCGCTGCGCAAAATGTTCTTGTCCGAAGAATTTAACGTGCGTGATGGCCTAGACGATTACGATGATGATTACAGTAACTTAAAGTCACTTTCTAAAGACGTCGCAGAGACGCTGCGTGATTGGGTTAAAGAAAAAGTGGAAGAAGAACCAGACGCTGAAACGACGCAAGGATCTGAACTTAACGCTGACGATATCGCATATGAGGTGGTTGAAGACGCGGAACCAAACGCCGAAAAAAGTGCCGGAATTACCCAAGATGAAAATGAACTGTATATAAACACAGTGCCTGGTAAAGGTGATACTTTTGCTGAGGAATCACCGCCTAACGAGGTGAGACAAAATATACCACACAAAGAATAGGTACATTTTGACTAAACACTCAATGAACCGGCTGGGACAAAATGTCTCAACCGGTTTTTTTATCCCTACTATTTGTCGGTAAAATACCTAAGTGGTTGAATTTTAATTGATATTTTATTGGCATGACATTTGCTATTTGTTGCTCAATACCAATCTGGTTGAAGTTAGCACGGACGCACTGCGTAGTATTCATCGCCTATAGATGGCGGAATAAGAATGCTCATTGATAAGTTAATCAGCAGAATCTCCGGCGCTAACTACACTAAGAGATGGAAAAGACTATCCATGTTCATAAATGGAATTGAGCAATGCTGAAACAATTATTAGAACAAGCAACTTCCAATAACGGTAAAGCGAGGCTGTACGCTTTCGAAAATACCGTAGAGTTGACCAATCTTATTCCACCAACCGTAAGCTATGAAAGCGGCGGTAATACTTTGATTGTGGGTCCAACGGCAATCATCGAAAGTGCGGCAGCGCAATTGTCGCAAATGAACAGCCTAACGCTGCTTTCTACCGATGGCGAAAAGGGAACAAATCCCGAGCTTTACTACGCCAATTCGGTTCAGGTTTCAGGGTTCTTAGGTACGTTTGAAGTTCTGATTGAAAATCATGGTTCGACCAACAATCTTGCCAAGGTCGCGATCAATAGCGATTGTTTCGATATCGTACTCGATCTTTGCCTAAACAGCTGCATGTCGGAAGAAGTACCAGTACCGGGCTACTACCCAGTTGGTCGTGGCTATCCGAAACTGGCTGAAGCGTTGGAAGAAATTCCAACCTTGATGGGGACGTTCGATAAACCGAAATTCTTCCGTTTAGATACCGATCTATGTGCACACAGCTCTCGTGGCGTAAAAGGTTGCGAACGTTGTGTGGATGCTTGTCCGGCAGGGGCACTATCGAGTGAAGGCAGCGACAAAACGGGCCATCGCATCGAGATCAACCCATACCTATGTCAAGGCGTGGGTACTTGTGCTACAGCGTGTCCGACAGAAGCTATTCATTACGCATTGCCAAACCCCGAAGATACGCAAAAGTTTATTGAACGTACGCTAGCCAACTATGAGCAAGCGGGTGGTTTAGATCCTATCGCATTGATTTGTAGTTCTCGCCACGAGAGCTACAACGTGATGGCACTAAAAGCATTGCCAGATAATGTGATTCCAATTGTGGTGGAAGAACTGCCTTCGGTTGGTATAGATACTTGGTTCGCTGCGCTTGTGAACGGTGCCACTCAGGTACTGTTTGCGGCTTCGCGTTTTATGCCTCAAACCATTATTCGTGTGCTTAATAGCGAAGTAGGTATTGCTCAAGAGTTGCTCGACCAGCTTGGTATCGCCAAAGAAACCATCGACATTCTGTATCTAGAATCACTACGTGAAGGTGCTCCGACACTTTGTACCGAGTCTTTTGATTTGGCATTAGGTGATTTGCAAGGTAACAAACGTCAGCGTCTATTTACGGCGTTGGATGCGTTGTCAGCATCGCGTATTCCAGTTGAGAACATTGTTGAACTGCCAGCGAATGCACCTTACGGCACGGTTTCTTGTGAAAGCAAAGATTGTACGTTGTGCATGAGCTGTGTGGCGGTGTGTCCAACACGTGCATTGCATACGGACGGCCAATCTCCGTCGCTTAAATTCGTCGAGCAAGACTGCATTCAATGTGGGCTGTGCGAGAAAGCGTGTCCAGAGAAAGTGCTGACGCTTACTCCTCGTATGAACTGGGTGAAAGAAGAACGCCAGAAAGCGGTTGTGATTCATGAAGAAAAGGCAGCCGAGTGCATTCGCTGTCACAAGCCTTTTGCTCCGCAATCGATGATCGACATGCTGCAAAACAAGCTTCGTGGCCATTCTCATTTCTCTGATGAAGCTGCCATTAATCGCATCGCCATGTGTGAAGACTGTCGTGTGATCGACATGTTTGAGTCGATGGCTGCAGATCCAATGAATCAATTGAAATACTAGGAGATCGCAGTGGATACACAACAAGAACAAACACTGAGAACAGACATTTATCTCGTTCTATCCGCACTTTTTCGTAGTGCGCCAAGTGATGAAATGCTGGCGTTCTTGAAATCGCTAGAAATTGAACCGTCTGAGAGCGCGATGCAAAAAGCTTGGCTCGCACTGCAACAAGCCGCGAACGAAGCGCAACGAGAAGCATTAGAAGAAGAATATCAAGATCTGTTTATTGGCATTGGACGTGGTGAAGTTGTGCCATTCGGATCTTGGCATCGCACTGGCTCGATGATGGAAAAACCGTTAGCGGAAATTCGTCGCGATTTGGATCTTTTAGGCATCGAACGAGAAGAGAACGTGAAAGAGCCTGAAGACCATATTTCTGCACTGTGCGAAGTGATGGCAATGCTGACGGGTGAAGAGGAAGAACTTCAACAAGCGGTGTTTAACAAACACATCGCCCCTTGGTTCCAATCTTTTACGCGCCAACTAGAGAACGCAGAAAGCGTGAACTTCTACAAGCCAGCTGCACAGCTTTGCGATGCATTTTTAACGTTAGAGCAAGTGCGCTTTAGCGTGAACACCAAAAGCAGTAAGAGCAAATTAAAAATTGATGTGAAAAACGTCACTGATTACGAGTAATCGAGCAGTACTTGGTCATATCGATAGAGAGGCATGAGTCTCCAAAGATCTACCGTAAGGTAAGGAAGCAATGATGAAAGATAATAAAGAAATAAACACAAGCCGTAGGGATCTCCTAAAAGGCTTCACAACCGCTGCCGTTGCTGGTGCTGTTGTTGCGGGAACCACGAAAGTGGCCGTTGCTTCAGAAACGGTTGAGCCTTCTGAAAAAGACGTGAAGAAGAAAGGGTATCGTGAAACTCAACACATTCGCGATTACTACGACACACTTTAGGAGATAACGGATGAAACTTGTCAAACGCTCCGACAGTGTGAGCAAAGAAACGAACCAGCTTGGCGTATCTCGTCGTGCATTCATGAAAAACACTTCGCTTGCCGCTGGTGGCGCAGTGGTTGGTGCTAGTCTATTCGCACCGGGAATGATGAAAAAAGCGCAAGCAAAATCCGTCGATCCAGAAGCGAAAACAGAAGTAAAACGTACTATCTGTTCTCACTGTTCAGTGGGTTGTGGTATTTACGCAGAAGTTCAAAATGGTGTTTGGACGGGTCAAGAGCCTGCATTCGACCACCCATTTAACGCCGGTGGTCACTGTGCAAAAGGCGCAGCACTGCGTGAACATGGCCACGGTGAGCGCCGTCTTAAATACCCAATGAAGCTTGAAAACGGTAAGTGGAAAAAGCTTTCTTGGGATCAAGCGATCGAAGAAATCGGTAACAAGGTGATGGACATCCGCAAAGAGTCTGGCCCTGATTCGGTTTACTTCTTGGGAAGCGCAAAGCACAGCAACGAACAAGCGTACTTGTTCCGCAAAATGGCATCACTTTGGGGCACTAACAACGTTGACCACCAAGCGCGTATTTGTCACTCAACAACAGTGGCGGGTGTAGCGAACACTTGGGGTTACGGTGCGATGACCAACTCTTTCAATGACATGCACAACTGTAAGTCGATGTTGTTCATTGGTTCAAACCCAGCTGAAGCTCACCCAGTCGCGATGCAGCACATTCTGATCGCGAAGGAGAAGAACAACTGTAAGATCGTCGTAGCGGATCCTCGTCGCACTCGTACGGCGGCGAAATCTGATCACTATGTATCACTTCGTCCTGGTTCTGACGTAGCATTCATTTGGGGTGTGTTGTGGCACATCTTCGAAAACCAATGGGAAGATAAAGAGTTCATCCGTCAACGTGTATTCGGTATGGATGAAATCCGTGCTGAAGTGGCGAAGTGGACGCCAGTAGAAGTTGAGCGTGTAACAGGCGTAAGCGAAGAAGACGTTTACCAAACAGCAAAACTGCTTTCTGAAAATCGCCCAGGCTGTATTGTTTGGTGTATGGGTGGTACTCAGCATACTACCGGTAACAACAACACACGTGCTTACTGTGTGCTTGAACTAGCGCTTGGTAACATTGGTAAATCAGGCGGCGGCGCAAACATCTTCCGCGGTCACGATAACGTACAAGGCGCAACCGACCTTGGCGTACTTTCTGACACGCTTCCGGGCTACTACGGCCTTTCTGAAGGTGCTTGGCGTCATTGGTCAAAAGTGTGGGAAATCGATTACGAATGGATTAAAGGTCGTTTCGATGACAACGCTTATAGCGGTCAGAAACCAATGCACAGTGCAGGTATCCCAGTATCTCGTTGGGTCGATGGTGTATTGGAAAACAAAGACAACATTCGTCAACGCGAAAACATCCGCGCAATGTTCTACTGGGGACACGCAGTGAACTCTCAAACACGTGGTGTTGAGATGAAAAAAGCGATGCAGAAGCTGGACATGATGGTGATTGTGGACCCATACCCAACTGTTGCTGCGGTAATGAACGACCGTACCGACGGCGTTTACCTGCTTCCTGCAACAACGCAGTTTGAAACATACGGCAGTGTTACCGCTTCTAACCGCTCTCTACAATGGCGTGATCAGGTGATTGAACCTTTGTTCGAATCAAAACCAGACCACGAAATCATGTACCTGCTTTCGAAGAAACTGGGCTATTCAGATCTTCTGTTCAAAAACATCCGTGTTGAAAACAACCAGCCGGTGATTGAAGACCTAACGCGTGAATTCAACAAAGGCATGTGGACGATTGGTTACACAGGCCAAAGCCCAGAGCGTTTGAAAGCGCACCAACAAAACTGGCATACGTTCCACAAAACCACATTGGAAGCGGAAGGTGGCCCTGTCAACGGTGAAACCTACGGTCTACCTTGGCCATGTTGGGGTACACCGGAAATGAAACACCCAGGCACACACATTCTGTACGATACGTCTAAGACGGTTGCAGAAGGTGGCGGTAACTTCCGTACGCGCTTTGGTGTGGAATTCGAAGGCAAGAGCCTTCTTGCAGAAGACAGTTACTCGAAAGGCTGTGAAATCAAAGACGGTTACCCAGAATTCACTGACAAGTTGTTGAAACAACTTGGTTGGTGGGACGACCTAACGGCTGAAGAGAAAGCGGCAGCAGAGGGTAAAAACTGGAAGACTGACCTTTCTGGCGGTATTCAGCGTGTCGCGATCAAGCACGGTTGTATCCCATTTGGTAACGCGAAAGCGCGTGCGATTGTTTGGACGTTCCCAGACCGCGTACCACTGCATCGTGAACCACTGTACACACCACGTCGTGACCTTGTAACGGATTACCCAACTTGGGACGACAAAGATGCGATCTTCCGTGTTCCTACGTTGTATAAATCCATTCAAGAGCAAGACAAATCGGGCGAGTACCCAATCGTTCTGACTTCTGGTCGTCTGGTTGAATACGAAGGTGGTGGTGAAGAGACGCGTTCAAACCCATGGCTTGCCGAGCTTCAACAAGAAATGTTTGTCGAAGTAAATCCGAAAGACGCGAACGACCTTGGTTTCAGAGATGGTGATGATGTTTGGGTTGAAGGTGCAGAGAAGGGACGAATCAAGGTGAAAGCGATGGTAACACGTCGTGTGAAACCTGGTTTGGCGTTCATTCCGTTCCACTTTGGCGGTAAGTTCGAAGGTGAAGACCTACGTCCTAAATACCCAGAAGGTACACAGCCTTACGTTGTTGGCGAATCGGCTAACACGGCAACCACTTACGGTTACGACCCGGTTACCTTGATGCAGGAAACCAAAGTAACCCTATGTAACATTCGTAAAGCGTAAGGAGTCTGACAATGGCACGAATGAAATTTCTATGTGACACCAAACGCTGTATCGAGTGTAACGGCTGTGTTACTGCATGTAAGAACGAAAACGATGATGCTCTTGAATGGGGCATTCAACGTCGCCGCGTGGTAACACTGAACGACGGTGAAGCTGGTGAAAACTCCATCTCTGTTGCTTGTATGCACTGTACCGATGCGCCTTGTATGGCAGTTTGTCCAGCAGACTGTTTTGAACATACCGAAGACGGCATCGTTCTTCACAATAAAGATCTGTGTATCGGTTGTGGTTACTGTTTGTTTGCTTGTCCGTTTGGCGCACCTCAGTTCCCTAAACAAGAAGCGTTTGGTGAACGTGGCAAAATGGATAAATGTACTTTCTGTGCGGGCGGCCCAGAAACAGAGCCTGGCTCTGAGGAAGAGCGCCAAAAATACGGTGCGAACCGTATCGCAGAAGGCAAGTTACCAATGTGTGCATCGCTTTGTTCAACAAAAGCGCTGCTTGCGGGTGACGCAGAGAAAGTCTCTGACATTTTCCGTCAACGTGTGGTAGAACGCGGCGCGAAAAACGCAGGTTGGACAGACGGAAACGATCTTTCTTACGATGCGACGAAAAGCTAAGTAAGGAGAGGCACATGTTAAACACGCTTAAACGTGCGTCTCTAGCAATGCTGTCAATGATGACGGCATTGCTGCTGACTTTCGCAATGCCTGCTTCAGCAGAGGAACAATCTTCTAAAGTTATTCAACAGGAGATCACGCAACTCGCCGGGGCAGACTATTGGCGCGAGGTCAGAGAGGGGCAAGAAGGCTACACCACGTCTCAATCGCCAGAACATGGCGTATTGATCAGTAAACCTGGTGAGACTTGGTACATTCTAAAAGAGAAATGGATGTCTCCAGCTGGTGCTGTCGCGATTTTCGGCAGTATTGCAATGGTAATCATGGCTTACGTATTCGTTGGCCCTTTAATGCTTAGCAAGCCGCGTACTGGCAGAAAGATGAAACGTTGGTCTCGTTTAGACCGCGCGCTTCACTGGAGTATGGCGTTTACATTCTTAACGTTGGCATTCAGTGGTTTGATGCTGGTTTACGGTAAGCACTTCTTAAAACCGTACGTTCCTACTGAGTTCTGGGGCTTTATCGTCATGTTGGCGAAGCAGTACCACAATTACATGGGACCATTGTTCTTCATTTTGCTGATGCTCGTGCTCTTTAAATGGTGGCGCAAGTCGATTCCAAACATGACTGATGTTCGTTGGTTCATGAAAATGGGCGGTATGGTTGGTAAACACAAAGGCACACATCCGTCAGCTGGTTTCTCAAACGGTGGTGAGAAGGCAATCTATTGGTTATTGATCTTCTTTGGTGCTATCGCGGCAGTGAGTGGCTTAGTTCTGGACTTTCCTATCTTTGGCCAAACTCGCCGTGACATGGAGCTTTCTAACTTAGTTCACGCGATTTCGGCACTGATTCTAATCTGTGGCTTTATCTTCCACATCTATATTGGTCTATTCGGTATGGAAGGTGCGCTAGAAGGCATGGTTACAGGTGAAGTTGATGAAACATGGGCGAAAGAGCATCACGATCTTTGGTATGAAGAAGTGAAATCCAAAGAAGCGATGGGCGAAACAGATACGGCACAAACGGAAGCAAAAGGAGCGAAAGCGAATGAACAAACCTCATAACGGGATTTGGGTTGCGTACATCCTGAGCTGTCTGACCCCGTTTACGTTTCTGATCTCAGGCGTTATCGCAATTATCTATGCTGGTTACCGATTAGATAAGGGAGAAGACAGCGACGTAGTGATTTCTCATTACTACGGTTTAATTCGTACCTTCTTTCTCTACCTGACGTTTTTTGTTGTGTTGATCGTCACCGTCGCGACTTCTAATGGTGTACTCGTTGGCGTGAGTGATTATTGGTTGCATAGTACTTTGCTTGAAACCATCGCTTACTTTATTCCTTGGGTAGGGATGGTGTTTGCTGCATTAGCCATCTTGGTGTGGTTTATGCGAATGTTTCAAGGGATGCAGCAACTGCGCAATAACCAACCACACAGACCATCGAGAGGTCCAAACCTTTAATCAGTATTCTTTAAGCAAAACCGCCGTAATAGGCGGTTTTTTGTTGCTGTCATGTCTCAAATATGAAGCGCTGAGTCCCACAGGTGATACTTGATGCAACTTATTGAGTGAATTTATGTAACTGGGCAGAAAATCATAGTTAAGTAAGAAACATGTAAAAAAATCGCGTCGCGATGAGACATTAGTCTCACTCACGCTATTGTTCATTTACTCAGGATTCATCGTCCCGTTAAAGTACGCTGCGCTCAGAAATTCAAAGAGTTGCATACGTGAAAATTGCCATCAATACATTCAGTCTACGCATACAGAGGAATCTCTATCGGAGGATGTTTGATTAAGGCATCTTGCTCTCACAAATAAAAAGAGCGAAACGAGCATTAAATGATGCGGCAAGGTAAGAAAAGGACAAACACGTTACGGCTATGATCCCTCAATTCGTCATTCCTATCACGAATCGCTTTGGCGAAAGTTATCACTTCTCTGGTCAGTTACTTACTAGCGGCGAACCTAAAACATTCGTGACCAAACAAGAGGCAATAGAGTTTCTTGAGAGCTTTGGTGAGCTTGACCTTCGCTCTGTCGAAGACTTGTTCTATTCGATTGGTCAATTCAAGCCAAACATACCTGACGGTGAGCTTGCTTCCCAACACTATAATTCAACGTTTGCCAATGCTTTGGTGAACGGTGACTTGCATGTCGTTCGAATTGTACCGACCGGAGAAAACTACGCACTCTCTTCTGCGGTTACGCCTCCACCGACTCAGAGTACCGTCAATGCAAAACCATCGAAGGGAAAGGGGAAGTCGAATAAAAAGAGTGGAAGAAGTGCCGCATCTGCTAAGCCTCAGCAACAAAGTAGCGAAAAACATGAGAAAGCCGGTGATCCTGTATCACTTGTGACGGGTGAAGAAATTCTCGAACTCTATGATATCGAGCTACAACAAGGTACTACTTGGCAGCGTAATTATCGCTCTTCGCAGTCGGATGTAAATCATGGAATGGGCTTTGGTTGGAGACATGCATTTCAGTTTGAATTGCACGAGAAGACGGACGAGAAAGACAATGTTATCGCTTGGGAGTTTGTTGACGATAAGGCAGATATCACAGAATTTGAGCCAGTAGATACTGGAGCAACAAGTTACCAGATATACGCTGGTGCGAGCTGTTATTTCCTAAATTCAGCAACTCGGATCGTGACGCTCGCTAATGGGCATCAATATCGATTTGAACAGAAAGATGATCGTTGGCTTGTTAAACAAGTCAGAAATGGCACGTTTTCAACGTTTCAACTGCAGTATTCTCGAAACCATCGATTGATCGAGATTGCATACAACAAGCGTCCGGTTCTTGAATGTCAATATGATAAGCAAGGACGCCTTGTAGAACTGCTTAATGCAAAGTCCCAAAAAGTTCTGACAACTTATACCTATGATGAGCACGATGATTTGGTCAGTGCAATTAATCATTTGGGCTTGAAGGAACAGTATCAATACCGCGGCCATTTAATTGTTAAGCGTGTACGACCAACTGGCTTTACTCATTATTTTGAATGGGATGGCGAAGGTGCTAACGCGAAATGCATCAGGAACGTTGGGGACGCAGGAATTTATGACTATCGCTTCCATTATCAGGGAAATCATTCTTCTTATTCTGACTCGTTAGATCATCAATGGTCTTTCTTGCATGACGAGCAGGGTAACTTACTCGAGAAAATAAGCCCCACCGGTAAAACTTGGCGATGGCAATATGATGAATTAGGACGAAAAGCACAAGCTATCTATCCTGATCAGTCAACGGTCAATTATCAATATAATCAGCATGGTCAATTAGTTTCTAAGTTTCATTCCTCTGGCAAAGAAGTTCAATATGGTTATGACGGCTTAGGTAAGTTAGTTAAAACGGTTTCACCTGACGGGGATATCGAGAAGGCTTACTACAATAGCCTTGGTCAAAGAGTTTGGGATACCGATCAGTTCGGCTGTGTCACGGAATATGATTACGATAAACACGGTCAAGTCGTCAAAAAAGAGTCTGAAGATGGTAAGAAAAGTCAGTGGTGGTGGGATGAACAACAAAGACTTATCGCGAATGAAATAGACGGTACATTACTTCGCTACAGCTACAACGAAGAAGATCTGGTGAATGGCGTCGCTTATCCCGATGGGTGTATTGCTCAACTCGCTTATGATCAATTTGGCAGGCGTACATCAGTTCGTTATTTTAACGACGAAGACAAAGTCGGTTATAGCGAAGAATATTCTTACGATGAGCACAGCCGTGTTGCTCAGATTCGAACGCCAGCAGGCATTACCTCGTATCAATGGGGAGCACTCGCGCAACAAGAAGCAGTCATCTTCCCCGATGGCAGCCATATTTCTTATGAATACGATCAACAACGTAACCTGACTAAATTAGTTCGGAGTGACGGCTTAGAATTCGAATTCCTGTATGACGATGAAGGCCAGCTGTCAGGAACTGTTGGGTTTGATAATCTACAAAGCCAATTTGATTATGACGATATGGGGCGCATCCATCGTAAGCAAGTCGCCGATAGGACTGTGCTGTACCGCTATGACGCTGCGGGTTATCTCAAGCACGTCAAAGCAGGAAATGGTAGCAGTATTGTAGAGAACCACTTCAATTATACGTTTGGTGGGCGACTTACTTTCGCCTCCAATCGCCATCAAACATTGCAATACCAATACTCTTCATTCGGGCATTTAACAAAGCGCATTCAAGGCCAGTTTGAGATAGCGCAGGAGTTTAACAGAGTTGGCCAACGCGTATCTCAGGTACTGCCAGATAATACGGAGCTGAACTTCTCTTATGATCGATATGGGCGTTTTTCAGCAATTCGGTTTGGAAACCTAGATTTACCTCAAATCAAATTTCATTACGATGAAATGGGACGAGTTTCCCAAATTGAAACGGCACATTTTAATGAGCGCATCATTTATGATGGTGTTGGTCGTTTGGTCGAACAACATTGGCCTGATAGAGAGAAAAAGTACGTTTACAATGCGCAAAACCGTATTTCATCAATCATTGATAATACGGCAGGAGCAACACACTATCAGTACGATGCTTTAGGGCAACTGAAACGAGTCAATGCTTCCGGAGAAGTGACTAAGTTTGAATACGATAGTTTTGGCAATCCTACTTTGCCATCTTCAGAGGTATTCGCTGATCGTATTGAAGTACACGATAATGTCCGGTTCAAATATGACGCGCAAGGAAATCAGACAAAACGTGAGGGGCAAGGACACGTTCAGACTCGCGTATTTGATGCGTTAAATCAGCTCATTGAAGTTCACACCGACGATGGTATCAGTCAATATGAATATGATGCATTAGGGCGCAGAACGAAGAAAATTACACAACAAGGCGTTACGGAGTTCCTGTGGGAAGTTGAACGTTTAATTGGTGAACGCTCTTCAGGTGCTTTCCGTTGGTACCTATATCAACCAGAAACCTACACGCCAGTGGCACTGCTAGAAAATGACGTTATTTATTGGTACCAGTGCGATCAAGTTGGTAAACCAGAGCGACTGATCGATTGCGAAGGGAATGTTGTATGGAGTGCCAGCTACGATGCTCACGGCTTTGCTCATGTACATATTGAAAAAGTAGTAAATCCATTGCGTTTTCAAGGACAGTATTTCGATCAAGAAACCAACTTACACTACAACCTCGCTCGGTATTACGACCCTAAGCTAGGACGTTTTATCCAACAAGATCCGATATCTATTGCTGGTGGTATTAATCATTACCAATATGCAGTCAACCCTATCCAATGGATTGACCCAACAGGTTTCCTATGTGAAGAAGGGCTAAAACGCTTGCAGCAAATGCTGGCTGAGTATCAGGCGCAAAGCGATGTTCCCCAAGAGGTTTGCGATCAGATTTTAGAAGCTGCAAAAGAGTCATCCGTCGGAGAAGATGGCGTTCGCTCGCAAGTCAAAATCCGCAAACCCAAAGGTAAAAATCATATTCGATATGAATACGATTTAGACCATATTGATTGCGAGAAAAATGAAATTACTTTTTATCGTCATATCAATCATTCAGATGGCAGCAGGCACGAAGTGCAGTATGTTGTTGGGATTGAGGAGTTTGTCAATGCGCATGTTTTTGACTCAGAGAAAGTCGGTGGAGATGAAAGTTGTACTATCTTAACCGAGGAGCTAGTGCTTAATGAAGCGGATTACAAAGAGAACTCAAAATTCAACGATAATGATAAATACAAACTCTCTGAAGAGTGTAAAGAGAAGATTGAAGAGTGTTTAGTGGAACGTCAAAAGGCAATGGACGCTCGGACTGGTCAAGATGGATATAACGCGCAAATAGGTAAAATCAATAAACAATCGGCAAAAATTGGTGAATTGGCGGCGGATGATTTTGTTCGGAGTAAATGTCCTAATGCTAAGCTAATTCATCCCAAAGATATTGGAACTTCAATTTCGAAGCCGGGCGACTTTGATATGGTTTACAAGGTGGAAGAGCCACCACCTGGTGAAATTATAATTGTTGAGGCTAAAGGTGGCAGCAGTTCGCTCGGTAGCAGAAAAATAGGAAACGAAGCATATCAACAAGGGACAACTGAGTATGCGGCAGCAATAACAAAGTTAATGCAAGAAAATGCAATGGGGACGACGGAAAGACGAGCAGGAAATCAAATTAAAAAAGCAATGTACGATGGTATCCCGATCAGATATTTACATGCGCAAACTCCAATCAACAAAAAGGTTGATAAAGTGCGTGTCAAGGAGTTCTCAATTAACCAAGGAAAATTGAAGCGAGGTCTTGCAACGTGATTATGCAAATTGAGCGAAAGGCTAACCCTAAATTAAATCAGGAACATGAATTAGAATTGGTGGAAGAGATAAACGATGATTTAGATAAAAGAAAACGAAGACTCTTGATTAGAAGAGAAAACCTTGTGGATATGGTCGGTTCCTATGAAGAGATAGTAAGGTGGTATACATGGTTACCTCAATCTATACCAAATGAGCAAGTCGGAACTCTTTGTCTCTACGAAGCATCTGTGATGAGATCTTTTTATCATCAGTTAGTGCTGAATCCAAATGAGCCTCAACGTTTAAATTTACCCGATTGTCCAGAAGTAACATGGGATGGTGAAGGTATCTTAGATATGGGCTTCATTTGTCCTTCAATGTGGCTAGATGCTTATTTTACTTCGGTGATTGTGCGTGATAAACCTAGCATGGACGTATTGGCGAACTTTCCGATTTCTTTGATGAGACAGAGCTCTACCAAAGCAGGTGAGCTGTCTTATATGCTAGTAGACGTCATTCAGTCGTTCCACAACCGCACATCGGATTATCCTGATAAGCTGGTTGCAGCAATGGACGCAGCGGTAGCTCAAGGGGATAATTGGGCGTTGGAAATTGCGATGGGGATTCTAGAAACCTTCGCAGCGCTCACTACTAACATTGGTTATAATTTTGAGGAAGTGCTCGTTAAAAACCTACAGTTTCAAGAGAAATATCATCTTAGAGAATTAGGACCAGATAGGATAGGCATCCGAACTTTTATTAACTTCCCTCTGCTTGGCATGGCTTGTATGTGGTACGACAAAGGCAACCGTCTATCTGTTGAAACCGGTTGGCTTCCACCCTATCTTGTTGAAGGGCGTTGGCTAGAAGATGTAAAAGCAGGGAAGATCACTCGATAAACTCCTTTAGTTAGCAATTCAGTATATAAGCCACCTCTCATGAGGTGGCTTTTACGTTTTGTTGAGCTATATGGTGCGCATTATGTTGGTGCACTAAAACCATATTGGTGCATTTATTAGCGTGTTAAGCACCATTTCAAGAATGCCTAATTTTATTAAAGTTCATACAAAACAATAAATTAAAGTGTAAGTGTTAGAAATGTAAATTATGGAATGAGAATTGCTCTGTTAGACGCTCTATAAATTAAGTTCACCAAATTGGTGATGAGCCTAACTTTGATGCACAGGATAAGTGCGCTACAGATCAACGGAGACAATCATAATGAGTGTAACTGCCAATCAGGTACACGGCGCTGTACAAACTCTCACGCAAAGTTCCGACACACTTTTCTTACTACTTGGCGCAATCATGGTTTTTTTGATGCATGCTGGTTTTGCTTTTCTTGAAGTAGGAACCGTGCGCCAAAAGAACCAAGTTAATGCTTTAGTTAAAATCTTGGCCGATTTCGGTATTTCCGCCATTGCGTATTTTTTCATTGGATACTGGGTCGCTTATGGCGGCACCTTCTTTGCTGATGCAGAGACATTATCTCAAGGCAATGGTTACGAGTTGGTGAAGTTCTTTTTCTTGCTGACCTTCGCTGCAGCGATTCCCGCTATTGTTTCAGGTGGTATCGCAGAGCGAGCTCGTTTTTATCCGATTCTAATCGCAACATTTTTCACTGTCGGTATTGTGTACCCACTATTTGAGGGAATGATCTGGAACGGAAACTTTGGTGTTCAAGCTTGGTTTGAAAATACCTTTGGTTATGGCTTCCACGATTTTGCAGGTTCAGTCGTTGTACATGGTGTTGGCGGCTGGATAGCGCTGGTTGCCGTTGTGTTTTTGGGCATGAGAAAAGGCAGAGTTCGAGCAGGAAAGCATACCAACTTTGCACCTTCGAATATTCCGTTTTTGGCTTTGGGAGCTTGGATCTTATGTGTGGGGTGGTTTGGCTTCAACGTCATGTCAGCTCAAACCGTGTCAGGCATAAGTGGCTTGGTGGCAATGAACTCATTGATGGCAATGGTCGGAGGCATTGTCGCGTCATTGTTGGCTGGTAAGAATGACCCCGGCTTTATTCATAATGGCCCACTGGCTGGCTTGGTTGCTGTATGTGCGGGTTCAGACTTAATGCATCCTATCGGTGCTTTAGTGACAGGTGCGATTGCTGGCGTGCTATTTGTTTATCTTTTTACCTACCTACAAAACAAAACCAAGATTGATGATGTGCTAGGGGTTTGGCCTTTACACGGTTTATGTGGCGCTTGGGGTGGTATTGCTGCGGGGATCTTTGGTCAAAGCGCGTTGGGTGGGCTAGGTGGCGTGAGCATTATTGTTCAGCTTCTAGGAACGCTTTTGGGCATTTCCATCGCTGTGCTTGGGGCACTTGCAGTCTACGGCGCGATCAATACCAGTATGGGACTAAGGCTTTCAGAAGAAGACGAATTCAATGGCGCTGACCTAGCCATTCATAAAATATCTTCGACCAACGAGGATTGAAGCCAATATGGGAGCGGCGTAAAGCCGCTCTTTTAGCAATTGCCTTTTTTTGCTTGGCCAGGGGGACAGAAATCTCCATTACCACGATGGTTATCGTCATTGGTGCTGACTCTTACTTTTACGTCGTCCACTTCGCCTTCAACATTGGTTAGTTGGCAACCTGCTAAAGTCGTAAGTAATATAAGCGCTAGAGATACTTGTCTCATTGCTGTTCCTCTTAAATTGTAATTCTAATAGTGACCATTACGACCATGGTCTAATCCATATTACTACTGTTGCTATTCTTTCAGTGTTAAGCTAATGAAAAAACAGCAAGGATGAGTTATGAATTTCCCTTATAGAAATATTGTAGTACTTACTGGTGCAGGTATCTCGGCCGAATCTGGTATTCAAACATTTCGTGCGCAAGATGGCCTTTGGGAGAATCACCGTATTGAAGATGTAGCAACACCTGAAGGGTTTGCTCGCGATCCGGACCTTGTTCAAGACTTTTACAACCAACGCCGCAAGAAACTTCAAGACAATGCGATACAGCCGAATGCCGCGCATAAGGCACTGGGCCGCCTAGAAACCGAGTTAGAAGGTAAAGTGACGGTCATCACTCAAAATATAGACAACCTTCACGAAAGAGGCGGCAGCCATAACGTCATTCATATGCACGGTGAGCTTTTAAAAGCGAGGTGCAGTGAATCAAACCAAGTTATAGAACATAGTGAGGACATTAAGACTGGTGAGCTTTGTCACTGCTGTCAGATCCCTTCACAAATGCGACCACATATTGTTTGGTTTGGTGAAATGCCACTACGAATGGGGGATATCTACGCAGCATTAGAAGAAGCAGATTTATTTATTTCTATCGGGACTTCTGGTGTCGTATATCCCGCAGCAGGTTTTGTTCATGATGCAAAAATGCATGGCGCGCACACCATCGAAATTAACCTCGAGCCTAGTGCGGTAGAAAGTGAATTTGAGGAAAAACGCTACGGAAAAGCAAGCGTCGAGGTTCCCAAATTAGTTGACGAGATACTGGCTCTAGAAGGAAAAGAAAGAGCGTAATAATTCTCACAGAGGAGAGCTTTTGTCTTGTCATTAAGAACAAAAAAAGCGGCTCATGAGCCGCTTTTTCATATCTTTAAAACTAACGAATTAGTTGTTCACTTTTAGTTTTTGGAAGTACTCATCGTACATTACGCTCGCTTCGCCAACTTCATCTTGCCAAGTACCGCTGTCCATCACTTCTTGTGGTGGGAAAATGCTTGGATCGTTAGCAAATTCTTTCGGTAGCAGTTCGTGTGCCGTTTTTACTGGAGTAGGGTAACCAATCTCTAGTGCGATCTTAGCTGCGTTTTCTGGGCGCAGTAAGAAGTCAATCATCTTATGAGCCGCATCAACGTTCTTCGCGCCAGCTGGAATTGCCAGGCTGTCCATCCAGAAGATAGTTCCTTTTTCTGGCCAGATGATGTCGATGTTCGCGCCTTCTTGACGAGCCATGTAAGCAGAACCATTCCAAAGCATACCAAGTGAAACTTCACCCGCTAGGTAAGGGTTTGCAGGAAAGTCTGAGTTAAATACTAATACGTTTGGCATTAGCTTTTTCAGTTCTTCATAAGCCGCTTTGATTTCATCTGGGTTAGTGGTGTTCGGTGAGTAACCAAGTTTAGTCAATGCAATGTGGAATACTTCGCGAGAATCATCCATTAGCATTAGTTGACCTTCCCACTTGCTATCCCAAAAATCATCCCACTTAGTAACAGACGATTTGTCTAGCATGTCAGCATTGATACCAATACCAGTCGCACCCCAAATGTAAGGGATAGAGTAGTTGTTGCTCGGATCGAACGGTTTGTTAAGGAAGTTAGTATCAAGATCGGCAAAATGAGACAATTTCTCTTTGTCGATCTGTTGCAGCATGCTTTCTTTACGCATTTTTGAGACGAAATAGGTAGACGGTACTACCAAGTCGTAACCAGAACCTTGGGTTTTAAGTTTTGCGTACATACTCTCGTTAGATTCATATGTAGAGTAAATAACTTTGATTCCAGTTTCTTTTGTAAAGTCTTCAAGAACTTCGTTTGGAATGTATTCCGACCAGTTGTAGAAATACAGTTCTTGATCAGCAGCCATTGCAGGGGTAGCGATGAGCGTCGCTGCACATAGAGCGCTTGCGTAGAATTTACTTTTCATTTGTTTTCCGTTTTGTTTCGCGATTGGACAAGTCAATACTAGCTGGAGTTATCAAGTTGATCCAAATCGCAGTAAGCACAAATCTGTTTATTTAGCTCAAGGGCTGTATCTCCGCTTTGTGAGAAGATAAAACTAGACATCGAGCCAGATAAACCTAGCAACGCATAATTATATCAGTCAATTACAAAAATAGGCAGCGTATTGCTGCCTATTTTCTTTTAGTCGATGACTTGTTACACAAGCTCGATTACTGTCCCGCTTTCAGCTTTAGGAAGTAATCTTCGTACTTAACGGTTAGATCACCAACCGCATCTTGCCATTCCACTCGATCAAGATCTTCTTGAGAAGGAAATAGCGGTGCAACATCTTTAAACTTAGCGTTCGATTCCTCTACCGCTGTTAAGTAACCAGTATCACGAGAGATTTGCTCTGCGATTTCTGGACGTAGTAGGAAGTCGATCATCTTGTGAGCTGCTTCTACGTTCTTCGCACCGGAAGAGATAGCGAAGTTATCAACCCAACCGATACCGCCTTCTTTAGGAAATACGAGTTTAAGATTTAGGCCTTCATTTTGAGCAGCTGCAGCGCTGCCGTTCCAAAGCATACCAACGCCCACTTCACCAGACATGTAAGGTGCGCCTGGGTTGTCAGAGTTGAAAACTAGAACGTTTGGCATCAACTTTTGTAGCTCAGCGTACGCTTCATCGATTTGTTTAGGGTCTTTTGAGTTGCCTGAATAGCCGAGTTTACGAAGTGCGATGTGGAAGACTTCACGAGTGTCGTCCATCAGCATTACTTGACCTTCAAGCTCAGGCTTCCATAGGTCTGCCCAGCTTTGGAAGTCGTTTGGATCGTATATGTCTGCGTTAACCGCTAGACCTGTAATCGCAACAACGTGTGGAATAGAGTAGTCGTTATTTGGATCGTAAGGCTTGTCTAGATAGTTCTTATCTAGGTTGCCGAAGTTTTTAAGCTTAGTCTTATCGAGCTTTTGCAGCATACCTTCATCGCGCATTTTTGCTACGAAGTACGTTGAAGGTACCACTAGGTCATAACCTTGGTTATGAGTTTTTAGCTTTGCGTACAAAGTTTCGTTCGACTCGTAAGTCGAGTAGATCACTTTGATACCAGTTTCTTTGGTAAATTGCTCTAGGATATTACTGTTGATGTAAGGCCCCCAGTTCATAAATACCAATTCTTTATCGTCCGCTGCCGCTGAACCTGAGAACAGAGAAAGCGCACATGCACTACCAGCTAATAGAGTAGCCCATTTTTTCATTGACGTTAGCTCCAAACCAAACGTTGTCCAAATCATTTTGGACGGTAGATAGAAAAACAGAATGGCATGTAACCATTCTGTTTCGTGATGTTAACGGATGTGGATTTTACTTTACTTTTTCTCTTGCAAGCAACTGAGAAATTACGACAAGAATTAAAGAAACCACCAACATGACCGTTGCAAGAGCATTCACTTCCGGTGAAATACCCACCTTAACCATCGAGTAAATTTTCAATGGTAGGATTTCATACGTTGGACCTGTTACGAACGAACTAATAATTACGTCGTCCAGAGACAGGGTAAAGCTAAGCAGCCAGCCTGCCGCAACTGCTGGTTTTGCAAGAGGAAGGATGATCTGCTTTAAGATAACCCATTCACTTGCGCCAAGATCTTTTGCTGCTTCCAACATCTTCACATCGAAGCCATTTAAGCGGCTGTATACGGTTACCACCACAAATGGCAAACAGAAGGTGATGTGGGCAATCAATAGAGTAAAGAAGCCCAGCTGTGCGCCTAATACTAGGAACAGAGCAAGTAATGAAATCGCCATGACAATATCTGGAGACATCATTACGACAAACAACATGCCGTTTACAGCACCTTTGCCTTTGAACGAGTATCGGAATAGGGCAACAGCTGTTAAGCTACCAATAATAGTAGCCGCTGTCGCAGAAAATACCGCCACGTTCAATGAGTGCCATGCAGCCTGCATTAGGCTGTCGTTGTTGACTAGGGTTTCATACCATTTCGTGGTGAAACCACCCCATTTCATACCAAATTTATTGGCGTTAAATGAGTTTACGATTAGTACAACGATTGGCAGATACAAAAATGCATAAACCAACGCCATAAAGCTAAATCTAACTGTGCGTCCCATTAGTCTAGCTCCACTTTCTTATTCAATAATTTGCCTGCTCGGTAGTAAGCGTAAAGCATTACCGCCATTGCGAAGGTGAGGGCGATACTGGTCGCAGCACCAAATGGCCAATCACGAGCGTTCAATACTTGGCTCTTAATTACGTTACCAATCAGTAGGTTCTTCGCACCGCCTAGAAGATCTGAGATGTAGAACATACCCAGCGCAGGCAGTAGAACCAACAAACAGCCACCGATAATGCCAGGCATTGTCAGAGGTAGAATTACTTTAGTAATGGTTTGGAGCTTGTTCGCACCGAGGTCTTTTGCTGCCTCGATGTAAGTGTTGTCCAACTTCTCGATTGCCGAGTAAAGCGGCAGAATCATGAAAGGAAGTAGGATGTATACAAGACCAATCATTACAGCCGTTTCGGTATACATAATACGCAACGGCTTGTCGATGATTTCCATTGCCATCAGCGACTTGTTCAAAATGCCCTGTGTACCGAGAACAATCTTCAGTCCGTAAGTTCGAATCAAAGAGTTCGTCCAAAATGGTACGATCACCAAAAACAGCATAAACGGACGCCATTTTTCAGGCATTTTCGCTACGATATAAGCAAACGGGTATCCAATGACTAAACACAACAACGTTGCCACAATTGCCATGTAGAACGAGTGCATCAGCACTTTCGCATACAGTGGGTCCAGCAGACGCAAGTAGTTGTCGAAAGTGAATGTCATTTCGATTAAGTTTGCTTCATCACGCGTTAAGAAACTGGTACCAATAATCATCACGTTTGGTACCAACACAAACAGTGTTAGCCAGCCTACGATTAAGGCAATGATCGCGTTCTGAAGATTAATCTTCTTGCTTATCATTGAGTACTACCTCCCAGCTCTCAACCCAAGTGATAGCGACTTTCTGGCCAAGTGAGTGGTCCACATCAGGATCATCTTCGTTAAAGAATTCGCTTACCATTACACGCATACCTGAATCCAATTGGATAACAGAATCTAACGTCATACCTTTATAAGTACGCTCAGTTACGTGACCAACAATGCCTTTTTCTTCAGACTCTTTGATTTCTTCGATACGCAAGTCTTCAGGGCGAAGTAGTACTTGTAGTTTGTCGCCTTTCTGTGCTTCCTTATCGTAGTAAACGACGGATTCAACACCTTCAATTTCTGCGCGGATGCGTTTGTCATCGATGCGCTCTAGCATGGTTGCATTGAATACGTTGATCTCACCAATAAAGCGAGCAACAAACAGGTTCTTAGGCTCTTCGTAAATCTCACGCGGAGAGCCATCTTGTTCGATAACGCCATCACGCATCACGATGATGCGGTCTGACATCGATAGGGCTTCTTCCTGGTCGTGTGTTACAAAGATAAAGGTAATACCAAGTTGACGCTGAAGCTGCTTCAACTCAATCTGCATTTGTTTACGCAATTTGTAGTCCAGCGCCGACAGCGATTCATCGAGCAGAAGTACTTTTGGTTTATTAACAACTGCACGAGCAATTGCGATACGCTGTTGCTGGCCACCAGAAAGTTGGTGCGGTTTACGCTGTGCCATTTTTTCTAGACGAACCATGCGTAATGCTTCCATTACTCTTGGTTCAATCTCTGCTGCAGGCGTTTTCTGCATACGAAGACCAAAAGCGACATTGTCAAAAACGGTCATGTGTGGAAACAGTGCGTAGCTTTGAAATACCGTGTTGACGTGTCTCTGCTCAGCAGGAACCTGTGTTACATCTTGGTCATCCAAAATTATTTGACCGTTATCCGCCGCTTCAAAACCAGCGATCATTCGTAAAACTGTCGTTTTACCACAACCAGAAGGCCCAAGAATCGTCAGAAACTCACCATGATTAACATCCAGATTTAAATTACCGATGATTTCCTTACCATCGAAACTTTTACTAATACCAGATAAACGAATAACTGGCTTTCCTGCTTGCGGTTTTGCGTTCAACGTCTGTATTTCCCCCACGTTCAAGCTGGAATAATCCCAGCTGATGTGACACTAGCCATTCACTTTTGAGGCGCGCATCATAATCACCAAAATTGTGAAATTAAAGCATTTTCTTATCTTGAAACAGAAAAAATTTTGCAGGCAAAAGTCATCATTCCTTACCATACTGTTTTTATAAGATTAATTGGCATTTAAACACAGTTTGATAGCACTAGCCTCTGTTCAATAATTGTTTTCAATTTCATAACTTTGAGAGTGGTTAATTATCAACCATACAGTTGAGATTGCAAGGATAGTACGTGAGTTGTGATGTTAGATGTGGAAAGATTTCTTTATAATAACGGCCACATTAATTGACTGGAATTCCAGTGAAAATTTTACAAGTTAATCTTGGATAAACTATGAACGACGATTTTGAGAAAGATTTCAATCTTGGGGGGAGTGTAGAGCGAGCTTTGTCTGGCAACTACGAGCTTAAAGCTGGGGCTGTTTTCAATGAAGCTTGGCGAGCAACCATCCAGCACTTTTTATCCTTTTCTCCCGCTATTATTGTATTGCTTTTTGTCCAGTTAGGTATTTTCTATATCGCGTTACAACTACAGTTGGGTGATCTGACCGTTATTCTTGATGCATTTGAGAATCCAGAATCATTCACTAACGATATTGTGTCTTCTATTTATGTCGCGAACTTTAGTTATGAGGTGATCAGCGCCCCAATTTATGCAGGGATCAGCTTGATGGCCATGAGCCATATCGCGGGCCTAAAGACTAAGTTGCGCCATGTAGGCAAAGGGCTGCAGTTTACTATTCCCGTGATCCTAGCAACGCTGATGAGCCTAATGCTGCAAGGCGTAGTTGGTATGATCTTCCCTCTACTGTCCCTGTATCTTTCTTTAGCGTTTAGTCACTCTATCTTGTTGATTTGTGAAAAAAGAGTGCCACCAATGCAGGCGCTATTGTTATCACTTCGCGCTATTAACAAGAAGATTTTTGTCGTCGCAGGGCTTTACTTAGGCGTGATGTTGATGTTTATTGTCGCAGCGATGTTCTACGGTATTGGCTTGATTTTTGTGTTGCCATTCTTCTTCCATTTGAAAGGCATACTCTACCGCGAAATGTTTGGAATTAAGCTCAAGATCGTTGCAACACAGAAAAACGACAATGATCACGATGGTAACTCACAGGTGTTTGATGCCTAATTCTTTAAAATCAATAAGTTTACGAGTGGCGGCTACCTGTATAGCCGCCACTTTCATTTCCATTGGACCGTATTTACACTACGAGCAACAGTTTAAATATGTTGAGAATCCTGATGTGCTGTCCGGGACAATTAAGCATGTCGATTTGTCTCATTTGCCACACATTGGTGATATCCCTGACTTCAACGCAATAAAAGACACCAAAGAGAAAAAAGCGGCGTTTTTTGATTTCTTAAGGCCTAAAATAGCACTTGAGAATCAACGAATTCGTCATGAACGAGCGTTTCTTACTTCTTTAAAGGTGGGACAAATCACTCAAGAGCAAGAAGAGTACGCTCAGCGACTAGCGGCTCTGTATTCTTTGCCTTTGAGCGACAACAAAGTCGATCACGCGTGGTTGGGAGAAATGCTTGTGCGAGTGAATGTCTTACCAGAAGCGCTGGTTCTAACTCAAGCAGCAAATGAATCTGCGTGGGGCACTTCTCGTTTTGCCACTCAAGCGAACAACTTGTTCGGCCAATGGTGTTATAAAAAGGGCTGTGGAATTGTTCCTGCGCAACGTGGCGCAGGCAAAGCTCATGAAGTTGAAAAATTCGATTCTGTACAGCAGTCGGTTCATGGCTACTTTATGAATGTCAATCGAAACCCAGCGTATGCTGAACTGCGTGAAATCAGGGCTTCTCTAGCCGAAAAGAACAAAGACCTGTTATCGGTCGCAACGGCTTCAGAGTTAACTCATGGATTGATAGCATATTCTGAACGTGGCATTGCTTATGTACACGATCTTCGCGCTATGATTCGTCATAATAACGCCTACTGGACACAATAAAATAACGGATAAAATGAAAAAGTTAAGCCTAAGTCTATTGGGAAGTGCGGCGCTGATTCTTGTATCGCCAATAACCCAAGCTCAAGAGTACATGTTCACGTACTCGAAGTTATACACCCAACTCAAAAACAACAATAAAGAAGGGCATGACGACGTGAAAGTTGGTGTCTTCTTTGTGGATGCGAAAACTAAGCAAATTTGTACAATAGAAAAAGCTTGGATGGAAAAAGAAGAGCACTATGAAGAGTTTGTTATCCCTGCTTCACAAGAGTTGCCTCTGCCAGTCGATAAAAACTTAAAGTCAGCGAATCCGTTGGTTTTTGTCGATACTCCAAAAGATACTCGTTGCGATTACTCACTTGTCGTGATGGCCAAAGAACCATTACAGGGTAACGTTTCTTACGAGCAACTTAAGCCTCTTCTACCTCAAATGCAGACGATGTTGGAAGATTTAGGCGGTATGTTTGCGGGTTGGTTTACACCTGAAGTTCAAGGTGTGACGATGGAGTTTGCAAATCAACTGAATGATAAAGTGATTTTCTCAAACGGAACCGAAAAGCCAATTGTCAATGGCAAGATACAGGTCGCGCTAAGCGAAATAGGACAAGGTGGCACAATGACACTCCCAGAGCCTACTATGCGAGTGCTACCTTATCTGCCTAACGCAAAGAAGTGAACACTGAGAGTTTAGAAAGGGCTGCAATTGCGGCTCTTTTTTCATTTGTGACGGTAACTAAGCTACCTTTCGTGTCCTTTTCTTAATGTCTCAATAAGACAAGCATTTAATCCTGCGTAAAAAGCTCGTATAATCCACGCCCCAAAGAAACCCATGTTAGGAAGTCCTAGTCGATTTATCGGCGATGTGAGAGCCCGCAATGAACCAAATAGATACAAGAAAAGAAACCCTAGAATTCAACAAGCTTCAGAAACGCCTGAGAAGACATGTTGGAAATGCCATTACTGATTACAACATGATCGAAGAAGGCGATGTTGTGATGGCATGTATTAGCGGTGGTAAAGATTCATTCGCGATGCTTGATATCCTGTTGAATCTTCAAAAAGCTGCGCCAATCAAATTTGAAGTGGTTGCGGTAAACCTAGACCAAAAACAACCGGGCTTCCCTGAGCATATTCTGCCTGAGTATTTCGAAACACTGAATATCCCTTACTACATCGTAGATAAGGACACGTATTCAGTCGTAAAAGAGAAAGTGCCAGAAGGCAAAACCACTTGTGGTCTGTGTTCGCGCCTGCGACGTGGTACGCTGTATTCATTTGCAGAGAAGATTGGTGCAACTAAGCTTGCGCTAGGTCATCACATGGATGACATCGTCGAAACAATGTTCTTGAATATGTTCCACGGCTCTCGCCTTAAAGCGATGCCACCAAAACTACGCTCTGATGATGGTCGTAACGTGGTCATTCGTCCATTAACTTACTGTCGTGAAAAAGATCTGATCAAATACGCTGAGCACAAGGATTTCCCAATTATTCCGTGTAACCTTTGTGGCTCTCAAGAGAACCTTCAGCGTCAATCTATAAAAGCAATGTTGATTGAATGGGATAAGAAGACGCCAGGGCGTGTGGAAGCGATTTTTAAATCAATTCAAAACGTAAGCCCAAGCCAACTAGCAGACCGCGAATTGTTCGACTTTGTTAACTTACCGCTAGACCGTGAAGGTAACCGCGAAGAGTATGAATTTAATGAGGCTGTCGTTTCTTCGACGAATATTGATGAATCAATGTTCATCGATGTTACGAACATCTAACTCGTAAAAAGGAGGTCAATTAGACCTCCTTTTTTGTATTCAACGCTTTAACTGTCCCCAAACAAAAATCCCCCTTTATTAGGGGGATTTATTAGCGTCTGTTTGAAAGCGCTCAATATAGCAATGCTAAAGAGAGATTAGGTTGCTGTATTTGGATCGAGAGGGCTAATGTAGCCTTTTGGTTTTAGAGCCAATACATCGCAATTTATTTTATCGATCACGTGCTCAGCTGTATTACCAATAAAGACAGCAGAAAGCCCGGTTCGCCCTGTGGTGCCTAAAATAACCATTGCAGCATTCAAGTGCTCAGCTGCTGCTGGAATGACATCTTCAGGTAAGCCTTGCTCAACAATCGTTTGCTCTTCATCAAGGCCGTGTTTTTGGCGTAATGCTTTCATCGCAGTTAAGTGATGACCCCGAACGGCATCGGTATAAGTCGTTGGATCAAACTCAGGAAGTTCAATGGTAATGTTCGCCGGTGTAACGGGATACGCATTAACAAGGTATGGTTTGGCATCCAGTCGGGTGGTGACTTCTTTTAGTCGCTCGACCATGGCATCGTTGAGATCAATATGAGTTGGATTTTCAGAGCCTACGTGGACCGAGGCAAGAATGCTTGCTTGTTCTGGCCAATCTGCATTTTTAATCAGAAGTACTGGGATAGGGCATTTACGTAGCAAGTGCCAATCGGTCGGAGTGAAAATCACAGATTCTAACACGTCGTGCTTACGTGTGCCTTTAATGACTAGGTCATGGCTGCCTGCATAGACCTCAGCGATAATTGCTTCGTAAGGACGGTTGTGCCAGACGACACATACATCAAAGTCGAAGCCATCGTTTAGATAAGGTTGAGCAATTTTAAGCATCCACTGCTCACGTTGATGGATAACACCTCGACGCATAGCATCTCTTTCATCCACTGATAGCATTGACGTCATGTCATAAGAGAAATCGTAAATGGATAAAAAGAAAGTGATTCGGCTTCTAGATACACTTTTTTGAGCTAATTGAACAGCTCTTGCAAGTGCGGGCTGCTCATCATTATTGATGTCAGCTACAACAAGGATCTTACTGTATATACTCATAACTAAGCCCACTTCTATTGCAAAACCAGATACTGAATATAAATTAAATCAGTATTTTGGAGTACTCACCGTACATTTTTACTGTAGCTTAGTTTGGGTAACTTTTTGAGGACTTTCGAAAGGAATTTATGAGAAATATGATGTAGCTCATTTTCGAGCTACATCAATAATTGGGGTGTATTATTCTTTAGTTACACCAGCAAGTTCCATCAATGCATCGTGGTCTAAGATAGTGATATATTTACCTTTTACACTTAGGATCTCGGATTTCTGGAAACGACCCAACAAGCGACTGATTGTTTCCACTGTAAGACCAAGATAGTTACCAATATCACCACGAGTCATCGTTAAACGAAACTCTCTAGGGCTGAAGCCACGTTGAGAAAAACGAGTTGATAGGTTGTATAGGAAAGCCGCTAGACGTTCTTCTGCATTCTTTTTAGAAAGAAGCAAAATCATTTCCTGATCACCTTTAATTTCGTTACTCATCAAACGCATAATTTGCTGGCGAAGCTTAGGCATTTTACCTGATAGGTCGTCTAAAATTTCGTATGGGATTTCACATACCATCGACGTTTCAAGCGCTTGAGCAAAGCTAGGGTGGGAGTCACCTGTAATGGCATCGAAACCAACTAGGTCTCCGGCCAAGTGAAACGCTGTGATTTGCTCATCACCTTGCTCTGTGATCGTATAGCTCTTGATGGTACCAGAGCGGATAGCGTACAGAGATTTTAGCTCGTCACCAGCCTTAAAAAGCTCTTGTCCTTTTTGGATAGGCTTCTTACGTTCGATGATTTGGTCAAGCTGATCAAGTTCTGCCTCATTCAGAGTGAACGGGATACACAGCTGACTAATGCTACAATCTTGGCAATGAATGGCGCAACCGCCTGATTGGATACGCTTTGTTGCAGGTTTTTCAGAAATCATAACAACCTTTCACTATTTGATATACATCAATATTTTAGCATCGCTTAATCCTAAAGGGTAGCAAAAATGTCACCTCAATAGAGTTTAACGTTATATGAAACCGAGTAACTCCATGGCTCCTACAGCAGTGTACGAACCATACCCAATAAGGATTAATGCTGAAATATTTCTAAATATTAACGATTTTTGTAATTTCTGAAAATGGTTGGCACCATATCCAATAATCAGCATTGCCGGAAGTGTTCCGAGGCCAAACGCGAGCATAATAAGACCACCGTTTATTGCGCTGCCTGAAACCGCCGACCAAGTTAGCGCAGAATAAACCAAGCCGCATGGTAACCAGCCCCAAATGAAGCCAAATGGTAAAGCATGAAGAGGGTGCTTTAATGGCAACAAACGCTTACCAGCAGGTGAGATAAAGCGCCAAATGTGCTGTCCTAACTTTTCTATTAACAGTAAACCTTGCCACCATCTAGCAATATAAAGCGCAACCAGAATCATGAACAGTGCGGCAATCAGCCTTAACCAAGCAAGAGAATGCGTTAATCCACTTAGCTCAGATAAACCTGATATTGCTCCGCCTACTAATGCACCGATTACGGCATAGCTGCTCAATCGCCCTAGGTTGTAGAAGAGTGGAATAAGGGGGGAGCTTTTACTTGTAGAAGAGCCCATGGTAAGCAGAGACGCGATACCACCACACATTCCCATGCAATGACCGGCCCCGACGAGGCCGATCATCAAAGCACCAATAAAGTCAGGAGTCATAAAGGTTGCTATTTTTTATCACTATTAGATTTGTCTTCTTCATCAAGAAGAATGTTATGTCCTTGTCGTTCTAGATCTTCAAACTGATCACTTCTTACTGCCCAAAGAAAAACGGCAACAGCAACACAAACGAGAACGATAGCGATGGGAATCAATATATAAAGACTTTCCATGTTTGCTTTCTCTACTTATTTCTCTTTGAGCAGGCGCAAAGAGTTAGATACAACGATAATTGAGCTTGCAGACATGCCAACTACTGCAATGTAGGGAGCCACTAAACCAGCGACAGCTAAAGGCAAAATTAACAGGTTGTAACCCAAAGACCAAGCCAAGTTTTCTCGAATAATCTTTCTTGTACGCAGTGCAAGCAAACGTGCCTCTAGTAGCTTTTCGAGATTATCCCCAAGTAACGTCATATCAGCAGAAGCTTTAGCGACATCCGTACCACCGCCCATTGCAACTGAAAGATGAGCTCCGGCGAGAGTAGGTGCGTCATTGATGCCATCGCCAACCATCATAGTGATACTGTCTTCATCAAGACTCTTAAGATACGCGAGTTTGTCTTCTGGTTTTGCTGACGCAACGACATGATCGATACCAATTTCATTCGCTACAGGTCGAGCGTTTGAGAGAGAGTCACCTGTTAGCAGCGTTGTCTTAATTCCAGCGTCAGCAAAACGTTGAACAAAGGCTTTGCTTTCTTTTCGGATAGGGTCGCGGTAGTAAAAACTAGCGACATGCTCGCCATCAACTGAAAGATAGACCGCGTGGCTTTCTTCGCTTTCCTTGCCTTGAACAAAAGCCGTACTGCCTATCTTAACGACTTTGCCATTCCAGATCCCCTCAATCCCTGAACCAATCACGTTTTGCACTTCATACACAACAAAGTCATCATTGGCGTAACTTGCAAAAGAGCGAGCGATAGGATGGTTTGCATGAGCTTCTAATGCTGCGGCTAGAGAGAGACAATCTTCTTTTGGAAGATCACTCAACACTTTTGTATCACAGATCTCAATATCGCCTTTCGTCAGAGTACCTGTTTTATCTACAACTAAGTGGTTGATCTTACATAGCGTCTCGAACACATGACCTTTACGAAGCAAAATGCCAAAGTTTCCCATACGGGAGGTAGCACAAGTTAGAGCAGTTGGAGTAGCAAGAGATAGGGCACATGGACAGGTGGCTACCAATACGGATAGCATGATCCAAAACGCATCATCTGGTTTTGTTTGATGCCAGTAAAACCAAGTACCAGCAGAAATAATAAGAATTGCTCCAACAAAGTAACGAGCAACAACGTCTGCAATTTCTGCGATTTTAGGTTTGGAGTGTTGAGCTTCATCTTGTAAACGCACGATATTGGAAATCATTGAGTCGGCTTTGGAACTCATGACCTCTAGCTCAAATGACTCATCACCGTTTAGTGTTCCTGCATAAACCGCATCGCCTTCTCGTTTCACCACGTGTACGGATTCACCCGTTAGCATGGATTCATCAATATGAATACGACCCGAAATAACTTTGCCGTCAGCTGGGATATGCTCACCAGGAAGGACGCGAATACGATCTCCAACTTTTAGAGTTTTCACTGGTATTTGCTCGCCATCCAGCGTCGTGGCGATCGCTGGGATCAACTTTAATAGGTTACCACTCGCCGCTGCGGCTTTGCGACGCGCTCGCATCTCTAAAAATCGTCCAACCAATAGGAAGAAAGTGAACATTGAAATCGATTCGAAGAAGACTTCGCCCTGTTCTGTAACGGTTGCTATTAAGCTGGCTACATAGGCAAAAATAAGTGCAATCGAGACAGGCACATCCATACCGAGGGTTCGGCCTTTGATGCTTCGCCACGCATTTAAGTAAAACGGAAGAGCAGAGTAGAGTAGGACTGGCGTAGCAAAGATCAGACTTACCCAACGAAAGTAATTTTTAAACTCCGGTTCTAGGTCACCAAAAACTTCTAGATACAATGCGACGGCTAGCATCATAACTTGCATGGTAGCTAAACCAGCAATACCTAATCTGTATAAGTATTGCTTCATCATTCGATGATAAGAGGCTTCTTGCTTATCAGCTTCAAATGGTGCGGCTTTATAACCCAATTTATGAATGACAGATAGGAGCTCACTTAATCGCACTTGAGTGTTATTCCAGGCCAGTAACGCGCGGTTAGTGGTTGTATTCACGCGGATAGACACTAACCCAGCCGTATTAGAGACTTGCTTTTCGATTAACCACGCACAAGCTGCACATGAAACGCCTTCTAAAGAAAGAGTTACTTCAGAGACATTTTCACGATTTCGCACAAATTCTGATTGTACATCTTCATTATCATAATGAATTAAAGCTTGGAGTTGCTCTGGTACTAAATCTGCTTTTTCCGCAGGCGCAGTTCTATATTGATAGTAGGATACTAAGCCGCTGTCTACGATGGTTTGAGCAACCATCTCGCAGCCAGGACAACACATCTTGCGGGATTCACCGAGTATATCAACTTTAAAATCCGTGTTGGCTGGTACATCTTCACCACAGTGATAACAGGATTCACACATATGCTTACTTCATTAACGGTGTTGACGAGGCAGGAAATTCAACTTTACCTTGGATCATCCATTGTTGGTCATGTGGTTGTAGTTCGATAAACCAAGGACCTTGAATAGATTCTTCTGCCGTTAGGCGGTAATTACCAGATGCATCCGCCGTTACGAGCTTTGTAAAGTCACGATCAGGAAGAGTACGATGAGTGAAAGTGGCCGTTAGAGCAGGGTAATGAGATAGCTTCCCTTTAGCGAAAACAATCACAACATTGTTATTTTCAGAAGAAATCTCTGCGTTAAGACCTAGGTCACGAGCGACATTCATTTTACTAATGTCGATGTTAATGCCTTTGCCTTTTTTATAGTAATCCTCGGCGACTAAAGAAACAGAGTTGTTCGAGAAAACGACCACAGTAATCACAGTCCAAACTACGACAGTAAGAGGAAGGATGATTAGGAACCACGGCCAAAATTGTTTATACCAAGGCTTTACCATAAAAAAGTTCTCAACAGCTAAATGAAAAAATGTAAGGCGTTAAATTTAAAGGAAAGACAGCCCCTATGAAAGGGGCTGTTATTGCTATGTTACTTAATATCTCAGTTACTTACTCTCTGAGTTACTTAAGCTCCAGACATAAGAGGCAACGAGCTGAACTTTATCTTCACCCAAAATGTCTTTCCACGCGGGCATTACACCTGAGCGGCCGTTCATTACGGTTTCGGTTACAGCTGCACGAGAGTCGCCAAATAGCCAATCTTGGTCTGTAAGATCAGGTGCACCGACTGCAGGGTTACCCTTACCATCAGTACCGTGACAAGCTGCACACACGACGAAACGTGCTTTACCTGCCGCTGCTTCACGAGCATTCACTTTACGACCAGATAGGCTAAGTGTGTAGCTTACAACTTCTTGCACACCTTGCTCACCAAGCGCATCTTTCCATGCTGGCATTTGACCAATACGGCCATGCATGATGGTTGTTACGATTGCAGCTGGTTCACCGCCGTATAGCCATGCATCATCAGTTAGGTTAGGGAAACCTTTCTGACCACGAGCATCAGAGCCGTGACATTGAGAACAGTTTTGCAAAAACAAACGTTGGCCAACTTTTAATGCTTCAGGATCTTGCGCAATTTCAGGAATTGGGCGTAGACCACTGTCATTGTGCGCGAGTTTACGGAATGCTTCGCCGAAGTAAGCGTCGGCATCATCCAGTTCTTTTGCATATTGGTTTAGTTGCTTGTTCTCTTGTGCTGCAGCGATGGCTTCTTTTGACTCTTCTAGTGAGCGAACGGTTTGAGCCGAACTCTGCCAGTTTAAAAAGCCCTTGAAGCTACCTAGACCTGGGAATAGGGCAAGGTAAACTGCTGCGAACACAAATGTGCTTACAAACAGGTAAGTCCACCACTTTGGTAGAGGGTTGTTTAGCTCGCGAATACCATCGTACTCGTGGCCCATGTCTTCCCCTTCCTCGACGCCCATTTTATCTTTAGCGCACCAAGTTAGGAGAATCGCACAGCCTACCAGCGTACCGACAGTAATCACGATAATCCAGAGACTCCAGAATGTAGTCATTACTTCTTCACTCCTTGGTTATTTGGGGTCGTTTGTTCTTCGTCAGCAAACACCAAGTTGGCATCTTCTTCAAAGCGTGCTTTACGCTTTTTACTAAATGCCCACCATACGATGCCGATAAAACTAGCGAAGAGTACAACGGTATAAATACTATGAATTGTACCGAAATCCATATGATCCCCTTACTTCATTGCATGACCAAGAGACTGAAGGTAAGCGATGATTGCATCCATCTCTGTTTTACCTTCTACTTCTTTAGCCGAATTCGCGATCTCTTCATCAGTGTATGGAACACCGAACTGATCACGAAATAGCTCAAGTTTCTTCTGAGTTAGCTTACCGTCTAAAACGTTTTCAGCTAACCACGGGAAACCTGGCATGTTTGACTCAGGCACAAGCTCACGAGGATCTAGTAGGTGAACGCGGTGCCATTCATCAGAATAACGACCACCAACACGAGCTAAATCCGGACCTGTACGCTTAGAGCCCCAAAGGAATGGGTGTTCCCAAACACTCTCACCAGCGACAGAGTAGTGACCGTAACGTTCAGTCTCTGAGCGGAAAGGACGAACCATCTGGCTGTGACAAACGTTACAACCTTCACGGATGTAGATGTCACGACCTTCCATCTCCAGAGGAGTGTAAGCACGCAGATTCTCTACAGGTTCAGTCGTTTGCTTTTGGAAAATCAGAGGAGTGATCTCTACAAGAGCACCCCAGCTGATAGCAAACACGATAAAAATAGCCAACAAACCGACATTACGTTCTAAGATTTCGTGGCGATTATTAGAATTATTACTCATTCTTAAATCTCCTTATGCCGGATGTGGGATAGCTTTTAGGCTTTCTTTTGGTGCACTTACCGTTTTGTACGTGTTGTATGCCATTAGGAACATACCAGATAGGAAGATAAATCCACCTAAGAAACGTACAAAGTAGAACGGATAAGACGCTTCTACAGACTCAACAAAGCTGTAAGTTAGCGTACCGTCAGAGTTAACCGCGCGCCACATCAGACCTTGCATTACACCAGAGATCCACATCGCAACGATGTAAAGAACGGTACCGATTGTTGCTAGCCAGAAATGCACATTCACGAGACCAACAGAGTACATACGCTCTTGGCCAAATAGGCGAGGTACTAAGTGATATACAGAGCCGATAGAGACCATCGCAACCCAACCTAACGCACCAGAGTGAACGTGACCAATGGTCCAGTCTGTGTAGTGAGAAAGTGCGTTAACTGTCTTAATCGACATCATTGGACCTTCAAAGGTAGACATACCGTAGAACGACAAAGAAACGATTAGGAAACGTAGGATAGGGTCATAACGAAGCTTATGCCATGCACCAGATAACGTCATAATACCGTTGATCATACCACCCCAAGAAGGAGCAAATAGAACCAGCGACATCACCATACCTAGAGACTGAGTCCAGTCCGGTAGCGCTGTATAGTGAAGGTGGTGAGGGCCTGCCCAAATATATAGAGAAATAAGCGCCCAGAAGTGAACGATAGATAGACGGTAAGAATAAACAGGACGTTCAGCTTGTTTAGGAACGAAGTAGTACATCATGCCTAGGAAACCAGCGGTGAGTAGGAAACCTACCGCATTGTGTCCATACCACCACTGAACCATCGCATCCACTGCGCCTGAGTAAATCGAGTAAGATTTACCAAGTGACACAGGAATAGCCATGCTGTTCACGATGTGAAGTACTGCTACTGTGATAATAAAGGCACCGAAGAACCAGTTTGCCACATAAATATGTGACGTGTTTCGCTTCACCAGTGTGCCAAAGAACACCACCGCATATGATACCCATACTAGCGCAATTGCGATATCAATAGGCCATTCTAGCTCAGCATACTCTTTACCCGATGTTAAACCGAGAGGCAAAGTAATGGCTGCTGCCAGGATGATTGCTTGCCAACCCCAAAAGGTGAAGGCAACGAGTGGGCCACCAAAAAGACGTGTTTGACATGTGCGCTGTACAACATAATAAGACGTTGCGAACAGAGCACTTGTACCAAACGCAAAAATTACCGCATTAGTATGCAGTGGACGTAAGCGACTGTACGTCAACCACGGCGTATCAAAGTTTAGCTGTGGCCAAACTAATTGAGCGGCAATCAAAACACCAACAGCCATACCAACTATGCCCCATAAAATGGTCACAAGGGTAAATTGGCGAACGACTGTATAGTTGTAGTTTTGTTCAAGCTGCTTTACTTGGCTCATTTGCATGCTTCCAATTTCTAATTAACTACACTTTTACTTCCAACACGACTTGCGTCGTAACACCACCCAAGTAAACTCTAGAATTCAAGTGTTATCATCACCTTATTTCCATTGCTGACTTTAATAAAAAGTGGCATTTTCAGCGTGACACTATACTTGAATTAACAATTCAATGACAGGGTAGTAACCTTACTGGCCCCCTGGAAATCATTTTTTATTTAAAAAGTTTGAAGTTTGTAACAAGGATATTAGTAATTATGCCTGCACAAAAGTTAACAAAGGCGCGACTTGCACAAATCTTAATCATGCTCAGTGTGTTAATAGGCGCATTTTTCTGGCGTACCTTTACACACGAGAGCGTTACTAGCATTGACTGTTCACAAAAAGAACGATGCGATGTAACAATTGAAGGTGAAATAATCACAATTAATCGTGACTCAACGGGAATTTCGCTCGAAACGATAAAAAGTAGCACTCTAAAAATTGATCCAAATCAATCTGGCGAATTTATCAATCTCGATCGGGAACATAAGAACATGGAATGGGACACCATGCCTGAATCAAGAAAAATCACCTTTAAAAAAGGCGAAAACATTGTTGTAGTTCAATTATAAATACGATCTGTCACGAGATAATCGCAACTTCTTAATGAAATTTTCACCTTCTTACCTAGAGAAAATTGGTTGGAATGGTATAACAGCAGAGTGATACCCAATTATAAAATCGTATGCATTGCCAATCAGTTTTTACTCATATTAAAGATGAAGACTCAGCGATAGAAACGCTTAGGTCCGAACTGACACAACAGAACTTGTCTTACGTGATGTGCTACTACACGGAAGAGTACGACTTTGAGTTAATTCGAGAAGCGTTTCTTGAGCATTTTCCCGGTGTGCCTTTTCATGGAGCTAGTTCATGCCAAGCAGTAATGACAGACCAGGGGTTTCATACGGGCCCAGTGATTGCGGTGCTCGCAATTTATGATTCAGGCCCTCATGCTTATGGCACTGGTATTTCTAACTATGATTCAGGTGACAGTGTAACCAAGGCCTTGGATATGGCTCTTGAGAACGCTAACCGCGTAGGAGAAGTGCCAAACTTAATACTGCTTCATGCAACTCCAGGGCAAGAGGAATCAATCATTGCATCTATAGATGAAAGGTTTGGTACGCTGATCCCAATTATTGGTGGTTCAGCCGCTGATAATCATATCGCGGGAAAATGGTCTGTTATTACCGCCCAAGGATCTCAAACTGCAGGTTTAAGTCTGACATTATTTTACTCCTCACAGCCTGTTGATATTGCTTTTAGTGCTGGGCACACTCCAACCAATATCAAAGGGGTTGCAACCAAAACTAACGATAGGTGCTTGCTAGAAATTGATGACGAACCAGCCCTCAATGTTTATAGAAAGTGGACAAACCATCAAGATAACCAAGTAGGCAAAAACAACCTGCTATTTACAAACTCGAGCGCTTATCCACTAGGGCGTGTCGCTGGCCACCTCTATGAGCGTCCATATTACAAATTGTCCCATCCAATTCGTGAGACGCGAGATGGAGGAATTGAGCTATTTACACGAATAGAAGAGGGTGATGAACTCACTTTAATGAAAGGAAGCAGAGAACACCTCGTTGCACGCGCTGCTAAAGTTGTAAATGCAGCCTTTAATCAAAAATTAGAAGAATCTCGAAAAATTGGGGTGATAAACATCTTTTGCGCAGGTCCTATGTTGCACTTAATGCAAGACATGAATAGCGTTTGTGAACAAATTAACCAAGAACTAGAACAGTTACCTTTTATTTGCCCTTTTACTTTTGGTGAGCAAGGTAGATTTATTGGTGGTGAGAATGGACATGGAAACCTGATGATTTCATCAGCGATATTCCATAAACCTTATGAAAGATAAATACTTAGACATATACCAACAGGAAGCGCTGCAAGAAGCGTTAGTCGAACTAAAACAGGCTAGGCAAAGAGAACGACTGCTCGCCGATGAGAATAAAGCTATTCTTTCAGCGATATCCGCGATGAGTGAAGCAAAAAACCGGCACGAGATATTTACGGGATTAAATAATGTCCTTAAGAAGTACATCAACTTTGATGATTTTATCGTTCTAACTCGTGATGATGAGAGGTACCCCTTCAAAACGTTGATATCGACAAATAGTGTATTTGATAACATATCTTGGTTACACGGTAACGCATCTGAGAGAGCGCTGAATGGCGAATGTATTCTGCTGTTCGAACCAGATAGGCTTGCGGAGTTTATTAACCTGAACAGTTTTATAAAAAGCCATGTAAACTCGGTAGTCCTAACGGGCATACGTTCAGAAGTAACACAAACGGTCATCTTACTTATTGGTGCTAAGAAAGGGCACTTTAGCATAGAAAATAAGGAAACCTTAAGACGCTTTCGGCCTTTAATTGAGAGGGCTGTCATCGATATTGAGACCAAAGAGAAGTTACAGCGTATTGTTGAAGTGCGGACAACTCAGCTTGCTAAAGCAAGAGAAGAAGCAGAGCTTGCAAATCGCTCAAAGTCAGAATTCTTAGCGATGATGAGTCATGAAATTAGAACCCCTCTAAATTCCGTCCTTGGAATGCTCGATATTCTGAAACAATCCACCTTATCAGAAGAGCAAATCGATGCCCTGAGCCAAATGGAATGCTCAGCGGAGTTGCTTCTCGCGATTATCAGCGACATTCTTGACCTCTCAAAAATTGAATCAGGTCGCTTTCAACTCAATGAACAGTGGGTTAATTTAAGAGACACTGTCACTTTTGTCATCTCTCAACAAAAACAAATAGCTAAGAAGAAGAGCCTTCAATTTAAACTCAATTGCATGGTAACTACCGACAAACAGTTTTGGATTGACTCTACGCGATTATCTCAAATCCTGTTTAATCTTATTGGGAATGCAATAAAGTTTACTGATGAAGGAGAAGTAAAAGTTTCAGTATCTGAGCAAGACACCGAGCTTGTAATTTCAATATCAGACACCGGAATTGGTATATCTAAAGCCAAGCAAGAACATCTATTTACGGCATTTCATCAAGGTGATCGTTCCATCACGAGACGCTTTGGTGGTACAGGACTAGGGCTAGCAATAACCAAGCATTTAGTTGAAATGATGCGCGGCAAGATTATCGTTAAAAGTGACGAGCATGTCGGCTCAACATTTACTATTAAGATTCCCGTTTTAACTCGTTGCAATCAAAATCGTCCAGTTAAAATAGAAAACAACCAACCAATAAAAGCGATGGATCTTCTCGTAGTCGAAGATACCGAGTCGAATCAGTTTGTAATAAAGCTTATTTTAAATAAGCTTGGTCATAATGTTCATATCGCAAGTCATGGAGCAGAAGCATTAACGTTCTTAGAGGAAAATGAGGATTTAATCGACCTGATTCTTATGGATGTCTCGATGCCAGTGATGGATGGGATTACCGCAACAAGGATTATCCGAGATAAAGGTTTCAAGACTCCAATCATTGCATTAACCGCTCATGCGCTAGAAAGTGATAGAGATAAATGCCTTGACGCAGGTATGGATGGATTCATTTCCAAACCAGTTCGAAGACAAGATATCTTTGAAGCTATACAGCCATTTCTGTAAGTAGAAAAAGCATTAATATAGATCTTAACAATCGATAGATTATTAAGATCTATATTAAGTATTTTATGGTAAATAGCCATTATGTTTAATGGTTATGATGGAGACCTTAAATTTCAAATCCACAGGGGAATAGGAGTGCTCATTGGCAACATTTGGCGTATGAGCACTCATCATTTAACATAATATACATAATGCGCACTAAGGGTGTAGGCGCAAAGTTGTAATGTCACTTTTTAGCAAAGTTAAAATGTCTCTTTATTTAGGTTCAGCAGCTAGCCTCATTCTTATGTGAACTTATTTAAGGGACATTGGGATGTTGGTAACTATGAGTG